>ONMB01000062.1 GCA_900318825.1 uncultured Ruminococcus sp.
GCGTTCGACAGTAATGTTATTATATCACTTTGCCTCCCCTTTGTCAACTAAAAGAATTGCTGGGGATTTTTCCCTTTTTTGTGTTATTTGTACAGAAGCCTCTCATATAATACCATATTTGCATTCGCGCCGCCCTTATTTTCGGAGTTGCTGTTTCAGATAAAATGTGTTATAATAGTAACAGGGAGTGATTTTATGAATTTTGAAAGACTTGAAAAAAACCTTACTGATAATATATATGAAGCCCAGCTCAAGCTCGGCTACGACAAGCGGCCTATCCGCCTAAACTATACTTCCTCTTCTATCCGCAACCTTCTCGGTGAAGCAGTCCCTGACATTGACCTGCCCACCGTTCTCGACGGCTTCTCGCAGTTTGCAGCCCCTCGCTTTGGAACAATAACCTACGCACCTATCAAGGACGGTTTCTGTTTTATTGTTCCTGCCGAGGGAACGGCTTACGTTCACGATAACGCCCCTGAACGTTCATTCATCGCCGAACTCGTCGCGCTCGTCAGACAGCACGGCATAGGCATCGACGACGTACTGGATTTATTCCGGAAGTATTCCGACAAGGTGTCCACAGCGGATATGAGCAGCAGCGGCGAATTTGATCTTCTCGTTTACTTTGAGGACGGCTCGCCGGACGATTACCGCTACTGCTTCTCGATCGACGACGACTTCGGCTGCTGCCATATCTCCTACCACCGTTTTATCCCTGAGGACTACGCTGAGCTCGGGTTCTGAACCGGCTCAAAACCGAGCTCTCCTACTGCTTCTTCAATTCTCTCATTAACGCCGGACGCCCTTCTTTTAAGCGCTTTCACGGAGTTTTCAGCGTTCCGGAAAGCCTGCACGAAGCTCCCGGCGTATTCCAGTACTATCAACAGAATTATCAGTTTTACCAGTCTCTTCATTTCACACCTCCGGAACTATTATAGCCGGAATATTGCGAAATACACAAAAAAACAGCGGTCAATGCCGCTGTTTCTTTTTTTCTAATCTTTCTGAATTTACAACAAGTATGTCGCCTTGCCTTATGCGCAGTTCACCTGACGGCAGGATAGTCAGCCCATCTCGCAGAACGACTATCAGTCTCACCATATATATATCCTCCAGATCATCAGGTGAGAGTCCTTCAAACTGACTGTTTTCTTCGACCAGCACCTCGCCGACCTCCCTGATATCAGGCAGTTTTTCGTGATCGTGCTGTTTTTTTGTATAGTGCTCGACAAATCCGGCGCTTATGATACCGGTCGGTATCGCAACGACTCCGACTCCGAGAAAAGCTATAAATATAGCCATTATCTTTCCCACGACCGTGACCGGATATATATCTCCGTAGCCCACGGTAAGGAGTGTGGAAACGCTCCACCATATGCCGGAAAAAGCGTTCTTGAAGGCTTCCGGCTGAGCATTGTGCTCCGCGCTGTATATACCGAGCGACGACGCCATCATCAGGATTATGATGATGAACACCGATGATGCGATCTGATTGCGTTTCTCGACGAGAACGCTCTTTATGACATTGAACGAGTCGTACTGCGCATTTATCCTAAAGAGCCTGAATATCCTGACCACCCTGAACATACGGAACACAGCAGCCCCTGCCGGGAAGAACATCGGCAGATAATGCGGCAGGAACGACAGCAGATCTATGATCCCATAACCTGAAGTCGCGTATTTAACGGCCGCCTTTCCTGCGGGTTCGCCCTTATACTGCTCTTCGGCCGTGATCAGCCTCAGAACGTAATCGACAGCAAAGAAGAATACGGTGATCTCGTCTACCACTTGCAGCAATGTGCCGAATCGCGCCTCAACAGAGTCAAACGTAATTGCAAAGGCACAGACAAGATTTGCGATCAGCGCCAGTGTGCTGAAAATGTCATAGAACTGATTCAGCTTGCTGTCGACCACGCCGGTCGAGACCATATTATGTATTTTCTTTTGAGTTTTTTTCCAGCTGCTGTTCTTTTCCATTACCCTTCTACGCGGATGCTCTTCATCTTCTGGTCAACAAGCGGCTGATCCATCATGTTGCGTCTTGAATTTACGATCATGTCTGCAACTTCCATGCCCTCAGTTACCCTGCCGAAAGCAGCGTACTGTCCATCAAGGTGAGGTGATGTTGTTGTCATGATAAAGAACTGTGATCCTGCCGAATTCGGATC
>ONMB01000061.1 GCA_900318825.1 uncultured Ruminococcus sp.
GCAGGACGGGAGCAGAAGCAGAGCCCCTTTGGCGTATTCGGCAGGTCCATAGGCTATTCATTCAGGTATTACGCCGAGAACATGACGGACGGCGGTGTGAAGCTTCTGGCGCTGGACGGAGCGTACCCCGACAGAGAGCACATCGCCGACGGTTCGTACCCCCTTGCAAGCAGCTTTTACGCGATATACCGCAGGGACAACGACAACGGGCAGGTGCCTGTGCTCATTGACTGGCTCCTGTCCGATGAGGGGCAGTCTCTGGTGGAGCAGGCGGGATATGTGCCTATTGACTGATTATTCTCAAAAACTGTCGCACAGTGTGCTTAAAAATGACATTATTGACGAAACAGCGGACTTTGTCCGCTATTTCTCATCATGGGTATTGACAAACTATGTCGTTTGATGTACAATATATTATGTGTATTTATACAATGTATCAGACCTACACTATAATAATGAATAATGTAAAATAATGTAAAGGCGGAAAACAAAATGGGTTTATTCAAAAACATTTTCGGTCCTAACGCTTACTCAAACCGCGAGCTGAAGCGCATAGAGCCTATTAAGAATAAAGTACTGGAGCTGGAAGAGGAATACGGCGAGCTCTCAGATGCAGAGCTGAAGGCTAAAACCCCCGAATTCAAGGAGAGACTGGAGGACGGCGAGACTCTTGACGATATCCTCCCCGAGGCTCTTGCTACCGTAAGAGAAGCCGCTTGGCGTGTCCTCGAGAAAAAGCCCTATCCCGTACAGATAATCGGTGCTATCGTTCTTCATCAGGGACGTATCGCCGAAATGAAGACCGGTGAAGGTAAAACTCTCGTTGCCTGCGTTGCTTCATACCTCAACGCACTTTCAGGTCTCGGCGTTCACGTCGTTACCGTTAACGATTACCTTGCAAAGACTCAGGCTGAGGAAATGGGCAAGGTGCTCCGCTGGCTGGGACTCACCGTAGGATGTATCCTTCACGGTCTCAACAACGACCAGCGCCGTGCAGCTTATAACTGCGACGTAACCTACGCTACAAACAACGAGCTGGGCTTCGATTACCTCCGTGACAACATGGTAACTCACAAGGAGGAGCGCGTTCAGCGTGCCTCCAACTTCGCTATCGTGGACGAGGTGGACTCCATCCTCATCGATGAGGCTCGTACTCCTCTTATCATTTCGGGACGCGGCGACAAGTCCACAGACCTGTACGCAATCGTTGACCGCTTCGCAAAGACACTTACTGCCACAACAGTAGTCGAGATGGACGACAAGCAGGATCAGGACGCTCTCAACGAGGACGCTGACTACATCATCGACGAAAAGGCTAAGACCGCTACTATCACACAGCGCGGTGTTAAGAAGGCAGAGCAGGCATTCAGAGTCGAGAATCTTATGGACTCCGAGAATATGACACTGCTCCACCACATAAATCAGGCTATCAAGGCTAACGGCGTAATGAAGAACGATATCGACTACGTTGTCAAGGACGGCGAGATCATCATCGTTGACGAGTTCACAGGCCGTCTTATGATGGGTCGTCGTTTCAACGACGGTCTCCATCAGGCTATCGAGGCTAAGGAGGGCGTTAAGATCAAGAGCGAGTCAAAGACTCTTGCTACTATCACCTTCCAGAACTTCTTCCGTCTCTACACAAAGCTTTCCGGTATGACAGGTACTGCTATGACCGAGGAAGACGAGTTCAAGGAGATCTACAAGCTGGATGTTATCGCTGTTCCCACAAACAAGCCCGTTATCCGTATAGACCACAACGATCAGGTATATACTACCGAAAAGGGCAAGTATGCAGCTATCATCGATAAGATCATAGAGTGCCACGAGAAAGGACAGCCTATCCTCGTTGGTACAGTTTCTATCGAGAAGTCAGAGCTCCTCTCCGCTATGCTCAAGAGAAAGGGCATAAAGCACGAGGTCCTCAACGCTAAGCACCACGCAAAGGAAGCCGAGATCGTTGCTCAGGCAGGTAAGTACGGCGCCGTTACCATCGCTACCAACATGGCAGGACGTGGTACCGATATCATGCTGGGCGGTAACGCCGAGTTCCTCGCAAGAGCTGAGCTGAGAAAGCGCGAGATTCCCGAGGAGATCATCACAGAGGCTATCGGCTTCGCTGATACAGACAACGAGGAGATACTTGCAGCAAGAAAGCTCTACCGCGAGCTCTACGACAAGTTCAATGCAGAGGTAAAGGAGAAGGCTGTTGCCGTTAAGGAGGCAGGCGGTCTCTATATCCTCGGTACAGAGCGTCATGAGTCACGCCGTATCGACAACCAGCTCCGCGGACGTTCAGGACGTCAGGGCGACGAGGG
>ONMB01000060.1 GCA_900318825.1 uncultured Ruminococcus sp.
AGGATATAATTGAACAGTCCGGCAAACAGATGTCGGACATCGGAGCTGTTGCTGTTGCGAACGGTCCGGGCTCGTATACCGGACTCAGGATCGGCGTGGCAGCGGTCAAGGCGCTCAGCTTCGGGCTTGATGTGAAGTGCTGCGGAGTTTCGACTCTTATGGCGCTTGCCTGCAACAATATCGCTCATAAGGGCGATATATGCCCGGTGATGAAGGCGAGGGGAGACCTCGTGTACACCTGCCTTTATGACTGCGACGGCTATGCTGTTGAGCAGAAAATGGAGGAAAAGCTCATCTCACGCGACGAGCTTGCGGAAACACTTGCACTTGGCGGCAGGGAAGTCCTGCTGTGCGGCGACGGTGCTGCTGAATTCTTCTCGGCTTACAGTTCGCCTATGCTGACTATCGCACCGCCTCAGGGCAGACTTCAGAATGCCTGCGGCGTGTGTCTGGCTGGAGCCTCGCTGACGCTCATAACGCCTGATGAACTCGAAGTTTCCTATCTTCAGAAGGTCAAGGCTGAAAAGGACCTCGAGGATAAATTGAAGCAAAACTAATTGAATGGAGTTAATGATATGATAGCTATCGGCTGCGACCACGCTGGCGTGGAAATGAAAAAAGCGGTTATAGCCGCTCTTGAGGAAAAGGGCTTTGAGTTCCGCGATATGGGAACTGACGGCGAGCCCTGCGATTATCCTGTTATCGCAGAAAAAGTCTGTAAGGAGGTCCTCGGAGGAGGCTGTGAGCGCGGTATACTCATCTGCGGTACTGGTATCGGTATGTCAATCGCTGCAAACAAGATAAAGGGCATCAGAGCTGCACTCTGCTCTGACTCCTTCTCGACTAAGTTCACAAGACTTCATAACGACTCAAATATAATGTGTATGGGCGCAAGAGTTCTCGGAAACGGTCTTGCCTGCGAGCTTGCTGAGATATTTCTCACAACCGGTTTTGAGGGCGGACGTCACCAGCGCCGCGTTGATCTTATAACAGCGCTTGAAGAAAAGTGACAGCCGGAGCTTTTGAGACTGAACGGCTCTTGTGCAGACCGTTCCGGTACTCTGACGCTGATGATATGCTCAGGAACTGGGCTGCCGATCCGGACATTCAGACCGAATACGGTGAACCGGTCTACACTGACATTGAACAGTTAAAGGGACTGCTCGACCGTTACGTTTCCCCTGACGGTGAAAAGTCAGGCTACCGCTGGGCGATCATTGAAAAGTCGAGCGGTGAGAATATCGGACAGATAGCCTTCTGCAAGATATGGGAGGACTGCCTGACCGCTGAGGTCGAATACTGCATCGGCAAACATTTCTGGGGCAGGGGGTATGCCGGAGAAGCTCTCGACGGACTTATCGGCTACGCTTTCAGCAATACGCCGTTCGTGAAGCTCGAAGCCTACCACAGGGCTGAGAATGCCAAGTCTGGACGTGTCCTTGAGAAATCCCGGATGCACATAACACAGACGGTACAGCGATTTGTCCGCGAGGGAATACTTCCCGAGGGAGAGATCTGCTACTGTATAGAAAAAATGAAAATCTGAAATAAATTATGAAAGGAGCTGTTAGTATGGGAGAGTTACATATCATCGACCATCCGCTTGTGCAGCACAAAATTTCACTTTTAAGAGACAAAAACACAGGTACGAAGGAATTCAGAGAGCTTGTTTCCGAGATAGCAATGTTCATCTGCTATGAGGCAACACGCGATCTTCCGCTCAAGGAGATCGAAATGGAAACCCCTCTTGCTGTTGCAAAGACCAAGATAATCTCCGGAAGAAAGCTCGCATTTATCCCGATACTCCGCGCAGGACTCGGTATGATCGACGGTGTTACAACACTTGTTCCGGCTGCTAAGATCGGACACATCGGTATCTTCCGCGATCCCAATTCCAAGGTTCCGGTGAAGTATTACTCCAAGATGCCCGAGGACATCGCAGAGCGTGACGCTATCATCGTTGATCCTATGCTTGCGACCGGTAATTCCGCTGTTGCAGCTATCACAGAGCTCAAGAGCCTCGGCGTAAAGCACATCAAGTTTATGTGTATCATCTGCTCGCCCGAGGGTGTTGAGGCTATCCGCAACGCTCACCCTGACGTTGAGATCTATACCGGCGTTATGGATAAGGGACTCAATGAGGATCATTATATCATTCCCGGCGTTGGTGATGCCGGTGACCGTATCTTCGGTACAAAGTAATAAAAAAGCCGTTACCATATTGGTAACGGCTTTCGATTTAGTTGTTGGCATTCCTTTATCAGCCGAAAAGGGGAGTTGAAAAGTATCTTTCGGCAGTATCGGGAAGAATAGTCACGACTCTCTTGCCCTCACCGAGCTTTTCGGCGAGCTTGAGTGCAGCAGCAACGTTCGTACCGCTGGAGATACCGCACATAATGCCCTCCATAGCAGCGAGCTGTTTGGCTGTATTTATAGCGTCCTCATCGGTCACGATGTGAATGTGATCGTAGATCTCCTTGTTGAGGATAGCTGGTATAATACCGTCGCCTATGCCCATCTGGAGGTGAGTTCCGACTGTACCGCCAGCGAGTATAGCAGCGTGTTCGGGTTCAACAGCCCATATCTCCATATCGGGGTTCTGGGACTTGAGTGTCTCACCGATACCTGTTATCGTACCGCCTGTGCCGATACCGGAACAGAAACCGTCTATCCTGCCGGCAGTCTGCTCGAGTATCTCAAGGGCTGTGAAGTATTTGTGGGCGCGGATATTGTTGATGTTCTCGAACTGCTGCGGTACAAAAACATTCGGATCCGATGCAGCCATATCGAGAGCAGTGTCGAGGCACTTCTGTATACACTTGCCGATGTCACCGTCATCGTGGATAAGAATGACCTCAGCACCATAGTGCTCGACGAGCTTGCGGCGTTCCTCACTTACTGAATCGGGCATAATGATAATGGTCTTATATCCGCGGACAGCTCCTACGAGAGCAAGACCTATGCCCTGATTACCGCTTGTGGGTTCAACGATGATTGTGTCCTTGTGAATTTTGCCTTCGCGTTCAGCGTTAATTATCATATTGTAAGCAGTTCTTGTCTTGATCGAACCGCCGACGTTGAGACCTTCAAACTTAACGAGTATCTCAGCGTTGCCGGGCTTGTTCATTTTATTGAGACGGATCATAGGTGTGTGTCCCATTGCTTCAAGAATATTGTTATAGATCATTATGTATACTCCATTCCGTACATTTTACATAAATACAGTTATTATTATAACATACGCTATAATAAAAATCAATAACCGGTCAACATTTTATAGGTTGAATATGGCATTTAGGGTACGAACTGTATGAAAGTTATTGACATTGACGCGATATAGTGTTATACTTGACTTAAAGGGTACAAGCTGCCGTATGCCTTGGCTAACAATCGGCAGAGACAAGAGGTGCATTATGAACAGAGAAGAAAAAGCTGTCACTATAAAACATTCCGGCAACAATTGCTGTCAGGCAGTTCTGCTTGCCTTTGAGGACGAGCTCGGTCTTGACTCGGAGACTCTTCGCAAGCTCGGTGCCGGTTTCGGACTTGGTATGGGTACTATGGACGC
>ONMB01000059.1 GCA_900318825.1 uncultured Ruminococcus sp.
GGGACGAGTATCCCGTGATGTATCGGGTAGGTAACAAGCGTTGCACATATCATTACGAACGTTACCGCAAGTCCCATTCCGGTAGCGCTGTCGAGCTTCTTGGATACGCCGAGGAACGGACATATTCCCATAAACTTTGAGAGTACGAAGTTGTCGGTGAGCATTGCGGAAAGGAGTATCACAAACATACTTTTCACTTGCAGTCACCTCCGTTTTTTGAACAGTTCTCAGCGTTCGGACAGCCCTTGCAGCCAAGCTCCTGAGGGGGCTTCTTATTTGACAGCTTATTCACTGCGGCTATTATAATGCCAAGTGTGAAGAAGCCTCCAGCCGGCATTATGAACAGCAGCATTGGGTTGCTGTGAAGTACCGGTATGCTCATTCCGAGCCACTGTCCGGCACCGATTATTTCTCTGACCGAACCCATAAGGAAGAGTGCAAGCGTGAAGCCTATGCCCATTCCTATCGCGTCGCAGGCAGAAGCAACTATGCCGTTCTTGCTTGCAAACATCTCCGCTCTGCCGAAGATTATGCAGTTTACGGTGATGAGCGTGAGATATATTCCGAGACTGTCGTAGAGGTCGGGCAGGAAGCCTTCAAGCAGGAAGCCGATGAGCGTTACGAAGCTCGCAATGATAACGATGAACGCCGGTATTCTGACCTTGTCAGGTATCACCTTCCTCAGCAGCGAAACAACTATATTGGAGCCGAGAAGTACAAATGTAGTCGCAAGTCCCATACCTATGCCGTTTTTAGCCTGCGTGGTGACTGCAAGCGTCGGGCACATTCCGAGCAGCATAACCAAAGTCGGATTTTCTTTGACAATGCCCTTTGTGAGCTCTTTTCCGAGATTTGTTTTATTTTCTGCCACTAAGTATCGCCTCCTTGTTGTTATTGTAAACGTCGAGTGCTTCCTCGACTGCTTTTTTCATTCCCTTTGACGAGAAGGTCGCGCCGCTTATGGCGTCAAGCTCTACCGGGCAGCTGTCAGCTCCGTAGAACTGCTCGCGGAAATCCTCATTGTCGCGTACCTTTGAGCCAAGACCGGGAGTTTCACCGAGTCCGATGAACTCTATCTTCGAGACCTTGCCGTTCTCGTCGATACCAACGAGAATGTTGAGTCCGCCCTTTGAGTAGCCGTCAGCTATGACCTGAACGGCTGTCTTGCCGTCCGGTGTGACCGCGATCGCTTCTATATCGTCAGCGCCGAATGTAGTGTCAAGGAGCGTTATGTCAGTCTTGCCGAAGAGCTTCTCAACGCTGCTGCTGAACTTCTTTTCCTTCTGCTCGGCAATACTATCGGCAGTCATTTCGTGTGCAAGCACGAGCAGCAGTGCGGCTGCCACACATATAACTGTGAGGACGAGCGTGGGAAGTACCTTTTCTTTCATTCCTTCTCAGCCTCCTTTGCTCCGAATACCTTTGTCCGGGTAAGCTGCTCGATGTACGGTGTGAGCACGTTCATAAGAAGTATCGAGAACGAAACGCCCTCCGGATATGAGCCAAAATGCCTTATAACAAAGGTGATGACACCGCAGCCGATACCAAATACTACCTTGCCCTTTTCGGTTATGGGAGTTGTTGCATAGTCGGTCGCCATGAAGAATGCACCGAGGAATACGCCTCCGGCAAGTATGTGGTATAGCGGATCGCCGCCCGATATCCATGTGAGAAGTGCAAGTGTTCCGATGAATGATACAGGTGCGGAAAGTGAGATTATCCTGCGGAATGCGAGGTAGAGTCCGCCGATGAGAAGTGCAAGAGCACAGGTCTCACCAAGACAGCCGGCAGTCGTGCCGAGGAAGAGGTCTTTATACGAAGCGGAGCTCTGTCCGATGTCTGCGAGTTCAGCCTTGCTCATTCCCTCAAGTCTGAGAGGAGTTGCTGCCGAAACTGCATCGACCTTCTCGCCGAACGGGAGTTCCCATTTGGTCATTGCTGCCGGGAACGATACCATAAGCACGATACGCGCTGTTATCGCCGGGTTCGCAAAATTCTGTCCGAGTCCGCCGAAGAGCTGCTTGACTATGACGATAGCTACGAATGAGCCTATCACAGCCATCCAGTAGGGCAGCGTTGACGGGAGGTTCATAGCAAGTATGAGTCCGGTAACGACTGCGGAAAGGTCGGTTATGGTGTTGTCGCGCTTCATGAGTCTGCGACAAAGGTACTCGAATATGATACAGGACGAAACCGTGACTGCCGTCAGCGGTATCACGCGGAGTCCGAATATGTAGCACGCTGCAAACCATGCAGGCAGCAATGCGAGTATGACGTTCAGCATTATGCCGGACGTCTTGGTATAGTTTTCGTCGTGAGGAGACGGCGAAACGATCAGTTTATTCATTTTCTCAGCCTCCTTACTTTCTCGGTATCAGCATTTTTGCAAGCTGATTGGTCTCCGCGAGCTTCCTGTTTGCAGGACAGACATAGGTACAGCTTCCGCAGTTCATACAGAGTGTGACCTTGAGCTGTCTGAGCTCGTCGATATTTCTTATCTTATAGGCTTTATCTATCTCGGCAGGCATCAGTCCGAGCGGACATACCCTGACACAGCGTCCGCAGCGTATGCAGGCTGAGGTCCTTCTCTCGTCGAAGTTCTTGGCTGCAATAAGTGCGTTGGAGGTCTTTACGACCGGCATATCTATATCCGGAACGCTCATACCCATCATAGGTCCGCCTGCAATGAGCTTCTTGAGCGCTTCGATATCGGTCTTGCAGAATTCGAGAACGTCCCTGAATGTCGCACCGATCACCGCACGGACATTCTTAGGCTCGCCGACAGCATTGCCGTCAACCGTGAGCCTTCTCGTAACGAGAGGCATACCAGTCTGAATATACCTGTAAATGAACGCGCAGGTCGAAACGTTCAGCACGATAACGCCCTCGTCCGAGGGGAGCTCCCCTTCCTTGACAATACGTCCCGTGGAATTGTAGATTATGACCTTTTCTGCACCCTGAGGATAGCTCGATGGCAGCGTGATTATGTCGATAGTGTCATCATTCGCAGCCATTTCCGTAAAATTACGGATAGCTTCCGGCTTGTTTGCCTCGATAGCGAGCTTGGCAGTCTTTATGCCGAGCTGCTGCTTAACAAGGTTTATTCCACCGATTATATCCTCCGGAGCCTCAAGCATTTCCCTGTAATCAGCCGTGATATAGGGCTCACACTCAGCAGCGTTGATTATCAGTGTATCTATCGGTGTCTTAGGATTGAGCTTGATATGCGTGGGAAATCCCGCGCCGCCGAGTCCGCAGACACCGCTCTCCTTTACAGCCTGAATAAAGCTCGCCTTATCAGTAATGACCGGCGGCTTGACTTCATCGGACACAGTCTGGAGCCCGTCAGTCTCTATCTCGACTATCTTGCAGACAGCTCCCATAGCCGTTCTGTAATCTCCGACAGCAGTGACCTTACCGGACACGCTCGAATGGACAGGTGCACTGAAAGCAGCTTCGGCACTGCCGATTTTCTGTCCGACCTTGACTTCGTCGCCGACCTTTACAAGAGGCTGACACGGAGCACCCATAGTCATTGACATTGGTATCCTTACCCTTGCCGGCAGCGGAAGTTCGACAGTGGCACAGTTCTCCGTATTCTTACGGTGACTGAGCCTTATCCCGTTGAGTTTCTTCATTGTATTCTCCTTAATAACGCGGAAATGATCCGCGATAATTTTCTGACCTCAAAAACACGCCATACATTTTTATTATATATGATTTTCTCTACTATTTCAAGACAGATGTACAAAGTTTTTAGAGGGTTTTTATGGATTTCTGTTAGTAGATACTAATAAAGTAAAAAAATAAAAGCTCCTTTTGAAAAGGAGCTTTGGAGGCGCCACCCAGATTTGAACTGGGGATCAGGGTGTTGCAGACCCACGCCTTACCACTTGGCTATAGCGCCGGTTATGGAGCGGATTACGAGGCTCGAACTCGCTACCTCCACCTTGGCAAGGTGGCGCTCTACCAGATGAGCTAAATCCGCATAATGGCGACCCCGAACAGACTCGAACTGTCGAC
This sequence comes from uncultured Ruminococcus sp., assembly GCA_900318825.1. Classification (GTDB taxonomy): domain Bacteria; phylum Bacillota; class Clostridia; order Oscillospirales; family Ruminococcaceae; genus Ruminococcus. The sequence continues at coordinate 4,024 of ONMB01000059.1, forward strand.
CTCCTGCGTGACAGGCAGGCGTTCTAACCAACTGAACTACGAGGCCAAAGAATTGGTGGGGACTACAGGGCTCGAACCTGTGACCC
>ONMB01000058.1 GCA_900318825.1 uncultured Ruminococcus sp.
CAGGATATGGTACTCGGTTCCTACTACCTGACAATGGATAAGCCCGGCGAGCCCGGCGAGGGCAAGGTTTTCCGCGACGTGAACGAGGCTCTCATGGCTTACTACGAGCACGACGTTTCGCTCCACGCTAACATCAAGGTAAAGATAACAAAGGATATCGGCGACAAGAAGGTATCCAAGATAATCGACGCTACAGTCGGCAGACTTATCTTCAACGAGAATATCCCGCAGAATCTGGGATACGTTGACAGAACCAACTCCGACAAGCAGTTCGACCTTGAAATTGCATTCCTCGTTGGCAAGAAGCAGCTCTCCGACATCATCGAGCGCTGCATCAAGATCCACGGCACAACAACTACTTCCGAAGTTCTTGACCGTATCAAGGCTCTCGGATATAAAGACATCATCGAGCGCTGCATCAAGATCCACGGCACAACAACTACTTCCGAAGTTCTTGACCGTATCAAGGCTCTCGGATATAAATACTCCACAAGAGCAGCTCTTACCGTTGCTGTCTGCGACGCAACTATCCCTCCGCAGAAGAAGGATATCCTTGCTAAGGCTGACGCAGAGGTCGAGCAGATAACAAATGAATACGAGTACGGATATATCTCCGCACAGGAAAAGACCAAGAAGATCATCGCTCTCTGGACAAATACCACAGACGATGTTACAAAGGCTCTGAAGGCAAACTTCGATAAGTACAATCCTATCTGGATGATGGCTGACTCTGGTGCCCGTGGTTCTATCTCACAGATCAGACAGCTGGCAGGTATGCGTGGACTTATCGCCAATACCTCAGGTACAGTCATCGAGATCCCAATCAGAGCTAACTACCGTGAAGGACTTAACATCTTGGAGTACTTCATCGCGTCAAGAGGTGCGAGAAAGGGACTTGCTGATACCGCTCTCCGTACCGCTGACTCTGGTTACCTTACACGTCGTCTCGTTGACGTTTCTCAGGACGTTATCATTCGTGAGGAAGACTGCGGAACTACAGACGGTATCGAGGTATTCGAGATCAAGAACGGCAACGAGATAGTTGAGCCGTTCGAGGAGAGACTTGTAGGACGTTTCCTCTCTGAGGACCTCCGCGACGAGTCAGGCGAGCTTATCGTATCACGCAACAAGCTCATCACAGACGCTGACGCTAAGAAGATAGTTGACAGCGGTGTTGAAAGAATAAAGATACGTTCTGTACTTACCTGTAAGTCAAGAACAGGCGTATGCTCAAAGTGCTACGGTGCAAACCTTGCATTCAACAATATGGTATCAGTCGGCGAGGCTGTCGGCGTAATCGCTGCTCAGTCCATCGGTGAGCCTGGTACACAGCTTACAATGAGAACCTTCCATACCGGTGGTGTTGCTTCTGCCGACGCTGAAGATATCACACAGGGTCTTCCACGTGTCGAGGAACTCTTCGAGAGCAGACGTCCTAAGGGCGCAGCTATCCTCTCAAGGATCGACGGTAAGATCCACATCGAGGAAGTCAAGACTACAAGAAATATCATCGTTACCAACGATGAGACAGGTGAGTCCGAAAGTTATATGATCCCGTACAACCTGAAGATAAGAGTTCAGGAGGGCGAGGTCATCGAAAAGGGCACACGTCTTACAGAAGGTAACATCTATCCTGCTGATATCCTCAATATCCTCGGTACACAGGCTGTTCAGAACTACATCATCAATGAAGTTCAGAAGGTTTACCGTTTACAGGGTGTTGATATCAACGATAAGCACATCGAAGTTATCGTTCGTCAGATGCTCCGCAAGATCAAGGTTGAGGAGACAGGCAGCAGCTATCTGCTCCCCGGTACTCTCGTTGACAGCAAGGAGATCGACGCTATCAATGAAGAGCTTCAGGCTCGTATCGACGCAGGCGAGTACGACGTACAGCTTGTTCAGACAAGTCCTGTTCTTCAGGGTATCACAAAGGCTTCATCAAATTCAGACAGCTTCATGTCAGCTGCTTCATTCCAGGAGACCACAAAGGCTCTCACAGACGCAGCTATCAGAGGCAAGAGCGACCGACTCCTTGGTCTTAAGGAGAACGTTATCATCGGTAAGCTCATTCCTGCCGGTACAGGTATGGAGTGCTACAGAAACGTTGAAGTCGTTAAGAACGAAGGCTACGGCGAGCACAATACAACAGCTCCTATGGCTAACCAGATATAAGCATAAAGCTCCCGAGGTATTCTTCGGGAGCTCTTTTGTAATTAGTAGGGGACGTGCCCTCGGCGTCCAGTTAATTTAACAATTATTATGACGGGCTGATGTAGGCATCAGCCCCTACAAAAAATGAAGTCAACAGAATCGTACAGGAGAACACGAATGAATATCGAACTTAAAAGAATCGGCATGGAGGACTGCGAAAGGCTCTGGAAAATGCAGGTCGAAGCCTTTTCGGAGCTCCTTGAAAAATATCAGGACTACGATATAAGCCCTGCCAACGAGCCATTGAGCCGTATTGAGGAGCGGCTCCGCCAGCCTTTTACCTGCTATTACTTTATCATGGACGGTGAAAAAGCTGTTGGAGCTATCCGCATTGTGGATATGAAAGACGGTGGTCAGAAGCGTATCTCACCTATATTCATTATGGCTGAGTATCGCGGAAAAGGCTATGCTCAGGCAGCTATGAGAGCTGCCGAGGAGCTTCACGGCGCAGAGAACTGGGCTCTCGATACAATTTTGCAGGAAAAGGGCAACTGTCATCTCTACGAGAAAATGGGCTATCGCAGAACAGGCGAGGAGCAGGTCATCAACGAGAGAATGACTATTATCGGCTACGAAAAATAGCCTTTCGTCTATGGCATATCATGTCCGCCTGCTGAATATAATTCAGTGAGGTGAGATGTATGAAAAAAATCATAGCAGCTGCCTGTGCGGCTGTTTTTTTGTTGTCATCAGGCTGCTCTGCAATGCCGATAAACAGTGGCTCGGATATAATGAGGGAGTCCGTGCCGCCTGCCGCCGAGGAGCATAGCTATACTCCATTAAACTACACGAATCAAGTGGGAATGTGGCTGCCGTATGTGAAATTTCCCGAGATAATGCAGGGTAAAAGCGAGGAGCAGTTCCGCAAAGCAGTTGCAGAGATATTACAGGACGCCGCCGCCGAGAACGTTAATACGCTGTATTTCCATGCCCACCCAATGGGGGACGCTTACTATAGCTCGGAGATATTCCCGAAGGGCTCATACCTCGACGGAGACTACGACCCATTACAGATAGTTCTCGATGAAGCACACAGGCTGGGAATATCAGTTCACGGGTGGATAAATCCTCTACGCCTGCAAACAGAGGAGGAGATGAACAGGCTCCCCGATGATTTTATCATAAAAAAGTGGATAAACGCAGGTGAGCCCTACGTGAAAGCTGTCAACGGGCGCTGGTACCTTGTGCCGTCCTATCCCGAGACTGTGGAGCTCCTTGAAGCTGCAATCGGCGAAATACTGGATAATTATGACGTTGACGGAGTCCATATCGACGATTATTTTTATCCCACCACCGATGAGGACTTTGACAGCGCAGAGTTTGAAAAGAGCGGCGAATCAGACCTTGCCGAATGGCGAACAGATGTCGTAAGCCGCTATGTAAAGGCTATTCGTGACGCTGTGAAGTCCCATGATGAAAGGCTTCTTTTCGGCATAAGTCCACAGGGAAACATCGACAGCGATTACAACTCCCAGTACGCAGATGTGCGGCGCTGGGGCAGCGATAAGGGCTTCTGTGACTATATAGCTCCGCAGCTGTATTTCGGATTTGAGAACGAGTGCTGTCCGTTCCTGCCGACTCTTGCACAGTGGGAGGAGCTTGTCGGCGGCGGAGTTTCGCTGATCGTTGGACTCGCACCATACAAACTGGGTAGAGAGGATAAGTGGGCAGGAGCTGCAGGGGAGCTGGAGTGGATAAACGATCCCGACATAATCGACAAGCAGATAGCCGCCGTGAAGAGCTCCGAAGCCGAAGGATACGCGCTGTATTACTGAAGCAGAGTTTGCGTGAAAGCGGCGCTGCTGATGTGCAAAATAATGCGATAGATATTGACTTTGTCCCGTGACTGTGATATAATAATATCATACGGGGCATTAGCGCAGTTGGGAGCGCATCACACTGGCAGTGTGGGGGTCAGGGGTTCAAGCCCCCTATGCTCCACCAACGAAAAAGCCTATGTTTAGCCAAAAACATAGGCTTTGTTTTTTGCTATTATGCTTTGGGAAAGTAGAAAATAGTAGATTTCCGTTAAGATTTCCGTTATGCTGAACAAGAAAGCGTGCCTCATAATCGTAAATGATGAACTGGCTACATGACAAAAAATAAGGCTCTCTGTAATAGAGAGCCCCTTTTTATATTTTTTCATCTTCCGTGGGCCTTTCAAGTTTGAGTTTATCCTCAAGGGCGTTTGATGCAATCTCGTCTGCGGACTGAATAGCGTGAATATATATCTTACTTGTCGTTGCGATACTGGAGTGCCCCAGTCGACGAGATACAGTCGGAATGCTAACTCCTTCAGCAATCAGAAGCGTCGCATGGGTATGCCGGAGTGAATGTGGAGTAAAGTAAGGCAGATTGTTACGCTTTACGAATTTTCGTACAGCGAAAAGCCTTTCGATGCGGATTCAATATTAATAAGCAATTGAAGGATGATTTGATTGACCTTTTGCTTGTTGTGTGGTATAATTAACCTATATACCGCTTACAAGGGGGGCGAACCAATGGAACTGCGATTACTGGAATATTTCCTGACGTTAGTCCGTGAGGAGAACATATCAAGAGCCGCCGAGGTACTTCATGTGACACAACCAACACTCAGCCGTCAGATGAAGGAGCTT
>ONMB01000056.1 GCA_900318825.1 uncultured Ruminococcus sp.
AGAGCACTAACCTCTCGCTCTACAAGAACGTCCGCAAGAACGGCCTTATCGCTATCGGTCTTGACGACGGCGACGAGATAGCCGGCGTCCGTATGACGGAAGGTCAGGCACAGCTCTTCGTTGCGACCAGAAACGGTATGGCTATCCGTCTCGAGGAAGAAAAGATACGTCCGCTCTCACGTTCTGCTCACGGCGTAAGGGCGATAAAGCTCCGCGACAGTGACTATGTTGTAAGCATGGCAAGAGTCCGCGAGGGCGCAACTCTGCTCACCGTTACCGAAAACGGCTACGGTAAGCGCACCGAGCTCGACAGCTACCGTATCCAGAACCGCGGCGGCTTTGGTCTCACAAACTACAAGGTGGACGATTTCCGCGGATATGTATGCGGCATCAAGATAGTTGACGAGGACGACGATATTATCCTCGTTTCCAGCGACGGTATCATCATAAGAATTCTCACCAGCGACATCAGGATAATGGGACGTATCGCAAAGGGCGTCCGTGTGATGAAGGTCAACGAGGGCGCACAGGTAGTTGCATTCACCCGTGCCGAGCACGACGATTCTGCCGAGACCGAGAAGGTTGAGCAGCTCACAGATGAACAGGCTAAGGAAGCCGAAGCTGAGGCTGCACTTGAGGAGCAGAAGGAAGTAGTGATAGAAGCAGATGAAACTGATTCCGATGAGGAATAATTACAGGTGGTATATATTATACTTGCGGTAATTGCTGCGTTTGCAGTGTATGCCGTTATCGAGAACAGGCTTATCCTGCGCGTGAGATGTGAAGATCTGGGCGGCAATATCAAAGCCGTCCACCTCTCCGACCTGCACAAGAGGCGTTTCGGGAAGGATAATTCGCGTCTCTGCAAAGCCGTTGAGAGGGAGTCACCGGACATCATAATTTTCAGCGGCGACCTTGTCTCAAGGACAGAGACTAAGTTTTCCGCGATAAAACGTACTCTCGACAGCCTTTGCGGGATAGCTCCGGTCTATATTATAATGGGCAACCACGAGGAAAGCCTTCCGCCGGAAATGCAGGAGGAGTTCCTGAAGTGCGTTTCGGAAACTGATACGGTCCTGCTCAGGAATGAGACTGTCCGCACTGAGATAAAAGGCAGGAATATAGCGATATGCGGACTTCGCGACAACTACGAGGTGTATAAAAAGGACGGCGGCTACCGCGGACTTGAGGAAATTACAACCGATAGTATAACGTCACAGCTGGGTAAACGTCCGGACGGCGAAGTCCTGCTTATGGCGCACAATCCGTTTTTCGGCGAGGCTTACGCCGAGTGGGGCGCAGACTGGGTATTCAGCGGTCACGTTCACGGCGGTATAGTGCGGATATTCGGGAAAGCCATGCTCTCACCGGAGCGGAAATTCTTCCCGAAGAACGCCAAGGGAGTTTACAGCTTTGGCAGAACAAGGCTGCTTGTTTCGGCAGGTCTCGGCAAGCTGAGACTGTTCAATGCGCCGGAGATAGTAGTTTATATGATGTGACGGGCGGTGTTGATACACCGCCTTTTGATTTGCCCGGATATCAGATAACAAGCGCAAACACAATGAGCAGTATACCGCCTATCCACGACAGGTCGCGCTGAAGGCTCGAAATGCGTCTGCCGGTGAAGCTCCCGAGGAACAGAGCTGCACAGCCGCACAGAAATGCAGCTGCCGTGACAGTAAGCGGTTCGATGCCGCTGCTGCCTGAACCGAGTCCGGTCGCGGCGGAGTCAAGGGAGCTTGCCAGTGCGAGGGCGAATGCTTCCGGCGCCGAAAGCAGCTTTGAATTGTCGATATCGGCGGCAGTATCGTCAAGGTAGAGTCTCACAACAAGAGAGCCTTTGCCGGTTTTGAGCGATATACCTCCATTTTCGGAGAGCTTCCGGGTGATATTGCGGATAAGGCTTTTCAGGACGGTCAGCAGACCTATCGCGGTCAGGAGTGCGACTCCGAGCTTGTGAAAAAGGGCTGCCGGCATAACTGCTCCGAGCAGCGCGGAAAATTTTATAGAAATACCTAAAACAGCGGCACTCATGGCATTTATCAGGACTGCCGAGCGCAGAGGTATCCTGATAGAACTGTTGCACAGAGCAGCTGCCGCAAGGTATGTATCGACGCTTACGATGAGCGCAAGAACTAATTCCTTGTACAAATCCACACACCTCCGCAGTATTATATGACTTCGGGGGCAAAATGGTCAATGGGCGGGAAGTCCGCGCCATAGTTTGCAGCGTAACAGAAAAAATCAGCCGCGGTTGTTGCTATTCTTGAGCATTTATGTTATAATAATAAATGTAATGACGCGAAGCCGTCAGAGATTTTTCAGAGGAGGGAGAATATGATAGCCGGAGTTTCAACTGCTTGTCTCTACCCGAAGCCTCTTGAGGAAAGCCTCTACGATCTGGCTCTGAACGGCGTTTCGTGCGTTGAGATATTCATCAATACCCACTCTGAACTGAAAAAGGGTTTTGCACACGGCTGTGCGAACCTGTTGAAAAGATTTGATGTGAAGTGTCCCTCGGTCCACCCTTTCACCTGCGAAATGGAGCAGATGATGCTCTTCTCAGACTACGAAAGGCGCATCGAGGATATGCTGGAGTATTACAAGCACTATTTCAGCTTTATGAATACCGTCGGCGCTGAGATATTCGTCTTTCACGGCGGAAAAGCTGCAAAGACCAAGGAGCTCTACTGTGAGAGGTACAGCAGGCTTTACCGTCTCGGCAGGGAATTCGGCGTGACAGTAGCGGTCGAGAACGTTTCGCGCTGTCAGAGCTGTTCGTCGGCTTACATCAGGGATATCGCAAAGATGCTCGGGGACGAATTCGCGTTTGTCCTTGATACAAAGCAGGCTGTGAGGTCGGGCGAAGATCCTTTCAGGTTCATAGACGCTGCCGGCAGCCATATCAAGCACGTTCACATCAGCGATTCCGGCGAAATGGGCGACTGCCTGCTGATAGGCAGAGGCAGCTTCAGATTTAAGCAGTTTTTTGAAAAGCTCAGCAAGGTCAGTCCGGACTGCGCTGTGATACTTGAGCTCTACCGGAGCGCTTTCAGCGGTATCAGCGATCTGATCTCAAGCTACAATATATTAAATAAAATGACTGAGCCTTATGGCAGGGAGCAAAAAGTATGAAGTGTCCTTACTGCGGATATGAAGATTCAAAGGTCATAGATTCAAGACCAAACGACGAAAAAATAAAGCGCCGCAGGGAATGTACCAAGTGCGGCGGAAGATTTACGACATATGAGGTAGTAGAGGTGCCGCTTCTCATGGTGGAAAAGCGTTCCGGCGGCTTTGAGCAGTTTGATAAGTCGAAGCTGATAAAGGGCATTTTCACCGCTATCAAGAAGCGTCCCGTGACGAAAAATCAGGTAGAAGCAATTGCGGACTACGTTGAGAACTACTGTGCGGATCACCTCAAAACTACCATAAAATCCAAGGAGATCGGCGAGATAGTCCTCGAACAGCTCCGCGGTATAGATCCGGTGGCTTATATCCGTTTTGCCTCAGTATACGAGGATTTCACGGATATTGACAGCTTTGTCGCTGCGATAAGCGAATTTGAAAAGACCGACGTCATCAGCTGACCGCGAGCCTTATCGAACCGCCGTCGTCACTGTAAACCATAGAAGCAACGGCTGTGTTGTCACAGACCAGCAGCTCCGCGAGCATTTTTCTGTTTTCGGGGCTGTAATTTTTTACCTCGTAGACGTACAGCCGGGCATTCCTGCCGGCATATTCACGCAGAGGAAGTCCCTGTTTGTCCTGAATTGAGGCATATTCCTCGTAGACGTTGGAGAATTCACCGGGAATGGTAACGTCCTTACCGGCGATCTCCTCGACCTCCCAGCCGTGGGAGGCAAAGTAATCAAGGCGCTCGGCAACTGTCGAAGCCGCTACTGTCACGCTCTCCGGAACGCCGGAGCTGCCGCCGTTTCTCGCAGGAACAATGAACATAGCCGCCGTCAGGACTGCCGCAGAAGCCAGCAGAAACAGATATTTTTTCATATGTACCTCCTTTCCAGCCGCTATGGACTGGACCTTTTACTGATAAATATGCCGAAGGGAGAAGAAATATGCCGAACATAAGGCTCGATAAATTCATATCCGAGAGAACGGAGTACAGCCGCAGCCAGATCAAGCAGCTCGCTGCCGCCGGAAAGATCAAGGTCGGAGACAAAATAATAAAGAAGGCAGACGTGAAAATTGATCCGGAAACGGATACAGTCGAGGTATGCGGACAGCTTGTCAGGAGCGAAAAGCACAGGTACATTCTGCTGAATAAACCGGACGGATATGTGTGCTCGACAGAGGAAAATGACGGTCCGACAGTGCTCGGGCTCGTGCCGCCTGAAATGCGTACAAAAGGCTTATTTCCGGCAGGAAGGCTGGACAAGGACTCCCTCGGAGCACTGCTCATAACAGACGACGGAGAGCTTGCGCACAGGATGCTCTCACCGCGCAGTCACATACCCAAGATCTATATTGTGAAACTTGACAGACCATTTGAAAATAAATATATTGACTTATTCAAAAATAATATAGTTTTATCTGACGGTGAAACCTGTCTGCCCGCAAAGCTGAAACCGCTTGAAATCTCCGAAAAACTGGCGTTTATAGAGATCTGCGAAGGAAAATATCATCAAGTTAAAAGAATGTTCGCCGCAGTCGGAAATCACGTCGAAAAATTGATGAGAGTATCGCTCGGAGGACTCGTTTTGCCCGAAAAACTGGCATTCGGAGAGTGTATGGAATTATTGCACAAAGATGTTGAAAACTTGTTTAAATTCCGGGATTTTGAGTCTTTTTGCAGCGAATTTTCCCCTGTTTTTTCGGCAAATCTAATAAAGTAAGAGTTGTAACTTTGTCAATTTAGCAACTTGAAATCTCAGTTGAATTGTGTTATTATATTATCATAGCTGATAGTGTATAGAAATAACATCGGCACTTTAATTATTGAACTGGAGGACTGGACCAAATGGCAGGCTTAACACTTAAAAACATTTATAAAAAATATCCGGGCGGCGTGGTGGCTGTATCGGATGTTAATTTAGAGATAAGAGATAAGGAGTTTATCGTTCTTGTAGGACCTTCCGGCTGCGGTAAGTCAACTACTCTCCGTATGATCGCTGGTCTCGAAGAGATCTCAGAGGGTGAGCTCTACATCGGCGACCGTCTCGTAAACGATATTGCTCCTAAGGACAGAGATATCGCAATGGTTTTCCAGAACTACGCTCTCTATCCTCATATGACTGTATTCGAGAATATGGCTTTCGGACTCAAGCTCCGCAAGGTTCCCAAGGAAGAGATCGAGAGAAAGGTTAACGAGGCTGCTAAGATCCTCGACCTTACACACCTCCTCGACAGAAAGCCTAAGGCTATGTCCGGTGGTCAGAGACAGAGAGTTGCTCTCGGTCGTGCTATCGTTCGTTCACCTAAGGTATTCCTTCTCGACGAGCCTCTCTCAAACCTCGATGCTAAGCTC
>ONMB01000054.1 GCA_900318825.1 uncultured Ruminococcus sp.
AGCCTGCTGAGTAATGACGCTGATAACGAGGGTGCCGTCCTCGAGCAGAGAAATCGGACCGTGTTTCAGCTCGCCGGCGGCGTAGGCCTCGGAATGAATATAGCTTATCTCCTTCATCTTTAAGCTGCCTTCAAGGCTGACGGCGTAGTCAATACCGCGTCCGATGAAGAAAGCGTCATGGATATTGGCAAACTTGGCTGCGAACCACTGAATGCGTTCCTTGTTCTCCAGTATCTTTGCAACCTTTTCGGGGATAGTGGCGATCTCGGTGAGAAGCTCCGAGAATCTCTCGTCGGCGATCTCACCGCGGACCTTGGCAAACTGCATAGCCAACAGGTATCCCGCGATAAGCTGAGTGCTGTAAGCCTTGGTGGTAGCCACGGAGATCTCCGGTCCGGCAAGGGTATAGAACACATTATCAGCGTCACGGGCGATATTTGAGCCCACAACGTTAACGATACCGAGAGTCTTGATGCCGTGTTCCTTGGCAAGAGTAAGTGCCGCACGGCTGTCGGCGGTCTCTCCCGACTGGCTGATGATAATTACAAGGCTGTTGGGGTCAAGGGGCATCTTTCTGTATCTGAACTCGGAAGCGAGCTCAACTCTTACGGGGATAGTGGTCAGCTCTTCAAAAACATACTGAGCGCAGACACCCACATGGTAAGCCGAACCGCAGGCCACGATATAGATCTGGGAAAGGTTCTTTACTTCGTCGTCGGTGAGGCCGAATTCTTCAAGAACGATCTTGCCGTCCTTGACCACGGAATTGATAGTATCCTTGATGACCTTGGGCTGCTCGTGGATCTCCTTGAGCATAAAATGCTCGTAGCCGCCCTTTTCAGCAGCTTCAGCGTCCCACTTGATCTCTGTGAGCTCCTTCTGTATCTCCTCGCGGTCGATGTTGTAGAAGGTCGCTGTACCCTTTGTGAGCTTGGCTATTTCGCGGTTGCCGATGTAGTAGACGTTTCTTGTGTACTTGAGTATTGCCGGAACATCGGAAGCTACATATGTCTCGCCGTTAGAAATTCCGATTATCATCGGGCTGTCCTTACGGGCAGTGTAGATCTCCTCGGGGTAGTCTCTGAACATTACAGCGAGTGCATATGAACCTCTTATTCTGATCATTGCTCTTGCGATAGAGTCCACAGGTCCGAGACCGTATTTCTTGTAGTAGTAGTCAATGAGCTTGACTGCTACTTCTGTATCGGTCTGAGACTTGAACGTATATCCGCTCTTTGCGAGCTTTTCGCGGAGCTCCTGATAGTTCTCGATGATACCGTTGTGAACAGCGATAACGTTGTTATCGTCACTGCAGTGTGGGTGGGCATTAGTGGTGGAAGGCTCTCCGTGAGTAGCCCACCTTGTATGACCTATTCCGCAGCTTCCGATAACAGCCTTGCCGTCGTTCGTCATTTCCTTGAGGACCTTGAGCTTGCCCTTTGCCTTTACTATCTCAGTATCGCTGCTTCCGTCGCGGACTGCGATACCTGCTGAATCATAGCCTCTGTACTCGAGCTTTGAGAGTCCGTCAAGCAATATCGGTGCTGCCTGAGAGCTTCCTGCGAAGCCAACTATTCCGCACATATTATATCTCCATTCTATAAAAAAGTTATATGATCTCTGCGCCTTATTTAACGATGTCGGAATCGTTGAAGGGGTCGCCGCATTCCGGGCAGAATTTAGGAGGATTCTTGGGATCCTCAGGTTCCCAGCCACACTTGTCGCAGCGGTAAAGAGGAGCTCCGGCAGGCTTGGGCTTTCCGCAGTCGGAGCAGAACTTGCCCTTGTTTACAGCACCGCAGGAACAGGTCCAGCCATTTGCAGCAGCGGGTTCCGGCTTAGGCTTTCCGCAGTCAGAACAGAACTTGTTTGTGTTTACTGCACCGCAGGCGCAAGTCCAGCTGTTTGCCGGGGCGGCGGGTGCAGCAGCTACGTTCTGGGGCTGAGCAGCGTTATTCTGCTGCTGTTGCTGCTGTGACATATTGAAGAGTGCCTGAGCGTTCATACCGCCAGCCTGCTGAGCCATTCCCATGCCGAAAAGTCCCATAGCTGAGCCGTTGGGGTTGCTTGCAGCATTCTGGAGTGCCTGAGCCTGAGCTTCAACAAGAGTTGCAGCAGCGTGGTTCGGATCAGCGTTCCAGATCCTGTCTTCAAACTGCTGGATACGCTTCATATCTTCATCAGATATGGTAACTGAGTTTATCGCAACTGTTTCGATCGTGATACCGCGTCTGTTCTTCCAGTTGTCAACGAGCTCGCCCTGGAGAGCCTCCTTGAGCTCCTTCTGTCTGCCGGGGAGTTCATCATATCTTATGCCTGTTGCAGATATCTTTGTGAATGCCGGTGCGAGAACGTCAAGGAACTCGCCCTTGAGCTGATTGTCAAGGTTTGAGCGCACAAATTTATCTGAAACATTTCCGGCAACGTTTGTGAAAAAGAGTACAGGATCGGTAATTCTGTATGTATAGATACCGTTACAGCGTACTCCGACAGTAAAGTTCCTGCCGATGTCGGTGTAGTTCATTCTGAACGGAACAGGGTTCTGTGTACCGAACTTGTTGTCCATGATCTCCTTCATGTTGAAGTAGTAGATGCGCTGATCCTTTGCAGCGTCACCGCCGTGCTTGATACGCTCCCACATCTCCTTGAATGTGTCCTTGAGACCTGCACCGAATGTGCTTGAGAAAATACTCGGTGAAGTACCGGTACGGTACTCATAGATTCCGGGCTCGCTTGCGATCTCGACGATGCAGCCCTGATCTACCATTATCATAGCCTGACCTTCGTTTACAACGATAGTACTTCCGTCAGAGATAACGTTCTCATTGCCCTTTTTATTTGAGGAATGCTTGCCGACACGCTTCTGTCCCTTTGATATAAGAACGTCAGCCGGCATAGATTCGCATACATAGAATTCTTCCCAGGTATCAGCCAGAGAAGAAGCTGCTCCGACAAGTGCTGCTCTGATAAGTCCCATAATAGTAACTCCTTTCGGGTTTTATCCCTATAAAATGATATTTCACGGACAAGATATCCGTACAATACTGTCAGAAAAACACTAACATAGATTAATTATAACATATTATTTGCAAAATAGCAACAACCGCAGCAAAAAAAGTTGTGTTGAATGAGAGCGGTAAAATAAACGGGAATCATTCCCATTCGCTCCATACCTCCGGACAGAAGCCGATAACAGCTTTTTTGCCGCTCCGGACTATAGGAGTTCTGATGAGCTGCGGGTTTTCGAGGAGTTTCTCCTCGCGGTCTGCATCGCCGAGGTATTTCAGCAGAGTGAGGGTCTGCTTGTCACCGGCTTTCTCGTTTATCATATTCTCAATGCCGCCGACAGCCTGACAAACACTTGTGAATTCGCCCTTGCTCATTCCCTTTTCCTTCATATCAATCATCTGATATTTTATGCCGCGCTCCTTGAACCAGCGCTCGGCTTTTTTCGTATCAAAGCACTTTTTCGTGCCGAAAATCTGTATGTTCATTTATTCATCTCCAATTACAAAAGCTGCCTGCATACTGTCAACAGTCTTTATAAGCCTGAATTCTATACTGTCAAGATCAAGACCGTTCTGTGCGAAATACAGCCTTGCAGCTGTGAATTTTGAAAACAGCGGCGCCTGTGTTGAATGTGAGACCGGCTTGCCGCCTGTTCCGTTCCATGTGAAAGTACCGCAGGGAGTTCCCATGAGGAAGAGTGTCAGAGGTATCTGAGCGACCTCGCTCTGCTCAGACGAAGCGGTGATCTTCATATCATAAAAGCCCGGCTTCAGTACGGTCAGTGCGAAGCTGTAAACCTGTCCCTTGACCGATCTTACGCCTTTGAGGTCGATCTTCAGCTCGTCACTGAGTTCGTAGAATACAACGTCGCTGTCGAGTTCAAGCTCATCGTCTTCCCTGTTCACTATGACGATCTCATCAGCTGTTCCCATAAGACGCTTCATAGCGTTGGATTTCATAATAAAACTGCAAATGTTCTTGGCATTTCGCTGGAGCTCTCCGCGAGTGAGAGTTCCGTCTGCAAGAGCTTCATTTACCCTTGCGTCGTCAGTCGAACAGTCAGCACAGACCATATATACGTCATTCTGAGCGGCAGCCATCGGCGCGTACAAGTCGTGGGCAGGCTTTTCGCCGCGGACGCTGACATTTGCCCACCAGTCCGTCATAGTAAATCCTGTGAAGCCCCAGTCATTTCTGAGGATAGTTGTGTTGAGGTCGTAGTTTCCGGCTGTCCACAGACCGTTCACCGGACCGTAGGTCGTCATTACTGAGTCAGCTCCGCCCTCCTTGACAGCTATCTCAAAACCCTTGAGGTACACCTCTCGCAGAGCTCGCTCTGATACTACCTGTTCTGCGAAATGGCGGTTAGTTTCCTGATTATTGCAGCAGAAATGCTTTACCGTTCCTGTGACTCCGGACGAATGAAGTCCCTGAAGCTCAGCCGCTGCCATTGAACCTGTAAGATATGGATCCTCGGAAAAATACTCGAAATTTCGCCCGTTGAGCGGGTGACGGTGGATATTCATTCCCGGTCCGAGCAAACACTCGACCTTGTTCGCTGACATTTCAAGTCCCATATCTGTGAAGAGCTCGGTAATAAGCTCTCGGTTGAAGGTAGAAGCTATCATCGTCCCGTTCGGCAGGCTGAAAGCCTTTGTGCCACAGTCGAGCCTCATACCGGAAGGTCCGTCATCACAGCAGGCTGCCGGTATGCCAAACGCTTGCAGTCTGTCAGTGACACCTCCGAAAGCGGAAGCTGTTCCCGGTGTAACACGCGGACTTCCCATGCCTTCACCGCGGATTATGCTTGCGAGGTCGGCGTCTGTGAGCTGTGCGACGAATTCGTCAAGAGTGCTCTTTCCTGAGCATACGTCAGCGAGTTTTATGCCCTTATCACCGGTCAGCGGAATCTCCCGAGGGAGTTCCTCCGAACGGCGTGACGCTTCATCAACTGAACTGAGCGGAACGTCCTCCTCGACCGGTGCATAGCTTTCGCCGTTCTGGTGAGGCTTGAAGCGCCTGAACGGCATTACAGGAGCCATTGCCTGAACGCATTTTTTCACGGTGATAGTTTCAGCAAGCTCCTTCGTGAAGACTTTTTCGGCTGATCTGACGTCCGAACCGACATAGAAATCATATTTGCCTTTTTCGAGTACCCAGCAATACGGGTTACCGGTGACGCCAGAGTCGTCATATGAAGCAATATCAGACATTCTGACCGTGATCACGAGTTCCTGAACTTCGCCGGGAGCAAGTTCCTTAGTCTTTGCGAAACCGCAAAGCTGTCTGAGCGGCTGTCCGAGTTTGCCCTGCGGCTTGCCGATATAGAGCTGAACGACTTCCTTGCCGCTGGATTTTCCGGTGTTCTTCACGCTGAATGTAAATTCCAGCTCATCTGTTCCGGTAACGGAAAGTGCCGTTATGTCAAATGTCGTGTAGGAAAGTCCGAAGCCGAACGGATACCGCACCTTATCCGCCGAAAAGGTCTCGAACCACCGGTAGCCGACGTACACGTCCTCACGGTAGAAGTTGCGTTTCTTGTCTCCAAAACAACCGTGTGACGGGTAATCCTCAACATTGTATGCGATAGTATCAGGCAGTTTTCCGCTCGGACTGACTTTTCCGGTGAGAACAGCCGCTGTGCCGGTACCTCCGGTCATACCGCCCTGCCATACATAGAGAACGCTGTCGGGCGAATATTCGTCAACAAATGACATATCTATCAGTCCGCCGACATTCAGCAGCACGACGACTTTTTCAAAATGTCTGCGAACTTTTTCAAGCATATCCTTTTCGAGTGCTGTCAGCAGATAGGAGCCTTCCTCGAGCCGTGCGTCCTGTTCCTCACCGGCAGTCCTGCCGATTATCACGAGAGCTGTTCTGCTGAGCTTTGCAGCATTTGCAACAGTTTCGTCATCGAGTGTCATTTCCTTCTGAGACCATGGCTCAGCGCCCCAGCCCTGTCCGAGATCGAAGGGATTTTCCGCGTCCCACCTGCGGTATATCTCAAGTAGTTCGTTGTTCACGTCAACGCCGGCTTCGATAAGTCCTTCAACTATGTCAGTTACCTTAGATACGTTCACCATGCCGCCTGAACCGGTGCCGCTCTTGTAGTAATGGAGCTGTATACGTCCGAAAACCGATACTTTCTCATTCACCGGCAGTGGAAGAGCATTGTTGTCGTTCTTCAGCATAACTATGCCTTCCGAGACCGTCTGTGCAGCGGTATCAAGGTAGTGTTTCCAGTCGAGTATCTTCTTCATAGGCTCACCTCACAATTATAATATAAATTCATTATAGCAAATCTGCGCTCATTCCGCAAGGGAATTCATTAAAAATTAACAAAAACGGCAGGTATTACCCTGCCGCTGTATATGTATTGTTTATCAGCCGAAGTATCTCTTGAGAAGTCCTTCAAAAGCCTTGCCGTGACGTGCCTCGTCTCTTGCCATTTCATGAACTGTATCATGGATAGCGTCGAGGTTAAGCTCCTTAGCCTTCTTAGCGAGCTTGAGCTTGCCCTCGGT
>ONMB01000052.1 GCA_900318825.1 uncultured Ruminococcus sp.
GCAGTTTTTTTGGTATGGAAGGAGTAAGATGCAAATATGAAAAAAGTAGCAGTCATCATGGGAAGCGACAGTGACTTCCCTGTTGTATCAAAGGCTTGTGCCGAACTGAAAGCTTACGGCGTTCCCTATGAGTGCCACGTTATGAGCGCTCACAGAACACCTGCACTGGCTGCGGATTTCGCAGACAAGGCTAAGGAGAACGGATTTGGTGTCATCATCTGTGCCGCAGGCATGGCAGCACACCTGGCAGGCGTTATCGCAGGTCATACAACTCTGCCCGTTATAGGCATACCCTGCAAGTCATCCAATCTTGACGGACTTGACGCTCTGCTGGCTACAGTACAGATGCCAAGCGGCATACCTGTAGCTACAGTTGCTATAGACGGTGCAAAGAATGCGGCTATACTGGCTATACAGATGCTGGCTCTCTCCGATGAGGGTCTGGCTGAAAAGCTCGAAAAGGCTAAGGCTGATATGATAGAGGGCGTTAAGGCCAAGGACGCTGCTTTGCAGGCAAAGCTGGCTGAGATATGAGCATTACATACGATACCCTGCTGTTCGATCTGGACGGCACACTGATAGACTCAGCCCCCGGAGTACTGGGATGTCTGAAAAAAGCGCTCGGCACCTTTGGTATCCCCGAACCGCAGGAACTTAAAAGGTTCATGGGACCGCCGCTGACGGACTCGCTGAAAGTGTTCTGCGGACTTGAGGGACAGGCAGCCGAAAAAGTGCTGAACACGTACCGTGAGCTTTACAGTACAGAGGGCATTTTCAATACGACAGCTTACAGCGGTATCGAAAAGATGCTGGAAAAGCTTTCCGCAGAGGGCAAGACTCTGGCGGTGGCGACCTGCAAGTCTGAGGATTTCGCTTTGAGGATACTGAATGATCTGGGCATAGCGAAGTATTTTGACTTCATTGGCGGCTCGGACATCGCTTCGGGCAGGAACAGCAAGGACAAGGTACGCTGTCACGTCAAGATAGATACTGGAATGGGCAGGATAGGTCTGAGGTACGATACACCGGCTGAGTGTGCGGAGGAGATAATCCGTATCTGCGGCATAGAAGGGCTGTCGGTCGAGGGAATATACACTCACTTTGCCGTTGCCGACAGCGACGATCCGGACAATATAAGCTATACAGACCACCAGCAGAACTACATCACCGATACCTACGATGAACTCCTCAGGAGGGGCGTTAAGCTCAGACATATGCACTTTATGAACAGTGCTGCTACCTGTTACCGCAACGACAGCAGGAGCACTCTTTCCCGTGCCGGTATCATAATCTACGGTCTGCACCCGGATATAAGCCTTGATATTCCCGAGGGACTCGAGCCTGTTATGGAGCTCAAAGCCGTTATCTCACAGGTCAAGACAGTTCCGGCGGGCACCTGCATAAGCTACGGCAGGACGTTTGTTTCCGACAGGGAAATGCGCATTGCAACAGTCACGATAGGCTATGCAGACGGCTATTCGAGACTTCTCAGCTCAAAGGGCGAGATACTGGTTCACGGAAAGCGCTGCCGTATAGTCGGCAGAGTATGCATGGACCAGCTGATGATAGACGTTTCTGACGTTCCGGAGGCTGAGTCAGGAGACATCGTCACACTCATAGGACGCGACGGTGATGATATGATAACCGCAGACGAGCTTGCCTCTGTCTACGGAACTATCGGCTATGAAGTAGTCTGCGGCATCTCAAAGAGAGTGCCGAGAATATACATCGACTGAACACTGTATAATATGTAAGGAGAATAAAAAATGGACGTTATTGAACTCACAAGAGAGCTTGGAAAGGCTATACAGCAGGACGACAGATATATCGCATATATGCTCGCAAAGCAGGTGAACGACAATGATAAGGAACTCAACGATGATGTTGAGAAGTTCTCAAAGCTGCGCGAGGAGCTCAACGAGGTCATGAAGAAAGATGTTCAGGCTTCTGAGACAGACCACCTCAAGGAGCTCGACGAGAATATCAAGGCTACCTACAAGAAGATAATGAACAATAAGAATATGATCGTATTTCAGGCTGCCCAGAAGAATCTCGAGGATCTCATCAACAATGTACAGCAGATAATCACTATGTGCGCTAACGGCGAGGATCCCGATACCTGCCAGCCTTCAAGCGGCTGCTCCGGAAGCTGCGCTACCTGCGGAGGCTGCGGCTGATGGAGATCGACAGAAGCAAGATCTCCCCGATGATGAGGCAGTACTTCGAGGTCAAGGACAAGTATGAGGACTGCGTTCTCTTCTTCAGGCTGGGAGACTTCTACGAGATGTTTTTCGATGACGCTATAAGGGTGTCGAAGGCTCTCGAACTCACTCTTACTGGCAGGGACTGCGGTCTCGAGGAACGTGCGCCGATGTGCGGAGTTCCTTTCCACGCGGCTGATATGTACATCAAGCGCCTGATAGATCTGGGATTCAAGGTAGCCGTCTGCGAACAGCTCACCGATCCTGCCGAGACAAAAGGCATCGTTGTCAGGGACGTTATCAGGGTAGTAACTCCCGGTACTCTCACCGACAGCAGTATGCTCGACGATGGCAGAAATAACTACATATGCAGCATCTTCTACGACGAGGAAAGCAAGACCTGCGGCGTTGCTTCTGCGGATATTTCCACCGGTGAAGCAGCTGTCAGCTCCTTTGAGGGAAAGGACATGGAGGCAGGCGTCATCAATGAGCTCAGCCGTATCCAGCCCTCGGAGATAATATTCCCGGACAGCTTTTTCAGTATGAAGAACGTCGCTGATTTCGTCAAGCTCAGGCTTGGCAGCGCAGTCACGCTCCGTGAAGCGGAACGCTTCACGCCGTCGCGCAATATAGAAACAGTAACGGAACTTCTCGGAGTCGCGACGGCGTCAGAGCTGGGTATCAGCTCTGACGGAGCGGACTGCGCTGCCGTCTGCGGGCTCTTTGACTACATCAAGGACACTCAGAAGTCCTCTGTTTCGAGGTTTACGGGCATCGAGGTAGTCGGCGGCGAGGCATACATGGGACTCGATCTCAATGCAAGACGCAATCTGGAGCTCACGGAGACACTGCGCAATAAGGAGAAGAAGGGCTCACTGCTGTGGGTGCTTGATTCGACAAAGACCTCAATGGGCAGACGTATGCTCAAGAACTGGATCGAACAGCCGCTGAAAAGTCCGGCTAAGATAATCGCGAGACTCGACGCAGTCGAGGCGTTGTACAAAAAGAGCGTGGTGACAGGGGAACTCTCCGAGCTGCTCGAGAGAGTCTACGACCTCGAACGCCTGATGACGAAGGTGATGTACAAAACTGCTACTCCGCGTGACCTGAAGGCTCTTTCTGCGACCGCGGCACAGCTTCCGGCAATAAAGGCGGAGCTCGCAAAGCTGAACGACTCAAAGCTGCTTGTAAGGCTCAGCAACGAGATATCCGACCTCGGCGAGATAGTCAACCTCGTGGAAAACGCCATTATGGACGAACCGCCTGTTTCTGTCAAGGACGGCGGCGTTATCAGGGAGGGCTTCAACGAGGAGCTCGATAACCTCCGCCACATAATGAATAACGGCAAGGACATCATTGAGGAGATAGCTCAGCGTGAGAAGGAGAACACTGGCATAAAGGGACTTAAAATAGGCTTCAACCGTGTGTTCGGCTATTATCTTGAGGTGACGCGCTCCTACTATGACCTCATACCCGAGGGCTGGATACGCAAGCAGACTCTCGCAAACGCCGAGCGTTTCATAACCGAGGAGCTAAAGAACGCCGAAAATACCATTCTTGGTGCGAAGGACAAGGCTCTGTCCCTCGAAGCTGATATATTTGCGGAGGTCAGGGACTTCCTTGCAACTAAGCTCGCGCCTGTTCAGCAGACTGCTTCGGCGGTCGCTTCAGTGGACGTTCTCTGTTCGTTTGCGGAGGTCGCGCTGAGAAACCAGTACGTCAAGCCGGATATAGCTCTCGACGGAGCTATCGACATAAAAGCCGGACGTCACCCTGTCGTTGAGCTCATGCTCACTGACGAGGTATTCGTGCCCAATGACGTCCACATCGACACAAAGTCCGACCGTATGTCAATTATCACCGGACCGAATATGTCCGGTAAATCCACATATATGCGCCAGACCGCACTAATTGTCCTCATGGCTCAGATAGGCAGCTTCGTACCTGCCGATTCCGCCAAGATATCAGTGGTGGACAAGATCTTCACCCGTGTGGGAGCTTCCGATGACCTTACTGCCGGACAGTCCACGTTTATGGTGGAGATGAGCGAGGTCTCCGACATTCTCAAGAACGCTACCCCCAACAGTCTCGTCATTCTCGACGAGGTGGGACGAGGTACTTCCACATTTGACGGCGTGAGCATTGCCCGTGCCGTTGCGGAGCACATCTGCACCTCCAAAAAGCTCGGCTGCAAGACTCTCTTTGCTACACACTATCATGAACTCATTGGTCTTGAGAACGAGCTCGAGGGCGTGAAGAATTACAGCATTGCCGTGAACAAGCATGGCGGCACTATACGTTTCCTGCGAAAGATAGTCCGCGGCGGAGTTGACGAGAGCTACGGCGTTGATGTTGCAAAGCTGGCGGGACTTCCTTCAAAGGTTGTCGCCCGTGCGAGGGAGCTTCTTGAGGAAATGGAAAAAGCACATTCTTCTGAGCGCGTAAACGCTGTTCCGGCGGAGTCCGCACAAATGAGCTTCGGGGCAGTAAGCAGCGAAAAGGCGCTTGATATGCTGAAAAAGACCAACATTGACGAGCTTTCCGACGCCGAGTGCCGGGAGCTCCTCAGAGATATGCTCAGCACTATCGAAAATTGAACCAAGATATTACAGGAGGAATGAAAATGCCTGCATATTTCAGCATCGTACTGGAATTTGACCGCAATGATATCGACTTGAACAGCGTCGATGAGCTTTGCTTCTACATGAAACACGCCGGACTCAGCTTCCGCAGCGGAGCATGGGGCGCTGAAAAACTCACACAGGGCGAGATAACCGCTCATAATCAGGAGCTGCTCCTGCAAAACTTCGAGCCTGATCCCGACGAGGATCACGGAAACAGCTACTTTCAGTCGGAATTTGACCTCGAAGGCTTTTCGGGCGTGAGGGGCTTTTACCTGAATAACTCCCCGACGGACGGCAGGTACGAATATGTGCTGGTCATACCTGAGGAGGAGATCTATGACGAGAACGAGCCGAAGTGCCTGAAAAAGGAGACTGCCGAGAAGCTGCTCCACCTGCTTGACTGGCTCTGGCATATGCCGTCGATACGCACCATACAGACTCTCACAGAGAACTGCGACGACATAACGCCTGAGACAGAGTTTGGAAACGGCGTCAAGCCACAGGCTCACCCCTATGCTATCGTCAGCGAGAAACAGCTCAAAAAGCTCGATACTGAGGGCTTCGACGTGATGCCTTACCACTACGGCGGAGTCGTTCTCACAAATAAAAAGTACAAATTTATATAGACAGGAGAGGGTAGAATGAAAAAGGCTATGACTATATCCTATGAAGTCGGCAATAACCTTTATCTTAATATCACAAATAAATGCCCGTGCAATTGTACGTTCTGCATAAGGACTCACGCTGACGGCGCATACGGCTCGGATCCGCTCTGGCTTGAGCATGAGCCTTCTATGGACGAGATAATGGCTGACCTTGACAAGAGGGATATTACAAAGTATGACGAGATAGTGTTCTGCGGCTACGGTGAACCGACAGAAAGACTATACGACGTTGTCGATACTGCAAAATACCTAAGAGAAAAAGGCTGTAAAAAACTTCGTATCAATACAAACGGTCTCGGTGAAAGAATAAATGGCACTTCCGGCTATACAGCAAAATTACTGTGCGAGACAATGGACGTTATCTCTGTCAGTCTCAATGCTCCGACAGAAAAGGAATATATGGAGGTAACCCGCCCGAAATACGATAATGCATTCTGGCTTATGTGCCAGTTTGTCAAAGACTGCGTAAATATCGGAAAAGCCGAGGTGGTGGTATCAATCGTTGATGTTATACCACAGGAACAGATCGAGGCATCACGGGAGCTTGCCGAAAAGCTCGGAGCAGTTCTCCGCGTCCGCACCTTTGATGATTAATGTGCAGGGTGCATAAGTTTCAACAGTTCTATTTGTGCAAGATTTTGCGGGCACTCTATGGAAATTCCCGGCAGGATATGGTATAATAGTAGAAGGATTTTTTCGCCCGGCAAGCGGACAGTATCCGACAGACTGACAGGAGGAATATACTATGGATCACAAAAAGATCATTATAGCTGCTGCGGCTGCAACTATCTTTACAGCAGGTGTAACTGCTGCCTGTGTTGTCGTTTGCAGAAGACTGTTTGAGAAAAACTACATTCCGGTCAGCGATATGAATCGTTAATTTTTATAAAAGAAGGTTGAATAAAATGGAAATCAAATTCGTTAAAGCAGACAAGCTCAAGGCTAAGCCCCAGCCCGGCGACAAGCTCGGCTTCGGCCACATCTTCACAGACTATATGCTCGTAATGCCTTATGATGAAGGTCAGGGCTGGCACGATCCTGAGATCCGCCCCTATGCTCCTATCGAGCTCTCACCTGCCGCTATGTGTCTCCACTACGGTCAGGAAGTATTCGAGGGACTCAAGGCTTACAGAACTGCTGACAATAAGGTACAGCTCTTCCGTCCGCAGGAGAACTTCAAGAGACTCAACAAGTCCAATGAGAGACTCGTTATCCCCGAGCTCCCTGAGGACCTCGCACTCAACTGCCTTATGGAACTCCTCAAGGTCGAGAAGGACTGGGTTCCCTCAAAGGAAGGCGAGTCACTCTATATCCGTCCTTTCATCATTGCTGTTGATCCTTTCCTCGGCGTTAAGCCCGGCGCACAGTACCTCTTCATCATCATTCTCTCACCCTCAGGTGCTTACTATGAGAGCGGTCTCAACCCTGTAAACATCTACGTTGAGAGCAAGTATGTCCGCGCTGTAAGAGGCGGTATGGGCTTTGCAAAGACAGGCGGCAACTACGCTGCTTCACTCATCGGTCAGGACGAGGCTCACAAGCAGAACTACTCACAGGTTCTCTGGCTCGACGGCGTTGAGCAGAAGTACATAGAGGAAGTCGGCGCTATGAACATCTTCTTC
>ONMB01000050.1 GCA_900318825.1 uncultured Ruminococcus sp.
CACTGGAGAGCTCTGTTCCGTTGAGAACGAGATCCCATGCCTTTGCGCGGACATTTGCCGGATCAGTGTCGAGGTACTCGAGGCATTCTTCCATAGGCATTGTGAATGGGTGGTGAGCAGCTACCCATGTATTGTTCTCGTCATCGTGCTCGAAGAAAGGCATTTCAGTGATCCAGAGGAAGTTGTACTGATCCTCGGGAATAACGTCGAGTCTCTTTCCGCATATAAGACGGATCGCGCCGAGAGTCGAAAGAACAGTCTTTGTCTTGTCAGCACAGATGAGAACGAGGTCTCCCTCATGTGCGTCTACTGCTGCACATATTTTCTCAAGGTCGCCCTCTGCGAGGAACTTCTTGAAGGAACAGTTCGGCTCATCAGCCCAGCGAATGTAGGCAAGTCCCTTAGCGCCGATACCCTTTGCGTGTTCAACGAGCTTGTCGATCTCCTTGCGGGTATAGGTTGCGGCACCGTTCTTGACGTTGATAGCTCTTACAGAGCCGCCGTCTTCGATAGCACTCTTGAATACAACGAAGTCAATGTCCTTGACTGTATCTGTGATATCCTGTATCTCAAATCCGAAACGTGTATCAGGCTTGTCTGAGCCATAGCGATTCATAGCGTCAGCAAATGTCAGGCGCGGAAGCGGAGTAGGTACGTCAACGCCCATAACTTCCTTGAATACACGCTGTACAAAGCCTTCAACGCATTCCTGAATATCCTCGGCGTCAACGAATGACATCTCAAGGTCTATCTGTGTGAACTCAGGCTGACGGTCTGCACGGAGGTCCTCGTCGCGGAAGCAGCGTGCAAGCTGGATATATCTGTCATAGCCGGCTACCATAAGGAGCTGCTTATAGATCTGAGGTGACTGCGGAAGAGCGTAGAACTTTCCGGGGTGAACTCTTGAGGGAATGAGGTAGTCTCTTGCACCCTCGGGAGTTGACTTCATCATCATAGGAGTCTCGATCTCGAGGAAGCCGTTCTCGTAGAAATACTCACGGGTTACCTTTGCGATCTCGTGACGCATAATGATATTCTGCTGGATAGGTGCTCTTCTGAGGTCGAGGTAACGGTACTTGAGACGGAGCTCCTCGTTTACCTTGGTCTCGTTTGTGATCTCGAAGGGCGGTGTCTGAGCCTTTGCGAGTACACGGAGGTCAGTTACGAAAACCTCAACGTTACCGGTCTTGAGCTTGTCGTTCTTGCTCTCACGCTCACGGACCTGTCCCTTTGCCATAAGTACATACTCACTGCGGCAGGAAGCTGCCTTGTCAAATATCTCGCGGTCTGTCTCGTCGTTGAAGAGAAGCTGCACAACGCCTGTTCTGTCTCTGAGAACAACGAAGATAACTCCGCCCTTGTTTCTTATTCTATCTACAAATCCGCCTACTACTACCTCAGCGCCGATCTCTGTAACGTCGCCGCAGTAATGTGTGCGCTTCAGACCTTTCATACTGTCTGCCATTTACTTTTCCTCCCCTGTGAATGCGAAAAGCGAGCCGTTCTCGTCGTCGATAACGTCAAGCATTTTACTGAAGTAGATTTCCTCAAAAGTGGCTACGAACTTGTCATCGAGATTGATGAGAGTTTCCTCGCCGCTTTCCATTTCCTTGAGCTTAGCCTTAGCATCAGTGAGTTCGTTGTCACCGAGCACCATAGTGAATGCAGCATCTATCTTGTTGGCGTACTTCATCTGAGCCTTGAGTCCGCGTCCCATAAGGTCGTACTCGGCATAGTAGCCGAATTCACGGAGCTGTGCTGTGAGCTCGATCGCTTTTTCAAGTGCAGCATCGCCCATTGTTGCGAAGTATATGTCACATTTCTTAGGCGCAAGGAAGTTGCAGTTCTGCTTGTCCATAACAAGAAGCAGACGCTCAATTCCCATACCAAAGCCGAGGGCCGGTGTGTGCTGTCCGCCGAGCTGCTCGATAAGACCATCGTATCTTCCGCCGCCGCAAACAGTTCCCTGCGCACCGATCTCAGTGGTCACGAACTCAAAAACGGTCTTGGTGTAGTAGTCGAGTCCGCGTACTATCTTTGGATCGACAATGTAGGAAATTCCAGCATTATCAAGGTATTTCCTGAGTTTAGTGAAGTGCTCGCTGCAATCATCGCAAAGGTAATCGGTGATAACAGGAGCGTCCTTTGCTATCTCGCGGTCCTCGGGACTCTTACAGTCGAGAAGTCGCATCGGGTTCTTGACGAGTCTCTCCTTGCAGGTGTCGCAGAGCTCGTCTTTGTGCGGTTCAAAGAAGGCTCTGAGAGCTTCATGATACTTCGCACGGCAAGCCGGACAGCCGATCGAATTGATGTGGAGTTCTATATTCTTAACATCGAGACGTTCGAGTATCTTTTTGGCGAGTGAGATGAGCTCCGCATCGGCTGCCGGAGACTGGCTTCCTGCCATCTCAACGCCGAACTGGTGGAACTCACGGAGTCTGCCTGCCTGAGGTCTCTCGTGTCGGAAGCAGGAGATCAGGTAGTATATCCTCTGCGGAAGAGCTTCGTTGAGCATACCGTTCTGGAGCATTGCTCGGATCGCACCGGCAGTTCCCTCGGGACGGAGCGTAAACTTGGTCTCCTTTGCCATAACGGTGTACATTTCCTTCTGCACAACGTCAGTCGTTTCGCCGACAGATCTCAGGAAAAGGTCGGTGTTCTCAAATGTAGGGAAACGCAGTTCTCCAAATCCGAAGCTCTCAGCAGTTTCGCGGGCGATCTTCTCGACCGTGTGCCACTTGTGGACGTCTCTCGGGAGCACGTCTTCCGTACCGTTCGGGCGTTTGATGTTCATAGCCATATAGTTTCAGCCTTTCATATAATTTGCGGGGCAAGCCCTTTACATTAAAATTGTCCCAATTAAGGGACAATTGAAAATATCAGAGACCGGGAGTACCGACTTCGCGCCAGTCGAGGTCGCCGCGCTCAAGAGCGAGTATCAGCGCCTCTGCAGTTGCGATATTGGTAGCCACAGGGACATTATGTACGTCACACAGTCTGAGAAGATTCATACCGTGAACGTCGGTAGCCTTGGGATTTATAGGATCCCTGAAAAACAGGAGAACGTCAACTTCGTTACAGGAAAGAAGTGCAAGTATCTGCTCCGCACCGCCCTGACCGCTGAGGTATCTCTTGATAGGAAGTCCGGTTGCTTCGCTTACTTGTTTGCCTGTTGTGTTGGTAGCTATGAGCGTATGCTTTGACAGAATTCCGCAGTAAGCGCTGCAGAACTGGACCATAAGCTCTTTTTTTGCATCGTGAGCAATAATTGCTATTTTCATGATATACTTCCTTTCTCCTTTTTCGGTAAAGATCTCCCGATCGTGCGATGAATGCCAAGGAATATGTACAGCCGAATTTTTAGTGTATTTATGACCGGAAACGCTGCACTTCTGCGCCCGGACCGGGAATATGAAAAATAGTGCTAAAGGACAATATGCTTATCGCTGAATGCTGCTTAGTTGCTGTAAGTGAGCGGTACGAAGTCGCCGCCAAGTCTTTTGGTGATAGCGTCGATAGCCTTGAGGGCTTCGGAATCAGAAGGGATAGGTCTTCCAGTACCGGTAGCTACTGTCATCTTGAAATCATCAGGTATAACACCGATGAGCTGTATACCAACCTTGTCGATTATCTCATCGAGGTTAGCGACAAGTGATTTTCCGATGACCTTCTTGCTGACTTTATTGATTATGAGACGCTGTCTCTTGTTGCCTCTGTTGTAGAATTCGTCTGACATAAGGCTTGCGTCTCTGATGCAGACCTGATCAGGAGTTGAAACTACAAGGATAAGGTTTGCCTGTTCAACTATATCGAATACATGGGAGTTGATACCTGCACCCGTATCTATGATGATATACTCAAAATACTTTTTGAGTGAGGAGCATATCTCACCGATCTGTTCAGCTTTGACCGGAGTGAGCGTCTTAGGAGCACATAACAAGCTGAGGTTGGTAGCCATAGGTACCTGCGCAACAGCTTCGCGTGCTGTCTTATTGCCTCTCAGGACTTCACCGAGATCATATCTTATCTCGCCTTCCATGCCAAACATAAGGTCAAGGCACCTGAGACCAAAATCGAGCTCGATGATAAGTGTACGGTGGCCCTGTTTAGCGAGAGCGTAGCCGAGACCGGCACAAATGGTAGACTTGCCTGTACCGCCCTTTCCTGAAGTTACTGCAATGATTTTAGCCATTTCATTTCCTTTCCGATATCCGCAAGCCAGAGCAGTATAGCTGCTGAACGGCACCGGACTCTGCAAAAATATATATTGACGGAATTATTTCTCCGCAATAAAATTCTATGATATATTATACCACAAAGTATCTATTTTGTCAAAGAAGTTTTTGTACAAAAAATAAAATTGTGTTTATTGCTATTTTTTTTTGTGCATAATTGTGTATATCTCACAAAGAAACTGTATAAGAATTAAAGACTTTTTCGACAGTTGCTTCAATATCGCAGTTGTCCTCATCAATGATGATGTCCGCGTATTTCTCGTAAAGAGGAGATCTTTCGTCGTATAAACTGCTGAGAGTCTGTCCTTCGCGTATGATGACTCCCCTGTTTTTGATGTTGCCGAGCCTTTTTGTGAGCTGTTCGCAGCTCAGGCGAAGATATACAACTGTACCGCTGCTTCTGAGGTGCTGCATGGCTTCTGTGCCGTATACCGCACTTCCGCCGGTTGCGATGACTGAGCGTTCCAGATCTATGGCACTGTTTATGCGGTTTTCTATCGAAATGAAGCCGTCTATGCCTTCATCAGCGATGATCTCCCTGAGAAGCCTGCCCTCACTTTTCTGAATGAGGAGGTCTGAGTCGACAAAGCTGTATCCAAGCAATTTTGCGAGTATAACGCCGACTGTGCTCTTTCCTGAACCCGGCATCCCGATAAGTATGAGATTGTTTTTCAAGCTCTATCCCCCTCATCAACAAAACAAGACTGCCAAAGAGCAGTTCTTTGAAATATTTTACCATATTTCAGCAGTTTTGTCAAGTCCGGAAGCGCTGATATTGCCGTAAATTCCGCTTATTGACTTTATCCGGCAAATATGATAACATATTTCCGGAGGTGCATTTATGAAAAGTCCTTTTTTATACTCCGACGATAACAAGCGTTACCACACTCTGAACTACCACAACAAGCGATATTTCGGCAAAAAGATATATAAAGCTGTACTTGAGTGTGGCTTCACCTGTCCGAATATAGACGGCAGCAAGGGTTCGGGCGGCTGCATATTCTGCGACGGCGGCAGCGGTTATTTTACTTCGCCGCAGCTTTCACTCAGACAGCAGCTCTCTTCCGAGATCGAGCGAATAGCCTGTAAGATCGGCGAAACTCCGCGTGTTATAGCTTATTTTCAGGCTAATACCAACACTTATGCACCGGTAGATGTTCTTCACCGATGCTTTGAGGAGGTACTCACGTTCCCGGAGGTCTGCGGTATTTCTATCGGCACACGCGCAGACTGTCTCCCCCATAATGTTCTTGAGCTGCTATCCGAGCTGAATGCCCGGACTTACCTCACAGTAGAGCTCGGTCTGCAAAGCGTTCACGAACCTACACTCTCGCTGATAAACCGCTGCTGTACTCACGCTGAGTTCATAGAAGGCTATAATTCGCTCGTTTTGCGGAATATCAGAGTCTGTTTGCACTTAATTAACGGTCTGCCGGGTGAAACTCCAGAAATGATGCTTGAAACAGCACGTCAGGTCACAGAAATGCGTCCTGACGCCGTAAAGATACAGATGCTCCACGTTATACGCGGTACCAAGCTCGCAGATATGTACGCTGCCGGTGAATTCGCCCTCCTTTCGCGTGATGAGTACATTGATACTGTCGTTCGTCAGCTTGAACTACTTCCGCCTGAGACCGTCATTGAGCGTATAACCGGAGACGGTGATAAGTCTAAGCTGATCGCGCCGATGTGGAGCGCTGACAAGCTCGCAGTCCTCGGCGGTATAGACAAGCGTCTCGCTCAGCTTGATACATGCCAGGGCAGACTGTTTCACAGCTGATAAGATTAAAAGTCCGGAAGCGTTATGACTTCCGGACTTATTTTATTTACGTCCCTCGGCACATATCCAGCTCGTGCCGCCCTTTTTATGTATTTTCACGCTGCTGAAGCCTGCCTGAGTGAGAAGGACTTCGAGTTCAGCTGATGTCGGGTTGTAGAGCGAGTATTTCCTGATGTTTGCAAGGTCTTCCTCTGAGAGCTCGGCGTCGCCGTTAATATCCGCAACTATGAGGAATATCCCACGCTTGTCAAGGACTCTGTACACCTCTTTCAGGTCATTTGCGGGATCTTCCCAGAAATAAAAGCTCTCAACAGTGATTATACGGTCGAAGCTGTCATCGGCAAAAGGCAGTTCTCCGACCGATGCTTCAAAAACGTTCAGTCTGCCGGCTGAAA
Organism: uncultured Ruminococcus sp.; assembly: GCA_900318825.1. Lineage (GTDB taxonomy): Bacteria > Bacillota > Clostridia > Oscillospirales > Ruminococcaceae > Ruminococcus. Next base: position 6,411 of record ONMB01000050.1, read on the forward strand.
CAGCTTCGTGATTATGTTCGAGACTCATTTTGACCGACAGCGGAGAGTGGTCTGCGCCGGTAAGACTTCCCTCAGTAACTTTCTCCGACATACGGCGAAGCGTTTCTCCCCCTCCGCAGCCGATATCAAGCACTCTGCTGTCTTTGCGGAGCTCAAGGAAGCTGAGTCCCCAGCCAGTGACTTCATAGTGATGCTCATTCATACCGCTGAGCATTTCGGCTCCGGCTTCACCGTGAGGCTTTGAGGGATCGCCAAGTTCAGTTATTGAAGGACCTGTTGTGTTTTCAGTGCTCATATTCTTCTCCTTATCAAAAATGATGAGCGGACCTCTCAGTCCGCTCTGAATATCATTCAACTGTTACGCTCTTTGCAAGGTTTCTTGGCTTATCTACGTCGTATCCCTTGGCTACGGATACATAATATCCGAGCAGCTGGAGCGGTATTACAGAGAGACTTCCTGCAAAATGAGGATCAGTCTCGGGAATGTAGACTGTGAAGTCAGCAGTATCCTCCATACTGTAATTGCCGTATGTGGTGAGTCCCATAAGTGAAGCGCCACGGCTCTTAACTTCGACCATATTGCTGACGGTCTTTTCGTAGAGATCCTGCTGTGTGAGCACGCTTATAACGAGTATGCCGTCCTCGATGAGGCTGATAGGACCGTGCTTCAGCTCGCCGGCAGCATATGCCTCCGAGTGAATGTAGCTAATTTCCTTCATCTTGAGGCTTCCCTCAAGGCTGATAGCGTAGTCGATGCCTCTGCCGATGAAGAATGCGTCCTTTGCACCAGCGAGCTTGTTTGCAAACCACTGGAGACGCTCCTTGTCTGCAAGTATCTTCTCGATCTTGTCAGGGATAGTGTAGAGCTCGTTCAGAAGCTCGGTACACTTCTCCTCGGTCATCTCACCTCTTGCTACTGCAAACTGCATAGCAAGCAGATAAGAAGCTATAAGCTGAGTGCTGTAAGCCTTTGTGGTAGCGACTGATATCTCAGGTCCGGCAAGCGTGTAGAATACGTTGTCTGCTTCACGCGCTATCGAAGAACCTACAACGTTTACGATACCAAGAGTCTTAATGCCCTTGTCCTTGGCTTCCCTGAGAGCTGCAAGGCTGTCAGCGGTCTCACCGGACTGGCTGATGATGATAACAAGGCTGTCCTTAGCGAGCTTCATCTTTCTGTATCTGAACTCAGAAGCAAGCTCGACTCTTACCGGGATAGAGGTCATATCCTCTATAACGTACTGGGCTGCCATACCTACATGATATGCAGATCCGCAGGCAACGATGTATATCTGTGTGACCTTGTTCATTTCCTCGCGGGAACGTACCTCAAGGGTCAGATGCAGGGTGGAGATCCGGGTCTTTTCATCGCTCTGGATGGAGGCAGCCCGGATGGACACGCCGTTTTCACCGATGATGGTGGCAATCTCGCTGAGCATATTCAGCCGGTCATAGGCAATGATGGTAATGGTGGCATAGAAGGTGTTCTGTCCGTCGCTTGCCCATTCCACAGGGATACGGCGCTCCTCCTCACCGGAGGCAACGTTGACGCATTCCGCCTTGTGGATGGTGACGCCGCGGCCGCGGGTGATATAACCCACGATCTCATCACCGGGAACAGGACTGCAGCACTTTGCGAAGCGAACCGGGATATCCAGATCCTCGCTGCCGGTGAGCACGATGCCGTGATGCGCGCGGTGCTGACTGAGGCGCTTTTCCTCCGAGACCATATCGTCCACGGTCTGGACGTTCTGGACGGCAGTCTGCTCCTTG
>ONMB01000048.1 GCA_900318825.1 uncultured Ruminococcus sp.
GGATTGATCGTACTGCTCGGCATATGCGGACTGGGCTTTGCGCTTACCTGCCAGTACCTTGCAGCGAGGTGCGCTTACGGCTTCGGGACTGAGCTTCGGGAAGCGCTGTTCAGCCATATCAACAAGCTGTCTTACAGCGGCATCGACAGGATAGGAACGTCCTCGCTGGTGAACCGCCTGACCAACGACACGATGACAGTTCAGAACGGCGTTAATATGTTCATACGACTTGCGGTGAGAGCACCGTTCCTCGTTATCGGAGCGGCAGCAATGGCAGTTATGATAGATGTTAAGCTCTCGCTGGTATTCTTTGTGGTAGCACCGCTCATATCTTTTGTTATTTTTGTGATAATGCGCAGGACCGTACCTATGTACAAAAAAACGCAGAAGAACCTTGACCGTGCTGCGATGCTGACTCGTGAGAACCTTGAAGGAACGAGAGTTATCCGGGCATTTTCACGTCAGCAGGAGGAGATAGATGAGTTCCGGGAAGCTGTTGACGAGATAGCGGAAAGTTCGATAGCAGTCGGCAAGATATCCGCGATACTCAATCCTGTGGCGTTCATGGTGATGAATCTCGGAATAGCAGCGGTCATCTGGTTCGGCGGAGTAAGGATCGACAGCGGCAACCTTACTCAGGGCGAGCTGACAGCCTTCACGAACTATATGACGCAGATACTGCTTGCGCTGGTAGTTCTTGCAAATCTGATAGTTATATTCACAAAGGCGTTTGCAGCAGCAGCGCGAATCAACGAGATATTCGAGATCGCTCCTGAGGAGAGCGGCGGTATGGAACCGACAGACAGCGAGAACAGGCGATATATTGAGTTCCAGAACGTTTCATTCACCTATGAGACTGCCGGTGACTCGTCTGTCAAGGACGTCACTCTTTCGATAGGCAAGGGACAGACTCTCGGCATTATCGGAGCTACCGGAAGTGGAAAAACTACCCTTGCAAACCTCATTCCCTGTTATTACAGGGCGACTCAGGGTGAAGTGAGAGTCGGCGGCGTCAGCGTGAACGACTGGGAGCTTGAAGCGCTCCGTCATACAGTTGGTTATGTTCCGCAGAGAGCTGTGCTTTTCTCTGGTACTATCCGTGACAATATGAAGTGGCGCCAGCCTTCGGCGACCGATGACGAGATAAATGCAGCACTCAGGACCGCGCAGGCGTGGGAGTTCGTATCAAAGCTGCCAAAGGGACTCGATACCGTAGTTTCTCAGGGTGGAAAGAACTTCTCCGGCGGTCAGAAGCAGCGTCTCTCGATAGCCAGAGCGCTTGTGAGCAAACCAGATATACTGATACTTGACGATTCGACCAGTGCTCTTGACTACGCGACCGATCTTGCGTTCAGAAAGGCTCTCAGGACGGATATGTCCGGAACTACTGTCGTTATGATCTCGCAGCGCACGACCTCGCTTATGGAAGCTGACCGCATAATCGTTATGGACGAGGGTGAGGCTGCCGGTATCGGAACTCACAGCGAGCTCGTCGAGAACTGCTCCGTATACCGTGAGATATTCACATCTCAGATGAACAGCAAGGAGGGCGAGGCGAATGTTTAAGACTCTGAAAAGGGTATTTTCGTATGCCCGTCCATATATCGGCTATTTTGTATTTACCGTTATATTTGCTGTGCTTGGAGTGTCGCTTTCACTGGCTGTTCCGGTGTTCATAGGACAGGCGGTGGACTGCTGCATCGGCAGTGGCAGCGTTGATTTTGACGAGCTGAAAAAGATTGTCATCGAGCTTGCGGCGATAGTAGCAGCGAGCACACTTTTTCAGTGGCTCATGAGTCTCTGCACAAACAAGCTGTCGTTCCTGACGGTCCGTGACCTGCGTTCTGACGTATTCAACAAGCTCGAGCGCGTCCCGATAAAGTACATCGACGGACGTACCAAGGGCGAACTGACGAGCCGTGTCATAAACGATATTGAGATAGTTTCGGACGGACTTTTGCAGGGCTTCACGCAGTTTTTCAGCGGCGTGATAACGATAATAGGAACTCTCATATTTATGATGACGATCAATTACAGGATAGCGCTTGTGGTCGTCCTTATGACTCCGCTCTCATTCATAGCCGCTTCCTGCATAACCAAGGCGGCGCACGATTCATATATGAAGCAATCGAAGCTCCGCGGAGATATGGTTGGACTTGCTGAGGAATGTGCCGGAAATCAGAAGCTGGTCAAGGCTTTTGTGTACGGAGAGCGAGCTGAGGAGCGTTTTGCCGAGATCAACCGCGAGTATGGAAAAGTCGGACTCAAGGCAACATTTTTCAGTTCGATGACCAATCCGACAACTCGTTTCGTGAACGGGCTCATCTATGCTGCTGTAGGCGTAATGGGCTCGCTCGGAGCTATCGGTTACTCTTCATTTATCGGTAAGATGTCGGTCGGAAAGCTGTCGAGCTTCCTTGCCTACTCTAACCAGTACACCAAGCCCTTCAATGAGATATCCGGCGTGTTTGCCGAGCTCCAGAACGCAGTTGCGTCAGCCGGAAGAGTTTTCGACCTGCTTGATGAGGAAGAGGTCCCGGACGACAGCGACAAGGAGGAACTGAGCGACTGTAACGGAGAACTCAGCTTCAGGAACGTCAGCTTCTCATACCGACCTGACGTGAAGCTGATACAGGATTTCAGTCTTGATGTTCACTCAGGCGAAAGGATAGCGATAGTCGGACCTACGGGCTGCGGAAAGTCCACGATAATCAATCTTCTGCTGCGTTTTTACGATATAGACAGCGGAAGCATTGAGGTTGCCGGTCACAACATAAGCGACATCACAAGGGACAGTCTCAGGAGCTGTTTTGGAATGGTGCTCCAGGAAACGTGGGTGTTCACCGGTACAGTTGCCGAGAATATAGCCTACGGAGCTCCGGAAGCCAGCCGCGAGCAGATAATAGCAGCTGCAAAAGCTGTACACGCTCACGGCTTCATAAAGAGGCTGCCGGACGGATACGACACGATCATCAGCGAGAGCAGCGGACTTTCTCAGGGACAGAAGCAGCTCATATGTATCGCAAGGATAATGCTTATGGATCCGCCGATACTCATTCTTGACGAGGCAACGAGCTCCATCGACCTCCGTACAGAGCAGCGCGTTCAGAGAGCATTTGCGAAGCTGATGGAGGGCAGAACGAGCTTTGTTATAGCTCACCGTCTCTCCACGATAAAGAACTGCGACGTGATACTTGTAATGAAGCAGGGAAACATCATCGAGCAGGGAAGTCACGAAGAGCTTATGAAAAAGAACGGTTTCTATTCAGAGTTGTACAACAGTCAGTTTGCATCATGAAGCATAAAGGCACGTCTCATAGCGGGACGTGCCTTTATCTATAATGAGCCGAAGGCGTATCTGCTGAGTTCGGGGACGCTTCCGACAATGATGTTTTCGGCGAGCAGAAACTCGAACTTAACTTCTGTATCGAACGAGTAGAGCGGTACAGACGAGCGGAGTTCAGCTGTTACAACGGCAGAGATGCGGTGGCAGGTCTGATTGATGCCAGCACTGACGAACTGGCTTTTCAGCTCAACTTTTGCTGTGCCTGAGGGGCATATTTTCAGCTTTATCCTCGGACCTTTCCCGACAAGCATATACGAGCCGGTCAGTGAGCCGAGAGCGATGTGCTCTGTTCTGGCATTGGAGGTGCTGAGAGCCCTGTTGACCTTTATCGTCAGCTCGGATTGGACCTTGTTGATGTTATATGGGACCGACTCCACAGAAACAGCCTTGCCGTTTTCGTCGTAGAGGACTGCGGCGAAGTCATTGTAAGTGAAGCGGTTTTCTACAAGGTAATCAGCGACCGCAGCTCCTATGAGTTCATTAGCAGAAGCCGAAGCGAAGTGCTCGGCCTGCATAGCCGCGACCGGACGCAGAGCCTTGTCTGTACGTCTGAGGGCGATACCGAGCAGAAAGAGTATTACTGCAAATACAACAGCGCCGATAATGGTCCTGCCGGAGTATCTGCGGTGACTGCGCCTTCTCATAGGCTATCAGCTCTGACTGTCGTTGTTGCAGCAGCAAGAGTCAGAATTGCCGGTCAGAGCGGTAGGTGAAAACTCCTCCTCGGGAAATCTGAGCTTGTCAAACACCTCACAGGGTGAATCCGAGTCGATGTTGCATTCCTTTCTGGGGATAGTGTAGTCAAGAGTCGGAACTAAAACCGTCACAGGTCTTGTGAGCTCAACTACGGAGAAAAGACCGAGAGTTGCAAAAACGCTTCTCTGAGCCGGATCCTGTTCACCGCATTCCTGAGAGCAGCTAATGCGCGTATCAAGGGCGATGGGTTCAAGTACTGATACGATAGCAGTAGGCAGAGCGTTTGCAGTATCCTCCTGGGGCTGGTCGGGATCGTCGGTGCTTCTGAAAGTGCGGACGGACGATTCGCTGCCGTAGAGGATACAGTTCTTGCTTGCGTAAGCAGTACCGCTGAAAACGGTCGGTGTACATCTTGAGGTCTCATAGCCGAGTATCTCAAGGCTGAAAGTATAAGTGATGTCTATTGAGTAGAAGCCTCTGTTGAAAGGGATAGGCTCAACGTTCACGCAGATGTTCTCAACCGTAGCAGCGCGGCTTCTTACAATGTTTATAGTTTCGGGAAGAGTGCCTTCGTCGAGAGTGACCAGAAGATCGCTGAAGCAATCCTTATCGCTGCAGCTGTCGTAGACGCGGTCTGTCTTTACAGGAACTGCGTCGGACTGCTGTCTGTAAATATTATCATTCATAATGTTCCTCCTGCTGAATAGATTATGCAGAAACTGCATTCCAATGACATTATATTCAGGCATAGGACGATTTGTGACACGATCCTATGGACAAAACATATAATTTGTGTTAAAATTAGGTATAATGTAACTTTGAACGTTTCAGACAGAGGAGCGGAATGTATGAAAACGATAACTGTCGGGATAACGGCGCACGTTGATTCCGGAAAGACAACTCTCGCGGAAGCAATGCTGTACAAGACCGGTCAGATAAGAAAGCTCGGGCGCGTTGACAGCGGAAGCTCGGCACTTGATACAGATTCTATCGAGCGCGGCAGGGGAATAACCATATTTGCGCATCAGGCAGAGTTCACCGTTGGCGATACAAGGGTGATGCTGCTCGATACACCGGGACACGTTGATTTTTCGGCGGAGACTGAGAGAACGATGCGAGTTCTTGACTATGCCGTGCTTGTAATAAGCGGAACTGACGGCGTCCAGAGCCATACCGCGACATTGTGGAAGCTCCTCAGACAGTACGGAGTCCCGGTGTTCATATTCGTGAACAAAATGGATCTTATCGGTGCTGACAGGAGCGCCGTGCTGAAGGATTTGCGGAGCAGGCTCTCGGACAGCTGCTGCGATTTTTCGGGAACTGACTGGGAGATATACGAAAACTGCGCAACTGTCTGTGAGGATATGATGAATACATATCTTGCGGACAGAACTCTTTCCGATGCTGATATAGTGAAAGCTATAAGTCAGCGGAGGATATTTCCCTGCTGCTTCGGCTCTGCACTGAAAACCGAAGGAATTGAGGAATTTCTGCACATTCTTGAAAGGTTTACTGCCGAACCTGCGAGAAAGTCCGAATTCGGCGCGGCAGTCTACAAGATATCCTACGATCCGAAAGGAACTCGCCTTTCGCATATCAAGATAACCGGCGGAACGCTCCATATGAGGGACGAGTTGACTTATACCGGACAGGACGGCGAAGAAATAACCGGTAAGGTAAGCTCGATACGTTTTTACTCCGGCGACAAGTTCCGGACGGCTGACAGTGCTGCGGCAGGAGAGGTCTGTGCCGTAACAGGTCTTGCCGGGACCTATGCAGGACAAGGTCTCGGCTGCGAAAAAGACAGCGGCAGAGCGCTCCTCGAAGCTGTTATGACTTATCGGATAGTACTGCCGCCCGATAAGAACGTCTACGAAGCTCTTGGAGATATGCGCAGGCTCGAGGACGAGGATCCGCAGCTCCGCATCGTCTGGAATGAGCAGCTGCGTCAGATACACATACAGCTTATGGGAGCAGTTCAGCTTGAAGTCCTGACACAGCGTATAGAGGAGAAGTTCGGGTATAAGATTTGCTTTGAGAACGGTGCTGTGACCTATCGTGAAACTATACGCGATAAGGTCGAGGGCGTCGGACACTATGAGCCGCTCCGGCACTATGCCGAGGTACATCTGCTGCTCGAACCGCTTGAGCGCGGAAGCGGACTTGTATTTGCAACAGATTGCTCCGAGGACGACCTCGACCGCAACTGGCAGCGTCTCATACTCACTCACCTTGCCGAAAAGACTCACATAGGAGCCCTTACCGGTTCGCCGATTACGGATATGAAGATAACGCTCGCTTCCGGCAAGGCGCACCTGAAGCACACAGAGGGAGGAGATTTCCGTCAGGCAACTTACCGCGCAGTCCGTCAGGGACTCAGGAGCGCAGAGAGTATCCTGCTTGAGCCGTACTATGACTTTGAGCTTGAAGTGCCTGCGCAGTCGGTCGGAAGAGCGCTTGCAGACCTCCAGCATATGTCGGCAGAGACCGAGCCGCCCCAGAGTGCAGGTGAGATGTCGGTGATAACCGGAAGTGCTCCGGTATCTGCTCTGAACAGCTATCAGGCAGAGGTCATAGGCTATACAAGGGGACAGGGAAGGCTTTCCTGTACCTTCGGCGGCTACCGTGAGTGTGCGGACGCTGAGAAGGTGAGAGCAGAGATAGCTTATGACTGCGACTCTGACGTTGAGAACTCGGCAGACTCGGTGTTTTGTTCGCACGGTGCAGGCTATGTCGTTAAGTGGAACGAGGTCCCGGAGCATATGCACCTGCCGTCCTGTCTTGAAAAAACGGCTGAAATCCCGGAGATATCACCTGAAAGAGTAAGGCATTTCGTGGAGAGAGCTGCTTCGGACGAGGAGCTTATGGAGATATTCGAGCGAACCTACGGCAAGCTGAACAAGGATCCGCGCAGGGCGTTCAAGAAGACCAAGGCCGTTTCCGTAGACCACGGACCGGTAAGACTTCCGGAATATGAAGGACCGGAATATCTGCTTGTGGACGGCTACAATATAAATCTTCGCGTGGGACGAGCTTAAAAAGACAGCCGAGGAGAGTCTTGATGCTGCGAGGGCTGAGCTTTTGAACATGATGTGCAGCTATCAGGGGTGTACGGGCTATGAGCTGATACTGGTCTTTGACGCATATAAGGTCAAGGGCAGACACAGGGACGTTGAGAAGTATTACAACATCAGCATAGTCTACACAAAGGAGTCCGAGACAGCAGACACCTACATCGAGCGCGTCAGCCATGAGCTGTCGAAGAAGCACAGAGTCCGTGTGGCGACTTCGGACGGAGCCGAGCAGCTTATAATCCTCGGCAACGGGGCGATGCGCATCTCAGCGGAGGAGCTCCGGCAGAGGTACAAGGCAGCGGAAAGAGCTCTCAGCGAGTACATCGGTGACAGCAAATGAATACACAGTAACGGTCCGGAATGGCTTTTGGAGCTGTCCCGGACGTTTTTTGCAGCGGCTATGGGACAGCAGAAAAAATATTTCTGAAAAAATTTCTGAAAACTATGGAAATTTTATTTCAGATATGTTATAATAGTATTGATTGGGTTATTTGCACTGGAGCAAACAGCCTTGTCTGTTCTGATAATATTTTAACAAGAACAGGAGTAAAACTATTCTGCAATGCAGATATATAATTGAGGAGGATTGTACATGAAAAAAGTGCAACTGACAGAAACCGTTTTGCGTGACGCAAACCAGTCACTTATGGCAACACGTCTGCCCTACAAGGATTACGAGGGTATCCTTGCCGATATGGACAAGGCTGGTTACTATTCTATCGAGTGCTGGGGCGGAGCAACATTTGACTCATGTCTTCGTTATCTTGGCGAAGATCCGTGGGAGAGACTCCGCAACCTCAGAAAGAACCTTCCCAACACACGTCTCCAGATGCTTCTGAGAGGACAGAACCTTCTCGGCTACAAGCACTACCACGACGATGTTGTAGAGAAGTTCATCGAGCTCTCTATCAAGAACGGTATCGACGTTATCCGTATCTTTGACGCCCTGAACGACTTCAGAAACATTGAGACAGCTCTCAACGCTACCAAGAAGTACGCAACAAAGAGAACTATCGCTTCCGGCTGTATCTCTTATACACAGAGCCCTGTACATACAGTAGACAAGTACATCGAGATGTGCAAGGAGCTCAAGAGAATGGGCTTTGATACTATCTGCCTCAAGGATATGGCAGGAACAATGTCACCCTACGAGGCTGAGCACCTCATCAAGGGCATCAAGGACGCTATCGGCGATATGACTCTCATTCTCCATACTCACTGTACAACAGGTATGGCGTATATGACACTCACAAAGGCTATCGAGTCCGGCATCGACGTTATCGACACAGCTACTTCCTGCTTCTCAGGCGGTACTTCACAGCCTGCAACCGAGACTATGTACTACGCTTTCAAGCAGTACGGCATCGACTGCGGACTCAACGAGGAGATCATAAACAAGGTGAACGACTTCTTCAAGCCCGTAAAGCAAAAGTACATCGATAACGGTCAGCTCAACCCCAAGAGCCTTGCAACAGATGCTCAGGCACTCGTGTACAAGGTACCGGGCGGTATGCTTTCAAATATGATCGCAAACCTTACAGATATGCACGCAATGGACAAGTTTGATGCAGCTCTTGCAGAGATCCCGAAGGTAAGAGCAGATCTCGGCTATCCTCCGCTTGTAACTCCTCTTTCACAGATGGTAGGAAACCAGGCTGTAACAAACGTTCTTGTCGGCGAGCGCTACAAGAACATCTCAAAGGAAGTAAAGAACTACATAAAGGGCGAGTACGGTATCGCACCTGCCCCGATAGATGCAGAACTCAGCAAGAAGGTACTCGGCGACGCACAGCCTGTTGACTGCCGTGACGAGGACAAGAAGCGTACAGGTGAGGAGTTCAAGGCAGCCAAGGAAGCTCTCGGCGACCTCTGCCGCTGTGAGGAAGATGTAATGAGCTACATCTGCTATCCCGACCAGACGATCAATTTCCTCAAGAACCGCAAGGCTCAGGAAGAGAACGAAGCTGTTTACACTATCGAAGAGATGTAAGGAGGCGGAAGTATGTTTGATAAAATGACTTTTGCCGCTGAAACAGTTACCGAAGCAACAACAAAAGCAAGCGATGATCTCAGTATCGGCGAAGCTGCTGGTACAGCTCTATTCGGATATGCAGTAGTTTTTTCCGGACTTATCATCCTTATGATAGTTCTGTACTGTACAGGCGCATATTTCAAGTCCAAGGAAGCAAAGCAGAAGGCTTCAGCCGCAGCAGAGGCAAAGGCTCCACCGGCAGCAGCACCTGCATCGGCAGCTGCTCAGAAGCTCGCACCCGGTTCCGCAGGTCATGTAAAGCTCTTTGACGTACCTGACAAGGAAGCGGCAATGATAATGGCTATCGTAGCTGATAAAATGCAGAAGCCTCTCAATGAGCTTCACTTTATTTCTATCAAGGAGGTCAAATAACAATGAAGTATAAAGTTACTCTTAACGGCAAGACATATGAAGTTGAGGTAGAGCAGGGAAAGGCAGTCCTTCTTGACGAGTACGAAGCTCTTGCACCTGCACCGGCAGCACCCGCAGCTACACCCGCT
>ONMB01000049.1 GCA_900318825.1 uncultured Ruminococcus sp.
GGTATGGGTATCGGACTTGACCGTCTTGCTATGATAATGTGCAAGACTGACAGCCTCCGTGATGTTACAGCATTCCCGAAGGTACAGAACGCAAGCGAGCTTATGTCAGAGTGTCCGTCATTCGTTGACGATGAGAACCTTGAAGTGCTTGGAATAAGCGTAACAAGAAAAGAAGATGAGTAATCGTTTTTACGCAGTGTGCGGAATACTTGAAATAGACGGAAAGATACTTTTCGTAAGGCACACTTACGGACAGGCAAAGAACAGGATACTTATCCCCGGAGGCTACGTCAAGGAGGGCGAGCTGCCGACCGACGCAGTCAAGCGCGAATTCTTCGAGGAGACTACTGTTAAAGCAGAGGCTGTATCCGTATTCTCGATACAATTCAAGACAGACCAGTGGTGCGTTGTATTCAGACTCAGATATGTTGATGGAGAGCCAAAGTCCGACGGCTACGAAAACAGCGAAGTGCTGCTCCTCACACCTGAGGAAGCGATTGAGCGCCCGGATATAACGAATATGAGCCGTGCGATACTCAAGGCGTATATAGCTGACAGGGATAACAGTCTTGAAAAGGGAGAATACAGATCTATTTCACTGAAACCCGGCGAATACGAGATATTCGGTGTATGATAGTATTCCAAATTAATATACAGTTTTGCGAATATAGCTTGACAAAAAGCAAAAAAAGAGTTATAATAAATATGTTATTTGAATAATGATATCAAGGGAGCTGTCTGAAGGGATAGCTCCCTTTCTGTTTAAATGACACAGTATTGGATATTATAGCTATTGACAAAACAGAGAAATGGTGTTATAATATCATCAGCAATTGACTTTTGGTCATTTTTAAAGGAGGGAAATTATGGCGTCTGAAGCAGTTAAGAAGATCCTTGCAGCCGAAGCTGAGTTCAACAGAAAGAACGCCGAAGCTAAGCAGCGCAAGGACGAACTTATAGATAATGCTAATGGTAACGCTGCTCGTACTATCCAGAAAAAGCTCGGTGCCGCAACTGCTGCGTCACACCGTATGCGAATGGAATACGACGAAAAACTGTCAGATCACAGAAAAAACGCCGAGGAAAAGTGTCAGAAGGATATCGAACAGCTGAAACTCATCTCTGAAAAGAATATGGACAAAACAGTTGATGAGATAATCAAAAAATTTTTCTGAGAAGCATTCCTGATTGGAAGGTGATATAAAATATGGCGAAACTCAGAATGAAGAAGATCGAGCTTATCGCACTTCTGACCGACAGCAAAAAGATAATAGAGCTTATCCAGCGGCGAGGAGTCGTAGAACTCTGCAAGACTGACGAAGGGCTTCCGGCAACGAATGTTACCGCTGTTATCAGTGAATTTGAAAAATTCCGGACGACAGCTTCACAGGCACTCGATATACTTGACAGGTATTCGCCGGAAAAAGCCGGTATATCTGCAATGCTCGGCAGCCGTACAGAAGTCGAGAAGCACGCATTCGGCAGAGAAGCAATGCACATGGAAAAGATCATGAACTCTGCCGGCGAAATAATAAGAAACAATCAGCTGATCGCAGACGCCGAAGCGCAGACGGCTCAGCTCGAACTGAAATGCGATACCCTCAAGCAATGGCTGGGGCTTGATATTCCGCTGAATTTCAGGGGGACAGCCTCGACAACAGCTTTTATAGGCACAGTACCTTACCTGATAACAGCAGATGAGCTTACTCAGGCTCTTCCGACCGGAACGAGCACCGAGATAATTTCAGCTTCAAAAGAGCAGACAAATCTGTTCATTCTCGCAAGCAAGACCGTTGAACAGGATATCGAAAACGTGCTCAGAGGACTTTCGTTCATACCACTGACCGAAGCCGAAAGCAAAACACCGGCTCAGCTCATAGAGGACAATCTCAATGAAATAAAAAGGCTCGCAGAACGGTCGGAAGCCGCTGAAAAACGCATCGAGGAGCTTGCAACAGAACGCAGAGAACTCAAATTCACGATCGACTATCTGCAAATGCGAGTAGATAAGTATGACGCGCTGAATTCCCTGAATTTCACGGAAAATACGTTCATACTGACGGGGTATATCCCTGAAAAATATACGGAACTGCTCCGTAAAGAACTCGAGGCAAAATTCACGGTATTCATAGAATACACCGATCCTGCCGAAGACGAGGACGTTCCGGTACTGCTGGAAAACAGCCGCTTCTCGGCACCTGTCGAGAGCATCACGAAGATGTACGCTATGCCGGATAAAAAGGACGTCGATCCGACACCGGTAATGTCGTTCTTCTACTACCTGTTTTTCGGAATGATGCTGTCAGACGCCGGCTACGGACTTGTAATGCTCATCGGTACTACTATCGCACTGAAGCGCTTCAAGCTCGAGGACACGATGAAAAAGACGCTCACGATGTTCCGGAATTGCGGTATATCAACAATTATATGGGGAGCACTTTTCGGAAGCTGGTTCGGCGACATCATACAGGTCGTAGCGAGGGACTACTTCGGCAAAAACATCACAAGCGTGGCGCTGTGGTTCCAGCCGCTCGATGATCCGATAAAGCTGCTGCTTTACTCGTTCGCACTCGGCATACTCCACCTGTTCCTCGGACTCGGCGTATCATTCAAGATGGCGTGGGACGACGGCAGAAAAGCTGACGCGATATTCGATACGGTACCGATATACCTGACGATAACAGGAGTCGCACCGCTTGCAGCAAGCATACTCGTAAGCGTTCCTGCAATCTTAAAGACTATCGGCACTTATCTGCTTATAGCCGGAGCAATACTTCTCGTACTTACCTCCGGACGCAGCTCCAAGTCGATATTCGGAAAGATATTCGGCGGACTCTACGCACTCTACAACACAGCGACCGGCTATCTCAGCGACATTCTCTCTTACTCGAGACTTCTCGCGCTTGGTCTTGCGACCGGAAGCATAGCCAGTGTCATAAATCTCATCGGCACTATGCCGCAGAATATGGTCGTAAAGACCGTACTTCTCACAGTTGTGTTCCTTGTAGGTCATACAGCGAACCTCGCTATAAACCTGCTTGGCGCATACGTTCACACTGACAGACTCCAGTTCGTGGAGCTGTTCTCCAAGTTCTATACCGGCGGCGGCAGAGAGTTCTCACCGCTCACCGTAAACACCAAATATATCAAATTCAAGGAGGAAAACATCAATGAATAGTTTAGGAATAGCACTCGCTATCATAGGTGCAGCTTGTGCATCACTTTTTGCAGGAATAGGCTCAGCAAAGGGAGTTGGTCTCGTGGGAGAGGCAGCAGCCGGCGTAGTATCTGTTGATCCGAACAAGTTCAGCAAGGTACTCATACTTCAGCTCCTTCCCGGTACACAGGGACTTTACGGACTTCTCACAGCTATCCTCATGCTCAGCAGAATTGGCATAATCGGCGGTTCACCGGCTGATCTTTCAACAGCACAGGGACTCATGTTTCTCGGTGCATCGCTCCCGATAGCTATCGTGGGACTCTTCTCCGGTATAGCACAGGGCAGGGCAGCAGCAGCCGGCGTAGGTATCGTAGCCAAAAAGCCCGACCACAGCGGTAAGGGTATCATCATGGCAGCTATGGTCGAGACATACGCTATCCTCGCACTCCTCGTATCCATTCTTCTTATCTACAATATCTCTATCTGAGGAGGTGCCGGGAATGGCAGGACTTGAGGATATAATCAATATCATCGACTCGCAGCAGAAAGAAACAGAAAGCCGTATAATGAGCTCTGCCGAAAGCAAGGTCCGCGAGATAAACAAGGACGCCGAAGCAAAGGCTGAAAAGGCATATTCTGACTATATGAAAAAAGCAGAAGCCGAAAACCTCCACAGCTTTGAGAGCGCCTGCAACTCGGTTGACTCTGAGATGAAGCGCAGGGTACTCAAGTGCAAGGTCGAGATCATAAACAAGGCTATCGAGAACACCCTTGCAAAGCTCCGTTCGCAGAGTGATGCAGACTATTTCGCAATGCTCGAAAGACTTATCTCACGCAATTTACGAAATGGCAGCGGCATCGTCTCACTCAGCAGCAGGGATCTCGGAAGATTACCGGGAGACTTCGAGAAAAAGCTCAACGAAAAGGCATCCGCAGCCGGAGGCAGTGTCAGCATTTCAAAGGAACCGGCAGATATCGAGGACGGCTTTATACTCACATACGGAAACATCTCCGAGAATTGCAGCTTCAGCGCCATTGCCGAGTCAGCAGCCAACGTGTCGGCTACCACCGTCTCTGTCGTATCCCTTTGCTGTACGTCCTGTGCGTATGATATGGAACAGCTGATAAACACTCCTACGCTCTCCGAGCTGAAAGCTCTGCTTGCATCAAAGACGCACGGTGAAACTCTCAATGATGTATGGGAAATGCTTTCAGGCTACGCTCCGGACTGCGCCGAGCTGAAAATACTTCTTTACAAGAATGACTTTCACAATCTGAAGGCTGTGCTGAAAGCGATGCTATCGGGCAGAGATCCGGAGCACTACTATATCGCGCCTTCAAATGTAAGCATTGAGGACATAAAGAACGCCTATACGTCAAAATCAACAGACGGGCTTCCGGTCTATATGCGCGGACCGGCTGAGGAGGCTTACGAGCTTGTAACAAGAACTCTTGACGGTCAGCTGTCAGACTCGCTCATAGACGCGGCAGCTCTTAGAGCTATACAGCAGAGTGCAGACGAATGCGGAAACGATTTCATTATCAGATACGCACAGCTCACGACTGTATGCGCCGATATAAAGACAGCTTACAGATGCAGTATAATGCACAAATCGAACCAGTTTATGGAGACTGCCGTATGCGGCAGCCGCGAGCTCGACAAGGCTTCTCTGATACGCGCTGCACTTTCAGGCAGGGACGGCTTCCTGAACTACCTGAACAACACTCCATACGCCGAAGCAGCCGAAATGCTGAAAAACTCACCGGCGCAGTTTGAGAAATGGTGCGACGACGTCATTACGGAGCACGCAGAGACTGCTCGTATGCAGGCATTTGGCGCTGAACCTCTCGCGGCGTACTACATCGCCAAGGAGGCAGAGCTGAAGAATATCCGCATAATCTCGATCTGCAGAGAGTGCGGCACAGACAAAGACACGATCACGGAAAGAATGAGGAGGCTATATGTATAAGGCAGCTGTCATCGGGGATACAGCGAGCGTTTCGGGATTTGCAGCGCTCGGACTGTCAGTATTCCGTGAGACCGAACCAGAAAAGATCAAGAAACTGATAAAAAAGCTCGCAGCCAGCGATTTCGCAGTTATCTATATCACAGAACCGGCAGCAGCTCTCGTCAGTGATACTATAAACAAGTACAGGAGCAGCAGACTACCGGCGATAGTTCTCATACCTGCGGTCGAAGGCAACACCGGCGACGGTATGAGAGCACTTCACGAAGCAGTGGAAAAGGCAGTCGGCTCCGACATACTCAATTAGAAAAGAGGCTGAAAGACACCAATGAGCAGTATTGGAAAAATCGTTAAGATCTCCGGTCCGCTTGTAGTAGCTGAAGGAATGAGGGACTCGAATATGTTCGACGTCGTCCGTGTCAGCAGCAAGCGTCTGATCGGTGAAATAATAGAAATGCACGGCGACCGCGCCTCGATACAGGTTTACGAAGAGACCTCCGGACTCGGTACCGGCGAGGAAGTCGAGTCGACCGGCGAACCTATGAGCGTCGAGCTCGGTCCCGGACTCATAGGCAGTATATTTGACGGTATACAGCGTCCTCTCGACGATATCAGAAAGATCGCCGGAAACAGTCTCCAGCGCGGAGTTGAAGTACCGTCTCTGAAGCGCGATCCCCTCTGGAAATTTGAACCGGCAGTCAAGGCAGGTGACAAGGTCACAGGCGGCGACATCATCGGAACAGTTCAGGAGACTGACATAGTTCTTCACAAGATAATGGTACCGAACGGCGTTGAAGGAATCGTAAAGAGCATCAAGGCAGGGGAGTTCCACGCTGACGATAAGGTGTGCGTAGTCGAGACAGACAAGGGCGACAAGGAGCTCTCACTTATACAGAAATGGCCGGTACGTCGCGGCAGACCTTACAAAAAGAAGCTGTCGCCGGATATGCCCCTCGTTACAGGACAGAGAGTAATTGACTGCCTCTTCCCGATAGCAAAGGGCGGCGTTGCAGCTATCCCCGGACCTTTCGGAAGCGGCAAGACCGTAACTCAGCACCAGCTTGCAAAGTGGGCTGATGCAGATATAATCGTCTACATCGGCTGCGGTGAGCGAGGAAATGAAATGACGGACGTTCTGAACGAATTTCCGGAGCTCATTGATCCTCACACCGGAAAATCTCTTATGGAACGTACAGTGCTTATCGCAAACACTTCTGATATGCCTGTCGCAGCGCGTGAAGCGTCGGTATACACAGGTATCACAATAGCCGAGTATTACCGTGATATGGGCTATTCAGTTGCTCTTATGGCTGACTCAACATCACGTTGGGCGGAGGCACTCCGTGAGATGTCCGGACGTCTTGAAGAAATGCCAGGCGATGAAGGCTATCCCGCTTATCTCGGAAGCCGTCTTGCACAGTTCTATGAACGTGCAGGAAGAGTCATCTCCAACGGCACAGAGGGCAGAGAAGGCGCACTTTCAGTAATCGGAGCGGTATCACCTCCCGGAGGTGACATCTCGGAGCCTGTTTCGCAGGCAACTCTCCGTATCGTCAAGGTATTCTGGGGACTTGACTCCAATCTTGCATACCAGAGACACTTCCCGGCGATAAACTGGCTTACCAGCTACTCACTCTATGCTGACTCTCTTTCAAACTGGTACAACAACAACGTATCCGCTGACTGGATGAAGCTCAGGGCACGTTTTATGGCTATACTCCACGACGAAGCTGAACTCAAGGAAATTGTAAAACTTATCGGTATGGACGCTCTCTCTGCGGGCGACCGACTCAAAATGGAAACAGCACGTTCTATCCGTGAAGACTTCCTCCACCAGCTCGCGTTCCATGAAGTCGATACCTATACGAGCCTCAAAAAGCAGCTCTTTATGATGAAGCTGATACTCAGTTTCAACGACGAAGCAGTTGAGGCAGTCAAAAACGGTGCAGACATCGAAGAAGTAGCCGGACTTCCTGTAAGAGAGAGGATCGGACGTTTCAAATATGTTCCGGAAGAAAACACAGACGAAGAATTCAGCAGGCTCTCAACGGAGATATCCTCAGAGCTTGACGGTCTTCTAAGAAAGGAGCAGGACTGATGCCAAGAGAATACAGAACGATCGAAGAAGCGGCAGGTCCTCTGCTGCTCGTAAAGGACGTTGAAAACGTCTCTTACGGTGAACTCGCTGAAATAAGACTCACAAACGGTGAAAAGAGAAGATGCCGCGTGCTTGAGATAGATGGCTCGAACGCCCTTGTTCAGCTATTTGAGAACGCTGCCGGTATCAATCTCAAGGACAGCAGCGTAGTTTTTTCCGGTCACCAGATGGAACTCGGTGTATCCGAGGATATGCTCGGACGAGTTTTTGACGGTATGGGACGTCCTATCGACGACGGACCGGAGATAATCCCCGAAATGCGAATGGACGTAAACGGTCTGCCGATGAACCCTGTCGCAAGAAAGTACCCTCAGGAATTCATACAGACAGGCGTTTCCGCAATAGACGGTCTGAACACACTTGTAAGAGGACAGAAGCTGCCGATATTCTCGGCAAGCGGACTTCCGCACGCACAGTTTGCCGCACAGATCGCAAGACAGGCAAAGGTACGCGGCACAGATGAACCCTTCGCAGTAGTATTCGCAGCGATGGGCATAACCTTTGAGGAGTCCGAATACTTTGTTGAGAGCTTCCGTTCAACGGGCGCACTTGACAGAACCGTGCTGTTTATAAATCTTGCGAACGACTCGGCTATTGAGCGTCTTGCAACACCTAAAATGGCACTCACAGCAGCCGAATATCTCGCATTTGAGAAGGGTATGCACGTTCTTGTCATACTCACAGATATTACCAACTATGCAGATGCTCTCCGTGAGGTAGCAGCTGCACGAAAGGAAGTTCCCGGACGAAGGGGCTACCCGGGTTATATGTACACCGACCTCGCAACTATCTACGAACGCGCAGGACGTCAGGACGGTAAGGACGGCAGTATCACAATGATACCTATCCTTACAATGCCCGAGGACGATAAAACTCACCCTATCCCGGACCTTACCGGTTACATCACAGAGGGACAGATAATCCTCTCGCGCGAGCTTTACAGAAAGGGCATAAATCCGCCTGTTGACGTTCTGCCGTCACTTTCTCGACTCAAGGACAAGGGTATCGGCGAAGGCAAGACCAGAGCTGACCACTCAGACACTATGAACCAGCTCTTCTCGGCTTATGCAAGAGGAAAGGACGCCAAGGAGCTCATGGTCGTACTCGGTGAAGCAGCACTCACGCCGACTGATCTGCTCTACGCAAAATTCGCAGATGAATTTGAGCGCAGATATGTATCGCAGGGCTTTGAGAATAACCGCAGCATCGAGGAAACTCTTTCAGTTGGCTGGGAGCTGCTGAAGCTCCTCCCGAGAAGTGAACTGCGCCGTATAAGAGAGGAATATCTCGTGAAGTATTACGATACACAGGAGCGGGGTGAGGCGAGTGGCAAGGCTTAACGTTAATCCCACCCGTATGGAGCTGAGCAAGCTGAAAACAAAGCTCACCTCCGCACGAAGAGGTCACAAGCTGCTCAAAGACAAGCGCGACGAGCTTATGAGACAGTTTATGGACCTTATCAAGGAAAACCGAAGGCTGCGAAGCGAAGTCGAAGCAGCTATCTCTGAGGCAAATCGCTATATGGCGGTAGCCGGATCAGTGATGCAGCGGGAGGTGCTCGAAACGGCGCTTATGCTCCCGAAGCAGGAAGTTGAGCTCGACGTCAGTGAAAAAAATGTCATGAGCGTCTATATACCGGTTTTCGAGACAAAGTTCCGAACCAGCGACTCAAACGACATCTATTCCTATGGTACTGCTTTCACGTCGATAGACCTCGACGGCGCTGTTAAGGCACTGAGTGAAGTTTTCCCCAAGATGATAAAGCTCGCTGAGACAGAAAAAGCCTGCCAGCTTCTCGCGGACGAGATAGAAAAGACTCGCCGCCGTGTAAATGCTCTTGAGCACATAATGATACCCGACTATGAGGAGACGATCAAGTTCATAACTATGAAGCTCTCCGAGAACGAAAGAAGTACAACCACTTCGCTCATGAAGGTCAAGGACATGGTGCTCAAGCAGAGTCACAACTATCATTAAAAAACAGGAGCAGAAAGTTCAGAACTCTCTGCTCCTTACTTATATTCAAAAGAAATGCGCCCCTTAACAGGAGCGCATAATTTTTTTACTGATTGTTCTTCTTAGCCTCGATCTCAGCAAGAGCGTCCTTGCGAGAGAGGTTGATACGTCCCTGACGGTCGATCTCAGTGACTTTGACAACGATCTCATCGCCGACTGAAACGATGTCCTCGACCTTTTCAACTCTCTGCTTGTCCAGCTTGGAGATGTGTACAAGACCGTCCATACCGGGAACGATCTCAACGAAAGCACCGAATTCCATAAGTCTTACGACCTTACCACGGTAGATAGCGCCAACCTCAGGACCGTTAGCGATAGTCTCAACGATCTGGAGAGCCTTTCTTGCATTGTTGCCGTTGATACCGCTGATGAATACATTACCGTCATCGTTGATGTCGATCTTGACGTCACAATCTGCGGAGATCTTCTGAATGACCTTACCGCCCTGACCGATGACTTCGCGGATCTTCTCAACAGGAACCTTTGTCTGGAGCATCTTGGGAGCATACTCATTAACAGTGTCTCTCGGCTGAGGAATAGCCTTGAGAATGATCTCATCGAGGATATAGATACGAGCCTTGCGAGTCTTCTCGAATGCTTCCTTGATGATAGCAGGAGTAAGACCGTCGACCTTGATGTCCACCTGGATAGCGGTGATACCCTTGTGAGTACCTCCGACCTTGAAGTCCATATCGCCGAAGAAGTCCTCAAGTCCCTGAATGTCGACCATTGTCATGAACTCGTCGCTGTCGGGCTTAGTGATAAGACCGCAGGAGATACCGGCAACAGGAGCCTTGATCGGAACACCTGCGTCCATAAGAGCGAGTGTTGAACCACAGATAGAACCCTGTGAAGTAGAACCGTTTGAGGAGAGAACCTCAGAAACGAGTCTGAGAGCGTAGGGGAATTCCTCAACGGGCGGGATAACAGGAGCAAGAGCTCTCTCAGCGAGAGCACCGTGACCGATCTCGCGGCGTCCGGGACCTCTGCTGGGCTTAGTTTCGCCAACGGAGTAGCTCGGGAAGTTGTACTGGTGCATATATCTCTTGGACTCTTCTTCATCGAGACCATCGAGCTTCTGAGCGTCGCTTACAGGACCGAGTGTAGCGATAGTGAGGACCTGAGTCTGACCTCTTGTAAAGAGACCGGAACCGTGAACTCTGGGGAGAACGCCTACCTCAGCAGCAAGAGGACGGATCTCGTCGATGCCTCTGCCGTCAACACGCTTGCCCTCGTAGAGCCAGTTGCGGACTATCTTCTTCTGGAGCTTGTAGATGCACTCATCGATCATAGCGATCTGCTCGGGGTACTTCTCATCGAAATTAGCGTGGATATCGTCAACGATAGGAGCAAGGCGCTCGTCGCGGACGTTCTTATCATTTGTGTCAAGAGCGACCTTTACGCGGTCAGCAGCGAAAGCCTCGATAGCGTCGAACATATCGTGGTCAACTTCCATAGACTCGAAAGCAAACTTGGGCTTACCGATCTGAGCGCGGATATCGTTGATGAAAGCGACCATTTTCTTGATCTCTTCGTGTCCCTTGAGGATAGCGTCGAGCATAGTGTCCTCGGGAACCTCATTAGCACCAGCTTCGATCATAACTATCTTCTCGGCGGTACCTGCAACTGTGAGGACGAGGTCAGTCTTAGCTCTCTGCTCGAGGTTGGGGTTGAGAACGATCTCGCCGTCTACGAGACCAACGTTGATGCCGGCGATAGGACCGTTCCACGGGATATCTGAGATAGAGATAGCGATAGAAGTAGCGATCATACCAGCGATCTCGGGAGAGTTGTCGGGCTCAACAGCAAGAACAGTCATAACAACGGAAACGTCGTTTCTCATATCCTTGGGGAAGAGGGGACGTATAGGTCTGTCAACACATCTTGAAGTAAGGATAGCCTTTTCTGTGGGCTTGCCCTCTCTCTTGGTGAAAGAACCGGGGATCTTGCCGACGGAGTAGAGTCTCTCCTCGTAGTCAACTGAGAGCGGGAAGAAATCAACGCCCTCTCTGGGCTTAGCACTTGCAGTAACGTTAGCCATAACGACAGTTTCGCCGTATCTTACCCAGCATGAACCGTTGGAGAGTCCGCAGGTCTTGCCGGTCTCTACAACGAGAGGTCTGCCGGCATAGGTAGTTTCAAATTTTCTGTAATTCTCAAACATAAAATGCCTCCTGAAAAATTAGTATAGGTCTATCAGAGAGAAGCGTTTAGAAGTTAGAGGCAAACCGCTGTGCCGCATAAAAACGACATTATCAGAGGCTTACCTCTGACTTCTAACATCAAATCTCTAATAGACGTAAAGGCAGAAGGGGAAATCCCCTCTGCCTTCAGCAACGTATGATTACTTACGGAGACCGAGCTTCTCAACGATAGCGCGGTATCTGTTGATGTCCTTCTTCTTGAGGTAAGCGAGAAGGTTACGTCTGTGACCAACCATCTTGAGAAGACCTCTTCTGGAGTGGTGGTCGTTCTTGTGGTTCTTGAGGTGATTAGTCAGGTCGTTGATCCTTCTTGTGAGGATAGCGATCTGGACCTCAGGAGAACCTGTGTCTTTTTCGTGTGTTCTGTTAGCCTCGATAACGGCTGTCTTTTCATCTTTCAGTAACATTGAAAGCACCTCTGTATAAAAATATTCCGACAACTCAGAGAAGGGTGAAAATATGAGGACAAGCCCTTATCCAAGTACGCGGTGATAATATTATATCACAAAATTTATCCCTTGTAAAGAGTTTTTTGGAAATTTACGGCATTTTTTCTGCGGATATCGTTCTGAGCGCCGAAAAATGCTTTTCTAATTTAAAAATATAAAGAAGATAGTTGACTATCGGGACGATTTGTGGTAAAATGTAAACACAACTATAAATAATTCACCGGACGGAGGTAATAATAGATGAAAAAAAATGAATTCGAGTATGTCTGGACAGACAAGAAGCGTACACTCTTCGGATGGCCGCTCTCCTTCACACGCTACTTCCTCACAGAAACAAAATTCATTACAAGGACCGGCTTCCTCAGCGTTGACGAGGACGAGATCGACCTCTACAAGATAACTGATAAGAAGGTTCGCTTCCCGTTCTTCCAGAGACTTTTCAAGTGCGGTACTATCATTATTTACAGCCGCGACGCTGACACACCTTCAAAGGAAGTCCACTGCATAAAGAACGTCCGTCAGGTCTCAGAGCTCATCGACAAGCATCTCAATATCATGCGTGACAAGTACGGTATCAGAGGAAGGGATATGATGGGATTTCACGACCACTATGACGATGTCGACACCAGCAACGATTTCGATATAGTCTGATTATCAGCAGGTGATACAATGCTTTCATTTATAACAGAAAAACAGTCCTGCTGGGACAGGCTGAAAGCTGAAAAGCGTCCTATCTTCATCTACGGCATGGGCGACGGCGCACTGAAGATAATGTCTGTTTTCCGGAAGCGCGAGATAGCGGTCTCAGGCATATTTGCGAGCGATGATTTCGTCAGAGGTCATTCGTTCGAGGGCTTCCGCGTTCACAAACTGGCAGAGATCGAAGAAGCTGTTGACGACTTTGTTGTCGTGCTCGCATTCGCAGCCGGCTATCAGGAGATAGTGGACAAAATACACGCTATCGCTGCCCGTCACACGCTCTACGTTCCGGACGTCCCGGTAATAGGACAAGGTCTCTTCACATACGAATACTGCGTAGAGAATGAAGAGAAGATACAGCAGGTCTACGACAGCCTTGCCGACGATTATTCACGCAAGGTCTACGCGAATATAATAAACTTCAAAATAAGCGGAAAGATCGAGTACCTCTCAGCCGTCACCTCGACAAAGGCAGAGATCTACAAGAAGATAATCCGTCCCGGTCTGGGCGAGACTTACGTTGATCTCGGTGCATACAACGGCGATACTATCAAGGAGCTCCTTGAGTTCACCTACGGAAAGTACGCTGCTATCTATGCCTTTGAGCCCGACAGAAAAAACTTCCGCAAGCTGGCGAAGTTTGTGGACGGCATGAGCCACGTTTTTGCCTATAATGCAGCGGCTTGGTGCGTGGACACAGAGCTCCCCTTCTCCAATAAGGCCGGAAGACAGTCGGCGATCTCGGCTTCTTCTGAGACCTATATCGCTGCAAGAAGCGTGGACAGTGTGCTCGGAAGAAAGGCTGCCACTATCATCAAAATGGACGTGGAGGGCTTTGAGCGTGAGGCCATTTGGGGTGCCGCTCAGACTATCGCTCACTATTCCCCTAAAATGATGGTGTCGCTTTACCACCGAAATGAGGATATTTTTGAGCTTCCCCTGCTCATCAAGAGCCTTAACCCTAACTACAGGAT
>ONMB01000021.1 GCA_900318825.1 uncultured Ruminococcus sp.
CCAGTCCTCGATGATATAGAACTCAACGAGGGGGTTCTCAGTCCAGCCGTAGATACAGATACGGGAGTTACCAGCGCTTCCTGCTGACCACTCACAGTCGAAATCACAGGTAAAGTTTCCGTGATCCTGCCAGTGTTTACCGGTGTTTCTGCCGTAGAAAAGGCCGCGGCGAGCAAGGAAGTTACCTCTTGAGCCGTTAGGACCGCATTTCCAGCTTGTGCTGAATCCGCCGCCTTCGTCAGCGAGTGTCATAGTGGAAGAATTTGGTGTGTCAGCCT
The DNA here is from genome assembly GCA_900318825.1 of uncultured Ruminococcus sp. Taxonomy (GTDB): domain Bacteria; phylum Bacillota; class Clostridia; order Oscillospirales; family Ruminococcaceae; genus Ruminococcus. Next base: position 279 of record ONMB01000021.1, read on the forward strand.
GCCAGATCTCGTGGTGGTAATCGTTGTACCAACCAGTCTCCTGTGTGTGGCCGGGGCTTGTGGTGAGTACCTTTGCAGCGTCTGCTGCCGGGGCTTGTGGTGAGTACCTTTGCAGCGTCTGCTTCGATAGATGTTTTCGCTGCGAAAGGACTGGATGTGATTACTAAGAATCCAGCAACAACTGTACTTAATGCACGTTTCATTATGCCGTTCTTCATGAGTATCAAACCTCACTTTCATAGAATAAAAATGTGAATAATGTGTGTAAGTACAGAAAAGCATACAGCCCAGGAGCGGTATGTCCCGCCTTTTCTGAATCTTCTATGGATATTTTATTACATATTTGTGAACAATTCAAGTCATTTGTTGCTAACAAATTTTATACATATCATTATTTGCTAAATTTGACATAATTTTGCTGACGTATATTGTGCAATATTGAGAAATCTCTGTTCTGCGCCATATACGGGGTTGTACTATTGTGCCGTTGATAGCGCTGTGACCGGAAATTGCGCGGCTTACCGCAAATAAAACTCTTGACAAAACCTGATGATCAGTTAGACTTATAAAAAAATCCTCCTGCTGAAATTACAGCAGGAAGATTTTGGCGTTTTTTTGCAGAGGCTGCATTGAACCGTCTGCTATAACATAATAACACATATAAATCCTGAATTCAATGATTTATGGTGCTGTTTTTGTCGAAATGTGTCGGTATAAGTCGACGCGGCTGATTTTTCACGAATCTATGTAGCATTAAGATATTCTGACGCTACATATCGGCGATGTCCCTGAACAGAGTTATGAAGTAACCGACTGACGGTGCAGCGTAGACAACTATCAGTGCCGCCGTGGCAACAGCTGTGAAGCATACAAGAGCCGTCATCTGCAAGCCCTTTGTTTCTGCGGGATCATGCTTCTTCTTACGCAGTACCATGAGAACGGTAAAGGCTGCCAGAGCTGCGAGCGTGATGAACAGGTAATGGATATTGTCATAAGGTATATAATCCATTTCGATCTCAGCGTTCTCACTGCCGAGCTTGATAGCCATAAATGAGCCGTTGAGCACGGGGGTTACATCAGCCTTGCTGCCGTTTACCTTGACTCTCCAGTTTTTGTTGTATTCCAGCGGGAGGAATAGAGTACGTCCCTGCGGATCGTCGACCTTCATCGAAAGAGAGGTACCGCTTGCTTCAACGTCATATGCGTGAGCGCCGTCGCTGTAACTGCTGCACAGCTTCTCGAGCTTTGGTATGCTCATAACTCCGAAGCAGAGCTTAGATGTGTCATCGTCTTTGGCTGCAACGGAGAGCTTTATCTTTTCGTTATCGAATGAGCCGATATATATGATACCGTTGTCTTTCGGTCCCGGATAGACAGTGTTATCGTCGAGTGTACGATAGGGGAAATAGACCTTTTCGCCGTTTACGATGAACTGATAGCTCAGGTCAACGTCTTTGGTGTAAGCATACAGAACAGACGGCTCTTTTATTTCAATTGAAGCAGCATAGACGTTCGGAGTTTTGAGTGTTATCTCAAATTCGCTTTTCTCATCAACGATAACGTCGGAGAGAGTGTGAACGCTGATGAGTTCTTCATCTGTGCCTGTAATAGCCTTGTATACCTCGTTCTGATTTTCGAATACAGATGTATCGCTTTCGTAGCTCAGATCCGGCAGAGTATCGGGAATGAGTATGCCGAACGGCAGCGTATACTTGCAGTCGTAGATATTGACATTGTCCTTTTTATGTGCAAGTGTATAGAGAGCGTCGTCATAGTCGCGTGTTGCGAATGTCTGCTTTACGTTAAGCAGAGCGTCACTGAAAGCCGTTCCGCCGTTGTCGTAGGTGTCTGTGTACTGATGCGAGTAGCCGAGAAATATGTTTGATTTCCAGTAACCCTCGGAGATGTGAAGTGTCCAGTCACTGAGTGAGGGGAGTCCGATATATTGCTGATAGTTCGGAGCGGAGGTGAAGTTGAGCTGCTTTATCCTTGAGATATTGTCGTCCGGAACGTCAAAGTCGCTCTTTTCGACGAGCATATAACTATCCGGCTTTACTGTGAATTTGCGCGGGGCGATAAACCCATATGAACCAATTCCTGACTGCATTACAGCAAGAGTTATCAGAACAGCAGTGCGCATTTTCTTTCCGCAGAAGCATAGCACCAAGAATGCTGCCATAAGAGAGAGTATGAGCAGAAATCCGTAGAAGATGTAGGAGTCGGAATCGGGGACGCTCTGGTATGAGAGCTTGTAGCACATAACTGTGAGCAGAACTACCTGAGCAGCAGTTATGAGAAGTGCAAGCGCCTTGGCAGCAGTTGCAGCAGCCGGTTTCCTGACAGACTTGATAGGAGCTTCTTCGTTGTGCTTTGAAAGAAATCTTGCAAGTACGTCTATAAAGACGAATGAAAGAATAAATCCGAAGCGATACGGGAAATGTGAATATGAACCCATATGCCAGAGGAGATTGCACCCCTCTGAAACTATCGGTATCAGGAGCAGAGCTGCGAGATACGCTCTGAATTTCGTGTCGTTGTCGAGCTTTTGTTTTTTCTGCTGAGCCATAAATATCGTCAGTGCAAGAGCGGCAACGCCGAATTCTGAGCCGAACAGCATAAATTGCTTCTGTACGTCAAATTCTCCTTCACGGGTCAGGATAATGTTAAAATAGGAAACATCGTTATTTGTAACTCGTGTAGAGTTGGATAACTTGTTTACAGCAGGGAGGAGAAAAACACTTGCAATGAGCAGAGCTAACAGAGTATATATACCGAGATTTGCAGCTGTTTTTCCTCTTGTTCTGTTGTCGTTCTGCATGAACAGAATGTAACCGGCAGAGTATAAGAGCGTGAAGATAAGGACCATTGCGGTGAGATAGCTGTTTATCAATAGCATATATGTGGCAGCGAACGTGTACCAGAACGGTTTGGCATTTTTCAGCATATGGTCAAGAGCCATCATAAACAGAGGGAAGAATATCAGAAGATCGACAAAATGGATGTTTATGTGGTTCTGGAGCGAGTAGCCGCCGAATGTGTACATCAGAGCCATTGCGGTATTTATCAGAAAGCCGTTATTGTAGCTCTTTTTGAGATAGAAGGACATAGTTGCTGACGATAACATGAGCTTTATCATAAGGAAAAAGCACATACTGTAAAGCAGGTCTCCGCGTTTTACGAAGAGGAAGAAGATGTTCAGCGGACGGAAACAATAATTAGTGACGTCGGAAACGTAATCAGCACCGCAGCCGTTATACCAGTCAAAAAAAGCAGGCGCTTTTCCGTGCAGGAAGTCGAAGGTGTGATGATACATCGGAACATACTGCAGCGGCATATCATAATATGCGATTGACCTGTCACCGAAAGGATATACTCCTTTCAAAGCATAGATGATGAACAGGATCAGCATCGTTATGAGCGGAGCGATGAAAGCTTCCTTGTTGCGTTTTATAAAACTCATATCGTTACCTCTCCGGTCATCGGTTGTTCACGGTCTCAGGATAGAGGTCGTGCTCTGAGAGTCGTTTCCACGCGAGCTCTTCCCACTTAGTACCGGGGATACCGTAGTTGCAGTACGGATCAATAGAGATGCCGCCGCGCGGGAGAAACTTTCCCCACACCTCGATGTACTTGGGTTCCATGAGCTTTATGAGATCCTTCATTATGATGTTAACGCAGTCCTCGTGGAAGTCTCCGTGGTTGCGGAAGCTGAACAGGTAGAGCTTGAGAGACTTGCTCTCGACCATTTTTTCAGCAGGGATATACGAGATGTAGATAGTCGCGAAATCCGGCTGACCTGTAATCGGGCAGAGACTTGTGAATTCGGGACAGTTGAACTTTACGAAGTAGTCATTGTCCGGGTGCTTGTTGGGGAATGTCTCGAGAACGGAGGGATCGTAGTCGAAGCCGTATTTTGTATTCTGGTTGCCGAGAAGGGAGATGCTGCCCTTCTCAGAGTCATTTCTTCCTGTCATAGTCAGACTCCTTTCGTGATAGCGGGATCTTCGATGCCGTTTGCGCGGAAAGCCGCCGCTCTGTCGCGGCAGGTACCGCAAACGCCGCAGGGAGTGTCTCCGCCTTCGTAGCAGCTCCATGTGAGCTCGTAGGGGACATTGAGTTCAAGCCCCTTTGCAACGACCTGCGCCTTGGTGAGACCGATGAACGGTGCTTCAACTCTGAGCTGATTGCCGCTTCCGAGGAATATTGCGCGGTTTATGGCGTCGTTGAAGTCAGCGGAGCAGTCCGGGTAGGCGTTTCCGGCAGCGTCATCGCTGTGAGCGCCGTAGTATATGACCTCGCAGCCGTTCGAGAGCGCAATGCTTGCGGCAGACGAGAGGAACAGGCCGTTCCTGAACGGAACATATGTCGAGACTGGCGCACCGTCAGTCTCATTGAGCTGGTCGGCGTAGGACTCCTTGGGTATCTCAGCGGACGAGCCCTTGAGGAGCGAGCAGTCTGAGTCGGCGAAAATGAGTGCAAGATCGAGAGTCCTGAGCTTTACACCGTAGTGTGCGGCTATCTTCTCGGCAGCCTCGATCTCCTTGCTGTGCTTCTGACCGTAGTATATCGACAGCGCGAGAACTTCCTCCGCACCATATCTGTCCACGGCTATGCCGAGACAGGTCGTGCTGTCAACGCCGCCGCTGAATAAAACGAGAGCTTTCATAATACCTCCTTATCGGTCGAGGAGCTTACGAAGCTCCGGATCGGTCTTGAATGCGCCGCGGAACGTCGTAGTGACGGTTCTTGCGGAAGCGTTTCTGATACCTCTTGCGGTCATGCAGCTGTGCGAACCGCGGATAACGACAGCAACGTCCGGTGAACCGGCAGCTTCGGATATGATCTCAGCAATGTCGCTGCCGAGGCGCTCCTGAAGCTGCAAACGTTTAGCTGCCATATCGCAGATGCGCGCGATCTTGCTGAGTCCGAGAACTCTTCCGCGCGGTATATAGGCAACATCGACTGTCATATCGTACATGAGCGCCATATGGTGCTCGCAGTAGCTGAAAACGGTAATGTCCTTCATAACGACAGCTGTATCCTCATCGGTCGCCTCAAATTTCTTGCCGAATTTCTCAGCGATCTCGTGGTTAGTGTAGCCGATGCCCTCAAAGACCTCCTGATACATACGCGCAACTCTCTGCGGAGTTTCGCGGAGACCTTCGCGGTCGGGATTTTCGCCGAGAGCGACGAGAATTCCTCTGATGTGTTCTTCAATTGCTTTAGTATCCATATTTAACCCTTTCATACGCCGCGCTCATCTGGGGACCAGATGAACTTGTGCAGCTGGAGCTGTAATTTTACTCCGTTAAGACCGTGAGACTTCATAAATTCGACCATTCCTGCCGGTTCTATCCTGCCGAAAACCGGGCTGAGGTAGACCTTGCACCTGCCGGTCAGACTGTATTCCTTTATCACTGCGGCGGCTTTTTCGAGGTCGCCGATGCTTCCGGAAACGAACTTCACAGCGTCGCATTCCCGCAGGTGGGAGTAGTTGTCTGTGAGCATATGCGTTTCCATACCGCTGTCCGGCAGCTTGTAGTCCAGCGTGAAAGCAGGACGGAGCTTCCTTTGAGAGAGCTCCGCGATAGAAACGCTGCCGTTCGTTTCGATCTCGACGAAATGTCCTGAGCTGATGAGCATATCGGTCAGCTCGCCGATGTTCTGCTGAAGGAGCGGTTCTCCGCCGGTGAGAGTAACATTTGTAACTCCGGTCGAGTTAACCCACTCTGTAAGCTCGGAAGCCGTGAGCATTTCCGCCGGAGCTGCTTCCGTGTTAGCCCAGCGCGTGTCGCAGTAGGAGCAATTGAGATTGCAGCCTCGGAAGCGTATGAACACCGCCAGTTCTCCGGCTCTCGGACCTTCGCCGTTTATGCTGACGAACTTTTCAACGACTGGAAAACTCATATGTCCTCCTCGTAAACCGCGCAGTTCTTGGGAGTTTCGTAGACTGCGACAGAGCAGACGGGAAGTCCCTTATCTCTGAGCAGACCGTAGAAGTGCTTTGCGAAGTTTTCGGCGGTCGGACGGAAGGGGACTTCGATGAGGCGGAAGTTCTCCTCGCTGAGAGCCTGAACAGTTGTCGGGCGGAGGGAGTTTTTCTCGTAGATGAGCGAGTGGTCGAGACTCTTTGCGATAGAGCGAAGCTCGCTCTTGATGTCGCCGAAGTCGACGAGCATATCGCGGTGAGTACCCTCGGACTGGAGGGAATTTCCGGAAAATTCGGCTTCTATCATCCAGTGGTGGCCGTGGATATTGGCGCATTTCCCCTGATAGCCTGAGAGAAAATGTGCGCTGTCAAAGGACGCTGAGGTTTTAAGTTTATACATATCATCACTCCGAAAAAAAGGTGTACCGACACAGCGGTACACCTTGTAAGATCATAAAATCATGCCGGTCCTCCGGCAGGTGCCCGTAGTTTTGTTTTACGACAGGATGGTGCAAACGAACTGTCGGGCAAAAGCCATGTACATTATATCACATCAGGCGTTATATGTCAAGAGCCTTGACAAGAGCCTTGAAGGCGTCGCCGCGCTCCTCGAAGTTCTTGAAAATGCCGTAGCTTGCGGCGGCAGGTGAGAGCACACAGCTCTTCCCGGGAGGAGTTATCTCAGCGGCGAGCTTAACGGCGTCCTCGAGGTGGGGGACGTAGTTGATGCGCGAATTATCGCAGTTTGCGGCGATGAGCATATCGTAGACACGCTTGCCGGAAGCCTCCATGCAGATGACCTTGATGTCGGAGTTGCAGAGATGCTCCACGAGCGAGGTGTAGTCGATACCTCTGTCCATACCGCCGATGAGTATGACAGCTGCGTCCGGGACACTTTTGGTTGCCTCGATAGCAGTAGCACAGGCTGTCGAGATTGAGTCGTCATACCAGCGGATATTGCGGTGCATACCGACGAATTCAAGCCTGTGGGCGAGGGGAGAGAAGCTGCACAGAGCCTTAGTGAACTGCTCCTCGCTGACGTACTTGCGGCAGACCTCGTAAGCGACCGCGATGTTGTAGTGGTTGTGGACGCCGAGCAGCTTTATCTTATCAGCCGGTATAGGGTATTCAGAACCGGCAGTCCGTACAGTGCCGCCGTTAACATAGATATCAGCGTCAGTATGCTCTGCGGAAATCGTTTTGATGTCCGGAGCAATATTGTCCGGTTTTATATCGTAATTGATGATAAGCTCGTCTCCGCTTTTCTGGTGAAGGTAGATGTTTTTCTTGGCGTTGTAATAGTTTCCGAGCGAACCGTAGTGGTCGAGGTGTTCCTCGTAGAGGTTCAGGAAAACTGCCTCAGCCGGTGAAACGCTCATATACTCGAGCTGGTGGCAGGAAAGCTCGCAGACAACAACGCTGTCGGGCTTCATATCGTCAGCGATCTCAAAGACAGGGATACCGATGTTGCCGGCGATGCGCGCGTCAATGCCGGACTCCCTGAGAATGTGGTAGATCAGGGAAGTAACAGTACTCTTGCCCTTTGTGCCGGTTATGCCGATTATCTGGCTGCGATAAACCGTGAAGAACTCCTGAGTCTCGCAGGTGACCGTGCAGCGGAGCTGTGACGGGTGCTTATCAAGAACTATGCCGGGGCTCTTGAACACGATGTCGAAATCGTCAAGGCAGGACTGGTAGTCCTTGCCGGTTATGAGACGGACGCTTTCCGGCAGACCGTTAGCTTCAGCGTCGACCGGATTGAGGTCGGCGACAGCAATTTCGGCCGGAGAGCAATATTGTACTAATTTACGGTAAGTTGCCTTTCCCTCTCTGCCGAAGCCGAGAATGCAGACGGTCTTGCCGGCAGTCAGTTTATTCAGATGATCTGAGAAAATGCTCAAAGAAGTCGCTCCATTTCTTTAGTCAGTATCGTCCGGAATTCCTCCGGCAGAAGATTTTCGCTGTTGTAAGAACGGCAGCACTCCTCGTTGAGAGCGTCAACGTTCCCGGGCTTGTAGAGCCCTCTGCGCTTGTATTCCTCGAAAAGCAGAGGAAGCGGTGTGCCGTCCTGTTCGAGCTTTCTTATTGCGAGAGTCACAGCGAGGTTGACCTCGTCAATGCTGCCCACGCACTCGAAAGGCTTGTGCACGGACTGTCCGATGAGCTCGATGAAGTAGCCGAGCATATTCTCGTCGCTGAGCATATTCTTGCCGAATACCTCTTCAAGCTCGCCGAGCGTTAGGAACGGCGAGAGTATCAGGCAGACAAACAGGCACTTAGGGCAGTCGCCGCACCAGATATCCGGTGAGACCTTGCTTCCGACGTTGCAGCTCCTGAAAACCGGCAGATATTTCCTGTGCGAAACGAACATCTTCGCAATCTGGAATTCTGCTAATGGGCGCAGGAAGCTGAAATAATAAATGCCGGTGCGGAGGTATTTCTCCTCATATTCGTGAAAATCGCGCTCGAACTCAAAGCTCTTGGAATACTGATGATTGACCTCCTGACCGGCAACAGTGCTCTCGTTGGCACTTGATTCGTTCGAGAGGACGATGTATTTCAGACCGTTCAGGTAAGCTGTTATTTCAGCTGAGAAAGCAACGATCGACGAAAACGGCGTGTGACCGTTGAGGTAGCCGGCATTGTTGAGCGGAATGAGTGAGCGGTCGAAGCGGCGTGAAGCGAGGAGGAGAGTCTCCTCAGGAAGCCCTGCTGCACTGATAGTCGCAGAGATCGAGCAGCGCTTGTTTATGGCGTAGCAGCGGCATTTCATACCGGCGTTCACGAGTGTCTCGAGGGTGAGGGCGGAGTCCTTTCCGCCGCCGATAGGAACGAGGCAGCCTTCCGGAGCACTGCGCTCAGTTTCAGATGTGCAGGTAAAGCTGCCCTCGGACAGAAAGTTCACGAACGAGCTGCGGTCAGCGGATATGCCGTTGACATAGAAGAACTCACCGAGTCCGAGAAACCAAAGTTTCTTCCACCAGCTTATCTGTTCGTCAGAAAGCTCGCCGCACATAACGCGGACGGTGGGAGAACAGGCAGCCTTCCAGTAGCTAACAGCCTCAGCCATTCCGAGTGAAAAGGCAAGACGTTCAAAGGCGAGGTCGCCTTTAACGGAGAAGCCCTGCGGTTTCGGGAAGCTCCACGACGGAGCGAACTCAGCGAGCCCGTCTATCGAGAAGGAGTAACTAATCTCCACGGTATCGGCATTCTCTTTGACGGAGTAGGAACGGTAAGTAAATACAGGGAATTCAGCCCTGAATTTCTCAAATTTATTCATATGATCCTCCGGGAGTCAGTTTTTCTGGTCTGCATCGCCGCGGACTTTATAGAAATGAGCCTTGAGCAGTTCAAACGTCTCATCGGATATGTCGTGCTCGATCTTGCAGGCGTCCTCAGCAGCCGTATCGCGCTGAACGCCGAGAAAAGCGAAGAAATCGGTAAGGATAGTGTGGCGTTCGTAGATATGTTCAGCAACAGCCTTGCCTTCAGCCGTGAGAGTAATATGGTTGTCGGAGTCAACGAGCACAAGACCGTCATCCTTCATCTTCTTGAGGACGATCGAGACAGTCGGGCGCGAATATCCGAGATATGAGCATATGTCGATGGCGTGAACATCAGGTTGCTTTTTTGAGAGTATGAAAATGGTCTCGAGGTAGTTTTCAACTGCTTCGGTAACAGCCATAATTATTCTCCTTTGCGATTTAGTAATGTAAGTATATGCCATAAAAGCGAAGCATTATGGTATAATCAATGCTTTTATTAGATAAGAGCATAATGAATACTTTTATTCATTATATCACATTTCTACTGATAAATCAACGGTAAAAGGCATTTCGGGCTTGAAAATCAATCTGTTATGTCATAACCGTTGTATTCGTTGAAGATACGGTAGATCTCCGGGTATTGAGTTCTTGTGCGTATGGGCTTGAGGGAAGTATCAGTGAAACAATGAGAGGAATGTCCCTCGGCGCAGAGTTTGCCGGTAGTGGAGTTTACCACGCGGTATTCAAGCTCCATGATAGTACCGTTGAACTTGACGATCTTTGGGTATACTGTGAATTCATCGTCAAATCTTAGCGGCGATCTGTACTGACAATCCACGGATAAAACGGGCATAAGGATACCGAGAGCTTCGATCTGCTCGAAGGGCGTACCCGCCTGATTGAGCATAGAAACGCGAGTCTCTTCGAGTATTCTTATGTAGTTTGAGTGGTGCATTATGCTCATTTTGTCGGTTTCGTAGTAATAAACTTTGCGTTTGTAAGGGTAGATCTTTTTCATGGTAACATTCCTTTCTGAGTTGGATTAGCATAATAACTGTTGTGACTCAGCAGCTGTCATTGCATACAGCTGCCTTTTTAAAAAATAAGCGGCTGATGCCGCTTATATTACCTTGATGTCATGGCAAGCTCGACCGCCGCGTCGAACTGCGGATCATTGTCAGCGTTTTCGGGATTTTCCACGATAACGTCGGGAACTATACCTGTTCCGTTATAGCTTTCGGAAACGGCAGTTTTACATTCAGCGACTGTGAGTATGATAGCGCCGCCGTCGTCCATTTTTTCGGTTTCCTGGATAGTACCGTTGCCGCGCGTCTTAACGCCTACGATCTGAGCCTGACAGAAGTCTCTCAGGGAAGCAGCAAAGAGTTCGGCAGTGCTTGCGGTATTCTTGTCCACAAGAACTATCAGGGGAAGATCGAGCTTGTTGTCGTCTGAGTAGACGATAGTCTCGGTGTGACCGTCCTTGTATTCAGCTGTTGCGATAGCGCCCTCGGGAAGCAGGGGGTCTGCACATTCTTCAAGAGCTGTGATGAGACCGCCTTCGTTGCCGCGGAGATCGATGATAAGGGACTTTGCACCGTTAGCGGTGAGCGAGCCGAGCTGATCGAGAAACTGGTCGGGAGTGTTCTTTCTGAAGCCTGCGACCTGAATGTAGCCGATATAGTCGTTGGTCATCTTTCCGGTAACGGACTGTATATCTATGGAGCGTCTCTTGAAGGTATAGTCTGTATCTATACCGTTTCGTCTGATAGTGAGCTTGACGGAGGAGCCTTCGTTGCCCTGCATCTCGTTCATAGCGTCAGCGAAACCGATAGTGTGGACGTCCTTGTCATCAATGCGGACGATGATATCGTCGTTTGAGAGTCCCTCCTCAACCGCAGGGGAATCGGGAAGGATATCCGTGATCCTGATATAGCCGCTGCTGTCCTCTGTGAGTGTGAGTCCGAGACCTGTCTGAGAGCCCTCCTCGTCGGAACGTGCAGCCTCGAATTCATCGGGGGTGAGGTACTTTGAGTAGGGATCTCCGAGACCTTCGATGAGACCTTTGAGTGTACCGTAATTGAGATCCTGGTCATCTATGTCGCCGTAGTAGTGTTCGCGGACATAGGCGTCAACAGAGTTGAGGGAGTTATACTTTTTTGATTTTTCGTTTACGTCAACGACCTTCTCGTTAAAGCTCTGGAGTGTAAAGAACGAAGTCAGGATAAAGGTGACAGCCGAAGCTATCATCACGAGACTCAGCGCCAGACCGAGAGTGATCTTCTTATTCATAATATGCTCCTAATGTGCAAAAATTCGGGCAGTCGGAAACTGCCCGGAATAATTATCTTGTATTTACGGACTAACGTACACAAGGGGATCCTGAGCAGCGCCGTTTACTCTTACCTCAAAGTGGAGGTGATCGCCTGTGGAATGACCAGTACAGCCGATAACACCGATCTGCTGACCAGCCTCAACGTAGTCGCCGACAGAAACTGTTGCATATCTGAGGTGACCGTAGAGAGTTGAGTATGTACCGTCGTGTGAGATAACGACATAGTTACCGTAGCCGCTTCCGCAGCAGTTATAGGTCTTGGGGCAGTCGTGGGTACAATTGTTGTCAACAGCGACAACAGTACCTGACTTTGAAGCGACAGCAGCGCCGCCGCCGATACCACCGTCACCGATGTCGATACCGTTGTGATTTCTGCCCCAGCGCGGACCGAAGGGGCTTGAGATATAGCAGAAGCCGGGCGCAGGCCACATAAAACCGCTTGCGGAAGGAGAAGTGTTATAGTATACGGGCTCCGGATCGGGAGTCTGCTGCTGCTGTTCCTGACCGGAATTGTCGTTGTTGTTCTGCTGCTGTTGTTGCTGCTGAGCGGCAAGGCGCTCGCGTTCAGCTCTTTCAGCGGCAGCTTTTTCTTCAGCGATCCTGCGCTGTTCTTCTTCATAGCGTCTCTGAGCAGCTTCCTGTTCACGCTTGATCTGCTCTCTGATAGCAGCGTCCTCAGCGTCGAGGGAGTTCTGATACTCTTCGAGTTCAGCCTTGTCGTTGGCGAGCATGGACTCCTCGAGAGCTATACGGTCGAGGACCTCCTTGGTCTGGGACATCTTCTCGTTATAGCTTGAGAGTTCAGCTTCCTTTTCTTTTTTCTTGGCTTCCTGCGAGTCGAGCTTCATCTCGAGTGTGAGCTTTTCTGTTTCAAGCTGCTTTTTAGACTCACCGAGATTGTCGATGTCGTCGAGGAGCTGATTGATGAGATCCTCATCATAAGCAGCGATACGGTTTACCATCTCGATGTTGGAGAGGGTATCGTAAAAGCTGGAGGAACCGAGAATAACAGCAGCGAGGTTATCGTCGCCGGAGACATACATAGAGTAAAGACGCTCCTTGAAGTCTTTTATCTTGGTGTCGATAGCTTTCTGCTGGTTAGCGATATCGTTATCGAGCTTAGTGATATTCTCCTTTGAAGTATCAATGTCCTTGTTGATGGAATCGAGTTCCACATTGAGAGAAGTGATGTTTGCGCGGATAAGATCTATCTGATCGTTGAGAGTCTGCTGATATGCTTCCTCGTTTGCCTTATCGCCTGCGAGGGAGTCAAGTTTATTCTGATATTCATTGATTTTCTGCTGATTAGCTTCTCTTTCCTCCTGGATCTCCTGAAGTGTCCTTGCAGAAGCCTTGCCTGAACGGTCGTTGAGTGCAGGATAAGTGACTATGAGACCGGCTGAGAGCGCGGTACATGTGACAAAAGAGAGTAACTTCTTTGCTAAATTCAATTTACTCATAAGCTATGACGGCATGAGCCGTCCGACACTCCTTTCTTATCAAACATCAATATGTTTTCTTGTACTGATAACGCTTCCCAGAGCACCAATCACTGCACCTGCCGCAAGGTAGGAAACGAGAACGATGATCCTGATGTCGGAGAAGGGGATAATGCTCTTCATACCGAAAGCCTGCATGATATACTGTTCATTGGTGATGACCTTGTATGCAGAACGGTAAATTCCCCATGTTATGAGGAAAGAGCCCGCGCCGGCAAAGAAACCGGTTATCATGCCCTCAACGAAGAAAGGCATACGGATAAAGGCGTTTGTAGCGCCGACGTATTTCATTATCTGTATCTCCTCACGGCGGGCGTAAACGCTTGCCTTGGTGGTATTGGAGATCATTATCATGGATACGATAGCGAGAGCGATAATAACAGCGCTGGCAATAAGAGTTACTACTCTTCTGAGTTCCTTGAGGAATTCAGCGACCTGCGGTGAGGACTGAGCCTTCTGAACGCCGCTGATCTTTGTTATAGCGTCTGAAGTAGTTGATATCTTATCGGTATCCTTTACGGTAACGCTGAAGCCGTCCGGCATAAAATCGGCATCTGTGATATATGAGTCGAAGATCTCCTTAGCAGCGGGGAGCTCTTCCTTTTTCTGCTTGAGAGCATCCTCCTTGGAGCGGAATTCGACGGAGTTCACATTGTCGAGCTTTCTGATAGCCTGTTCGGTCTGTTTCAGGACGTCGTCCGAAACGCCGCGTTCCATAATTACAACGATCTCGTTCTGGTTGCTCAGACCGAGGATCATAGAGTTCATATTGATATAGAAGAGTACCGAGGCGCCGACGAGCAGCAGAGAAATGAGCAGAACACAGAATGTGGCGAAAGCCATCATTTTGTTCTTCCAGATATTCTCAACGCCCTGGTCGGTGAGGTACTTTATACCGCTTAGTTTCATTCTGCACCTCCTGATGTTTTTTCACCGCTGATAGCAGCGATGACCTCATCCGGAGTCATCTGATCTATCGGTATATCCGGAGTTTCGCCTGCGCCGAGGAGCTCCTGTTCTTCTCCGTCCTTGAGGATAGAGTTCACAAGCTCGTCCGCATTGGGATCGTGCTTGGCGGGGGCTGGTGCAGGAGAATCGATAGCTGAAGCAGCCTGGAGCGCTTCACTGTCGGGAACGGCAGCTTCAAGAGCATAGCCGTACTGCATAGATTCTGAATCAGAAATAAGATCGTCAGCAGCACCGAGCATTACCTCATCGAAAACGATCTCGCCGCCGGTGATATTGATGATACGGCCGCCGAAATGTCTTACGAGGTCATGTTCATGGGTTACCATAAGGATAGTGGTACCCTGATCGTTGATGCTTTTGAGGAGCTCGACGATCTCATATGAGAGTTCCGGATCGATATTTCCGGTAGGCTCGTCAGCGATGATGAGCTTGGGATCGTTAACGAGTGCGCGGGCGATAGCAACACGCTGCTTTTCGCCGCCGGAGAGCTCGTCTGGGTAGGAATTGGTCTTGGCGTGGAGTCCGACAAGACTGATAACATAGGGGACTCTTTTTCTGATATATTTTATGGGAGCATCTATAACGCGGAGAACGAAAGCGATGTTCTCATAGACGGTCATAGACGGGATAAGTCTGAAATCCTGGAATACGAAGCCGAGAGTACGGCGGAATTCCGGTATCTTGCGTTTTTTGAGCTTATTGAGATTGTAGCCGTTAACGGTAACAACGCCGCTTGTGGCATCTATCTCTTTAAGCAAGAGCTTTATCATTGTACTTTTACCCGCACCGGAGGAGCCTACTACGAAAGCAAAATCGCCGTCGTTTATCCTGAGGCTGACGTTATTGAGCGCGTCAACGCCTGTGGAGTAGGTCACGGATACGTTTTTAAGTTCAACCAAATTGTTACACCTGCCTTAAATCGGCGTGAAATTCGGAGACCGCGGCAGAAGCCGCGCCGGAATCAGAACTTCACAGGGTTCGCAGACAGGTACTTCTTGACCATGAGCGCGATCTTGAAGATGATAGCGTGGTCGAATTCGCGGAGGTCGAGACCTGTGAGCTTTTTGATCTTTTCGAGTCTGTACACGAGAGTATTTCTGTGTACGAAGAGTTTTCTTGAAGTTTCGGAAACGTTGAGGTTGTTCTCAAAGAATTTCTGGATAGTGAAGAGAGTTTCGTGGTCGAGGGACTCGATGCTGCCCACCTTGAATACTTCGTGGAGGAAGGTCTCACAGAGAGTTGTGGGGAGGTGATAGATGAGTCTTGCGATACCGAGGTTATCGTAGCTTACGATGACCTTATCGGTGTCGAATACCTTGCCGACCTCGAGAGCCATCTGAGCTTCCTTGAAGGAACGTGCGAGGTCCTTGACGCCGACAACAGCAGTACCGATACCAACGTTTACGCGGGTATAGAACTCGCTGCTGAGAGTATCAGCGATAGAACGAGCGAGCTTCTCGAGATCCTTTGAGTCGAGAGCGCTCTTGAGCTCCTTAACGAGAACGATATCAGTTTCAGTGATATTGAAGACGAAGTCCTTGTTCTTATCGGGGAAGAGGTTCTGGATAACGTCGTAAGCGGAAATATCGTTAGCGGAGATGATCCTGATGAGGAAAACGGCACGGCTGATCTCGGCATTGAAGTGGAGCTCACGAGCCTTGATAACGATATCGCCGGGGAGAACGTTGTCGAGGATAACGTTCTTGATGAAGTTGTTGCGGTCGTACTTTTCATCGTAATACTGCTTGATGTTGGAAAGAGCGATAGCGAGGATGCTTGCATACTTTGCAGCAGCGTCGTCAACGCCTTCAACGAATACAGCATAGTCGGGCTTTACGCGTGAGCCGAAGGGCTTGTATGTGAAGCCGTCGCGGATGAAGATATCGTGTGAATCGGTGAGGTCGAGAGAAACGAATTCGTTTGTAGTACCCACTCTTGTGAGGTCGCTGCAAGCGATGATAGTAGCTGTCTCATCGACAACGCCGATAGTAGCGTCGATAGAATCGCGCATCTGATGAACTAAACCCTGAAATAATCTGTTGGACATAATAAACATCCCTTCTCTGAAGTATTTTATGTTGTAACCTTAACGGGAAATTTCAAGGAAATCAATATGTTACAAATTGTAACACATATATGTGTCCATTTGGTGAACAAATTGTTAATTTTCTGTGAAATCCCGGATTTTAGCCAATAATTCGCACTTTGTGAATTTTGGGAAATGACAATTTTTGGCAGACTTTGTAACTATTTTGTAACTTATTGTCCGCTGAATGTAACTTTTACATCTTCTCAGGCTGTTCGATATTGAGCAGTGTGAGAACGTTTCTAAGAGTCTGCTTGACAGCTGTACAGAGGAGCAGTCTTGCATTTCTTAGCTCTTCGGTTTCAGCGTTCTTGACGCTGCAGGCGTCGTAGAAGCGGTGGAAGAGGGTAGCGAGGTCGATAGCGTACTTGGTTATCTTCGCCGGATCGTAGCTCTTTGCTGCGAGGTCGATCTCCTTGGGGAGCGAAGCGAGGTGGCGGATAAGCTCTATCTCGCGGGGATCGCTGAGAAGGTCGAAATCGGCAGTGTCGGGTATCTTGACACCCTCCTCACTGAGGTTTCTCAGGAGGCTGCAAATTCTTGCGTGAGCGTACTGAACGTAGTAAACGGGGTTCTGTGATGACTTTTCAACAGCGAGGTCAAGGTCGAACTCAAACTGCGAATTTGCCTCACGGAGATTGAAGTAGAAACGAGCTGCGTCGATCGGTATCTCGTCGAGGAGAGTTACGAGCGTGATAGCTTTGCCGCTTCTCTTGGAGAGCTTGACTACCTCGCCGCCGCGTACGAGACGGACCATCTGCATCAGAACGACATCGAGCTTGTCCGCGTCAACGCCGAGTGCAGTAAGTGCAGCCTTGAGTCTCGGAACGTAACCGTGGTGGTCAGCGCCGAGAACGTTTATAGCCTTGTCGAAGTTTCTTGTAACGAGCTTGTCGTAGTGGTAAGCGATGTCGGGTACTATATAAGTATAGAGACCGTTGCTTCTCTTGAGTACGAAGTCCTTGTCGAGACCGTACTCAGTAGCCTTGAACCATACAGCGCCGTCCTGTTCGTAAGCGTGACCTGTCTCCATGAGCTTGTCAACGACCTTTGCGGTCTCGTTTTTAGCATGGATAGTGCTTTCACGGAACCAGTTGTCGTAAACGATGCGGTACTTTTTGAGGTCGCGTTCGAGTCCCTCGATGTTGAGGGGGAGAGCGTAATCAACGAGAGCCTTGCGGCGTTCCTCCTCGGAAACGTTCTGGAGCTCGAAGATGTGCTGGTGGTAGTAATTTGCAGCGTGTTCGATGATATCGGTGCCGAGGTAAACGTCCTCGGGCATCTCGAAGTCCTGTCCTTCACCGCTGAGCGCATAGATCTCAGCGCAGAGCTTTTCGGTGTCGTTGCGGTTATCGTAGATGAGCTGCTGACCTTTTTCGGAGCAGAGCTGCATATATCTGAGCGAGAGTGATTTGCCGAATTTCTCGATCTGGTTGCCGGCGTCGTTGACGTAGAACTCGCGCTCTGCGTGGTAGCCAGCCCACTGGAGGACGCTTGCAAGACAGTCGCCGATAGCGCCGCCTCTTGCGTTTCCGATGTGCATAGGACCGGTCGGGTTTGCGGAAACGAATTCGACGAGAACTTTTTTGCCCTTGCCGAGCTCGGTCTTACCGTAGTTGTCCTTTTCCTCGAGAACGTTTCTTACAACGTCCGAGAACCACTTTCTGCCGAGGAAGAAATTGAGAAATCCCGGACCGGCAACTTCTGCGCGGTCGAAGATAGTACCCTCGAGACTGAGCTTTTCACAGATGAGATCGGCGATCTTTCTCGGTGGGAGTCTGAAAGCCTTGGCGCAAACCATAGCGGTGTTTGCGGCGAAATCTCCGTGTGATTTGTCTGCGGGGATCTCGATGTTGAAAGCCGGGAGCGGAACGGCAGGAACTGCCTCCTCTGCGACGAGCTTTCCGAGAGCGTCCATAATGATATCATTGAGCTGTAAGGACGCCTGTTTGATGAGGTCTGACATTTGCATTTATCCTTTCTGTCAGTTCTGAGACTGAACTGTCATAATTATTTCGTTATCTGAGAGATATGAAGAATTGAGATCGAGGGTGTACTTCATATAGACTTTTCCGTCGCGCTTGAGGGTATTTCTGATAGCGTGCGTGTAGACGCCGATCTGGAGGTTGCCGTATGGCGTACCGTACTGGCAGAAGTGTTTTCTGCCGATCTCAAGCGAGAGGACGGAATTGTTCGTACCGGCGCGGACTATCGAAGCGCTGCTCGAACCGTCTATCTTGATAGTGGTCACCGAGCCTTCAAAGCCGGTCGCGGAAGTGTCCTCGTAGGTAATTATATCCAAGCCGTTCTCGTGGGTAAAGGCAGCCTTTGTGAGAAGCTCTGTCTCGCTTTTTTCGCCGTCCTGCCACTGTATGCTTGTAAGCGATATCAAAACGTTGTTTTTCAAAACGTGCTCCTTATCAGTAATTTCTTTCAGCGTTCTCGATAGCCTGTTCGAGGAGCTTGTCGATGAGGTAGCTCTGCGACATACCGAGGTGCTCCATGAGCTTGGGGTAAACGCTGTTGTTCCTGAGCCCGGGGGAAGTGCCGATCTTGTTGAGGTAGAGCTCTCCGTCCTCGGTGAGGAAGAAGTCGATGCGAGCCATACCCTTGCAGCCAAGCGCCTTGAATGCGCGGACAGCTGTGTCTCTGATCTTCTGCTGGAGTTCAGGCGATAAGTCAGCCGGGATAGCGAGATCGTCGCCTGTACTGCGGTTGACTTCAAGGGGGTCATACTGCTTGCCGACGGAGAGTATCTCGCCTATGAAGGACGAGAACGGGTTGTCGTAGCCGAAAACAGCAGCTTCGAGCTTTCTGCCGCTGAGATACTTCTCAACAACGACCTTCTTGTCGTTGGAGAAAGCAATCTTTACTGAGGCAACGAGCTGATCGTAGTTGTTGGCAATAGTGGTGCCGGCACTGCTTCCGCTGCACGCGGGCTTTACAACGAGCGGGAAACCGAGCTTCTCGGCGATCTGTGTGCAGCGTTCGTCGATATTGCTGAGCTCACGCGGCGGAATGAGTTCCCAGTCGGCTGTCCTGATACCGTAGTCATCGAGTATCATATGGATATGCGACTTATCTATACATGAGGCAGCAGAGAGGACTCCGCAGCCAACATAGGGGATACCGGAGAGGTCGAGGAGACCTTGTATGTCGCCGTCAGCGCCCTTGCGTCCCTGAAGGACGGGGAAGACAACGTCGATGCGCTTTATTGAAGTCTCACCGTTTTCGATAGTGATGATGCCTCTGTGGAGCGGATCGGGGGAGATGATAGCGGAAGTACAGTCGGGGTTGATGTCCCAGATACCGTTTTCTATCTCGTCAACGTCGCCGGGGAAGTAGAGCCAGCGGCCTT
This sequence comes from uncultured Ruminococcus sp., assembly GCA_900318825.1. Classification (GTDB taxonomy): domain Bacteria; phylum Bacillota; class Clostridia; order Oscillospirales; family Ruminococcaceae; genus Ruminococcus. The sequence continues at coordinate 19,721 of ONMB01000021.1, forward strand.
TTTTTGTGATGCCGATGCAGACGACCTCGTATTTTTCTGTCGGAATGTTCCTGATAACTGAGGCAGCCGAAGCGAGAGAGAGTTTGTATTCACGCGACGTTCCGCCGAAGATAACAGCAGCCTTGATCTTTGCCATAGCAGTCTCCTTCTTTAAAGTAGTAGCAAGTAATTGAGCATAGTCAATTTCAAGTATCAATTTATTTTATCACATTTCACAAAAAACTGCAAGTAATTTTTGCTAAAATGAAGAAATCCGCAGTAAAATTCGCAAGGAACGCACATTGCAGACAATTTTCAACATCGAAATTTGTATATTATTACAATAGATTTTTCGTCCGTTCGTGATTTTGATGAAAGTACCTTTGTTTATAATGACGAAGCCGCCGGAGCACTTTCACAGAAGAAGCCCGGCGGCAGATACGCTTTATGTGATTTTGAGAGCGGCAGGCAATTATCTTCTGCCGGCTTCAGTGTCGGAAACGGTCGTGGAGTCGTGCGCGAGAATGTAGTTCCAGACCTCGTCGATAGTAGTAAAAGCGATACTGACATAGCTGTCAGCGCAGCCGTAATAAATGGCTATTCTGCCGGTCTCGGAGTCGGTGAGAGCAGCGCAGGGGAAGCAGACGTTCGGAACGAAACCGCGTTCCTCATACCACTCCTCGGGGGCGAGGAGGTAGTTCTCACAGCGGTGAAGTACCCTTGAAGGCTCCTCGAGATCGAGGATAGCCGCGCCGATGCTATAAACGTAGCCGTTGCAGGTGTTCACGACGCCGTGGTAGAAGAGGAGCCAGCCGCAGTCGGTCTCAATAGGTGCAGGGCCGGCGCCGATCTTAAGGTTTTCCCACCAGTTTTCGCTCCTGCCCATAACGTGGCGGTGACGTCCCCAGAATTCGAGGTCCTTGCTCTCGGAGAGGAAGATGTCGCCAAAAGCCGTGTGACCGTTGTCGCAGGGGCGGGAGAGCATAACGTAGTTTCCGCCTATTTTTCGCGGAAAGAGTACGGCATTGCGGTTGTAGGGAAGGAAAGGATTTTCGAGCCGCCTGAACGTCCTGAAGTCTTTGGTCTCAGCGATGCCAATCGTTGGACCGTAAGCGTCCTGACACCACATAATATAATAAGTATCGCCGAGCTTCACGAGACGCGGATCGTAGGCGTATATCGGTATAAACGGCTCGCCGTTTTCGTCTGTGAACGGTATCTTCTCTGGCTCAAATTCCCAGTGTACCGCGTCGGAGCTCTTGCCGAGGTAGATGTTGGGGATACCGTTGCGCTGTTCACCGCGGAAAACGCCGATGAAGCCGTTCTCGAACGGGGCAACTGCGCTGTTGAACACGCGGGCGACGTCTGGGAGGGGATTTCTGCCTATAATTGGGTTTCCCGAGTATCTCCAGACCGGGGCAGTACAGTCCGAGGGCTTGTCCTGCCAGGGGATATTGCTGAGAGGGGCGCTGATAATATGGATACCTGCCATAACCGACTCCTTCTGCTTAAATGCCTAAAATTTAAGCTGATATACGTTAATTAAAGTATACCTCATAATGCTTAAATTGTCAATAAGTAAGGAGAAAAGGACTTAAATTCAGAATAATGCACTAAACTGATAGACGCATTCCTGCTTAACTGCATAAAAATGTTGATTTTTTTTTCGGGATAGTATATAATAGTATATCATCGACCAACAGAAACGGAGTTTTACTATGAACCTGAACGAATTTGTCAACGCATTATCCTATGGAAAGCTCGATACGAAACTAAAACAGCTATACGGAAGCTCGGATAACGCTATCCTCAGAAGCAGGGCGCGCTGCCTGAACGCTGCGGAACGATTTTCGCGGCTGTACCCGATATGCAGCGATATACGCGTATTTTCAGCCCCCGGACACATTGATCTTTCCGGAAGTATCTGCGGCGAACGGAGCGGCTGTGTGCTTGCGGCAGCTTCGGACAGGGACGTCCTTGCGATAGCTTCCCTGAATGGTGAGGGAGTGATCCGCGTAACTATGGATAATTCGCCGGAAATTGCGTTCAAGGTCAGTGACCTGCGCAGCCGTGATGACGAGCAGGGGACTCCTGCTGCACTTATTCGCGCGGCAGTTTCCAAGGCTGAAAAAGCCGGGATCGCGCTCAGGGGCTTTGATATGTTCGTGACTTCCGACATTCCGGAGAGCGGTGCTCAGACGGCGGGGCTTTCCGTACTGTTCGCGCTTGCTATTGAGGGATTATGTGCCGAAAATACGCCGGATACGAAGCAGCTCGTTGCGAGAGCCCGTGCAGCGGAGTCAGCTTTCAGCGGTTCGGCTTCCGGCATTGCGGCGTACACTCTCTGCGCGGAGGGGGGAATAGTTTTTGCAGACGGAACTGCTCCCGGTGAACCTGAAATAAGGCGATTTGACGCGGATATTTCGGCTTCAGGCTACTGCGTCTGCGAGACTGCTGCCGGGGGAGAGGGGACAGCTTCGTGTTCTGCTGATCTCTGCAAAATCGCTGCTAAACTCGGCGCTGAGACTCTTGCCGAGGTGAATGCGGAGGAGTTTTACAGCAGGCTTTCTGAGCTGAGGGAGAGCTTCGGCGACAGAGCTCTTGCAAGGGCGGCAGGATTTTTTGAGGAACTCGACAGATTGAGGAGAGCGGCAGACTCCCTTGAAATTGCCGATACAGAGGGATTTTTCGGGAATATTGACTGCGGCGGAAGTGCCTGCGAGGAGTCGCTTGGAGTTAAGGTGAGCCGCCGTATCCTTAGTGGGAACGGAGCTGTGACAGTAGGCAGCTCGTCAGGAACGCTTGCTGCATTTGTGCCGAATTACCTTGCACAGGAGTATATTTCTGGCATGGAAGGTGTTTTCGGAGTGGGCAGTTGCCGTTCGGGTGCTGTCAGAACTTTCGGTGCGTGTGAGATCGTTTTATAACATAAAAGTCTTGATTTAGAAACAGAATCAAGACTTTTATGTTTGATATTTGACTTACGAGTGTGTCTGCATTTCAATCATACACAATTCTTCTTTGCTAAAATAAACCATAGTATTCTCCAATCTAATAAATCAATATGTCATATATAATGTCATTAGGATTATACAAATCCGTGTAGTTTTTGCAAGTCAGTTTATCATATTTATCTTTATTTATAATTGTAGCTCTAAACTCACATTTATACACGTCTATTTTTTTTTTGTATTCTTCAACAAACTTATTCATCTTTTCTTCTGAACAGCTATCATAAGGCAAGAATAATGCAGCAGAGGATTGTACGTTTCCTATTATGCTTTCTACGTTAATCTTATCTCCATATTTTAGAGTCGTTCCAGCCGGATGAACAAATACTTTAAAACTATTTTTTCCAAAATAGCTTTCTAAATATTTTTGTATGACCTTCTCAGTTTCTTCCCTTACAGCTACAAGCATATAATCATCACTGTAATTACCGTCACGGTCATAATTGACGGTGACTATATTCCTGTCATCCTCTTTATCATAACCGACAGGAACAAATTTTGTATCCTCTGTGTTCATAAGCCCTGCCTGCGTATGTGATATATACTCAAACTCAACACCCGGATATTTCTCTTCAAGATAAACAAATGCACTTTCAATTTCTTTGATACCGCCTTTTTGTCTTCCGTTAAGCTGAGACATTTCCGTTGGCAGGCTGTTCTCCTCAAGTATCTTGATCTGCCTGCTGTTCAGAACATCAGGGTTGCTTTGCTTGTATTTTCTGCTTTCGCATGATACAAGACAAGTAGCTGCAAGAAGCAGGAGCGCGATAGTTCGTCTGATGCTGTGTTTCATATTTTCACCTCGGTTGAGTTTGTTATTGTTAGCTTTATTGTATCAGGGGCACTTCAGAATGTCAAGAATATAAGAATTACAAATAGTTACGATTCAGCAGATAAAGTTAAAATAAAAAAATATATAATTAAGTGTTGACATTGATACAGCAACGTGATATAATAATATAGTCATATGACATAGAGAACGCGGTGTGGAGCAGCTAGGTAGCTCGTCGGGCTCATAACCCGAAGGTCGTTGGTTCAAATCCAGCCGCCGCAACCATATTGGCGTGACTAAAAGAATG
>ONMB01000053.1 GCA_900318825.1 uncultured Ruminococcus sp.
AGCATATGCTCAGCCATCCAAGCCTCGTTCTTACCCTGGAATGAAGCGATACGGAGTGCGAAGCACTTCTTGCCGAGGAGAACGTTTCCGCCGTAAGCAGAGTTGATGGACCAGATAGTATTCTCCTCAGGGAACTGAACGATGTATCTCTTCTCGGGATCAACGTCAGCCTTGGAGTGGAGACCTCTTACGAAATCGTCGGAAGTATCGCCGAGATTTTCAAAAGCCTGCTTACCCATACGAGTCATGATATTCATATTGAGAACAACGTAGATAGAGTCAGTTACCTCAACGCCTACCTTAGCGAGAGGAGAACCGATCGGTCCCATGGAGTAGGGGATAACGTACATTGTTCTGCCCTTCATAACGCCGTCGTACATAGGTGTGAGGAGAGCCTTCATCTCATCGGGAGCCATCCAGTTGTTTGTAGGACCTGCGCCCTTCTTTTCCTTAGAGCAGATGAAAGTTCTGTCCTCAACACGGGCAACGTCGTTAGGGCGTGTTCTGTGATAGAGACAATTGGGGTACTTCTCAGGGTTGAGCTTGTACATTTTGTCCCAGCTGTCATCGGGGAGTGAAGTAACCTCTTCGATAAGAGCGTCGAGCTGCTCCTTGGAGCCGTCGATCCATACGACCTTCTCGGGCTTACAGAGAGCTACCATCTCGTCTACCCACTTTAATACGTTGGGATTTTTAGTCAATGACATTGTATTATACCTCCTAAAAGTTTATCAATGTAGTATGCAGCAGCCGGAGCTTGCTGCGAATACAACTGAAAAAATCAATCGTACCTCAAATACTATTATATTATATTTTTGTCAACCTGTCAATAGTCGGGTGACGGATAAAAACGGAATAGCGGTATTACGGTAATAATATGGCGAACAGTAACAGTTGTGCGGGGGCAACGTGCGAAAGATGAAGATATTTATCATAAGTTGCGGATATTATCGTAAATTTTCTGTTAAAACGCAATAAACTACTTGAAAAATCTATCGCAAAATGCTATGATAATAATGTTAGTCTTATGGACGGAGACAGAAAAAGAAAGGATGTCATTATGCAGAAACTCATAAGAGCGGTCGTGAATATATTCCCGAAACCGATACGCGACCTATATTATAAATATGAAGAGAAGTGGCTTTACCTGTTTTTCGGAGTCCTCACAACGGCTGTCAGCTTCATCTCGGCAGGTATTTCAAAGAACCTGCTTGAGAACGCCGGAATGGGTACGGGTGCTGTCAGCACGATAAGCACCGTTATATCATGGATATGCGCGGTAACGTTCGCCTATGTCACCAACAGACTGTGGGTATTCGAGTCGAAGGCGAAGGGGGCAAAGGAACTCACGGCGGAGGCTGCATCTTTTTACGGCGGAAGAGTGTTCACGCTCCTCACCGAAATGGCTATAATGTGGCTGGGCTACTCGCTTATCGGCATCAACTACTGGGTGACAAAGATAGCGGCTAACGTTATCGTTCTCATACTTAATTACGTTATAAGCAAGCTGTTCGTTTTCAAGGACAAGAGCAGCGGCAAGCCTGCGGAGAGCACTAATGACTGAGATGCTCAGGATAGGCGGCACTGAGATAGCAAAAACCGCTGCACTCGCGCCGATGGCAGGTGTTGCTGACAGGGCTTACCGCCTGATGTGCAGGAAGTACGGAGCAGCTTACGTCGTGAGCGAAATGGTTTCCGCAAAGGGCATCTGTTACAGCGACAAAAAGACTGCCGCACTCTGTACCATTACCGATGAGGAGCGCCCGATGGGCATACAGCTCTTCGGCAGCGAGCCGGATTTTATGGCGGAGGCTGTCGGGATAGTCAAGGACTTTTCGCCGGATATAATCGACATAAATATGGGGTGTCCGGTGCCGAAGGTCGTCGGGACCGGCGCGGGTTCGGCATTGATGAAGGACGTTCACCTCGCAGCGGAGGTGTGTGCGGCAGCGGTCAGGGCTGCCGGTGATACTCCGGTCACAGTTAAGATCAGAAGCGGCTGGTCCGGTGAGAGCGTAAACGCCGTGGATATGGCAAAGGCTCTCGAGGACGCCGGAGCTGCTGCGATAGCGGTCCACGGACGCACGAGAGATCAGTTTTACAGCGGTGAAGCCAACGCAGACGTGATACGTCAGGTCAAGGAAGCTGTGAGCGTTCCGGTGATCGGAAACGGCGATGTCACGGATCTTGCTTCGTGCCTGCGTATGTACAGAGATACCGGCTGCGACCTTGTTATGATAGGACGCGGAAGTTACGGAAATCCCTTTGTGTTCGACGAGATAGCGGCACATTTTGCCGGCAGGGAATACGTTCCGCCTACGCTCGAAGAGAAGATGTCCGTGATGCTTGAACACATCAGACTTATGCTCAGCATGAGTGAGAAGAACGAGGAGCTCGCAATGCACGAAGCCCGGAAACACGCGGCTTGGTACATGAACGGCTACTACGGCTCGGCAAAATTCAGAGGGCGCTGCTACCAGCTCTCGTCGTATGCAGAGGCGGAAGCTCTGGCGGAGGAATTTGTTGCATTGCAGTGTTCGAGAGGAAATATATAGTCAGATTGTACAAAAATAGTTTAAAAATTTCGTTTTCTTGACTAAAACGAGCGCAATAAATGATATTATGTACTATAAATGCCTATTTATCGCGGATTATGGCAATTTGTTGCCATAATTAAAAATAAAACTGAGCGTATTCTCTGACACTTTTGATACAATTGGTAATTGAAAAATGGAAAAGAATGTGTTATAATATTGCTACGGCGTGGTGTATGCCGTAAGAACAGGAGATATAAATGAAACTGAGAAACATAAAAGCGATCGCATTATGCAGCGTTATGGCTGTATTTTCCGTGCTTGGCACAGGCTGTTCCGGTACGAGGACCGTTGCCAATACCAACGACGTGACTCAGCCGGCAGAAACTGTTTCCGGCGAGGATACTCCGACAGGTGAGCCGGAAAGCGCTTCCGGGACAGAGACTTCCACAGAGCCCGAAACTCAGCCTGAAACTAAGGAAAAACGAGTACACGTTGTTGCGGCAGGCGACAATCTGATACACTATTCCGTCTATAAGAACGCTGAGGCGCTCGCTGGCGGACATGGCTACGATTTCAAGCCTATGTACGAAAATATGCGATATATCGTCGAAAATGCCGATGTTGCCATTCTCAATCAGGAGACTATCATCTCCCAGAGCAACGAGGTGCGCGGTGCAAACGGCGGTGCGCTTTTGTTCAATTCGCCGGCAGAGGTCGCAGACGCTGTCATAGACCTCGGTTTCGATGTCTTTACAATGGCTAACAACCACCTCCTCGACTGCGGTACGCAGGGACTTGAGGAGTCGATAAAATTCTGGAATATGAAGGCTGAGACCAATGATATAACGGTGCTCGGCGCTTACCTCAGCGAAGAGGACGCAAACCGTATCCGTATCCGCGAAGTAAACGGTGTGAAGATAGCGTTCCTCGCCTATGCAGAGAATATCAACGGCTTCGAGCAGCAGCTCAACGGTTCTCCGCTGAGAGTTATTCTCAACTACGAGGAGGACGTCATCGAGAGACAGATCAAGGAAGCTCGTCAGCAGGCTGATGTAGTCATCGTTTCGGCTCACTGGGGCGCAGAGGATACCAACGTCGTCAGGGACGATGTAAAGGTACTCGCACAGAAAATGGTCAACTGGGGCGCAGATGTGATCCTCGGCTGCCACCCTCACACCGCTCAGACTATGGAATGGCTCACGAGAGAAGACGGTTCAAAAGGCTTTGTGTTCTATTCTATGGGAAATTTCATATGCGCTCAGACAGATAATTTCAACGTTGTCGGTGAGATACCCGACTTTGATATAGTCTTCGATGAGACCACCAAGGAGGTCAAGCTCGAGGACATAGGAGTTATACCGGATATTATCCACTATGAGTCACCCTCATTCGCCAATATGAAGCTCTATCCGTACAGCAAGTACACCCCTGAGCTTGCAGCTGCTCACGGTCTGCCGACAGCAGTTCCGAGAGGTACTTACACTACCTTTGGCTGGGACGTTATAAATCAGATCATAGATGCTGCAATTCCTAAAGAATTTCAGAAGTTGGATAAATAATATAAATAGTTCAAAAAAAGTTAAAAAACGGCTTGTTTTGCGCTTCTTTTGAAAAAAGCCCGATTGTGCAAACCGTGCAAAAAATGCTTTCGCCGTTTATATAAAATACCAAAAAGAAAACAAACCTATTTACTTTTTTTTCGGGCTGTTATATAATGAAATCAAGAATAAATATAGATATTGGGATTATTAGTCTCATCATGGCAGTATGATGCGTCTCGCACAATTTTTGTGCAGAGTACAGTTAGCACGGAGAATTATGCCTCAAGGCGTGTACATACGCTTTGACAGGTATGTTTTTCTGTTGTTTGCACACTGCTGTGCCTTCGGGAACAGTCAGAGAATGGATCTGTACTGTGCACAAGGACCGCTTGGAGCGGTTCTCGTGAATGTGCGCCGTTGGGGATCATCTCTCAATGGGGTAAGACAGATATAATCAAAGGGGCGTTCGTTCCTTTGTTATATAACAATTATTAAAGAAGGAGGAAAATTCAATGAAGACAAAAAAGATAGTCGTAGGAGCTATCGCCGCTTCAATGCTTTCACTTTCAGTATGCTCAATTGCACCGGTTGCTTCTGCAGCTGACGATTATGTGCAGATTTCCGCCAGCAAGGTTTCCGCGGAGGCAGGTGAGACATTCGAGGTATCAGTATCCCTTTCTGACATACCTTCAACAGGTATCGCAGGCGTTGACGTTGCAGTAAAGTTTGACAACAGCATTCTTACTGTTACAAGTGTGGAGGCTGGTCCGATCACCAAAACAGGAGCAGAGAGCAAGGATCCGTCAGTAACTGCTGACACACCCGTTTTTGATTACGAGATCTTACAGAGCGAAGGTATGGTAGACCTTATGTGGGCTACTATGCTCGACGATGCAAGCTACTATATCAAGAGCGACGGCGTATTCTGTACTATCAAGGGTAAGGTTTCAAGTTCTGCAAAGGACGGAGACGTTTCCAAGATAGAGTTTGTGCCCACATCAAGAAGTGAAACATCTGTTTCGGACGAGAAGAACAGCGAAATAAGCATCGGCTATCTGGATAGTTCAAGCAAGTCGGTTTCTTATACTGTTAAGACAACTGCCGGTGAGGTTGCTGTCGGTTCAGGCACTGTAAAGCCCACACTCCTCGGCGATGCTAACTGTGACAAGCAGGTAAATATCGCAGATGCAGTACTGGTTATGCAGGTTGCTACAAACCCCGATAAGTACGCTCAGGGCAAGTCAAGTGTAAGCATCACTGCCGTAGGCGAAGCAAACGGCGATGTTGACGGCAAGAAGGGCCTTTCAAACTCTGACGCTCTTCTCATCCAGAAGTTCAAGCTCGGTCTTATCAAATCGTTCTGATCCAGTGATTATCTGATTTGTCCCCCTTACAAAGGAATACAAACCTAATTTGACTTAGTTTAGTAATAGGCTTTAAAACCTAAAGAAAGGAATTATTACAGATGAAAAAGTTTATCTCTGCAGCTACTTGCCTCGCAATGGCTGCATCAATGGTAAGTGTTGCTGCACCTGCTGTTAATGCCGCAGATGCTACAAAAACTATTACTCTGGCTGCTTATAAGGACTCTGGTTCTGCTTACGCTTCAATGGGAAGCAACATCAAGGTTGACCAGTCAGCTATCGACGCAGGCGATGTTACAATCCCTGTTGCTATCTACCTCACAGAGGAGTCTCTCACAAGTGAGATCCTTACTCTCCCTGTAACAATCAAGTCCAAGAGCGGCGCTGACGTAAGCGGTATTACATACAAGACTTACAACGCTAAGGAGAAGTATTTCTCATCAGCCAAGTCTTATACAACAAAGGAAGGCGTTAAGTTCTCAACTAACGCAGCTGTTCCTTTCGATGCTATGACAGACGATATGGACGAGTACGCTACATACGGTAAGCTCGTACCTGTTTCTGATACAAAGCAGACTTCATTCGGTATCGATACTCCTTACTACTGCGTATCATGGATCGGCGGCGGCGGATACAAGTGGTTCGGCGATAAGTCCGACGATTATCCGGTAGCTGTATTTGATGTTGTTCTTCCTAAGGGCACAAAGGCTGGCGATTACTCACTCGAGTTCGCTGATCTCCAGAAGCCCGGTTACGATGAGAGCCTCCTCAATATCGCTGGTAACGACGGTACTACATACGATAACTTCGCTCCCGGCGCTAACAAGCTCATCACAAAGAACATGACTATCACAGTTGGTGAAGGCACAGAGCCTACATCTGAGGAAGTACAGCCTACATCTGAAGAGATTCAGCCTACATCTGAGGAAGTTCAGCCTACAACAGGTGAGGTTACAGATTCAGATCTCACACTCGACTTCGGTAAGTATGAAGTTGATGCCGGCGGCAGCGTAAACGTTGACATCAAGCTCAAGAGCGGCGATGTTGCAGTAAGCGGTATGGACGTATTCTACAAGATCGATTCTCCTCTTAAGATCACAGGCACGGTGAGCCTGTAAAGGGCGAGGTTGGCTCTTCAGTTCTCAAGGTTAAGGTTTCTGTACCTGCTGATTGTCCTACTGGCGATTACAAGATCGACTTCAAGACTTGCGAAGTTTACAAGTCTGGTCAGAACTCTGACACATGGAAGACAAACGTAATTCCTGGCGTTATCCACGTTAACGGAACTGGTGAGGTTTCTCAGTCTTCTTCTGAGGAAGAGCAGCCTACAACAGGTGAGGTTACAGATTCTGATCTCACACTCGACTTCGGCAGCTACGAGGGCGAAGCTGGTGGCAGCGTAAACGTTGACATCAAGCTCAAGAGCGGCGATGTTGCAGTAAGCGGTATGGACGTATTCTACAAGATCGATTCTCCTCTTAAGATCACAGGCCTTACAACGCTTCAGTTGATAAGAACGCTGATACTCTCGAGCAGAACTTCTTCGCAGTAGGTTCTGACGGTGAGCCTGTAAAGGGTGAGGTTGGCGCTTCTGTTCTCAAGGTTAAGGTTTCTATCCCTGAGGGCACACCTGCTGGCACATACACAATCGACTTCAAGACTTGCGAAGTTTACAAGAGCGGTCAGAATTCTGACACATGGAAGGTTAACGTAATTCCTGGTAAGATCGTAGTTGGCGGCGGCGAGACAACAACAGCTCCCGAGACAACTACAACAACAGCTCCCGAGACAACTACAACAACATCTGAGGAGTCTACAACAGCTCAGGAGACTACAACAACAGCTGAGCCTACAAAGCCCACTACTGAGCTTACACCTAACTACGGTGATACAAACCTCGACGGTGATGTTAATATCGCTGACGTTGTAATCCTCAACAGATATCTTGCTGATAAGGATTACACACTCACAGAGCAGGCTATGCTCAATGGTGACGTTTACGATCCTAAGGGCGGTAAAGACCTCACAACAGATGACTCAACATCTATCCTCAGACACATTATCCACATCGAGAAGTATAAGACATTCCCGATCGATCCTTCCAAGCTTTAATCCTGTTCTGAACTAAGCTATAAGTTTATTGAATAAGAGCGTAAGCTCGGAAAGGAAATGCACAGATGAAGAAACTGCTTTCTGCGGTAACATCGATCGTCATGAGCGCTTCGCTCCTGACGAGTGCATTTGCTTCCACCGTTAGTGCTGCCAGCAGTAATACTGCTGTGCAGCCTAATGTTAGTTTAAGCAATTTCGATGATATCGCAACAAAAAATGTTGCTGCATCAAGCGATCTTACACTCGACTTCGGTGAGTATGAGGTCGATGCCGGCAATAGTGTAAATGTTGACATCAAGCTCAAGAGCGGTGATGTTGCAGTAAGCGGTATGGACGTATTCTACAAGATCGACTCTCCTCTTAAGATCACAGGCTTCGGCAGCTCAAGCGCTGCTTATAATGCGTCTGTTGATAAGAATGCAGACACTCTCGAACAGAACTTCTTTGCAGTAGGTTCTGACGGTGAGCCTGTAAAGGGTGAGGTCGGCGCTTCCGTGCTCAAGTGTAAGGTAAGCGTACCTGCTGATTGTCCTACCGGCGATTACAATATTTCATTCAAATCAATCGAGGTTTTCAAGAGCGGACAGAACTCCGAGACTTGGAACGCTGAGGTCATTCCTGGTATTATCCATGTAAATGGTACAGGAACAGCTTCTCAGGCTTCAACACAGGAGACTACTAATGAAGTCTCTGAGCCTTATTCTGAGCCCTCAGGCGATTCAGACCTCGTACTCGATTTTGGTAAATACGAAGCAGAAGCTGGCAACAGCGTAAACGTTGATATCAAGCTCAAGAGCGGTGATGTTGCAGTCAGCGGTATGGACGTATTCTACAAGATCGAATCTCCTCTTAAGATCACAGGCTTCGGCAGCTCAAGTGCTGCTTACAACGCTTCAGTTGACAAGAATGCTGACACACTCGAGCAGAACTTCTTTGCAGTAGGTTCTGACGGTGAGCCTGTAAAGGGCGAAGTTGGTGCTTCCGTACTCAAGGTAAAGGTAAGCGTTCCTACTGATTGTCCCTCAGGCGACTATAAGATCGATTTCAAGTCGATCGAAGTTTTCAAGAGCGGACAGAATTCCGAAACTTGGAACGTTAAGGTTATCCCCGGCGTTATCTCCGTAAAGGGAGAGGGAACTAAGGGAACAGAGAGTGAGACTGAGACAGATGAGCCCACAGAGCCCAGCGGCGACGCTGATCTTGTACTCGACTTCGGTAAGTACGAAGCTGAGGCAGGCGGCAGCGTAAACGTTGACATCAAGCTCGCTTCCGGTGACGTCGCAGTCAGCGGTATGGACGTATTCTACAAGATCGACTCTCCTCTTAAGATCACA
>ONMB01000022.1 GCA_900318825.1 uncultured Ruminococcus sp.
TGAAAAAGCGCGTGTACATCATCGACGAGGTGCACATGCTCTCCACGCCGGCCTTCAACGCCCTGCTTAAAATTCTGGAGGAGCCGCCGGAGCATCTGGTGTTCATTCTGGCCACCACGGAGCTGCACAAGGTGCCCGCCACCATCCTCTCCCGCTGCCAGCGCTACTCCTTCAAGCGCATCCTGCCCCAGGACATCGCCCGCCAGCTTCTGTGCGGAGACGGGTGTTCCGTAGAGCTCGATCTCTGCGATATTGCAGCAATAAACGCTGTCCTTGTTGTATTCGTTCTGCGGAGCGCCGCTCGGAACTGCATAGCGCACATACCGTGCCTTGCTGCTGCCGCTGAATTTCTTGATGTAGTGCATACCGAACGAGGGCTTGTCCTTTATCGTGTATGCTGTTGACCAGTTTACACCGTCCTCGGAGAAGAGTATCATTGCGTCCGGGACACGGTATTCGTAGCCGCTTCTGGGACAGTATCCTACTGCGGATATGTCGTACACTTCGCCGAGGTCTGCCTGAACGTAGCCGTCGCCAACACCGTCAAAGTATGTTGAAGTGCTGCCGTCGAAAGCCTTGTGGAAGGTAGTTGAGGAGTTGCTCTTCCACGAATCTGTTCCGGTGAGCATATCTGCGGTCACATTTATCTTGTTTTCGAGAGTTGTGGTGCCTTTCATGCCGTCGATGATGAATGTTGTAACGGACTGCGGTGCGAGTGAGACATTGAGCTTGTCGCCGCTGAGAGCGGTCTTGCCGAGTTCCTTCCAGCTCTCGGAATTGCTTGTGCGGATAACTTCTGCGGAGGTTCCGACCTCACTGAAGCCTGAAAGATCGAAGGAATAGTCGCTTGCATTGCTGCCGCTGTTAACAGCTGTGATAACGACCTTGCCGTTTTTCTGATCGTATGCGGCGAGAGTATTTCCGGAGCTCTTGAGCATAGTCATTCCGGGGCGGATATAGCGTGAGAACTGACCGAATGCGTAATACTTCTTGGTGAGGATAACGCTGTTCTTATCGTGGTCAGCGACTGCGAGTCCCCAGAAGCCGCCATTGGTATTGACCATACCTTTGTCCTTGTTGCCGTTCATACCTACTGAGGAAATATGGTTGTCGATAGCCTGCCAGAGTATCCACGCGGAGCAGTTGAGACCGTTGCAGTCGGTTATCATGCGCTCGGAGAGCCAGAGTGCCGCGCCCATTTCACCGGCATTAGTGCCGGAAGTACCGCTGCCGTCGACCTCGCTCATCCAGAGGTTCTTGCCGTTTGCGAGAGCAGTCGATTTCAGCTCGGAACGCTTGCTGCCGCCGTAGGTGTGAGTGTCGATACGGCCGAGAGCGCTCTTGGCTTCTGACGAGAGACTGTTGAAGGCACTTATCTGCGTGTCGATAGAGGTCTCGTCAGTACCGCAGATGATAACGTCGTTCAGACCTCTTTTGTCAAGGGATTTTTTCAGCTCAACGAGTATCTTTGACTCTGAATTGCCGATATCGAAGTGGCAGCCCTCCTGTTTCGGACTGTAAGCTCCCCAGAAGTTTGTGTAGGGTTCGTTCATGGGATCTATACTCTGTACCTTGATGCCCCACTCTTTCTCGTAGTGGGCACTGACCTCGGCGAGATATTCCGCAAAGGCTGTGTACTGGTCGTCGCGGAGGTTGTTCTTGCCGGCGTCCTTGTTGCCGGTGCTGCAGCCGCTGTTGGTCATATAGTACGGCGGAGAGTTCGAGAACATCTCAACTATCATATCGTCTCCGGCAGCCTTGACCACTCTTTGCAGAACGTTCCGCTGGTTGTGGTCGGCGTTCCAGTCGTATGTGACTGAGCCGTTGTTGTAGACGGTATAGCCGGGCATATTGGAGTCGGTTCTGGTTATGTGGGTATGTGACGGATTATCTCCGCCGCCGATGTTGAAGCGAGCGATGTTCATTCTCAGACCGTTTTCGCCGTAGAAAAGGTCAGCGCACTTCTGAGCGAGTGAATCGGAATAGCCGACGCGGTTTGCCCACCAGCACAGTGAGGTTCCCCAGCCCTGAAAGACGCCGTTGTTGATCTCGTATTTGTTTTCGGGTGAGATCACGACAGAGCTCGCTGCGTTTGCCTTTACCGGCGAAGCCGCACTGCCTGCCGGAAGAACGGACATTCCGAGCATTGCGGAAGTGACTATTCCGAGAAGTTTCTTGCCTATCATAAATAAACCTCCTTAATATATGTAAACAGTTGCCTTGACATTCCTGTACTGTGGCAGTAATCCTGAGCTTCGGTCAGTGTCGATGAGAGGAGTGCCGTCAGCGGCGAATGTCACCTGTTTAACTCTTGTGTGGCGGCATGGATCATAGAGGGGATCCTTGCTGTAAGTGCCGCAGTCACCGGAAGAATGTGAGTCAGGGCGGGCGTGATATACGATGAGAAGATCGCCGTTCTCATCGGTCACGAAGCAGTTGTGTCCCGGACCTGATTCTCCCTGAACGTCCTTTGAAGAGAGCACCGGCTTGTCCAGCTTGCGCCAGCTCGAAACGTCCATAAGATCAGCGTCAGCATCGGCTTCGAGCCTGCCGACACAGTATTCCGAGCCTGTACCGGAAGCCGAGAAGAAGATGTAGACCTTGCCGTTGGTTTCAAGGACTGCCGGACCTTCGTTCACGCGGTTGTTGACCTTTTCCCAGTTGTATTCCGGTTTTGTGAGGAGAATGGGCTTGGAGACAAGGCGGTAAGGGGCTGATGGATCTATCTCTGCCATAAACAGTGAAGAATCGCCCTTTATCTCAGCCCACACAACATAGTGTCTGCCGTTGTGCTCAAAGTAGGTCATATCGAGCGAGAAGCCTGCAAACGACTCCGTATCGCCGGAAGAAGCCTGCATCTGTCCGCACTCCTTCCAGTTCCCGGTGAACGGATCACCGTCACATTCGAGGACGTAGGGACGTATCGCCCAGACATTCTCAGTCGTACCGGCGGCGAAGAAAATGTACCATTTTCCGCCGATATAGTGCATTTCCGGAGCCCAGATGTGCCGTGACATTATGCCGCTCGAGTGAGCCTTCCATATTGTTTTTTCCTCAGCCTTTGCGAGTCCGGCAACTGTTGTGCTGCGGCGCAGGATAATGCGGTCGTAGCCCTTGTCAGCGCTGCCGTAAGCCGGATACGAAGCCGTGAAGTAGTACCAGCCGTTATTGCCATTGACAATGTAGGGATCGGCTCGCTCGTTTATGAATGGGTTGGCGTATTCTGCGGAAGTCGATCTTACAGTGCCATGTATCTCGTGCTTGCCGGGAGAAAGTGTGCTTATTATGGGCAGATCCCAGTCAACGTGGAGATCAGCCGAGCTGCCGTCGCTGTAAAGAGCGGTGACCTTCTCCGGAAGAAACGGCTCCTCACCAGCCTTTGCGCAGACATTCACGGGTTTGATGCCGATGTTTATCTTCGACACCGAGTCCGACGGGTAGGCGCTCACGAGAGCGTTGTACTGGTCGGCGTTTATCGGAATGACGTAGCCGTGGCGCGGAGTGAAGTCAAAGCTGTAATCCGAGCGCGGCAGGGTGGTGAAGTTTTCGAGGTCGGAGGTCTCCTGCATAACGTAGTAGCCGTTGCCGTAAGCATCGGACATCATCAGCCACTTGTCCGAGTCGAGCATTTTGTAGATATTCGGACCTTCAACGCCGATGTTCCCCTCAGAGACCTGCTTTATCTCTCGGTAGGGACCGCTTGCGTGATCGGCTTCTGCGAGGTAGATACGCTTGTTGGTCTCGTTCTTGTAGTACATATAGTATTTGTCGTTCTGGAAAATAATATCCGAGTCGATAGCGTCGTTGCCGTTCTGCGGAGCAAAGAGGAGCGTCGGTGCGGACTCGATAGTTTTGAGGTCCTTGCTGTAAACATAGTACATTATCGTTCTGTCGTCCGTGCCGGGAACTCTTGCAGCGAAGTATATCATATACGACTTCTTCTCGGGATCGTAGATAGCCTGAGGAGCCCATGCACGGTCGCACTTCATCATATTCGGGTACTTGTCCGCTATCTCGATAATGGTGTCATCGAACCAGTGTACGAGGTCGGTCGATTTGGCGGAGATGAGGTTACGGTTGCTGTTCCAGCCGAGGGAGGATTTCATATCGGTAGCGAGCAGGTGGTAGAGACCGTCCTCGCCCTTAAAGATGTAGGGATCTCTTATGCACTCTGTGCCTGCCTTGGATTGCCATACGGCTCTGCCGCCGTTGAGAGCGCGGAAGTTCTTTCCGTCAAGACTCACCGCGTAGGAGAGCCGTTCCTGTTCGGGAGCATTTCCGAGAAAATATGCAAACAGATAAGCAACCGGCGGTTTCTCGTCCCTGACCGAAGCATAGTCGTCGAAGTCATAGCCTCTGCCGAGCAGAAAATCGCTTATGAGGGCAACGTCCTTTTCGTTGCAGATACCGTTTCCGTCGAGATCAGCCCTCATAGTCTGCGGATCATCGGCAGGCTTACCAATGCAGCGGCTGACGAGTATCTTATCAAAGACGTTCACGTTGCCGTTGAGGTCGATGTCTCCGCGCAGGAACCTGTATTCGCCGGAGACTGGCTTTATGTAGAATTTCTGCCCCTCGCCGTTCCAGTAATCCCACTGGTCGATATTTGCACCGTTATCGTAGCTTATGTCGTACACATCGAGGGCTGTGTTACCGGAACACTCCGCGGTTATCCAGTAGGCGTCGTCAGTTCTGTGGAGTATGAAATGCTGAGAGGGGAGATCTTTATACTCCGAGAGGAAGATGTTGTTGCCGTTGGTTGAGTCGCCGTTTTCGACAGTGAGGGAAAGAGATTTGTCCGCACATGATATTATCCGGCAGGTGCCGTCGCCGTTGCCGGTGATGCGCCATTTCTGCTGATCGCTGCCGTTGTCCTCCCACTGTATGACGTTGCCGGAGCTGTCTGCGGTTATCATTTTGCCGCTGAGACGGACCATGATGTTGTAGTCCGCACCGCTGATGACTTCGCCGTAGTCATCGGCATAGTAAGCACCTTTTTCGGGTGCCTGCCGTTCATATTTGACCGAACCGGCAGTGAGCGACAGTCCGCCCAGAGCTGTTACTGCAGCAACGACAGCCGGAACGGTCCTCCTGAATAGCTTCATATATACCTCCTATTTATATTATTGTTAACAATCAGAATAATACTGTTATTATTATACAATAATCCTCCGGAAAATGCAATGGAAATGAAGATTAAATATATGTTTTATTTAAAAATGCGGCGAATATTGACAATGTTCGAGTATTGTGCTAAAATTCTACTTATGAAACAGAAAGAGGTGAGGGTATGCTGCTGCGTATGCCGGGATACTGCGAAAAATTCAGGTGCATTGCCGATAAGTGCAGGGACAGCTGCTGCATCGGCTGGGAGATAGATATCGACCGCGGGACTGCTGCCTATTATGAAAGCGTCGGCGGAGAATTCGGCGAAATACTCAGGGAAAACATCGCGGACGGCTGTTTTGTGCTCAATAAGGACGAGAGGTGTCCGTTCCTTAACGAGAGAGGGCTTTGTGACATAATAATCAGGCTCGGCGAGGATAAGCTGTGCCAGATATGCTCCGACCACCCGCGCTATTTTGAGTGGTTCGGGAGCGTCAAGGAGGGCGGTATAGGTCTGTGCTGCGAGGAAGCTGCGCGGCTGATACTTTCGGAGGAGCACTCACTCAGCGAAAGGGAAGTTCCCGATGAGGAATGCGATGAGTACGATGTGCAGCTCTTTGAGCTGCTGTTCAAGGCGCGTGAGCTCATCGTATCGCACATACAGCACGACAGGCTGCCGGAAGCTGTTTCGGCAATGCTCGACTTCGCGGAGCAGCTCCAGTTCAACATAGACAACGGCGAGTATGAGCTGCCGGTCTGGGAGCAGTCAACACGACCACAGCAGCCGGATATTGCCGCGGTATTTGGCTGCTTTTCGGAGCTTGAGCCGATAAGTCCGGACTGGCTGCCGTACCTCAGCGAGCGTCTGGGTACCGCAAAAAAGACAGCGCCGCTTTCTGCGGAGAACGAGCTTTATCTGCGCAGGATAGCTGTTTACTTCATCTACCGCTACTTCCTCAAGGGAACGTTCGACGGCGAGATAGTTTCAAGAGTAAAGCTGGCAGCCGTGAGCGTGTGGCTTATAGGCTGTCTGTGGGAGTACGAGCGGCTCAGCATCGGAAGCTGCGGCTTTGAGCAGAGGTCTCTCATTGCAAAGAATTACTCGAAGGAGGTCGAGTATTCTGAGGAAAACCTCGAAGTGCTCGCCGATATGTTCTACGAGAGGGAATGCTTTTCTACCAGCCGGATAAAGGGACTGTTTCAGATAAAATGAAAAAGCTCCGCATTAAAGCGGAGCTTTTAGCTTGTCAGAATTTATCAATGAGTCCGAGTTTGAATTTCTGTATCAGGAGCGCGTCGGAGTTTGAGAGTCCTTTCTTGCCGTCAACATCAGCGTTTATCTCGCCCTGAGGCTTTATGCTGACGTCGGACTTTCCCTGAGCGTACTTGTCGGGGTTCGTAGCTACCTGCATAACGAGTACCGCGTCCGCGATGTTCACCTGTTCATCGAGATTTGCGTCGCCCTTGAGCTTGGAAGCAAGTTCTCCGGTAGGCACGGGATCGGAGAGAATGTCTATCACTTCCGCAATCTGAACGGTACCGGTTGACTTGTTCGGAGCGGTTATAGTCACAGAGTATGAACCTCTGTCGGAGTCTGCGGGAGCAAGAACATCATAGCGAGCCTGAGTCGCACCCTCGATAGGCTTGCCGTCCTTCAGCCACTGGTAGGCGGTACCTTCGGCTGGTGTACGAGCGATAAGAGAAAATCCGGAAGAAACATACATCTTTTTATTTATACAGTAGCTCGAAACGCCATTCGGGAGGGTAAGCTCGGAGACCTTCATCTCGCTGACGGTTTTCCAGTCATTGCCGCTGTCCTGGATATACAGGCGGAGGTTTTCAATCTTATCGCCGGGGCGCGCAGAAAACTTGTCGTAAGGGATACGCATCTCGAATGTGCCGTCCTTCCACTTGCACTCCAGACCAGACTTGCCCTCGTGGTTTGTGTAGATATAGCCGTTGTAGGCGAAATACCACTTGTATTTTTCGCTGCCCTTTGCAGGATCTGTGAATTCGATATTGTAGATAGGTGCCTTTGAACTGTCAGGGAGCTTGCCGAGGAGATAGAGAGCGTTCTCGTCAGATTTTACGCTGACGCAGTTTCCGTTTTCGTCGGACTTAACGAGCATATCGTCAGTCCACTCGCCGTCGTATGAGAGCTCGGCGTCAATTTTTGTGCGGCAGTTGACCGTGAGTAGCTCGTCCGAGCCGGAACTGCTTCCGGCTTCTCGCAGGAAGTTGTCAGTGCCAATTGTAGTCGATTGCTCTATATCGACAGTTCCGAGGAGATCGGCGCCGATGTCATCGTTCCATATGTCTTTGTTCGCAAAGCGTATCGAGCGCAGGGGCATTTCACCGAATTCGTCCGCACAGCCGCCCATAACAGACTTGAAGTAGACGTTCCATTTTCCGGGAGAAAGATTGTCGGGAATGTGCATAGTAACGTCGTTTTCGGCGACGGCACAGGACTTCCAGTCGTGACAGTCGGAGCTTATCGGTGCTTTCATATACACACCGTCTTTTTCGAGTATGATGTAGTTTTTCGTATGCGGTACGGGATTTGCAAAGCCGGTGTTCTCGACGTTGAAGTGCAGCTTCAGTTCGCCGCCCTGAACGGCTGTCGGCGTGAGCTCGGACTTCCTGAGAACGAACCTGTAACCGATATGGTCGCGTATGAACTGGAAGCAGTTTTCGCCGTAATATGCTGAATTATCAACGCCGGGAACGGAATAGTCCGCATTGAATTCAAACTCCTTGTATTTGGGGAAAATATTACCATTGATATAGCTGAGATGAGTTTTGTACATCTCGGGGATAGCGTTCTTGGGGAGATAAGTTTCAAAAGTGTAGGCGTTTTCGGGCTCGTATGAGAACTCTCCGCCGAAATAGGTGTCAGTGGTCACAGAGCCGAGCCAGCTGGTCTCGAGCGCTCTGTCGGAGTAGGTCCCGAGATCGGAGTCGCTGCCCATATAGCCGTCGTCGTACATACCTATGCGCTTGGAAAGAATACGGCGCTTTTCAGAATCGGAGCTTGCTTCGGCTGCCGCGCGGATATTCTCGTCAAGGAGCTGAGAACGCTTTACGCCTGCCCACTCGGCGAAAGTATCCGGAGTTCGGACAGTTATCCCGATATTCTCAGGAACGGCGTTTACGAGAGCGTCAACGAGCTTTGCCTTATTGCTGACGACAGCGAATTTACTGCCGTGCTGCTCGCCCCATTTACCGATAAAGCCGGACTCGATATGGGTGATTATATCGCTGTAATCGCTGAGGATACCGTTTTCCTTGATCTGCCTGACGTGGTCGAGGAGCAGGTCGAAGGTAGCCGGCTCACAGTCAGCAACACCGTCCTCGTCATAGCGGAAACGCATGGCGATCATACAGCCGTTTTTGCGGCAGTTTTCAAAGGTAGTGCGCCAGTTTTTGAAAAAGGTCTCATCGAGAGCGTAGTCCTCTTTACCGTTAACGCCGCTTGAGAATTTGCCTATGTTGATGAAAAACAGCACGAGACTGCCGTGCGGATCGTAAACAGGCGTTTCGCCGGGAGCACAGTGTGCCCATACGGTAGTAGTGTAGCCGGCACCGGGGTTCTCGACAGTACCGACTATCTCGTCATAGCTGAGTCCGCTGTCGGTCAGTCCGGTATCACTGTCAGCGGCAGAGCTGTTCACAGGTATGACCGGAAGCATAGCGGCTGCTGTAATAAGGGATAATATTGAGCGGAAATAGTTGAATTTCATAGTATTGCTCCTTTGCAGTGGTAATATTTTCATCATTATAGCACAAATGATTGCCGTTTTCAACCGCTTGGACAATATTTTACGGATATTTAACTTTTTCTTAATGAGAACATAACGAATGAAGCCGCTGACAATTTTAATGTAAAAAGTCCCCGATGATAAATTTAATCAGTAAAATAATACAAAAAGTCATTGAATTTTATATTAATATGTAGTATAATATTATCGTATGATAAACGAAATATCATAATTACAGGAGGAACGTTATGAATGTAAAAAAATTTAAGGCGCTTGCGGCAGCTGCAATGATGTCGCTGAGCGTACTGCCTGCGGGCATGAATGTTCCGGCAGCTTCTGCCAAATACGGCTCAGGCAGAAATGTTGTGGAGTACCTCGACAGAGGCATCTGCGCGATAAATACCGGTAACGGTATGCTGGTGAGCTGGCGTTTTCTTGCCAATGATCCCGACGAGGCTGTTTTTAAGCTCTACCGCGACGGCGAGCTCGTCTATGTCAGCGACAGCGGAAAGGCTACTTCTTACCTTGATAAAGGCGGCAATGCCGGTTCAAAATATCGTCTCGATACCCTCTCGGGCGATAAGGTAATTGCAACGGATTACTGCTCCCTCATCTCAAATTCGCAGTATTTCGATATCCCTCTCGATGTACCGCGCGGCGGTACTATTAACGGTGAAAATTATTCTTATACTCCCAATGACTGCTGCGTAGGCGACGTTGATGGTGACGGTCAGTATGAGATTTTCCTGAAATGGGATCCCACAAACTCAAAGGATAATTCTCAAGTAACTGATGCTAAAAAAGGCATACAGGGCATTACAGGCAACGTCTACATAGACTGCTATACACTTGAAGGCAAGAAACTATGGCGCATTGATATGGGCAGGAATATCCGTGCCGGTCAGCACTATACTCAGATGGCTGTCGCGGACTTCGACCTCGACGGCAAGGCGGAATTTGTCACAAAGACCTGCGACGGAACAGTTGACGGTACCGGAAAGGTCATCGGCAACGGCAGCGCGAATTACGTTACCGAAGCCGGAACTATCCTCACAGGACCGGAGTATATGACGCTCTTTGACGGTGCTACCGGTGCGGCACTCGATACAATCGAATTCCCCGTACTCAGAGGCGATGCAACAAGCAGCACTGCGAAGTCTACATGGGGCGATAACTACGGCAACCGCTGTGAACGCTACAACTGTGCTATCGCTTATCTCGACGGAGTTCACCCCTCACTTATCTACGGCAGAGGCTATTACACAAGACTTACGCTTTCGGCTGTTGATGTAGTGGACAAAAAGCTCTCAAAGCGCTGGGTATTCGACACCGGATTTGATACCAGCAATCCTGCCTATGGCTGCGGAAACCACAACGTAATGGTCGCAGATCTCGATGATGACGGCAAGCAGGAGGTCTGCATGGGAGCCAGCGCTTTTGATGACAACGGTCAGCTCCTCTGGTCTACCAAGCAGCTCCACGGAGACGCTATGCACGTCGGTGATCTTGATCCTAACCGTCCCGGTCAGGAGGTATTCCTCTGCCACGAGGATGGAAACCACGGTATTTCCCTCGTTGACGGCAAGAGCGGTCAGATCATATGGCACTACGACGGCGATAAGGATACAGGACGCTGCTGCGCTGACAATGTTCTTGCCGGAAACAGCGGTGCTGAGTTCTGGGGCTCGAGACCTGCCTATGCTGTTTACGATGTAAACGGCAAGCAGATAGGCAATAAGCAGCCCTCTACAAACTTCCTCATCTACTGGGACGGGGACCTCGAGCGTGAGCTCCTCAACGATATATATATCGACAAGATGGTCTCAACAGACGGTGCGCAGAACATCTTTAAAGCAACAGGCTGTGCTTCAAATAACGGAACAAAGGCTGTTCCCTGCATTACTGCCGATCTCTTCGGTGACTGGCGTGAGGAGCTCGTTCTCAGAACAGAGGACAATTCAAAGCTCCGCATATGGTGTACGAATTATGAGACTGATTACAGACTGACCACACTTATGCACGATGTTCAGTACCGTATGCAGTGTGGCTGTCAGCAGTCCTCATACAACCAGCCGCCTCACCCGAGCTTCTTCCTCGGAACCGGCTTCTCTCTTCCTGAGCGCCCTGATGTAAAGGTGCTCGGCGGCGATAATTCGATGTTCAACGGCGAGTACATCACTTCACTCAGCGTCAACGACAAAAACAACCGCTTCAACTGGTCTGTCCAGAAGGACCTCAATACAGGTGATGTGGTATTCGGCGACAGAGCGTTTACGTTCACGGCAGTTCCGGAACAGCTCAAGGGTGCAGAATGGATAAGAACTGCCTGCGACTCCAAGAAATTCTACGGCGATGAAGCTGTTTTCAAGGCCGGCAAGGATATTACAGCTTACCTCGGACTCGACTCCCGTGTGACTGATACTCCCGAATGGCTCGCAGGCTGGGAGCACACTGATATGACTCTCACGGACGACGGAAATCCTGTCGTTACTTATATAATATATAAGAAGGATTTCAGTGAGGGCAGCGACATAACTCTCGGTCAGCTTGCAAATGCCAGCGTTGTGAACTACGTTCTTATGGCTAAGGAGCAGGAGAAGGAGATAGTTACAACAACAACTACCACCACTACCACCACAACTACTGCTGAAGAGACTACCACTACAACTGAGCCCGTTACAGAACTCGTTCCCACTCTCCTCGGCGATGCAAACTGCGATAAACAGGTAAATATCGCAGACGCGGTTTTGGTAATGCAGGTCGCAACTAACCCTGACAAGTATGCGCAGGGCAAGTCAGAGGTCAGCATCTCCGAGCAGGGCGAGGTCAACGCCGATGTTGACGGCAAGAAAGGTCTCACAAACTCCGACGCGCTCCTAATTCAGAAGTTCAAACTCGGACTCATCAGCACTTTCCCTGTTCAGAAGTAATGTCGGACACTTGATTTTGAATTGAGTTAGTGATATAATAATACCAAGCAGATAGCTGCCCTGTGGCAGCTATCTGCATATACTGAACTTTTGGAGGTTTTTGATATGAGCAGAAAGAATTTAGGCGCAAAGCCCTACCTTTTTCCGATGCCGGTAATGATAATCGGCACATATGACGCTGACGGCAACCCCAACGCTATGAATGCAGCATGGGGCGGTATTGTCGGCAGGGACGAGATAATCGTTGACCTCGGTCAGCACAAGACTACCGAGAATTTAGCCGTTAAGAAGGCTTTCACTGTCAGTATCGCAGACGCAGCACACGTTGTTCCCTGTGACTATGTGGGAATGGTATCAGGAAACAAGGAGCCTGACAAGATGAAGAAGTCCGGCTTTACTGTCACAAAGAGCGAATTTGTTGATGCACCTGTGATAAACGAGCTCCCGCTTGCACTTGAGTGTGAGCTTATCGAAGTCATCGGCGGAAACAAGTATCTTGGCAGGATAAAGAATGTCAGCGCTGACGAGTCTATCCTCGACGAGGCCGGAAACGTTACTCTTGAGAAGTTCTTCCCGATAATCTACGACACAGCCGGCAAGAATTACTACAAGCTCGGCGAAAAGGTCGGCAAGGCATGGGACGCCGGAAGTGCACTCAAATAATTACCGATACTTATAGAAAAACTCCCCTGTTTGTCAGGGGAGTTTTTCCGTAAGGATATTATTTGTAAGGAGTGTGGCTATCAGTTTAATATGGGCTCGATGGACTCTATCTGTCCGTCAACGAGCTTTATGAGCTTTGTGCCGAACTTAGCGGCTTTTTCGGAGTGAGTTACCTGAACGATAGTCTTGTTGTATTTCTGGTTGATTTCGCGGAAGAGTTCCATTATCCTCATACCGGTCTTGGAATCGAGGTTACCGATGGGCTCATCGAGGAAGATGATCTTGGGATCGAACACGAGAGCTCTTGCGATAGCAACTCTCTGCTGCTGACCGCCTGAGAGTTCACGGGGAGTGAGCTTGCGCTTATCCTCCATGCCGATTATCTTTAGGCACTCGTCGAGCTTATCCTTATAGGAGGAACGGCTCTTTCCGCTTATCATGCAGGGAAGAGAGATATTGTCCTCGACATTGAGGTTGGGAACGAGGTTGTAGAACTGGAAAACAAATCCGATATCCTCGTTTCTCATCTTGCAGAGCTCCTTGTCCTTGAGCTGGCGAAGGTCAGTGTTGTTGACCTTTACTGTACCGGAAGTGGGCATATCCAGACCTCCGAGGAGATAGAGGAGGGTAGACTTACCGCTGCCGGAAGGTCCCATGATAGAGACGAATTCTCCCTCTTCGATAGTAAGGTTGATGTCCTTGAGGACGTGAGCGATCTCTTTACCGTTCTCAAAAGAGCGGTTCATATCTTTAACTTCAATAACATTCATATATAATGACCTCCGGTACTGATTATTCGTATTTGAGTTCCTGAACGACGTTCAGCTTCTTGCTCTTCTTCATAACTGAGAGTGAAGCGATAAGGATGATAACTGTGAGCACGATGAGATACTTGGGAAGAAGTGCCCAGTCGAAAGTGATAGTGATAGGCAGGTTCATACCTGTGAGGAGCTTTGAGATGAGGTCAACGAGGACTATCGTGTAGGGGATAGCGCCGACCACGCTGAGTATGATGCTTGCAAGGCTCTCAGTAAGAACGAGACGTCTGCGGTTGTTTCCGTTCATACCGACTGATGCGAGAACTGCAAATTCGCGTTTTCTCTGGTGGAAGCAGATGCAGATATTGTTGAAGATACCGATCGAAGCGATGAACATTGCGATGTAGGAGAATATTGCAAGGAGGTTCATGATGATCTTGTTGTTCTCAACGTTCATATCAGAGTCCTGCTGTCTTGTGGTATATGTTGCGCCGAGGTCGCTGAGAGTGGCCTTGAATTCCTTCTCGACAGCCTCCTTGTTGTCGCCGTTCACGCAGAATGAAATATCATATGCTTCTCTTGCGTTGAATACTGACTTCATCTTTTCGAGGTTGATGAGTGCGAACTGGCTGTTGTTGTAGAGCTTGCCGTCGATGATGCAGTCAACTCTGAAATCAGCCTTCTTGGAGTCGATGTCAAGAGTGATAGTGTCGCCGACTTCCTTGTCGAGCAGCTTAGCGATGTACTTTGTGATAACGATCGAGTTGTCCTTTGCATTTTTGAATTTGGTGTAATCTTCCATGTATTCATCGCTGTTGAGGTGGAGATACTCGTTATACTTTGCGTATGCTTCCGGATCACAGCCGCATACATAGACGTATTTGCCGTCGAGCTTGGTAACATTGTAGTAAGTCATGCTGATGGAACTCTTGTCAACTGCACCGATGCTGTTGAGCTTTTCAAGAATGATGTCTGTAGTTGACTTATCGGAGTTGCTGTCGATGATATCTGTGATGTTATAATCGTAGTTGAGTTCTGTGTAAGCCTCCTCGACAGTCTTTGTAAGACTGCTTCCGGTAGAAGCGATAGATAGAACTGCTGCGAGTGAGATGATGAGAAGAGTGATGTTGCTTCTGAGGAGCTTGGAGCTTCTTACGTTGTTGAGTGCGAGGAAGGTAGTTGTGGACTTCCTGAAATATATGCAGATAGCACCTGCAATGGTCTTGATGATCTTTGAGGCTATCATTGCAACACCGACAAGGCTGAGCACAGCTGCAAGAGGTGCAAACTTCTCGGCAGTCTCACCCTTAGCGAAGTAGCAGCTGAGTGAGATGAGGAAGATGATGAGACCGATGAAGAACTTGATGTTGCTCTTTTTGCGCTTGGGCTCGATGCGGTTGAGGATAACGTCCTTTACCTGGAGCTTTCTGATGCTGCGGACCGGGAGCCATGCAGAAACGATGGAAAGAATGAATGAGAACAATACACCGATGACGATATGTGACGGGATTATCTCAAACGGGCTGTATATGCCGTATTTTGCGAGCGGTGAAGCGAGACGGTTTACGAAGTAGAGTCCTACCTCTCCGACCACTATGCCGAATATCGAGCCTATGACTGCGTAAAGGAAGCTCTCAAGGAGAAGGATATGTTCGATCTTCTTCTTGGTAGCGCCCTGGCTCATGAATGTACCGATGACTGTAATTCTCTCGGTGATGATGAGCTTGAATACGCCGTAGATGATGATACAGCAGATGAAGCAGACTATGATGAGCATAAAGTACATACCGGCTTCGATACTCTCAGTACCGTCTACATCGACTTCGCCTGACATACTCTGTGCCTTGACCTTTTCGTTGTTCTTGTTGAATTCCTCAGCGAAATCCTTTTCGTCTCCGTCCACCTCTGCCTGAACGGTGTTGAACTTGCCGTCAGCACCTATACGCTCATTGAGGTAGTTGTAGGGGACGATGACACGGAATGAATTCACGCTGTCGAGGTAGAATATACCCTTGTTTGCTGTGATAGCCTTAACTGTGTAATCGTTCTTTTCGCCGTTGATAGCGATAGTGAACTTGCTGCCGATCTTGAGATCGTACTCATCGGCAATTCGCTGGGAAATAACACATTCCGGCTGATCTGTATTTGAGAAGCTGCCCTCTACGATGTTCTTTTCGTAGGAAGTTCTTCCGCTGAAATTAGCGTAGCTTATCTTATCGTCCTTGTTGATGATACCGGTGGTATTGAGCATACCCTCGATATTCTTCATGCCTGAGTGGCTGAAATCGTCGAGTGAGAAGAAAGGCTCACTGGTGTTAGAGTGGATAGCGATGTCCCTTCCGTCCTGCATATTCCTGATCGGTTCCTTGTAGCTGTTGATAACTACCTGAACGAGACCGAGGCTGACGATGAGCAGGGCTGTGCTGAGCATGATCGAGAAGATGAGAAGTATGAGACGTCCTTTTTTCTCGAGCATATTTCTTGATATGTACCTTAAAAATACTCTCAAGTCCATTCCTCCTATGATAGATTTAGATCTGACAGGCGGAGAAGAAATACCATAAATCAGCCGCCTGTTCCTTGACTCTGATACCAGTATAACACACAATTCTAAAAAAACACTTAAATCAAATCTTAAAAAAGTCTTAATCTTTTTCAGAATTCGCCATTGTTATTATGCACAAAAAACAGCTTGGTATATAGGTGTTTTGACAAATCGTGGATTTGTACTTGAAAAATTCATAGTTTTATGTTAAAATTGATTAAAAGGCTGAAAGAATTGTTCGGAGAATTATGACAACCGTGCAGAATACAGCTTTCCTAAACAGGAGGATGGATCATGAGTAGACCTGTGAACGACAAAGATTATGACATAACTAACAATAATAAGACTGATCTTTCATTTGTCAGGGCTGCACTTGCCCTCGCAAGTGACTATGAGACGGTATATGTTATCGATAATAACGATGACAGCTATGCCGAATACCATATGTCAAACACTGAATATGAACTCAAGTTCTTTTCTAAAGGTGATGATTTCTATGCGGATACTGTGAAAAACTGCCGCATACTCGTGTATCCGGACGATCAGGACAGATTTCTTGAGCATTTCAAAAAGGAAAAGCTCCTGAGATCACTTGAGAACGGAAGATCCGATTCTGTAAATTACAGGCTCGTTATCGAAGGCAAGCCGGTCTATTATTCGCTCAAAGCTATAAGGGACAAGCGCGGTGACAGTGATTTTATATTCATCGGTGTCCAGAACGTTGACGTGCAGATGAGAAGAAAGCTGGCTGACGAAGAGGAAAAGAACGCATATTCAGAAATAGCAAGCTCTCTTGCAAGCCTATATGAGGTAATATACCACGTTGATATAAATACCGATAATTATACCGAATACAGTGCCAGTGAGAACTATGCCAAGATAGGTCTGCGCACTGGCGGTTCTGATTTCTTCACTGCTACTCAGAATGATATAAAATATGTGGTACATCCCGATGATTATGAAAAAGTCTCGAAGCGCCTCGAAAAGAAACAGCTTATCGACGACCTTCGTGCAGCTGGTTCTGTGTCGTTCACATACCGCCAGCAGCTCGGCGGAAAGACACAGTATGTGCGTCTTCTCGCATTTCTCCAGAAGCAGCACGATGACAGGATAGTAGTAGCCGTCCGCAATGTTGACGCACTGGTGCGCCGTGAGAACGCTGCCGCTGCTGAGGCTGAGACGTACAGCCATATCGCTAAGGCACTTGCGAGCCGCTATGAGGTAATATACTACGTTGACCTTGATACGAATGCCTATACCGAATACAGTTCCAGCGAACAGTACGCAAAGCTCGGAGTCAGGACGACGGGAAAGGATTTCTTTGCGGCTTGTGCCCGTGATGTCAAGCAGTATATACACCCGGAGGATTCTCCGACTCTCCTGAAGCAGCTGAAAAAGGAAAATCTCATCAAAGCACTCAACAAAACGGGTTCGGCTTCGTTCACATACCGCCAGCAGCTCGGCGACAGGTCACAGTATGTTACTATGATCGTAGTAAGACCTAAGAACGATTCACACAACATTGTTATGGGCGTTATCAACATTGACGATCAGATGCGCCGTGAACAGAATATGAAGAAGGAGACCGAGACATTCAGCGAGATCATCAATGCACTCGCTCTCCGCTATGAGGTAATCTATTATGTAAACTGTACGACCGGTGAATATGCTGAGTACAGTTCAAGCGAGAAGTACGCTAAGCTGAAGATCGGCGAGAAGGGAAGCGATTTCTTCGGAGATACTCAGCGCAATATGAAGCGCGATATCTATTCAGAAGATTACCCGATGATGGCTAAGGCAATGACTAAGAAGACAGTCATGGAACGCCTTAACGAAACAGGTCAGTATAACCTGACTTACCGCCTTGTTCTTGACGGCAGACCGCAGTATGTAACGCTCGTTATCATACGCGCGAATGATGATTCGGATCATATTATAGTCGGTGTTGCAAATATCGACGTGGATATGCGCCGCGAGCTCGCTTACAGAGAAGCTATCGGAAGCGCTATGGATATGGCGAGCCGTGATGCTCTTACCGGAGTAAAGAACAAGCACGCCTATGTTCAGGCGGAAGAAGAACTCGACACCTTGATAGAGAGAGGTGAAGCACCGGAATTTGCAGTCGTTATATGCGACGTAAACGGTCTGAAGCAGATAAACGACACGCAGGGACACACTGCCGGTGATGAGTTCATCAGAAGTGCCTGCAATCTCATATGCAACAACTTCAAGCACAGCCCGGTATTCCGCATAGGCGGCGATGAATTCGTGGCTCTGCTCAAGGGACAGGATTTTGGACAGCGCGATCAGCTGATGGAACAGTTCGCCGAGATCATGGACGAAAACAAGGAGAAGGGGTTTGTTACAGTTGCAGCCGGTATATCCGTATTCGACAGCGACAAGGACAATAGACTTCAGGACGTTTTTGAACGTGCAGATCAGGCAATGTACATCAATAAAAAATACCTGAAAAGCAAGTGACTGAATTCTGTAAGGAGTGTTATTATGTCTGAAATAGAGAATCTGAGATACTATGTTCTTCTTCAGAAACTGCTGAAGGTCATAATGAATATAAGAGGAGTTGATCCGGAAGATGTAAAGGTGTGCGTCAAGGATTTCTGCGATTTGTTTCACATAGAAAGGGCGGACACACGCTTTTACCACAATGAAGCACTTGAAAGAGTGGGAAAAGGCGATATCCTTATCGGATATGATTCGGGAGAAGAGAGCGTTCCGGTAATGTCGATAAGACATATCACTAAGGTAAAGGCTGTTATAACCTGTACTGCGTACAGGAAAAAGGACGCAGAGCCGTTTACCGCAGATGAGGAGGAAAAAGTCGGTGTCGTAATGAAAACACTGCTCTCATTTGTCAGCCGAAGAAGACTCGAGGGCGTTGTTGAGATGATGTTTTATCATGACGATGACGGCTATCTTAACTTCCCGTATTTTCAGAGATGGCTTGAGGAGTCCTCTGAAAAGGACCAGCTCAAAGGCAAGATCGCAATTCACTATAATCTGCTGCATTTCTCACTTATCAATCAGGAGATAGGCAGAGCTGCCGGCGATATCGTTATGCGCAATCATTTTGAAGGAGTCAGCAGCATAGTGAGCAAGAACGGAATAGTCTGCCGTCTCGGCGGAGACAATTTCGTTGTGATATGTGATAAGGATAATATCGATAAACTCATCAGCTACCTCGAAGCTACTCCGGTCGTGTATGACGCAGTCCAGAACAAGCGCATTAGAGTTGCCGCGAGCGCAGGTATTTTCCAGATGCCGGAGGATTTTGTCTATCTGAACAACGGTCAGGTAATGGACAAGATAGTTACTGCTTCGCTTGCTGCCCGCAGAAACGGCGTATCTGCGGTGTATTTCGAGAAGTCGCTCATTGAGACTAAGGAGAGACTGAGCAAGCTGCAGAAGCTGCTGCCGGACGCACTCAGGAATGAAGAATTTGCTGTTTTCTATCAGCCGAAGGTCAACATCGTTACCGGTAAGCTGTCAGGAGCAGAGGCGCTTTGCCGCTGGTTCAGGGACGGAAAGATAGTTCCGCCTATGCAGTTTATCCCACTTCTTGAGCAGACTGACGATATATGCAAGCTCGACTTCTATATGCTCGACCATGTGTGCAGGGATATACGCCGCTGGCTTGACACAGGCAAGAATGTCGTCCGAATATCGGTCAATTTCTCGCGAAAGCACATGATGGACGTCGATCTCCTCAAGAATATCATCGAGATAGTCGACAGGAACAACGTCCCGCACGAGTACATCGAGATAGAGCTTACCGA
The DNA here is from genome assembly GCA_900318825.1 of uncultured Ruminococcus sp. GTDB lineage: Bacteria > Bacillota > Clostridia > Oscillospirales > Ruminococcaceae > Ruminococcus. Next base: position 19,555 of record ONMB01000022.1, read on the forward strand.
GACAACTACTGACGTGGAGTTCCGCGATCTCAAGAGAGTCGTTGGCGGACTCCAGCAGGCTGGCGTCTGCACATCGGTAGATGACTTCGGAATGGGCTATTCTTCGCTTAATCTCATCAGGGAGATACCGTGGAACGTCCTCAAGGTAGACCGCAGTTTCCTGCCGATAGATGAAGATGACCAGAACAGTATCCGCAGCATAATGTTCAAGTATGTTGTGGCAATGGCTAAGGAAATGGGACTTGAATGTATCGCGGAGGGCGTTGAGACCAAGGATCAGGTCGAGGTCCTCAGGCAGAACAAGTGCGGTTTTGCGCAGGGATATTTCTTTGACAAGCCACTTCCGCTTGCCGAGTTTGAGAACAGACTCGACGGAAACGGTTACAGTGTTGATTTATGAACATGAGCACCTTCTCCGGAAGGTGCTTTTTGTGGTATAGTTGCATTTTGTCCACCTTAATCTGCGTATCGTAGGTTGCGAAAAAATACAAAAATGTGTATAATTACTATATATATTGTTAAAACTGGGGTGATTACTTTATGAAGCAATTTGTTTCTGCAATTGTTGCAGCTGCTGTTGCGGCGGGCTCGATGAGCTCATTTCCGGCTGCTGTGACAACTACCGCTGCGGACGGAGACAGTCTGTTCACGCATCAGGAGTGGACCGGTAAGAACGGCACAGAGGACGTTTTTGCGGTAAACCGCGCTCCGGCTTCGGTGAATTCCGTGCCGTATCAGGACGTTGATACCGCTGTCGATGCTGTCTGGGACTACAATGCCCGCGAAAAGTCTGACTATATGCAGATGCTCACCGGAGACGGCGAGGAATGGGACCTCAAGGTGGTACAGAACGCCGAAAAGGCTCAGCAGGATTTTTACAACGGCTGGGTGGGCGACAGCTACTTTGCCTCTTCTGCGGACGGCTGGAAGAAGGTACAGCTTCCTGACAGCTGGACTGCTCAGGGCTTTGATTTCTCGATATACCGCAATATCGGTGAACCGTGGCAGGACAGATACGACAAATATGTTCCGTGTCCGGAAGCACCGACAAATTACAATCCGGTGGGACTCTACCGCAAGACCTTTACCCTTGACAAATCGGTAAAGCCTAAGGGACGCCGTATATATATACAGTTCGACGGCGTAGAATCGGCGTATTATGTCTACCTCAACGGCAAGCAGGTGGGTTACAGCGAGGATACGTTCAGCCCGCACAGGTTTGATATCACCGATTACGTTCAGCAGGGCGAGAATACCCTCGCGGTCGAGGTACACAAGTTCTGCGACGGAACGTGGTTTGAGGATCAGGATATGATCTACGACGGCGGTATTTTCCGCGACGTTTTCCTCGTAGCAACGCCCGAAGTACAGATCAGCGACTACACGGTCCGCACAGATCTCGACTCCACTTATACCAACGCACAGCTTGATCTGAGCGTTGACATCACCAATATAACAAATTCAGCGATCAGCGGCTGGACCATACAGGCTGATGCTTATGATGAGTCCGGCAAGAACATTCTCTCCGGAGTTTCCACAAAGATAAGCGAGGTCGGCAGGTACAGCAAGGATACCTTCAAGCTCAGCACGAAGGTCAATTCGCCGAAGCTGTGGTCGGCTGAGGATCCCAACATCTACGCGCTCGTTGTCACTCTCAAGGACGAAAGCGGCAATGTCAGGGAAATAGTGTCCAATCAGCTCGGCTTCCGAGAGATCGAATTCACTCCCACTGAGGTAGACTGGGCTTACAAAGTTACTACCAAGAGCTGGAAGCCCATTACTATCAACGGCAAGCGTCTCCTCCTCAAGGGCGTTAACCGCCACGACACCGATCCTTTCCACGGAAAGGCTGTTCCTCAGGAGACGATACGCGAGGACGTCCGTCTGATGCAGAAGAACAACATCAATGCTATCAGAACGTCGCATTACAGCAACGATTCCTACCTCTACTGGCTCTGCAACAAGTACGGTATGTACGTTATGGGCGAGACAAATATGGAGTGCCACGCGCTTCAGGATAACAAGAACGACAGCCTCAGAGCGAAGTTCTACGAGCTCGGTATGGACAGAACGGAGACTGCTTACCAGCGCCTCAAGAACAATCCGTCTATCATCGCATGGTCGATCGGAAACGAAATGGGCTACACAGGCGACGCTAACGCTTCCGGCGGTCTGTTCCGTGATATGATCTGGTACTTCAAGAAGCACGATCCCACAAGACCTGTCCACAGTGAAGGTCAGGGAACTGGTCTCGGCGTAGATATGGGAAGCAATATGTATCCCGGCTCTGATGTTATCGGCTACAATGCCGGCGACGGCAAGATGCCTTACGTTATGTGCGAGTACGATCACGCTATGGGTAACTCCGTCGGTGCTCTCAAGGAATACTGGGACGTTATCCGCAGGTCTGACAATATGCTCGGCGGCTTCATCTGGGACTGGGTAGATCAGTCAAGAGCAGTTCCGCTCTCCAAGGTCGGCGGCGGCTGGGACTACTATTCCGAGTCCTACGCCCGCAAGAACCTCTACTCCGAGGAGAGCAAGGGAAATTTCTTCGGCTACGGCGGTGACTGGGGCGACTCCCCCAACGACAACAGCTTCTGCGAGAACGGACTCATCAGCCCGGACAGAACTGAACAGCCTGAGGTCGCTGAGGTCAAGTATCAGTACCAGAATTTCTGGTTCAGCGCTGATTCTTCACAGATAGCTGCACACAAGGTGACAGTTTACAACGAGAACAATTTCAGGAATCTCAACGACTTCGACGTCAAGTGGGAACTCCTGAAAAACGGCATAAAGATCGACGGCGGAACTCTTACCGATACAGATGTAGCTCCGCTCACAAAGGGAACACTCAGCGTTCCTTTCAAGCTACCGGCAAGCAGTCTTGCTGGCGATGAATTCTACCTCAACCTCTCAGTTCAGGCAAAGTCTGACCACAGGCTCATCAAGAAGGGCGCAGAGGTAGCTTACGGACAGTTTGCGATAAGCAGCAACGGACGTTCCGTGAAGTATTCTTCCGGCAGCGGAAGTGTAGATGTGTCCGATGCAGGCGATTTTTACGTTCCTGTCGGCAAGGACTTCAACTTCTCTATCAGCAAGTCCACTGGACTTATGAGCAAATTCACCTACAAGGGCGAAACCCTCATTGACAACGGTCCGAGACCTAATTTCTGGCGCGGAAACGTTGAGAATGACACTGGCTGGAACTCCAAGGGCACATTCGACCGCGCATGGGAAAAGGCTGCTGACAGCATCAAGGTGAGCGGCATCGACGTCAAGGACGGCGAGGATGGCAGCAAGATAGTCATCTCGCACCTCACACTTCCCAATGCAGGAAACACAAAGGTCGATATGACCTATACTATCTATCCCGATGCAAGAGTAAATGTGGCTGTGTCGGTTGACGCAACAAAATCCGGTCTCGGAAACTTCATAAGAGTCGGCTCTATCATGACTCTCCCCGAGGGCTATGAGGAACTCAGCTGGTACGGCAACGGTCCTGTTGAGACCTTCAACGACAGAAAGACCAACGGCAGACAGGGCGTATGGTCGGGTACAGTATCGGAGCAGTTCTACCCCTATATGAAGGCTGATGATACCGGCAACCTCACAGACGTCAAGTGGATCCACTCCTCAGGATCTTCAGAAGGCAGATCACGTTTATAAGCTCTCACCCAGAAAGGACACTGTCCTCAGCGTTGACTACGGCTCAATGGGAACCGGAAGCGCTACCTGCGGTCAGGCTACTCTTGAAAAGTACAGACTTCCTTCAAGCAGGACCTATAACTGGAGCTATACGCTCATGCCGGCTTCTACCTCACTCAGCGAAAGCGGACTTTCAGATATTGCTGCAAAGCTGCGTTCTGACGGCGTATGCGTTCAGGACAAGAGCCACAACAAGCTCGTTGTACCGGTAGGAAACGGCAGCTCGCTCAAGCAGACTTCCTCAGGAAACGCTGTAAGCGGCTCAGTGACCATTCCTCCGGCAAACGACCTCAACGGCTGCCTCTCAGGCAACAACTCCTTCACAGTTGAGGCAAACTTCATTCCCACAGGCAACCCCCAGTTCAATATGATCGCAAGCAAGGGCGACCACGCTTTCGGTCTCAGAACTGAGAACAATATGCTCTACTTCTTTATCCACGCAGGCGGCATGTGGAGAACTGTCTCCTGCGAGCGCGGTACGGACGCTTCTTCCGGCTGGATAGGAAAGAAACATCAGATGGCAGGCATCTACGACGCAGAGAACAATATGATAAGAGTTTACTGCGACGGAAAAATGCTTGCAGAGAAGTCTACCGGAACTACCGGCGGTGTTACTGTTTCAGGCTATGACCTGACGCTTGGCGCTTGTCCCGAGACCGGCAGAAGCTCACAGGCTGACTTCTACGAATTCAGGGTATACAGCAAGGCTCTAACTGAGAGCGAGCTTGCTTCACAGAACACTTCCTCGCCGGCTTACGGACCTGACAGCAGGTATGTACAGCTCTGGCTCGATTTCGATGATCTTGCAGAGGCTGCACCGGTCGGTGATGTGAACCTTGACGGTTCCGTGAATATCGCGGACGCCGTTGCTCTCCAGAATTATCTGCTCGGCAGAAAGCCTCTGAGTTCAGAGGGAAAAGCAGCAGCTGATCTTGACGGCAGCGGAAAGCTGAATGTGTTCGACCTGATGCTTCTTAAGCGTCTCATATGCAGTAAATAATTATGACAGCTGTCGGCAGAGGACTTACTTTGCCGGCAGCTTTTTATGTTGAAAAATGTAAAATATGTTCGGCTTTTACTTGACACGGGGCTGATGCTATATTATAATAAGTGTAGATATTGCTATTCAATATAGGATCAGTGGTGATAAAATGACCAAAACTATACTTATCATCGAGGACGATACTGAGATAAACAATATGCTCAGTCTGCTCCTCAAACACAACGGCTATCAGACTGTCAGCGCTTATTCGGGTACGGAGGGCCTGCTTGCTCACAGCAGCAATATAGACCTTATACTCCTTGACCTTATGCTCCCCGGTAAAAGCGGAGACGAGATAGTAGCTGAACTTAAATCAAAGCACAATGTACCTATCATAGTAACGAGCGCAATTCACGATGTCGGCAAAAAAGTTGATCTTTTCTCACTTGGAGTCGATGATTACGTTACAAAGCCATTCGATAATGACGAGCTGCTTGCGCGTATCGCGGCAAGGCTCAGAATGAATACTGATTTAGTCGTATCGAATATCATAAAATACAGGGAACTGGTGCTCAACAAGAACGACTTCACAGCTACCTGCAACGATATGCCGCTCGACCTTTCAAAGCGAGAGTTCATGCTCCTTGAGCTGCTTGCCGCCAATCCCGTACGTACCTGCACAAAGAGTCTTATCTACGACACGGTGTGGGACTACGAGAATTCCGCAGACGATAATACGCTGAATGTTCATATCAGCAAGCTGAGGAAAAAACTGAAGGAGTGTTCCCCCGGAGAGGACTACATTGAGACTGTCTGGGGTATAGGCTACCGTCTGAAAAAGTAAACTTTAAGGAATTTTTAAGATTTTTTATAAGTGTTTATTCAGGTTTTTACGCTATAATGATATCATCAGGTAAATAAAATGTTTACAGGAGGATGCATTATGCGAGAAATCGTGCTTCAGACCAAAGGTCTTACTAAAAAGTTCAAGAATTTTACCGCTCTGAACAGTGCCGATATGACCGTATACCGAAAAGACATCTACGGTCTCATCGGACGAAACGGAGCAGGTAAGACCACACTGATGAAGACCGTCACCGGTCTTACTCAGAAAACCGAAGGGGATTTCGAGATTTTCGGCAAAAACAGCAGGGAATACGAAAATGAGAAGAAGCGAATTGGCTGCCTCATCGAAAATCCGGCGTTTTTTCCGAACCTTACCGCCTACCAGAACCTGAGATACTATGCCTATCAGAAGGGCATCACAGACCTCAGGCAGATAGACGACGCTCTTGAGCTCGTTAAGCTCACTGACGTCAAGGAACGTAAATTCCGCAAATTCTCTCTCGGTATGAAACAGAGGCTCGGCATTGCGTTTGCAATGCTCGATAACCCCGACCTAATAATCCTTGACGAGCCGATAAACGGTCTCGATCCGATCGGTATAAGCGAACTCAGAGAGACTTTCCGCAAGCTCAACGAAGAGCGCGGTATCACGCTGATAATATCAAGCCACATTCTCTCGGAGCTCTATGCCGTCGCAAACCGCTTTCTGTTCATCGAAAACGGAAGAGTGCTCAAGGAAGTCTCAAAGGACGAACTTGACCTCGAATGCAGCCGCTGTATAGTGGTGCGTTCCGATGATACGAAGCGGGGAGCTATGATGATCGAGGACAAACTCGGTATCAATGACTACAAAGTTATAGACGACAGGGAGATACGCATCTATTCGCCGAATGTCAGTTCTGTTGACGTCAACCGTATGCTTGTAAGCGGCGGTCTGAACGTTTCGGAGATATTCGAGTCCGGCGTATCGCTCGAGGATTATTTCAAACAGCTTGTCGGGGAGGTCTCAAAATGATAAACATATGCAGAGCTGATATATACAGAATTCTTCGCAGCAAGGGCTTTTACATCATACTTGGTGTTGTATTGCTGTTGATATGCTTTACACTGGCAGCTATGGAGCCTGGTGTCGTATTCTCTATCGGGCTACAGCAGTCTGACGTCAGCGAGGCAATAAAGGAAATCTCGTATGATGAGTATTCACATTTCACTATAAAGCAATCACGCGACTTTCTGATGCACAGCCCGGTTTACTGGCTGGAAAGAGATTACCTCTCTCAGAATATGAATTACTACTATATGTTTATTGTTATAGCTGTCATTACGATAACATCGGATTTTTCAAACGGCAGCGTTAAGAATACACTTTCTTCCGCGATAAGCAGAAGAAAATACTATATGGCTAAAGCAGGTTTGGCGGCAGCTCTTTGTCTGTCGGTCCTCTTGTTCAGTACCCTGATGGTACACCTTGGAATGAGACTGTTCAACAGCAGCGCCAATATCCTGAGCTTTGCCGAACTGATGAAGATATTTGTGCTTCAGCTTCCGGTAGCGCTGACGCTTGTCAGCATACTTGTCGGTCTTTCGTTTATATTCAGAAAAACCGCGGTCATAAACGGCGTGACCATACCTCTTGTAATGGTATTTCAGCTTTTTATGATGATAGCAAAAAATCTTATAAAATGGGATATTCCGTTTGAAGATTACGAGCTCTCGTCAATGTTCTACTTTATGGCACATGATCCTTCATCATCATATATCGTAAAATGCTGCCTCATCTGCGGAGCGTTGATACTGGCGTTCAATATAGCCGGCTACACTTCGTTCAAGAAAGCAGAGATCAGATAACTCATCTGTCAAGATAGGGAAGAAGGAGGAACAAGGTATGGTAGCTGCAATAGTTATATTGATAGTGATAATCATTCTACTTTTGTTCCTCATAATTGCCCAGAACAGGGAAATGGGCAGTATTATCAAGCAGATGAGATATATCGGCAACAAGGACACGAATATTCTCGTCCGTTCCGAGAGGGGACTCGCGACCGGACTGATAAACGAGATAAACGTCATGCTCAAGGAGATCAGGCATATAAGAGCCGAATACAAGCAGAAAAACCACGACCTTGAACAGATGATAACCAATATCTCTCATGACCTTCGTACGCCGCTCACATCTGCTATGGGGTATATCAATATGATTCAGCGCTCGGATATGTCTGAGGAGGAGAAAAAACGTGAGCTCGAGATAGTCGAGAAGCGCCTCACCAGACTCGAGGA
>ONMB01000019.1 GCA_900318825.1 uncultured Ruminococcus sp.
TTGCCCTTGACGTGGTAAGCGAGCTCTTCGAGCTTGTCGAGGTCTTCAACAGTGCCCTTGCCCTTGGTGATGCGGTCGAGTATCTCCCACATTCTCTTTGTACCGATACGGCAGGGAGTACATTTACCGCATGACTCGTCAACAGTGAACTCGAGGAAGAACTTGGCGATATCAACCATACAGTTGTCCTCGTCCATAACGATAAGTCCGCCCGAACCCATCATAGAGCCGATGCTGATGAGGTTATCGTAGTCGATCGGGATATCGAAGTGCTCTGCAGGGATACATCCGCCGGAAGGACCGCCTGTCTGAGCAGCCTTGAACTTCTTGCCGTTGGGGATACCGCCGCCGATCTCTTCGATAACTTCGCGGAGTGTTGTACCCATCGGGATCTCAACGAGACCGGTGTTCTTGATCTTGCCGCCGAGAGCGAATACCTTGGTACCCTTTGACTTCTCGGTACCCATAGATGCGAACCAGTCAGCACCGTTGAGGATGATCTGGGGGATGTTTGCATATGTCTCAACATTGTTGAGGATAGTAGGCTTCTGGAAGAGACCCTTTTCAGCAGGGAAAGGAGGTCTCGGACGGGGCTCACCGCGGTTGCCCTCGATAGATGTCATAAGAGCAGTTTCCTCACCGCAAACGAAAGCGCCTGCGCCGAGACGGAGGTCGATATCGAAATCGAAGCCTGTGCCGAATATGTCCTTACCGAGCATACCAGCCTCACGAGCCTGCTTGATAGCGATATTAAGACGCTCAACAGCGATCGGGTACTCTGCACGAACGTAGATGTAACCCTGCTTAGCGCCGATAGCGTAACCAGCGATAGTCATAGCCTCAAGTACAACGTGGGGATCGCCCTCGAGAACGGAACGGTCCATGAATGCGCCCGGGTCACCCTCGTCAGCATTGCAGCATACATACTTCATATCTGCATCGGGAACGATGTTTCTTGCGAGCTTCCACTTCATACCTGTGGGGAATCCGCCGCCGCCTCTTCCGCGGAGACCGGAATCGAGGATAGTCTGGATAACGTCCTCAGGAGTCATAGTTGTGAGGACCTTTCCGAGAGCCTCGTAGCCCTGTCTGCCTATGTACTCGTTGATATTCTCAGGATTGATAACACCGCAGTTTCTGAGAGCAACACGGTGCTGCTTTTTATAGAATGAAGTATCGTCGAGTGACTTGATCTCGTCGCCTGCAACAGTCTCCTCATAGAGGAACTCCTTAACAGGGTTGCCGCCGATAAGATGCTCGTCAACGATACGCGGGATCTCCTCTACCTTAACGCGTGAGTAGAATGAGCCCTCGGGATAAACGATCATGATAGGACCTCTCTCGCAGAGACCGAAACAACCTGTCTTTACGATCTGAACCTTGTCCTTGAGTCCCTTTTCAGCGAATTCCTTCTCGAGTTCCTCAATGATCTTGGGAGAACCGGAAGAAGTACAGCCTGTACCGCCGCACACGAGAACGTGTCTTTCATATTTTGAAGAAGCATTGCCGTGTGTTCTGAGAGCTACCTCACCAGCCATGCTGTCTCTGATAACCTTGAGTTCTTCAAGAGTTTTCATAAATTAACCTCCTAAGTGATATTATGTTTGATCAAGCGTATTTTGCAAGGATAGTCTCTACATCGTCAACAGTAAGACGTCCGTAAACGTCCTCGTTTACTGTGAGAACGGGAGCGAGACCGCAGGCACCTATACAGCGGCAAGCATCGAGTGAGAACTTACCGTCGGGTGTGCATTCGCCGCCGCCGATACCGAGCTTCTCCTGGAGCTTGTTGTAAATATCACCGGAGCCTTTAACGTAGCAAGCAGTTCCGAGACAGACAGAGATAGTATATTCACCCTTCGGATAGAGCGAGAACTGGGCGTAGAAAGTAACGACGCCGTAGATCTTCTCCAGCGGGATACCTGTTTTGTCTGAAATGATAGTCTGTACCTCGATGGGAAGGTAGCCGTAGATCTCCTGAGCCTTCTGGAGAATCGGCATAAGAGCACCCTTATCATTCTTCTTCTCTTCGATGACCTTGAGAAGCTGCGCCTCCTGTTCAGGAGTACCCTTGAAGGGAACAGTTGATTTAGCTGAATTCATTAAATGAACCTCCTTGTATTTAGCTGTGAAAAATGTAACAATGAGCCTTATGACAAGACACAAGACGACGTGAGTATATTACATCTCACATATCATAATGTATTATACCATATATAAAAGAAAAATTCCATATCTTATTTGACCTAAATCGCTATACCATTTTTGTCGATTTTGCACAGTTTTCACATACTCACTTTTTGCACACTAACAATAATGGGCTAACCGCGGTTAACAAACGTCCGCTTATGTTTCTCAAACGCAACAATATGTAAAAAAGTCCACAATCTTTCCCTTTCAGCATTGACAAATCAGGTTATGTATAGTATAATGTTATTACATTTTACACGACACAGAAAGGAGTTCCCGCTATGTCATATGACAGCAGCTATGCTATCAATCTTAGTTTACTGAAAAAATGCCGCAAACGTTACAGCATAATATTCTACTACGTTATCATTTCAAGTGCTTTTATCTTTATCTATGGTTTCCTCAATCTCTTGAGCATAAGCCCGGATATTTATATTCTGAAAGCAACTGAAAACACCGATAATATCATTTCACCAAATTACATCGCACTTTTTGTAGATGCGTTGATAGTAGTACCTATTTCCCTGTATTTCGGACTAAGATTAACAATCAGTCAGCACGATCTTTCAGCTTTACTCAATATTTTTCTTTTTACAACTAACATCATCGTCTTCTTTGTAAAAAAGGACTGGGGATTTTTACAGCGCGTTCCTATTGCTTTTGTAGTATTTATGTTATATTCGACAGCCGGAATTTTCTTCTCAATCATAGGTCTTGTAACTAACCATAAGTATCATTGGCTCGAAGAACAAGATGGCTTTCCTCATTTCAACGAACGCATGGTTGAATATGACAACAAGAAACGTAATTGGGATAAACACAACCCTTTCATAGAACAGCGCGAACGTCTCAAAAAGACAGCTCAGGATCACATGGACGACCTCCCGCAGCTCTCTGCGGAACAGCTCAAAAGTCTCGGAGGCACTTCCGGTGAATTCATTGGAAAAGATAATTATTGACCAAAGCAGTCCCTGTACACCGTACAGGGACTTATTTTCAACTCACAATACTTATTTACAAAAAATTCACATTCTGTATTGCTCAGATTTCATTGACAAATATATATAATTATTGTATATTTAGTTTATAAACTTCCTGCGCTGCACCGCAGGATATACAGCATATCTGCCGCTGCTTTCCAGACTACGGCACATTTGGAAAGCTGCATCATTTTTTCACGGAGGTTATTATGGAAATTCCAAACGATCCCGCTATTCTTCTGAGCTACATAAATACCAAGCTCAGAGATGATTATTCCGATCTCGATGAACTCTGCAAGAGCCTCTGTGTATCCAGACAGACTATCGAAAGCAAGCTCTCTGCGATCGGATATGCTTACGATCAGACTAAAAACTGCTTCCGCTGAAGCGGAACAAAGACAGGTGCTCATGCACCGATGGGAGGGAAAATGAAACTATTTACAAAAAGGGCTGTATCTACCCTGCTTACCGCCGCTGTCGCTCTGTGCTCGTTCACAGCTATCCCGGCAAACGCAGAGGAAGAGTCCGCAAAGCCTGACACAGTCACCGTCACTTTTGACATCTCCGAGGAGGGTATTGCACTAACCCCCGACGACGAGGGAAAGATCCCCGATGGTATTGACAGTATAACCGACAAGCCCGGCTCATCTTACAGAATGCCGACTCAGACTCTTGAAAAACCCGGCTACTCATTTGAAGGCTGGTCCTGCGACGGAGTTAAGGGCTTCCTGCCCGACGCTGTATTCCAGCTTCCGGAGACCGACGCAGTATACAAACCGGTATGGTTCAAGGACGATTACGATGACACCTACAAGATCAACTATACCGTTGAGATCGACGGCAAGCTCCTCGGAAAGGGCGAAAAGCCTTCCGTGTTCTATGCTCCCGAAGGAAAAATAGTCAAGGTATCAACAAAGTCCTGTGAGCGTGAGGGCTACTATCAGAAGGGCTGGATCCTCCCCGACGGGACTGAATTCACCCACGGCGAATATCTCGTAATGCCCGGTCACGACGTTGAATTCACACCTATATGGAAAAAGTACGTTATAATCAATTACGTTGTCGGCGACGTTGACCGTGTGAATGGCGCTGTCAAGGCTGACTTCGAAAAGCTCGAAGGCGGCAGCATAGAGCTCCAGAAGAACGACCGCTTCTCACGCAGCGGCTTTAAGCTCACAGGCTGGCTGTGCAGTGTGGACAACAAGGTATATCTTCCTGAACAGACCTATACCGTTCCCGGCGAGGACGTTACAATGACAGCTGTATGGACTCCGATCAAATACACCATGGTATTCAATCCCGGTGCTGGCGGAGATATCATCAAGCTCAAGGGCGAAACTGATACTTCTGTCGTTCTGCCCGAACCCGGCACTACAAAGCCCGGCTACAAGTTCAGCGGCTGGAAGTTTGACGGAGAGATCTACAAGCCCGGCGACGACTACCAGATAAAGGGCGTAATGCCCGGTCTCGGCTATTTATTTGAAGGCGTATGGGAAAAGGACAACGGTGAGGTCATAACAACTACCGAAGCTGCAACAACAACTACCACCACATCTTCAACTACTTACGACTCAACTACTACAACAGAGGCGACCTGTGTTACCGACAGCTCCTCGACCTTCTATGAAGATGTCTCAACAACGATCCCTGTTGTTCATTACTACTCAGTAGAAGCATTCGACAAGGAGTCCGGTGAACCTGTTTACGATCAGGAGATCAGCTGTGTATTCAATCAGAAATACGGCGAGGGCGAAGATGCAATGTATACCGGTCCGGTAGTAAGCTGTACACCTACCAAGGGACAGCCCGGTATCATCAGCTACGAGGAGGCTCTGGGCGCTTCAAAGTTCTATCTTTCAGATTTCAGAACTGACTATCAGTCTCCTTATGAGGTCAATGACAGCGATGTCAAGATAGAGCAGAACACCGACAGCACAGTCATCGGCGTAAAGGTCTACCTCACAAAGCGTCCCGATCTCAGGATAAGATTTTTCGATGAGCTTACCCACTACCCGATGAAGAGCGTTTCGGTAACGCTCATAAAGATGAACAATGACGGCACCCCCGGTACGACAGTGGACAATATCGAACTGACAGACAATTACATCTATGATGCTTACGGTCTTGACAAGACTGCTTCATACACGGTACTCTGCAACTCAAAGGGAGAAACTACAAGCAAAAGATCAAAGCTCCCGATCAGATTTACTCAGAGCCAACTCTATCAGTACGTTGACGTTTTCATTCAGCCGTGGTACTACAATGCCGGCGATGCTAACTGCGACGGTCAGGTAAACATCGCTGATGCAGTTCTTGTTATGCAGGTCGCAACCAACCCTGACAAATACGAACAAGGCAAGTCTGATTACAGCATTTCAGAAATGGGCAAGGTAAACGCTGACGTTGACGGTAAGAAAGGTCTTACCAATGCCGACGCACTTCTCATTCAGAAGTTCAAGCTCGGACTCATCGAGGATTTCAGACAATAACCCATAACAAAAATCGCGTACAGAAATGTACGCGATTTTTTATATTATCAGATAATGCCGAGACCTTCGAGCAGCAGCTTGGTACCTATAAGTATCAGGATAATACCGCCGGCTATCTCCGCCTTCTGCTCGTATTTGCTGCCGAAACGGTGTCCGATACCGACTCCGGCAAGTGAGAGCACAAAGGTAACAACGCCGATAGATGTTACCGAAAACGGCAGGTTCACTTCCTCCGCTGCAAATACGATACCGACCGCCAGCGCGTCTATGCTCGTAGCTATCGCCAGCACGAAAAGCTCCCATATTTTAAGCCGGTACTCGCCCTCCGACTCCTCTTCCTTTTCAGTAATGGCTTCATATATCATTTTTCCGCCGATTATGCCGAGCAGCAGGAACGCTACCCAATGGCTCACGGAGGTTATATACTCAGCAAAACGGCTTCCGAGGAAGTATCCTATAAGCGGCATTCCCGCCTGAAAGACTCCGAAAAACAGTGCCGTAACGAAAGCGCCTTTGACATTCAGCCGCTTCATACTCAGCCCCTTACAGACCGATACCGAAAATGCGTCCATAGCCAGACCTACGGAGAGCAGCAGCAGTTCTGTTATTCCCATACAATTCACCTCAGCTTTATATTATATATTATATATTAGCTGCGGTCAAGTTATTCGAGTTTTAGACTCATAACAAAGTCGTCCATAACAAAGCCGTTTCCGATGTCTGTGACGATGCTCTCAGTCACTTCAAAGCCCCTGTGCCTGTAAACTCCTACCGCACGGTCGTTGTGCTTGTTGACGGTAAGGTAAACTGAAGTCTTGCTGAGAGCTTCCGCTTCCCCGACGACTCTGTCCAGCATCATAGAAGCGATGCCATTGCCGCGCTTGTCGCTTCTCAGGTAGAGCTTGCTGAGGAAGAGCCGCTCGTCGTTTTCAGGCTTTATGCCGATATATCCGCACAGGTCATCATCTGTGTACACCGCAAGATAAGTGTAGCCCTGTTCCTCGACCTGCCTGCACATAGCCTCGAGCGACTGAAATTTCTCCACCATGTAGTCTATCTGAGCTGTCGTTATTATCCCCGGAAAGCATTCGTGCCATATCACGTCTGCGAGCTCCGCGACCTTCCTCAGCTCGGGAAGGTACTTCACCTTTTTTATCTCAACTGCCATAAATCTCTCCATAAAACAGCGGAGAACGTTCACACATTCTCCGCGCAGCTATTATTCTTCTTCAGGCATTTCCCAGTTATGGTAAACGTTCTGAACGTCGTCGTTATCCTCAAGGTGCTCGAGGAGGAGGTTCATCTTCTTGATGTGCTCCTCGTCAGTGAGGGTAGTGTAGTTAGCAGGGATCATCTCGGTCTCAGCTGAGAGTACCTTGTAGCCCTTGCCTGTGAGTCCCTCGCGGAGAGCGTGAACGTTCTCCGGAGCACACTCGATCTCGACTGTCTCTTCGTTGATGTCGAAATCATCGCCGCCGAACTCGAATACATCGTCCATTACAGCGTCCTCATCGAGACCTGTGTTCTCAAGAACAACGATACCCTTCTGGCTGAACATAAAGGATACACAGCCGATAGTTCCGAGGTTGCCGCCGAACTTATCAAAGTAGTGACGTACTTCACCGGCAGTTCTGTTTCTGTTGTCTGTAAGGCACTCTACGATAACTGCAACACCGTTAGGACCGTATCCCTCATATGTGATATTCTCGTAGTTGTTCTTGTCCTCACCGCCGGCAGCCTTCTTGATAACTCGCTCGATGTTGTCGTTGGGGACATTGTTTGCCTTCGCCTTAGCGATAAGGTCACGGAGCTTGCTGTTGTTGTTCGGATCAGGACCGCCCTCGCGTACAACAACGGTGATCTCACGTCCGATCTTTGTGAAGATCTTGCCCTTTACAGCGTCGGTAGCTTCCTTCTTACGCTTGATATTATTCCATTTTGAATGACCTGACATTGTTTGAACACTCCTATCTGATTAAAATTCGTTTATCTATTTCACTTTCATCAGGCGGCTGAAATATCCCTGCGAACTTCTCCTCGAGCCCCTTGTCAACGTAATAAGCGCTGACATCTCCGGCTCTCACTGACTCATTTCTCTCAGCAATGCGCTGTTTCCAGAGTTCGTCAGTAATATCGAGGTAGTGCAGCTCGCATTCGACTCCGTGCTGCCTGTAAAAACTTCTTGCATATTCTCTCTCGGAGCTTGTCCAGAAGCCCCAGTCGAGTACAACATCTGTGCCTGCCGCAGCTATTTCCAGTGACTTTCCGTAGAGGTATTCCTGAATGCGGCGGACATATTCGTCCAGCATATCGCCTGCTTCATTCCTGAAAACCGCGAGCGTTATCTCGTCCACCGAAAGTATGACCGCATCAAGCTCCTTTGCGAGCCTTCGCGCATAAGTGGACTTGCCGCTGCACAGCTTTCCGCAGGTCATGACGACCTTAGCCATTGTTTTTCTCCTCCGGCACCATAATGCCGAATAGCTCCCTTATGCGCTCATTTCTGCCTGTGAGAAACAGGTATCCGAACAGGCTCTCGACCGCTGTTGCACGGCGATACTGAGCTGCTTCCGCGTGTTTGGGAACGGTGTTTCCGGTAGCGTTCCTGCCCCTTTTCAGAACGGCGATCTCGCGTTCGGTAAGTACCTCCGCCAACTTGTCGTAGGCGTCGGACTGGAATTCCGCACAGACCAGCTTGACCTTTGCAGAGTGCAGCTTTGCGACCGGCATATTAGCCTGCCTGAGAAGGTGCTCCCTCACAAGCGTATCGTATACGCTGTCGCCGAGGAAAGCAAGACTCAGCGGACTGTAATTGTTTGCCTCGCGCTCTGATAAATACTCTCTGTCCATATCAATATACAAAGTCGAACTCGAAGCCCTCGAGGCTTACGGTATCGCCCTCCTGAACTCCCATTTCCTCGAGCTTTGCGATAATGCCGCAGTTTATGAGCACTCTCTGGAAATACTGGAGCGACGAATAGTCGTCCGGATCGACGGTACGCATAATAGGCTGTATCCACGGAGCTTCCACATAGTAAACTCCGTCCTCGACAGTGATCTCGAACTTCTTTCCGACTCCGAGCATATCGTCGAGCTCCTCCTGCGGGATCGGCTCCGGCTCATACTCCTTGATAGGCGGAAGCGTGTCGAGCACCTCGGAGACCTTCCATATAAGGTCGGAGGTTCCCTGTGTGGTAGCAGCTGAGATGCAGAAGAACGGAAGTCCCTTTGCCTCGATATAGCTGCGGAAGGACTCTATCTGCTCCTCGGTAGCCATATCGCATTTGTTTGCCGCTACGATCTGAGGACGCTGTGCAAGCTCCTCATTGAAGGTAGCGAGCTCGCGGTTTATGACCTCGAAATCCTCCTTGGGATCGCGTCCCTCAACGCCCGAAACGTCCACAACGTGAACGATCAGACGGCAGCGCTCAACGTGTCTGAGGAACTCGTGACCGAGTCCAACGCCTTCGCCTGCGCCCTCGATAAGTCCGGGAATATCCGCCATAACGAAGGATTTTTCCTCATCGACTCTTACAACGCCGAGAACGGGAGTGAGAGTTGTGAAGTGGTAGTTTGCTATCTTGGGCTTAGCTGCGCTCACAACTGAGATGAGCGTGGATTTTCCGACATTCGGGTAGCCCACGAGTCCGACGTCCGCAAGGAGCTTGAGCTCGAGAGTTACCTCAAAGGCTTCTCCCGGAAATCCCGGCTTTGCAAAACGCGGTATCTGTCTTGTCGAGGTAGCGAAATGGACATTGCCCTTGCCGCCCTGACCGCCTCTTGCGATGACCTTGGGCTCATCAGTGGACATATCCGCCATTATCCTGCCTGTTACAGCATCGCGGACGATAGTTCCCCTCGGCACCTTGACTATCAGCGGAGGAGCGCTCTTTCCGGTACAGTTCCTACCGGCGCCGTTCTGACCTCTTTCAGCCACATACTTCCGCTTATATCTGAAATCAATGAGAGTCGAGAAATTGTCATCGACCTGAAAAACAACATCTCCGCCTCTGCCGCCGTCTCCGCCGTCCGGACCGCCGGCAGCCACATATTTCTCGCGGTGGAACGAAACTGCTCCGTCACCGCCGTCACCGGCTTTAATTTTAATTCTCGCCTGATCAACGAACATTTTCCGACCTCCTGCCGATACTTCTTAAAGAAAAATCCCAAGCGTGAGCTCGGGATTTATTGTCATTAATGCGTGCTTACTGCTCGATCTCGTAAACTGAGACCTTCTTGCGGTCACGGCCGTAGCGCTCGAACTTTACCTTACCGCTAACAGTTGCGAATAAAGTATCGTCTGAACCGATACCTACGCCCTCACCGGGATGAATGTGTGTACCTCTCTGACGAACGAGGATATTGCCAGCCTTTACGAACTGACCGTCTGCTCTCTTGACGCCGAGTCTCTTAGCCTCAGAGTCACGTCCGTTCTTTGTAGAACCAACACCCTTTTTATGAGCGAAGAACTGCATACTGATCTTAAACATACTTACACCTCCGAAATAGTGATATTGATTGTGTCGGGATACTCTTCAAGCACAGCTTCAAAATGCTCTTTCAGGCGATCGAGGAAGCGTGAGGACTTGTCCCCTGCTTTTACCTTGCATCTGATGATGTTGTCGCCGACTTCGACCTCTGGTGAGAAGCCGAACTCATCGAGCAGATTTACTGTTAGCTGAACAGCTGACGAAACGGCTGCACAAGCGACGTCGCTGCCGCTTTCAGCAAGACCGGCGTGACCGCTCAGTTCAAAGCCTGAGAGAACTCCATTTGATCCATAGAATCTTGCACGGATCATGCCTTGATAGATTCGATCTTTACCTGAGTGTAAGGCTGTCTGTGACCCTGCTTCTTCTTCTCGCCCTTCTTAGGCTTGTAAGTGAAAACAGTAATCTTCTTAGCCTTGCCGTTCTTGATGACCTTAGCAGAAACTGCTGCACCGTCAACGTAAGGTGTACCGATCTTGATACCATCGTCTGCTCCGAGAGCAACTACCTTGTCAAAAGTAACTGTCTCCTCAGCCTCAGCTGCGAGCTTCTCGATGAAGATGATGTCTCCCTCGTTTACCTGATACTGCTTTCCGCCGGTTTCGATAACTGCGTACATTATATTGTGGCACCTGCCTTTTCAATAAACTCGCTGTGACGGGGTGTACATAGGTACAGCTTGAATGCCCGTTTACAAGCGGCAATAATATTTTATCACAACAGCCTGCGTTTGTCAAGCGTTTTTTGCAATTTTTCGTAAAAAAGCGAATATTCTGTTGCGTAACAGTCCTCTGTGTGATATAATATAAAAAATGAGGAGGGATAGCTATGAGGAAAACTGTTTCGTATCTGCTGACAGTGCTGTGTTTAGTCACATTCACGGCATTGACTTCCTGCGGATCATACAACAGTCCGATGAACAAATATCAAATCAAAAATGACCTCAAAAAAAGATACGGTCAATCTTTTTCCTGTGTTTCCGAGGATCTGGAAAAAGACGGTTCAGGCTTTATAGTATTTGAGGACGATGACGGAGTCAGGTTTGATGTACATATACAAAAGCACAGCGGAGACTGGGGCGGCAGATATTACACACAGTCGGAAAACTATCAGCTTAAATACTATAACGCTCACCCGGAGCTTTTTGAGAGCTTTTCCGAAAACGGTCACAACTTTGATGCCAGCACTCGTACTATGTACTTCAACAGCTTTGATGATATTGATGAGACCGCGGCTTTCACTATAAACAAGGTCAATGAACTAAAGCGCTTAGTCAAAAGCGACTCTTCACCAAATCTATACTGCACAAAAGCATCTATAAGTTTTTTGCCAGTGGGTTTCAAGTATTCCTCTAAATTTCACGCTAATTTAACTATCCCAGGAATGTCCCAATTAACGGGCAAACCGGAACATCTTGCAAATGAGATCAAAAAGGAATATGTTCATCTGCTGCGGGACAATAATGATACCGAGGAGCTTTCAAAGCTCACAAATGAGCAGCTTTCATACGATCCGATAAGAGAGATAAAGAACATTACATACAACGGCAAAAATATCATAGGAGGTATGCGTTACGAAGACTGCGATGACAACTACCGTCCCGGAAAAAGCCGCGGCTATGCCTGCGTTACCGGTATCACGCCAATGGCTAAGGAAATAGTAGTTGAAAACAGATACAATCTTTTCAAAGATGCCGGCTGGGAGATAACTGCATCTCAGGACAACGCTTATTTCAGGAAGAATGGCAATGAACTGAAATTCCATATGCGCCCTGTTACAGCAGCAGACAGAGAACATTTCAAATATCTTACCAATACATATGTAGATGTCACATACAATGGTGAGCCGTATGAACTTGACGGCGAAGCTATTTCATGGAGCGGAGATACTATCGGGATAACCTTCACCGAAAAAGACTTCCGCGACCTGTTCGGCATCGAGTTTTACTTTGACCAGATCAAAGGCACGGGAGAGATCACCAAACTGGGCGACTGAATACGAAAAGCCTGAGCATAGCGCTCAGGCTTTTATCATTTTACCATACCTTGTAATCAGGAACGTTTATCTTATAGGAAGTACCGGGAACAAAGAGGTCGCCGGGCTTGATCTCCTGACCGTTCTCCTTAGCCTGATCTATGGCTTTGCGGAGCTCGCGGAAAGCAACGCTGTTTGTAACTATCTTTGTAACGTCTTCCTGTGAGGGCTTTGTATTGAAGTATTCGAGAACTGCCTGCTGGAGGTAGAAATACGAACGTAGCTGAGACTTCTTGAACTCGATCTGAGTTGTGTCATCGCCCTCGCCCTCCATAAGGAAGAGACTGTCGCCCTCTCTGAAACCGAGGGTGAGCTTTGCAAATATCTCAGGAATGAATATCCTTATCTCAGCAGCAAGTCCCTTGTCGCCTGTGATCTCCTCGACCTTGGCTGACATAGCCTCATAATCCTCACGGCTCTCGATCTTGACCATTCTTGAGATAGCCTCCTTGGCTGCCTCGATAACGGTCTCCTTCTTATATGGACACTGATCGTCTTCACGCTGAACGAAGATAGCGTACTGCTTTTCACAGATGAAGCCCTCGCCCTTATCCCATGAATTAACGTACTCCTGGAAGAACTTGTTGAGCTCTGAGCATACGGAACCGTTTACGCGCACCTCGATGATCTGCTTGTCGTTGAAACGTGCGAGGTAGACTCTGATCCAGTAATACTTCTTGGAGCCGAGGTACTTTGCGATCTCGTCCTTGATAAAAGCCATTAACATAACAGGCTCCTTGTCCTTGACGCCTATGCGGACTACTGACTGGCAGTACATATCAAAATCATAGTGCTGTCTGAGGAAGTCAACGGAGAAGTGAATGGGGTGCTTCTTATTTATGGACTGATCAATGGGGTGCCATACACCTGCGAAGAAAATATCCGCAGCCATCTGAGCTGTCTCCTCGTCAGATCTTCCCTGAGCGTCAACGGGATCAATGAGGGGCTCATCGAAGTCGTCGTTCTTAACGACAAAGATGACCTGAGCAAACTTGAGGTCGTCCCTCTCATCTGTTCTGCCGATCTGAACGTCGATAGTATAGCCCTTGGGCATGATGATACAGTCATCGTAAAGAGTACCCTTGAGTTTTTCGTTGAGCTTATCAAGCACGAGCTGCTTGAGGCCTTCTCCTGTATTGATTTCTTCCTGCTCGGCAGGCTGATTTTTCTTCTTAAAAAATGCCACTTATATCAAACTCCTTATTATTTTTTAAAACGGACCGGCGGTTTTACAGCCGGAACAAACAGTATATACATTATACCACAGTTTTTTGTAAATTGCAACAAATTCAGCAAAAAAATTTGCCGCCGTCCTGTGCATACCGCAGAAACGGCGGCTTTTTCATCATTTTACAAGTCTAACTGCCGCCCAGCCTTCCTTGACATTAGCCTCAGGAGAACTGAAACCGACGCTTTCGAGCGCTGAGACTACCTCGTCCATACGCTCCTCGATGATACCGGAAACTATGAGTATGCCGCTGTTCTTCAGGCACTGAACAAAGAAGTCCTTCATAGCTATGAGAACATCAGCAACTATATTCGCCGTGATAATGTCGTATGTATCCCTTATCTCAGCAGCGAGCTTTTCGTCAGTGAGAACATTGCCGTAATAGGTTTTGTAAAGTGCGGGATCAATATGGTTCTTCTCCGCATTCTCAGCAGCAGTAGCCGCTGCATTCTCGTCAATATCCACAGCCACAGCGCTGCCTGCTCCGAGGAGCATCGCGCCTATCGAGAGGATACCGCTTCCGCAGCCCATATCGAGCAGCTTGTCCCCCTTGTTGAGACTCTTTTCGAGGAGTTCAAGACAGAGCCGCGTGGTGTGGTGCTGACCTGTTCCGAAGCTCGAAGCAGGATCTATCTCGAGGATAAGTCTGCCGTCATCTCCGGAGTATTCCTCCCATGAGGGCTTGATGACCAGCTTTTCGCCGACCTTGAGGGGCTTGAAATACTGCTTCCAGTTATTTGCCCAGTCCTCCTCACGGATACTTGTGAGCTCTGCTTCAAGCCTGCCGTACTCGCCGGCAGTATCAGCTGCCTTCATCTCAGCAAGCATAGCTCTTATAGCCGCAAGCATATCCACGCCCTGAGAATTTGAGGGCAGATATACGGTAACGCAGGTCTCACAGTGGGAAAGTCCCATAAGGTCATCGTCGATGTAGTCCCACTGACCGTTCTTGTTCTCGAGGAATTCGTTGAAATCCTCGGCATCCTGTATGGCAAAGCCCTTTATTCCGATGTCCATGAGCCGTGAGCAGAGAAACTCGATTGCGGCAGTAGCTGTGTAGATATTAACTTCAGTCCATTCCATTTAAGTTTACTCCTTGGGTATTAGCAATTTAAGATATTCCGTAACGTCTGCGCTGTCAACAGCTCCGTCGCCGTTCATATCAGCGGCTTTGAGCTCGTCTGAACGCAGCATAGAAATCCCGTCCGGGAGCTCCGCTTTTTTCTTCAGGTACTCGTTCAGCAGAGCGAGGTCGTACATATCAACAGTACCGTTTCCGTCAATGTCTCCTCTGAGACGTGTATCCGCAGCGTTCTCGGTTTCGCTGACAGGAGTCAGCTCACTGATGTCCACCCAGCCGAGTCCCTTGCCGTCAGATGTCGCAATGCGTCCGTAGTCTTTATAGACAGCATAGATCACAAAGCTCTCGCCGCCGTTGAGGGAGTAGTCAGACGTGCCCTCCTTGACAGAATCATATACCGGCATCTCGGTATCTCCGTTGTAGCTGTACTCAACAGGCTCGATAGCTGTACCGGTAGCCGTTGTTGTAGTTGTAGTAGTTGCCTTTGTAGTAGTCGTTGTGGTGGTAGTAGTTGTTGTCGTTGTCTTGGAAGTGGTGGTGGTCTTAGTTGTAGTAGTGATCTTCTTTGTTGTTGTAGCGCTGGAGGTCTGCTTGGGAGCTACCTTCTTTTTCAGAGCATCAACAAGTATGCCGCCTGACTTTGCAGGTGTCTTTGCTCCCTTGAGAGCCCAGTATTCATTCTTTCCGTAAACTCCGTACTCATCAAATACTGAAGCAGTCTTTGATCTTGAAGCCGGATCCATCATATAAATATCGTTGTCAGAAGCAGCATAAACGTATACCCAGTGGTGACCGTTCACGTTAAGGATAACGTGCAGACCGCTGTTGAGCATAGCCTTTACCTCTGCTGCAACACCGCTTCTTGAAGTGCTGCTGAGATGCGAATCCCTGACAAAGCTGATAGCGGGAACGATATCGTCTATCATACGCCAGTAAGCTATACAGCCATGTACAAAGCCGTTACGGTTCCTGTAAGCGTCGCAGAGGACGCCGGGGTTGAATTTGTCAGGACCGCTTATGCCCATATTCTTGGCAGCAGCCGAATCAATAGAACCCGAGTGCATAGCCATCATGGCGATAGATGTCACCAGACAGCCGGAAGCTCCCATGGTATCGCCGCTCATATCGTTCGATGACCAGCGCGGATCAGCCTGTTTCCACTTGGTGTAGTCCTCAACAGCCTGAGCGTTCATAACAGGCGGATAAGATAACAGCACTGCGCTAAGCAGCATTATAGCAGCCATTATCACACTTATGATGCTTCTGTTAGTTTTTGAGTGCATGATCACTAACCTCCTCATGTCTTTCGTTTGAATAGTTTTTTCTGTTTTCTTCTGTTTTCTATAAGTGCCGCGTAGGCAGCGGAATAGTCCGCAAGTACCTTGTCACGGGCAGCTTCGTTTAATTCTGCGCCGCCGTAAGCCGCTGCGTCGAAGAGTGCAGCAGTCTCTGAGATATCCACTCCGCAGCGTTCCATAACAGCGCTGCTGACCTCGCCGGACGTGCAGGTCCTGCCGAGACCGTAAAGGCGGCTCAGCCTTCTGATGACCGCTATTGCCGCCGCAGAAGGTCTGCGCTTGCGATTAACGCGGAGGAATACGCGGTCGCTGATATAGGGTGAGCAGATATAGCCTAAAAGTGCAAGCAGGGCAGCAATGAATATCACTATTCCTGCGGAAGAGAGCTTGTGAGTCGCCTCGCCTCTTTCAACCTCTTCCTGTACCTCACCGGACGTAACGGTAGGCTCAAACGATACCCAGCCAAATCCCTTGATATAGAGTTCAGGGTAGCCGTGAGCGTCTCTTGCCGTAATGCCGTACTGTCCGGCGTACTTGCCTGTCTTGATCTTATTCTGCATATTATAGCCCTCGCAGAATCTTGCCGGGATACCGGAAGCCCTTGCAAGCATGACCATTGCAGTAGCATATTCATAGCAGACTCCTCGGTGAGTAACAAACAGGAAGTTCTCGGCATTTTCACCCTCTGACTTAACATAGCTGAGGTCGTAGATATAATCATTGTTGAAGAAGTACATCTCCAACGCTCTTGCCTTGTCGTAGTCATTCTCCAAGCCCTTGGTTATACTGTCTGCAAGCTCTTTGATCCTGACTTTTTCGCCGTAATCGAGCTCGCTGTGCTCTGCATCTTCGTAATCAGCCATTTCGTTTTTGATCCGGAGGTACAGCTTATCGTACTTCCTGACCTGCGAATAGTCAGCCTCATTATTCCGCGCATCGTCAATGATGCCAAGTGCCTCAGAAAGCATTTTTCTGTAATCAGTTTTACCGATCGTATCAATGATAGCTTTATTCTGAGGATCGGTAAAGAAGGTATCAGCACTGTACTCGAACCTGAATCCGTCCTGAACCTTGATAGGGCTTTCAGCAATGACTATGCCCGTCGGAACATAGGAGAGCTTTCCCTCATACGACGCGCCTGTCACCTTTTGCACAAACTGCGGAACAGGAACGATATTTCCGGTATCGAACACAGATATCAGCCCGACTTCCTTTACCTCAGGCTTCTTTGACTCCTTGCCGGCGTACTTCTCAAGACCGTACTTCTTGGCAAAGCTCTTGTCAAGAGAAGCCGCCTTGAGTATACTGTCTGTGAGCTGACCGTTGACGCATATGTTAAGCGGGATAGTTTTGCCCTCGCGCGAAGGTGCCTGATCGAGCCTGTATGCGCTCCACGAATCAGAAATATAGTCGTATTCCGAAAAAGTCCTCGTCTTGAACCTTAGTCCCTCCTCCGCATCAGCGACGTAGAGGAGAGCGTCACTGTTGACGCCTCTGAACTGACTTCCGGTCGATGTACCTTTAAATCCGCTCAATGAAGCAACGAGTCGGTCGGTAAAGCGTTCAGCGGCGATGAAATTTTCTATCGCCTCACGGTTTTCCTTGACGACCGGCTTCGGCATTATGGAAGCGATTATCGTCAGGACCACGATGAATATTCCCGATGATGTGAGTATATCCCGCTTTCCGACTATGACGACATTGCCGACATTGTGCAGCTGACGGCAGTACACCATTACAGCGATGTAGCTCGCTGCGAGCAGTATAATGAATATTACAGGCATTTTCTCGTATTCTTTTCCGTAGATAAGAAACGGTATTATGAATATGAGAAAGCCCATGAACACTCTGTACCTTATGCGCGTGAAGTAGTATATCACCGACGCCATAAAGAAGCTGAACAGCGTAAATGTCAGCCATGAATACCAGATATTGTAATCGAGAGCGAGCTGCGGTGTGATGAACCACAGTCCGTATGACATATTCTTGGTCTGGAGCACCTCTTCGTAGTAATCCCAGCCGCGGCGTCCAAAATAAACAGCCGCCAGATAAAACAGATATCCGGCAAAGATATACAATACACCGCCGAGCAGTTTTTTCCTGTTCATAAAGTCAAACAGTCTGAACAGGACATAGGTGACTGCATAGGAAGCCACTACGAACTGCGCCCACGACTTGTCGTAGTAATGGTACATGAGCACCGACATTATCAGTGCAGTGTACAGCAGTATCGGATCTAACAGCGTCCTTATCAGGAATTCAGCTGTTGGTGACAGTGTTTTTACATTTTTCTGCATATATCACACCATTCTGAAAGTTTCGTCTTCATCGAGATACCACATCGGAAGCCCTGTGACATTGGCGCTCTCGGCACTTACGCCGAGAATGCTCGAAGTCTCCTTGTCGAGCTTGTCCGTTACAGCTGCAAGTCCGGGACCTGCATCAGTAGTGGCTATGAGACACGCACAGACCGAGCTGTTTTCTGCCGGGACAGAAATACGTCTCCCCTCCCTGACATTGACCGCGAGCACCTTCAGCAGGAGCTGTGCAGGATAGTCGGGGTTATCGACGTTTTCCGAAACGACAGAGCCGTCGCTGGCGTAATAAAGGAATGTGCAGGCAATGCCCTGCTTTACGAGAACTCCGAGCAGTCCGAAAACCGAGCGGAGGATCTTTTCTTCGGTTATGACCGCATATTCCGGCTGAGCGCCCTCTTTCCTGAAAAGGTCGAGAACGATGAGCGGCTGGACTGCCGAAGCAGCCTCGTCGAGTCTCACCATGAGCTTATCGCGCTTTGATGAGAGCTTCCAGTTTATGCGCTTCAGGGGATCTCCCTGAACGTACTCCCTGTGCTCGCAGCCGGGAGCAGTATTTGCTGAGAACAGCATCGAGGTATCGTTATCCTCATCATCGTCAGTAGTCATAACGACATCAGCGATATTCCTGAATAGCTGCGAAGAAGCCTTTATCTCCGGAACATCAGGAACGACTCCGACCGAAACAGCCTCCGGGAGACCTTTTTTCAGCCCGAACTTCATAAAGCCGAGGAAACCGCAGGAGTATGCTCTCCTGACGGCAATACTGCCGTTTCCGCCTGTCTTAGCCCTCACGTTGAAAGTAAACTCCACTCTTTCTTCCGAGAACATAGAGAAGCGGTAGGTCTTTACTCCGTCGTCGAACACCTCCGACACATACGGCACGATCTCAATGATCGGGAGAGGAAGTCTGCCCTCCTTCTCGACGATGACCTTAACTTTAAGGTCACTGCCCTTGTTGACATAGGCATCACAGCTGATGCTGATATTCAGCCTGTTTCTGCCGTTGAGAGCAAAGAACAGGGATATCAGCGGTGCGAACACAAGGAACGCGATCAGTATCATACCCATTTCGCCGTCAAAGCTGGTCGTGTAAATGTATACCACTAAGGCTACTGCCAGAACGCTGAGGATAGTCTGTATCAGTTTTTTCATCATTTCATTGCCGGAACGTCACAGGTCTTGAGCAGATTGGAGATATACTCCTCATTGCTGCCGAACATACTCTTTCCCTGCGGCGAGAGGATTATCCTGTGCGCAAGGACGCAGACTGCAACATTCTTGATATCATCAGGAGTAACATACTCCCTGTCGTAAATATAAGCGAACGCCTTGGCAGCCTTATAGAGAGCTATGCTGCCTCGCGGACTTATTCCGAGAACTGTATTTCTGTCTTCACGGGTTGAAGCTACCAGCTTTACAATGTATTCCTTCACCTGATCGGTAACACGGATATTCTTGACCTCTTCCTGCATAGCGATGACGTCATCGGTGGTAATAGCAGGAGCTTCGATATTTCTGATAGGGTTGAACATTTCTGTACGCTCGAGGATCTTAGTCTCCTCCTCAAAGGTCGGGTAACCCATTGAGAGCTTCATGAAGAAGCGGTCCATCTGCGCTTCCGGCAGGTGAAAGGTACCGTAGGTCTCGACAGGGTTCTGCGTAGCCATAACGAGAAAGGGTTTCGGGAGAACGTGTGTCTCTCCGTCAAGACTTATCTGTCTTTCCTCCATAGCCTCAAGGAGCGCGGACTGTATTTTCGGCGAAGCACGGTTTATCTCATCGGCAAGCAGAAAGTTGCATATCAGAACGCCCTCGCGGTATTCAAACTCGCCTGTCTTCTGCATATACATCGTGAAGCCAACTATATCGGACGGCATAACATCCGGAGTGAGCTGGATACGGTTGAATTTTCCTCCGATGGAACGTGAGAGCGCGGTAATGAGCTGAGTCTTTCCGACGCCGGGGACGTCCTCGAGAAGAACGTGGCCGTCGCAGAGCAGAGCGGCGATGAGTCTGATGACCGTATCGTCCTTGCCTACGATGACCTTACCGATCGAAGCCATTAATTTTTCCGTGTTTTTATTCATATAGTTACCTCTTTGAAATAATTAGGACGCACAGCACCCTATTGTTGTAATTATACCATACTTTGTCTGCAACTTCAAGTGTAATATATGTGAAATATAACAGGCGGCTTTTGTAAATAACCTACAAAAGCCGCCTATCAATTTGAACAAATTGTTACAAAAATAAAAACGACTCCCGAATTAAGGAGCCGTTTAAACAAATTACTTGATCATCTTTGCAACTTCGTCAGCGAGGTTGTCTTCCTTCTTCTCAACGCCTTCGCCGCGCTCGTAACGGATAACGTCTGTTACCTTGATAGTGCCGCCGAGCTTCTTAGCCTCAGCGTCAACATAGCCCTGAACTGAGAGCTTGTCGTCCTTTACGAAAGCCTGCTCAAGGAGGCAGTTTTCACTGTAATACTTGCCAACCTTACCCTCAACGATCTTTGCACGAACCTGCTCGGGCTTGGAAGCCATCTTAGGATCCTCAGCCATCTGAGCCATCATGATCTCCTTCTCCTTCTCGATAACTTCAGCGGGAACCTGCTCACGGCAGAGGTAAGCAGCGTTAAGAGCTGCGGACTGCATAGCAACGTCCTTACCGATAGAAGCTACCTGATCAGCAGCGAGATCTGTATCCATCTTTACGAGAACGCCGATGCTTCCGCCGTTGTGGATATAGGAAGCGAGCTTGCCCTCGAGTCTTACGAAACGACGGATAACGATGTTCTCACGGATCTTCATACCAGCGAGTTCTGTGAGGACCTCACCTACTGTTGCGGAACCGCCGCTGATAGTCTCAGCCTTGAGAGCCTCAACATCAGCAGGATTTTTCTCAATGATTGTATTTGCAACGTTTGCAACGAAGTTTCTGATATCGTCTGTGTTAGCAGCGAAGTCAGTCTCAGTGTTTACTTCGAGGAGAACGCCTACATTGCCGTTTACAACAGCTGTAACTACGCCCTCAGCAGCAGCTCTGCCGCTCTTCTTAGCCTGTGTAGCGAGACCTTTTTCTCTGAGGAACTCGATAGCCTTGTCCATATCGCCGTCGTTAGCCTCGAGAGCCTTCTTGCAGTCCATCATACCAACGCCTGTGGACTTCATAAGTTCTTTTATTTCTGCAACGGAAACCTTACCCATTGTATTTACCTCCTGAATTATTTTATTTGTATAAATCATTGTAGGGGACGGCGTCCTCGACGTCCCTGACAAAATCAACGGGCTGTCGGGGACGCCAGCCCCTACATATATTGTTCTTGCTTATTCAGCGTCTGCCTCAGCAGCTTCCTCTGTGGGAGCCTCCTGAGCGTCAGCGTCGCCGCCCTGTCTGCCTTCGATAACAGCGTTAGCGATTGTGCCTGCGATGAGCTTTACAGCTCTGATAGCGTCATCGTTACCGGGGATAACGTAATCAACTTCGTCAGGATCGCAGTTTGTGTCAACGATTGCAACGATCGGGATGTTGAGCTTCTTAGCCTCAGCAACAGCGATCTTTTCCTTGCGGGGGTCAACGATGAAGAGTGCTGCGGGGAGCTTCTTCATATTCTTGATACCGCCGAGGAACTTTTCGAGCTTCTCTATCTCAAGGTTGAGCTTAACAACTTCCTTCTTGGGGAGAAGAGCGAAAGTGCCGTCTTCTTCCATAGTGTGGAGCTGCTCAAGTCTTCTGATTCTTGTCTGGATTGTCTTGAAGTTTGTGAGCATACCGCCGAGCCATCTTGCGTTTACATAGTGAGCGCCAGCTCTTGTAGCCTCTTCCTTAACAGAATCGCCAGCCTGCTTCTTTGTACCTACAAAGAGTACCTCGCCGCCCTGAGCTGCAATGTCACGAACGAACATATAAGCCTCTTCGAGCTTCTTGACTGTCTTCTGAAGGTCGATGATGTAAATTCCGTTTCTTTCTGTGAAAATGTACGGTGCCATTTTCGGGTTCCATCTTCTTGTCTGATGTCCGAAGTGAACGCCAGCCTCAAGAAGCTGCTTCATTGATACTACTCCCATTGTGTAGTCCTCCTTAAATTGGTTAAATTATCCTCCGCCGGACTTAGCTCACGGACAACGCTGATACCTCAGCGCACCGATCCGTAAAAACCCAGCGTGCGAATTGCCTTAATATTATAGCATATTTTAACTGTGATTGCAAGAGTTTTGCCCCTGTTCATTCAGACGGAATTTTCAAATATCTCCCATCATTTTTTGTTGCACCTGACAATTCCGGTGTAACACTCCGCTTTATCAGCACAACGTCGCTGCCTACGACTCTTATGTCGCCGCATGGTATGACCACATCGTCCTCCTTGCCGAAAATACCGAGCATACGCGCTCTGCCGTATATGACCAGCTCCGTCACCGCAGAGTTTTCGAGGTCGATGCGCACATCGTCTATGTAGCCGAGCCTTTCGCCGCTTGTGATGTCGATGACCTCTTTCCGGCGCAGCTCCTCAAGACTGCTTATCATAAAAACGCCTCCGCATAACTGTTTTTACCAGTATATGCGGAGGGACATAGTCTGAATGTTTACTTTTTGCTGTCGTCCTTTTTGGTATCTCCCTGCTCGTCTTCTTCGTCCTCGTCCTTTCCGAGAGCAACAGAGAGAACTCCGAGGATAACAAGTACACCGACTGCTATCACTGCGATAGCTATCAGCTTCTTAGCCGGGAAATCGTCTCCGGTGGCAGCAGCAGCGTCCATAAGTGCCATTAATTCGTACATTTCTTTCTCCTCCAGTGTATGCACTATATTATATCATTTATATATTAACACACCGGCAATGATTTGTCAACACTTTACTGTCAGCGACGCTAAACGGGTTAAAACCTGAAATCGCGCTTGCCTTCGTTCTTTATCTCTTCGAGGTACTCGATAGCCCTTGCACGGCGCTTCTCATCAGGCACATTCTGTATCTCACGGGCGATGAGAGCTTCTCCGACCGCCTTTGTCTCAGGTGAAGCATAGTCTGTCAGGTACTCCTGAAGCGTCATGAGAGCGTTCGGGTGGCAGCAGTTCTGGATCTGTCCGACCTTGCAGAGTGCCATGAAGCGGTCACCGGTACGTCCCTCGCGATAGCAAGCCGTACAGAATGACGGGATATAACCAAGATCCATGAGCCACTTCACTACCTCGTCGAGCGAACGCTGGTCAGAAACGTCAAACTGCTCTGTGTCGTGAGGTCTCTCCTCGGGAGTGTAGCCCGCGTAGCCGCCGACAGATGTTCTCGAACCGCCGGAGATCTGCGATACGCCGAGTCCGATGACCTTTTCACGGCAAGCCTCGCTCTCACGGGTGGAGATTATCATACCTGTGTAAGGAACAGCGATACGGATACAGGCAACGATCTTTGCGAACGTATCATCATCTATTCCGTTGTCAAATGCGTCAAGATCTATGTCTGAAGCTCTTCTAAGACGCGGAACGCTGATAGTATGCGGTCCTACGCCGTGAACGGCTTCGAGGTGTTCTGCGTGCATGAGCAGTGCAGCAAATTCATAGCGGTACTTGTCAAGTCCGAAGAGAACGCCGAGTCCGACATCGTCGATGCCGCCCTCCATAGCTCTGTCCATAGCCTCTGTGTGGTAAGCGTAATCATGCTTTGGTCCAGCCGGGTGAAGCACCTCGTAGCTCTCCTTGTGATAGGTCTCCTGGAAGAGGATATATGTGCCGATGCCGGCATCACGGAGCTTCCTGTAATTCTCG
Source organism: uncultured Ruminococcus sp. (assembly GCA_900318825.1). Classification (GTDB taxonomy): domain Bacteria; phylum Bacillota; class Clostridia; order Oscillospirales; family Ruminococcaceae; genus Ruminococcus. The sequence continues at coordinate 23,868 of ONMB01000019.1, forward strand.
ACAGTAGTCGCAGCGATATTTACGTTCACGCGGCGGATAGCACCGTTCTTGTGCTTGATAGAGTAGATAGTCTTGATGCAGTCAAGAATGTACTCGATAGGATTGTTCACGGGATCTTCGCCGGCTTCAATAGCAAGTCTCTTGTGTCCCATATCCTGAAGAGCGATGACCTCGTCACGAACCTCGTCCTGAGTCAGCTTCTTACGCGGTATATCCTTGTTCTGGTAGTGATAAGGACAGTAAACGCACTTGTTCACGCAGTAATTCGAGAGGTAGAGCGGTGCGAACATAACTATTCTGTCGCCGTAGAAAGCCTCCTTGATCTCGCGTGCAAGAGCGTATATCTTCTCGATGACCTCGGGATCATCGCAGGCAAGCAGTACGCTTGCTTCACGGTGCGAAAGTCCTGCACACTCTACTCCCCTGCCGGTCTTTTTAGGTCTTGCCTTCTCAAGTATCTCGTCGATGAGCTTGCGGTCGTTCTTGTGCTCGTCAGCGTATCTGAGAGTCTCAAGGACCTCATCATCATTTATAAAATCCTCAGCTTTAAGCGATCTCACGTCATACATACATTATTCCTCCAATTTACCATTAACTTTAGATAATACCATCATCACTTCTTGGATATGGCAGCCTTGACCGAAACGCCGTTTATCTGCCCTATCCTGCCGGTAAATGCGCTTATTACATCAGGTTCAGCGTCAAGTGCGACCGATATCAGCGATATACCGCGTTCTTTGTAGGGAAGTCCCATTCTGCCTATTATTATGCCGCTGTATTCGTGAAGCGTAGCGTTCACCTCGGTCACAGCCTCCGGTTCGTCAATTACTATCGCCACAACGGCTATACGTTTATTTTCCATTATGCCTCCTCCGGCAACAAAAAAACCGTCCGCGGACAACACGGACGGAGCTATACCCTGCTTTTCAAGTATTAACTGCCGTCCGATAACAGAGTTTGCACCCTGCTGTCCGAAAACACATTGTTACATTTCAGCCAAACACAGAATAAATCCTGCCTTCCGCTGTTAATATTATAACATACCTGTGATAGCAAGTCAATCAATTCACGTTAGTGAAAACTAACCCTATAAAATGTGCGGATTTGCGCTTTGTTGCATCACTCCTCTCACACAACCGGCTTCGTTCACCTATCATTTCTTTAGAAGTTGTACAGTTTTTTTCAAAAATGACTGGACAAATCCGTTGCGTTGTGATATAATAAACTTTAGATATATTATTTGAGGTGATAAAATTGGGAATTCTCTCCATTTTTAAAAGCGGAAACTACTTTGATAAAAATATTGCTCCCAAGTGCGATTACTGCCAGAACGGTAAGCGCGCAAGAGACGGAAATAAGGTCCTCTGCGAAAAAAGAGGTCTCGTTGACTGTAATTACTCCTGTGGAAAATTTGTTTATTCTCCCCTCAAGAGAATACCCGTAAAACAGCTCAATTTCGTCGGAAGCCTTGCAGATGAAGATATTTACAGCGAGTCAGCCGGTGAGCGCGCTGAAAAGGAAGCTCTTATGAAGGCTGAGGAAGAGGCTGCTAATTCCGAGCGCCTCAGAAAAGAAGCCGCTCAGCATATGGAAGCTAAGGAAAAGGCAGACAAGGAACGTGCAGAAAAAGAAGCTGCTGCCAAGGCTGAAGCTGAAAAGGAAGCTGCCGAAAAGGCTGCCGCTGAATCTAAAGCTGCCGAGGAAGCTAAGGAAGACAAGGAGGATAAGGAGAAAAATGCTGAAGAAGCTGCTCCTGATGCCGAGGACAAAAAGTCCGAAAAGCCTTCTGAAAACGCTGAAAAGAAATGATCTGACTCTATTTTAAAAGTTACAGTTCTGTATCCTAATGCAGAATTGTAACTTTATTTTGCGGGTGTGGTGGAATTGGCAGACACGTCAGATTTCGTTCGCGATACGTTATTGGATTTATAAAACTGTCCACTGTCGGCAGTTCAATTCGACAGTCAAAATATAATATGCGGGTGTGGTGAAATTGGCAGACACGTCAGATTTCGTTCGCGCTACGTCATTGAATTATAAAGCAGCTCATCTGTTTGTACATAGTCAACAAAATTTAATATCGCGGATGTGGTGAAATTGGCAGACACGTTAGATTTAGGTTCTAATACCGAGAGGTGTGCAGGTTCAAGTCCTGTCATCCGCACCATGATAGCCATACAAAATGTATGGCATTGCCAAAACAGCCCGAATTTTCGGGCTGTTTTGCTATCCAAATCTCGAAAAATTTGCTTCGATTTTCATAGATGACATTGGGCTTTTTTACCGCTTTGGTAGGAGTTGAACCCACACAAAAGAAGTGTTTCTCCTCCAGAGAGGTCGAAATACAGGCAAATCTCGATTTTATCAGTAAAAAATAGTATACAAAGTTTCGGACTCGGTTTTAGTGGTTTTCACGAAATGTGAAAACACTGGGATCGAGTCCTTTTTTGTTTCTCCGAAAACCAACTGATAGTAAACCTATCAGCGATTTGTGAGCCGTTTTTGACGGCATCGGTGGCAGGTCGGGAAACTACACCACCGATGACAGTAAAAGGCACTGTGAACGATTTGTGAGCCTCCTGTGGCAGATACATAGAAAGCAGATCACGCCTGCTGTCTATGGAATAATAAT
>ONMB01000024.1 GCA_900318825.1 uncultured Ruminococcus sp.
GACGAGGTCATTGCAGAACTCCGGAAAAACGGTGCTGATGCAGCTGTGATAAGTCTCGGCGGAAACGTTCAGACCTTCGGCAAAAAGCCGGACGGTTCTCCCTGGAAGGTCGCCGTGCGCGATCCATTCTCCCCTGAAAAGGATATGTGTACTATTGAAATTGGCGAAAAGGCTGTCATTACCTCCGGAAACTACGAGCGCTGCTTCACCGGCGAGGACGGAAAGAACTACTGGCACATCATTGATCCGGCTGACGGCTTCCCTGCTGATAACGGAATAGTTTCCGCAACTATAATCGGTGACAGCGGTCTGACCTGCGACGCGCTCTCAACAGCGATGTTCGTCAAGGGACTCGAAGGAGCGTCCGAACTCTGGCGGAATGACCGCTCCTATGATATGATACTCGTTACAGACGACGCCAAAATCTACTATACAGAAGGTCTGATTGGAGTGTTCACAAATACGAGCGATATGCCGTCGGAGGTGATATCCGGTGACTAAGGGCGTAAAGATATGTCTCGCAGTCGTAGGCGTGGTATTTGCTGTATCGGCAGTCCTGACTTTCATCTTCCTGCACAGTACCGGTAAGGACACTGAAAACGGCTCTGTGTGGGTAGAAATAGTTCAGGACAACAAAGTCCTCTATAAGCTCGACCTCTCTGCCGAAGAGGACAGGACGTTCCGCGTTGAAGCATCAGACGGCGGGTGGAACGACATAACTATCAAGGATCATCAGATAAGCGTTTCCGACGCCGACTGTCCCGACCATACCTGTGTCAAAAACGGCATTCTGAGATACGAATATCTGCCTATAATCTGCCTGCCGCACAAGCTGATAGTGCGCTTCTGTGACGGAGGTGGCGCGTGATGAGTACAAAACGTTTAGCCGAACTCTCCATGCTCACTGCTGCCGCACTTATCGTATTCATAGTCGAGCTGCGTTTCCCGGACATAATACCGATACCCGGTGTAAAACTCGGTCTCGCGAACATCTTCACAGTATATGCTGTTTACCGCTTCAAGGCGAAAGAAGTATTTCTTATGGTGCTCACGCGAGTAATACTCGGCTCGGTATTCAGCTCAAATCTCTCTGCCCTGCTTTACAGCTTTGCAGGCGCTATGGCTTGCCTTGCAGGTATGCTTCTTCTCAGACGCATCATACCGATAAGGTACATCTGGCTTTGCAGTATCGTCGGAGCTATGCTCCACAACACAGGACAGATGATCGTAGCTGTGGCTGTCATGCGTTCACCGGCAGTCCTCCCCTTCTATCCGATACTTCTGACGGCTGGCTGCATTGCCGGAGCTTTCACAGGTATCTGCGCAAGACTGATACTCCGTAGACACATTCAGGACGAATAAGATAACAGAAAAGCCATAGAGAAGCATATGCTCCTCTATGGCTTTAGCTATTTTATCAACTTGACCGCATTATCTGCGTCTCAGGAATTTATTGAGGAATACTCCTCCTACAACAGCTGCGATGACTGCAAATAAGATGAGCGGGATAAACCAGTAATTCTGCCAGAGTCCCTTGAAGCCGACTGCAAGGTGCTGAACCTCCTGTACATTCGAGGTATTCTTAGCCTTGTCGACAAGCTTTATTCCGACAGTATGCTTTCCGGGTCTGAGTCTGAGAGAAAGTCTTCTCGTAGTAGAATCGTATTTGAAATCGCCTTCCTGAGATATGCCTATCGTCTTTCCGTCAACGTATGCGACAGTATCATTAACATCAAGCACTTCACTTACGTTGTCGAAGTTAATAGTCTGCGTGCCCGAACCGCTGATATAGCCCCAGTTGTGGAAATGATCTGAGGGAACATCACATCTCGGATCGGTATTGTCGATGTAGATCTCACCGAGCTCACGTCTCTGACCTGAATTCTCAACGAGAAGATAGAGGTTCGTATCAGCATCAGCAGTATAGTTCTCGCTGAAATACTTTCCGGGGAGGTAGTATCTGTAAGCGCCGATGCCGTACATCTTCCTGTCGATAAGAGAATGTTCATCTGAAGTTATCTCAGTATCTGTGATATTATCAGTATTCTTGTCCATAAGAAGTATCTTGGTGTCATCATTGTACTTAGAGAATACAACGATCTCCATATCTGAGAAGCTCTCAGGCTGCTTGCTTATAGGACCTTTTTCGTCTTCGATAGAGTACCAGCCTGTACCGGCAGCCTGATCGCTGTTCTCGATAAAAGCGAGCACCTTGGTACTCGGATCAATCATACGAACATAGGTATTGTCGTTGAGCTCACTGGCATTTCCTGCCTTATCGTAAGCTGTCAGCTTTACTGAATAGATACCGTCATTTGAGAAATCAGAGAGAGTATATGCCATTCTGTTGTCAGAGCCGGGAACTCGTGTTCTTATCTTTCCGTCAGAGTCAACAGGCTCTATCTTGCCGATATTCTTGCCTTCGGTATAAGCCGGTGTGTACTTATGGAGCTTATAGGTAATGTGGTCGATATTGGTATCCTCGAATGTGACCTGAGGAACATCTGCATTACGGCGCTCGTAGTCATAGTAGTCCATAAACGAGAAATCAGTCGGTTCAACGTCCTTATCGTTTCTTGAACAGATGACAGGAGCAGTGTAGTCCACCTCAAAGATAGCGGTGTTGTTGGGATATTCCTTTCCGCCGACCTTGAAAACAGCCTTGTTTCCGGCTCTGTCAGACGGTGCCATCACTATCTTGTAGACGTTGTCGTCTTTAAATCTGATAGTGAGAGTATGGCGGTTGCTTCCAGCCTCGTCCTTCCACTCAGGTGTAAAGTGGTAGGTAGTCCAGTTGTCGTCTGTGTGAGGACTTCCGGCAGGCTTGCAGTAAACCGTGATGCCCATATCACCCGGATAGAAATTAGCTTCATCAACTGTGATGACAGCCTTTGCATCGTCCTTCTGCTTGCTGTTGAAGTATCTGTCGTTCTTTTCGGGACTTCCGAAAGAAGCAAAGTTATTGGTAACAGCAGGAGCTGTCTTGTCGATGTAGAAAGATGTCTCACTGGCTGCATGAGTATAGTTGCCAGCCATATCGTCGTAGTTTATGCTGTAATTGTAATTGCCGTCGCTGCCAAGAGCAAATGTACCGGTGTGGACAGAATCATCAGTACCGATAGACTTGCCCTGAGTATCCCATTTGACACTCTGTTCCTTATCGTTTACAACTACCTTTACTTCATTCGGATCGAAGTTTCTCTCAACAACTGTGATCTTTACCGTCTGATCGGTATTGTAGTAGTTGCCGTTAGAAGCATTCTTGTTGCTGAGCTCACTTGTGATGACAGGAGGTGTTGTATCTATACTGTACTGCTTTTCGGTCGAGGTAGTATTTCCGGCGCGGTCCGTGAGCTTGACACGGACAGTATTGCCGTTGATATTGCTTTCTACCGTGATCCTGAATTTCATTGATGTGAGGAGGTTGCTGTCATACTTGACGCTCTTCTCGTCAACTGTCGCAGCCTCGGAATTGCTTGAATATGTACCGTCAAGTGCAACTGAGATAACACCGCTCTTTTTGTCGCCTTCAATGGACCACTCAACAGTTGAGATACCCGAGAAAGTATCCTCAACATTAACAGTGAGCGGAATGCTCGAATTATAGAGCGGAACACCCTTTGCATCGGTCTTCTTGCTTTCAGATACCGGAACTACTTTGAGAGAAGCACTGCCAGCGTGGATACCGCTGTCCTCAACAACGCAGCCGTTTGCATTGGCATAGCCTGATGAGTGACCGACATTATCCTTGACCTTTGCGTAGACCTTGCCCTTAAAGCCCTTGGGTATCGTGAATGCAGCATAGGTACCGTCTGTGCCGCTGACAAAGCTGCTGCTGTCAACTGTGAACTGCTCGTTTGTGCCGTCAACGTTTTCGAGATAGAGAGTAATATTGTCAAATCCGGAAGAAACGCCATCGTCCTTGACAAAAACTCTTGCGTCAGTCGCATCGCTGAAGAAGAAACCATAGGTATCTCTTACATAAGAAGTAGGAGCGTCCTTCTGTCCGCCGAATGTAAACTGAGTGATCTGAGGATCTCTTACATCGAGGTGAACAGTTACAGGAGCAGCCTTTCTCTCGCTGCCGGCATTGTCATAAGCCGACGCTTCGAGGAGATAATTGCCCTCATCTACGAGCGGATAGCTGTAAACAGCTTCGTCTCTGAATCTGCTGTCGGCAAACTTTATTGCGCCGCCGTCCTTCTTGTACTTCTTTGCGATCTCGGGCTTCAGAACTGATTCCGGAACACTTGTCTCAGTCTTGTGATCTGAACCGTTGCGCTTTGAAATTGCCTTGGCAAGTCCTGAATTATTGTCCATTGCCTTGATCTGATAGTCTATGCCGACCGGGAACCACCTTGAACCGTCCTTAGATGTATACATACGCATATCATCGCCGTAAGAGGAAGTTCCTGTATAAGAATCGGGAACGACTATTTTTACATCAGGAGCACCGTTCTCAAGAACGAGAACTGTATCGCTGCGTGTGTCAAAGAGCTGACCTATATGTTCTTTTTCGTTTCCAGCCTTTGAGAAGTAGTAAGTATTCGTATTACCGAGTCGGTCAGAGATCTTGATATAGGGAACTGCTTCTCCGCCCAGCGGCAGCTTCTCGAAAGTATATGAACCGTCCTTATTGTCTGTTGCCTTGTACTCAGTCAGCTTGCTGCTGCCCTTCGGAGCCCAGTATAGAATAATATCCTTTGCATCTATTCCGACGCCCTTGGTGTCAGTAGCTTCTATCCTGATAGTTACGGCTGAATTTCCGAAGATACCGAAATTACGGAAGTTGAGAGCAGCCTTGTCATAGGTGTACTCCATAGTAGGTATCACAGGAGCGTGAGTATCAATATTGAAAGTGTACTCGCAGTATCCGTTATTGTTTGCAAGGTCAGAGGCGTTTACTCTGATAGTGTACTCGCCGTCGTTTCCGAGAGCTTTATTGGTAAGTCTGAGCTTGTAAGTGTCAGCCTTCTTGACGGGAACATCATATTCACAGTCAACTTCAACAGCTGTGGTCACAACAGCTCCGTCCTCATCAGTAACAGCAATACCAGCCTCATCAGTAACTGTCACAACAGTCGTACAGGTCGTAACAGTGGTAGTACCAGCTGAAAAATCCTTCGTATCTACCTTTTCACCGTTTATAGATATGGAATAGCCGGCAAGACCGGTATCATCGCTGACATCTATATTGAATATCCGATTTGTAAAGTCAGAACCGAAGAAACGCTTTCCGTCACGGTCTGCGGGTGATAACGGCTCAGAATCCGGAGCGATCTTAATAATAGTCTGCGTAGGATCGTAAACGAGCTCGCATTCTACGTCATCGCCGTCCTTCTTGACGCTGAGCGCGACCTTATCGCTTTCATTCTGATCGTCACTGGCTGACACATATATCGTGTGGCGTTCGCCCTCAGTCAGCTTGAGATCAGAGATCGGGATATAGTAGGTATTGGTATTGTCTAAGGGAAGAGTCGAACACCACCAATGCAGTTCTCCTTCAACGTCAGGCGCAGTAAAATCGACTGAATTATCAGCGCCGTCAACATATACCTTGATCTTTCTCAGGTTTTTCTCTTTAATAGTCAGCTTGAGATAGCAGTTTTCATTGGCAAAGATCATATTCCAGATATCCTTGAACTTTTCAGAGCCGAAAGTGAAATACTTGATTATCTCAGCATTTTCGTCCTTGCTGCCGACTACGCCGAATTCGTTCTCACCTGTAAGTATCAGAGGCTTATCAGGATCGTTTGAGAGCTGACCAAGCTGAAAATCCTTCGTATTTCCTGCTAAATCTGTAACAGAGAAGATAACAAACGCATTCTGGAAGCCTTCATCAAGATCAAGGCTGAACGAGATATTTCCGTCATCATCTTTTACCCAGAATTTGCTGTCCACATCTTGTCCCTGAGGGAACTGTCCGGGCATAAAGAGCGTGTAGCTTATCTTTGAAATTCCGGAAACATCATCGTGTATATTGCTGCCCTTAATATTGATATGGCCGGGATATGAATTGTCCGGAGCAGCTGCTACCTTACTAGCGGAAATATTGCCGTCTGGCAAAGATCTGTCCAGCTTATAGGCGAATTTCTTATCTGCGACCTTATGGAATCCGTCATCATATGTTGCCCATACCCTGACGTAGTGCTCTCCTTCAGGCAAAGCGGAAGGCAGACCTGAAGTTCCGGTTTTTTTATAATCACCCCAGTCTTCAAGGTCGGTATCTGCGATCATATGGTATGTATGCGCATCCTTATCCGAATTGAAATTCCAGCGTGTGTCAGAATTATACCATTTGTCGTTCTTATCGTCAGGTACCTCAAGATACGGCGGATCGTCATTTGAAGTTATATTTTTATTGCCAGCCTTGCGGATATTGCCAGCATTGTCAGTAAGATAAACGCTGACCGCATTCAGCTCGTCCATAGTGTTGAGCTTGAATGAGAAAGTAGACTTTCCGTCATCATCAAGCGTGATATCCACAGCAGTAGCCTTTGTCTCAAGTTCTTCAAGCGAGGTAAGTTCAGCTGCCTCAAGTGAATAGTATACCTTGCTGATACCGGAAGCGCTGTCCGCATTTTCGTCTCTGAGCTCCTGATCCGGCTTGAATATACAGTCCTTCTCATTGATGCCGAAATAAGCCGGCGGAGTCTTGTCATACCTATACCTGACAGCGTCATGCTCCATTGCAGGCAGCGCTGTATCCTCGGGGACTGCCCAGAACTTGATATAGTTCTCGCCCTCCGGGACATAGGAAGACGAGTTCCATTCCTGACCGGAATGATAGTCGCCCCAGTTCTCCTTATTATTCTTATCCGTAGCAAAGTATATCTTCGCCGGAACAGTTGAAGTAACGTCCCAGTCGGTGATAGTATTGCTCCATTCATCAGGATCGGGAAGCTCAACTATCAGCTCCGGAGTTGTCACCTCGATTGCTGTGGTAGTATCTTCTGCAATAGCAACAAAGCTGACTGTACCGACAGATTCAGCCGTCAAAGCAAGTGCCGCTGCACCTGCCAGAAGTCTTCTTGCAAAATTCATACACCTTCACTCCTTTTTGCACATATATAGTATTTCCGCTGAGCAGAAGCATTCTGTACGGAACGCCGCTGCAATATCCCCATGCGGATAGTTTTATCAGGCACCTGTAATGCCGCGTTCATTTCTTAGTATACTTTATCAGCTTTGAATTAAGAGCCTTGTAGGAATTGCCGTTCGTATACGATGTACCAAACAATCCTTTTCCTCCGGGGCGCTTATACTCCCTGATGCTCAGGAAGGTGCCGTAACCGGCAGCTCCGAGCTGTACGACCACGAATATGATCGCGAGCGTGATTATTGCAGGTGAATTATATCTTATGTTCATCGAAACGATGAGGTCCTCGAGCTTTCCGGCAGCCATACAGCCTGCTATGAAAAGCAGCGATATACCTCCGGCGATTGCAAGCGAAAGCGGTATTGGCTTCCGTGTATACTTAGCGATCTGCCTGAGACCTTCATTCTTCGTGAACAGTCTTATCTTTTCAAACATATCTTGACTGCACCTCTTTAGCCTACTCCGTCCAGAACTTCTTTGATCTCGTGTTTCTTTTCTGCGAGCTTTATGCTGCGTTCCTCTGAACCGCCCTTGTCTGAGCCTGCTCCCTCATCGAGTATGGACTCAGCGATCTGAGTTATCATCTCATCGTGGCTGAGGTCCTGAGCAAGACGCTGTACAAGCGGCTTTAACTGCTCGTTATCGATGTTCTCGAGGAGCACCTCGTAGCATCTTTCAAGCTCGATACGCTTCTGCGCATTGTAGATCTCAACGGCGAGCTCATAGCCTGTGCTGCCGCTGTCGGTGATATTGGTGATCGTGTACTCAACGCAGCTGCTGAAACCTTTTTTCTCGACCTCAAGCAGCATCTTGTCTATCGAGCTGTCAACGAAATCCCGGTCTGACATCTGCTTCATAAGCTCAACGAGCACAACGGTCTCGCTGTAATCGAGGTTATCGTCCTGGGACTTCAGGAAGTCGTAGGTCTTGTTATATATCGAATGCTTTTCGGCTTCGGTAGAGGACTTCATCTGCTCTATCGCCGCGCTCTCGAGCATTTCGATCTTTGTCGGATTGTAACTCTCCATTATATTGTCGAGCTTGCGCTTTGCAATGGTACTTCCGCTGAACTTCAGCACAAGGGAAATAAGTCCCAGAACAATGAGCATACTCGCCATGACTCCGACTACTCCGAACGAGTTGCTGACCTTGATATTCTCGGTCTTGACAAGTGCAGGAGCGGAGTCTCTTGCGTAGATTATGTCGTCCTTGAGTTCACCGTAGCTGTGATAGTATCTCGGATCGCTCTTGAAACGCTGACATCTCTTGCGCGTACATTTCTTGATTATTGCTTCGAGCTTTTCGTGGTAATGAGGAGACGTCAGAGAGAGGTCTCTTTCAAAGTAAGCCGCGTCGTTGAGGACGTACCTCCTGTAAAAGTCGTAGGAGCCGCCCTGTGATTTATCCTTTGCGAACTCACGGCTTCCGGTATAGAGCTCGAACATATTCAGGCACTCCCAGAAGGTCGCACCGAATGAAAAAATATCGCTTTCAATGCTTACCCAGCCCTTTTCGATACCGTCCTCATCGAACGGGAACTGAGAGCCGTTCATAGGCGGTACATAGCACTCCGGAGCCGCATATCCCAGCGTACCGTACTGGAACATACGCGCTATGCTCTCCTCACTGTTATAGTCAGCTGAGCCGAGTCCGGAAATACAGCCGCCGAGACGGAAGTCGATATGCTCTGATCTTCCGAAATCGACAAGAACTATCTCTCTGCCGTACCTTGTGACCATGATATTATCCGGTTTTATATCGAGGTGGAGAATTCCCTTCTTTTCAGTGATATATTCAAGGATCTCGCAGAGATTTATCATAAATCTGAACATCTCGCTCTGATAGCGGATGACTTCATCGTAATCGTGGTTGTAGCTTCTGAAGATAGCTTCCTTGTCGCCGTCACTGTACTCGTGGAAGGATATCCTTCTCTTCATATCGTTGCCGACGTCTATCTCCTTGGTGAGCTTCCAGTATTCGTCGCGGCAGTATTCCTCCAGCGACCAGCCGTCAACGTATTCCTCCACAACGCAGAAGAAACGTTCACTTGTTATAGAGAGGGAGCTCTTCCCCTCCGGGACATGAGTATCTATCAGCGTAAAATCGCCGAGATCCTCAATAATGTCATAGATCCTGACGACCGAGCGGCAGTTTTGCAGCTCGTCGAAGATCTTGAGGTCCTTGTCCTTGAAGCGCTCAAGGACATTGATCCTCGTGTATTCGTCTTCGCCCGTACCCATTTTTATGTACTTGTACTTGAATTTGAGTACGCACGCCATTTTGATATTGCCGTCCTTGGATATCTTGACGCCCTTGTAAACGATACTCTCGGTACCGGTAGCGATATATCCGTCCTTCGACAATCCATGAGAAGTGTCGACTTTGTACACAAAGTCAGAGCCGATCATCTCGTCGTGGTTCATACTTTATCTTCCTTCTGATTATCCATAATAATAATGTTGTAGATCGTATCGGGAGAGTTCGCGGGCACAGGCTCAAGTGTGAGGATATGTGCGTCGAGACCTTCCTCGTGTCCGAAATACTCAGCATCGGTCATATCAGCCATATCATTCGCCTTCTCCCTCACCAGGATCCCTGTTGAATTCGCCCATCTCGTCATCGAAATCGCTGTAAGTAGTTCTGATGCTCTTGACAGCTCCCTCGTTGATAGCGTTGAGAACGTCCTCCACGCTGCCTATCTTTTCAAGGATATGGTCGGTCTCGTACTTGTATGCATTAGCGCCGGTGCCCTTCCATGTACCGAGAAGCACGCTGTTTATCCTTTCAAATTCCTCTCTGATAGCGGCAAATTCCTTAATAGCGTCTGCGCTGTCTCTTTCAAAATCAGCGATCTTTGAAATATCAGCAGATACAAATGCACTGTCAGCCATATCAGCTACCTCCTTATTCAGTCATCAGAATAAATTTTACTTTCTTGAGCGTATCGGCTTCGACGTCATAGTAATAGCCGTCGCCGAGCTCGCACTTTGCATAGTCCTCTTTCAGACTCTTCGTGTCCATATCACCAAAGACGGTTTTTCCGCCGCGCTCACTTGCGAATTCCGCAATATTGTCGAGGAGAAAGACAGTTTTCAGTGTGCTGTTGAACACGGAATTGACTTCCGCGTCAGTAACCTTCTTGACGTCCGTGAACAGGAATATGAGGTCCCTGTCCTCGGCAAGATCCATAAGCTCCGGCAGTATGTAGTGAAGCAGATCCATACTTATCTTTGTGTTGAGGTAAATTGATTTGCTCTGTATAACGAAAACAGTTGCCGGAGCTTCTGATTTATCCGCACCTGCGGGCATATCCTCGACCATGACGTTCTCATCGTCAACGCCGTAGATCTGTTCGAGGATAGTATTGTCGTAATCCTTGAAAAGGTTGAGGTACTCCTCGTGCAGCAGCTTGTAGAACTGCTGTATCGGGGACAGCTTGCGGCGAGTCGTCCTGCCGCGGTTGAGCGCAACGTCAACAGTTGCAAATTCGTGGATATACCGGCACTTTTCAGGCCCGAGCACGTCCATGTACCTGTCTGCGAACTTTTTGAGTTCCTTACGACCGTCATCGAAGAATATGTATCTCATGTCGGGCTTCAGCGAGGTAAGGTCTCTCAGGAGTATCGAAAGCAGGTTGGTCTTGCCGAACTCCTTCTTGCCGTATATCGCAACTGAACGCGACTGCTTGAGGTCAACGCCTACGGGCTTGAATTCAACATAATCCAGTCCCACGTTTATGGTCAGCTCTGACATACGTCTGTCGTCCGCTGAGAGCGGCTGCCGCAGCCGGAAGTAGTCCTGACGGCGGAGCTCCTGCGGGAATATCTGGTACTTTATGACCTTTTTGGCGTACTCGCGCTTGAAATCGTCATAGCCGAATTTCTGCCAGAGCTTCTGCACGAATACAGACTCCTTGTCACTGATGTCCGAACAAAGCCTGCACTGCACTTCATAGGGGGCGTTCATATTGAACGTACCTGTAACACCGTGTATCCTCTCGGTAACATTTGTGTATCCTCTGCCGGCAATATTTCCGATAGAGTCCACCTTCACACCGAACAGCTCCGAGCACTTGTCAGTCGAAAGGTTCAGGGCTATCTTCTGCTCGAATGAAAGCAGATAGCGTGAGATGCCCTTGGTATCAGTCGCAGTGAAGACTATGGTGATACCCCTTGAACGTCCGTCGCGGCAGAGTCTGCCGAACTTATCGTGATAAGCAGAATACCTCTCCTCGTCCACGAAAGCGTTAAGGTTGTCGATAATGAAAGTTGTATGCGGAAGGTCCTTCTTGTGAGCAGTTGTGAAGTTGTCGCTTCCGAGCTCCTTTGTATTGCGTTTCAGGAGCTGCTCGAGTATCTTGAATACGCGCTTGACGTACTCCTCGTTTGAGTTGTCGAAGTAGGCGGAAACAAGCGGCATATCCTTATAAGCCTGCATAGCTCCGCTGAAATCGAGTATGAATATCTGCTCTGAGGTCTCATCGCATTTCTGGTGAAGGATATTTATGAGGAGCTTCAGGAAATTGGTCTTGCCGCTCATCGAAGCGCCGAAAACAGCGATGTTCGACTTCAGCAGATCCACCTCAAAGTCAGGCTGCATCTGAACGCTCGGGATATCGTAAACACCGAGATCACATTTAATAGTGTAGTCTCCGCTCATTTCACATCACCCCATTCCAAACCTGATCGCTGTCGTCCTCTTTGATTATCCTCGGCAGCGGCATTCTGAATATCTTTTCAGGCACCTCGAATTCCTTAGACAGCTCGATTATCTTCGATACGATGCACTTGAGCTGCGTGTTTTCCGAGTTGACTGACTTCTTCTTTTTGATAACGAGGTCGTTGTGCTCGTCGGAGTTGTAGAAGTCCTTGTTGAACTTTCCTGTCTCACTGACATAGGTTATGGAAACATTCGGCTCAATGTCCATATTCTGATTAGCGCCGGTGTAAGCGGACTGGAAATATTCGTATCTGCTTCCGGTACCGACAAGTATATAAGCACGTCCGTGACCGGGCATAGTTGCCGCAGCCGCATCAGTAGTTCCGAGCATCTCCTTGGAAGCCTGCTTCGTAGCGACCTTGAGACATATCTTTGACTTCGTGTTTACTCTTATATCATCGTTTATCGCACCCTCGATATTCTGGGAAACGAGTATGATGTGCAGACCGAGAGTACGTCCGACACGGGCAATAGTAGTGATCTCGGCAATAAAGTCGATATCGCTTGCCTCGCTGGAGAAGCGCTTGAGCTCAGTGAACTCGTCAACGACAAGGATAAGGTGCGAAAGCGGCTTGAGTCCGCTGATATCGCCGTCGATGAACCTTATCTGCTTGGGGTTGTTGCCGTCCATGATTCCCTTGATGAGCTCGTTTCTTTCAGCCTGATGCTCCGGGGAATTCTTCCATTCATGTATCTGTCTGATCTTCCTGAGGACGCGCATATAGGCATCGGTGTTGTCAACACCGAGGTCCGCAAGAATGATCTCGCGCTTCTTTATCTCAGCGTTCAGCGAAGCAAGAAAGCGCTTGAGCATATACACAGCGGAAATACCCTCGCTCTCGCCGGCAGTATTCGTAACTGTTCCGACGCAGTGCGGGAGATCGCCGAGTCTGTCGGAGAAACCGCCGCCCTTCATATCGACGAGCATGAGGTTGAGGTCCATAGGCGAATACTTGACGCACAGACCTATGAGATAAGTGATTATAGTCTCGGATTTACCCGAACCGGTAGTGCCGGCAACGAGCATATGCGGACCGTCAGAGTTCTCGTGAAGATCAAGGTAGGTTATACCGTGCTCGTTCTTTCCCATCGCAATGCGGAGATCACGGGTAACATCGTTCTTTTTGGTGTTGTTCCAGTTATCCCTGATAGTATTGGTCAGACCTTCGCCCTGAATGGAGGACGAGTCGAGCGAATATATCTCCTTATAGAGCTCAAACAGCGTTACGATAGACGGAACTTTACCGTTTTCAGCTATCCTCGTGTAGTAGATAGCGCTGAGACGCCTGAACGCCTGATTGAACGATGACAGCGGATGCTGCTGGGTACCCTCGCCGAAGATGAACGAGTTATCGAAGTTGGTGTACTCGATGATATCATCGGTAGTCGCGGAGTCGCTCTCGTCAGCGAGCTTGCTGAGCGTCTCATGGGTAAGCAGGTTGTATCTGTTGCTGATACGGTGCTGGACCTGATCAAATTCTATGATACTTCCGCAGTATTTGGGAAGCATACCTTTTTCCTTGCGTATGAATATGAAAGTGAGTCCGAGTGAATTGACATATTCCTCGCCCTCCTTTGGAGCTTCGGGGATATACCTCGAGAAAGCCGACTCCTTGATATCGTAGTCGCAGAGAACGAAGCAGACTATCTGAGTATACTTCTCCTCTGAATTCTCATTCTCATCTTCATTGCTTCTGCTGTTGGCACGCTCAGTCATGATGACCTGGAGCTGACTGAAAACGTCGCCGGCACTGCTCTTTGAGAAAACGAACTGTGAAAGATCATCGAAGAGCTCATTGGTATGAGGCAGGTACATATAGTCCTGTGCGAGCTCAACGCGCTTGTCAACATCATTCTCCTCATTCATAAAGAAGACCATCTGAAGGTCCTCCGGAGAGTGATAGTAAGCCAGTTCAAAGGCAACGTGCCTGATAAATTTCAGTGATGCTTCATCGTCCTTGGAAATAACGCCGAGAGTACCGATGTTCCTCAGGTCAACGAGGAGCGGCGGCAGGTTTGCAGGATCGTAAACGTCACGAAGATACTTGAAGCCTGTCTTTTCATTGTCGGTGTCCTGGGTATTTGCGAAAATGTACGGGAGCTCAGTGAGCAGATACTTGTTTCTTGTATCCTCCTGTATCTCCTTGACCTTTTTCTTTTCCGACTTCTTATCCTTCTGCGGGATAGTGATCTGTATGTAGGGCATACCGTCATTTCCGCCGAGCTCGTCAAATCTCGGGTTGATGAGACGGTAGTACACGTCATAGAAAATATCGTCCTTTTTCTCGGCGATTATCTTAAACTGCGGCTTTATCTCCTTGGACTCGCCGAGTGAGATACGCATGAAATCGTTGTCGTTCTGTGAACGTGCGAAGATCGCCGGTGAGATCTGGGCAGCCTGATAGAAGAGCTTATCCATACTCGGATAGACCTTGTTCATATATATGATCTCATCGCGCTGCCACTTGACGATACGTCTTATGATCTTGGAGATGTAGTTCTCATAGTTGGTCTTCCAGTCGCCGACGGACTGACGCTGTTCCTTCTTCTGCTTTCTGTAATTGTACAGAGCATTTACGGCTGTGACAAAAGGCATAGCGATAGTCATAGCCAGCATGGAGTTGTTCATGGCGCTGCTCGAAATGAATTTGGTCATAAGGTATCTTATACCAAACATTCCTCCGGCAGTCAACAGAGGCGGAACGATAACGTCGAGTATCGAGTTCTTACTTCCGCCCGGAACATCTCCGGCAGGAAGGATATCTATCTCAGAGGGCTCAATGACGTTGAGTCTTCTGGTACTGATATTGTATTCGAGAGTGTGATTATCACGGAGGATATAGGTCTTTGCCTTGTCCTGCTCATCAAAGAGGTTGGTCACTTCTACCTGAGACTTGTTCGTGATAAGTATCTGGCTTGAGGTGACTATTCCGAGGCTTGAGAGCTGAAAATCACATATCTTCTTTTCCTTATCGTCATCAAGAGGATCATTTGCAGACGCCGAAACGTCAATGTTCCTGAATTCTCCCATTATCGTATAGAGAACGGGGAAATTCTTATGAGTCCTGATATAGTTGTCGAACAGCCTGAAACATTCCCCGGCATCGAGCTGGTAAGTCTCATTGCTGAAATCAGGTCTTTTCGCCATTTCGCGCAGACCGTAATAGAGTCCCTGAATAAGAGCCTTCAGCGTGATGTCCTTGAGCACAAGGAACGACATAGTTCGGCTCTGCTCACCGCCTTCGGGATCGTATTTCAGAAATCTTACTGAAATGAGTATTTCGTTATTTTTCATATGATCACCTTAATGATCCCAGAATTTTCTCCAGCGTTTCAGAGCTGTCGGGGATCTCAGTCTTTGCAATAAAAGGCTTAACCTCAGCGATATTATTCGCCTTTACATCTAAATTCACGTTGATATTTACGGGCTTGGCAACAAACGGCTGTGCTGTTTTTATATCAGTATCGGCGTTCAGAGTCGGCAGTTCGCCGATAACAGGAACTGCGATCTCTTTGACCGGCTCGGGAGTATATTCACTGACGCGGCAGTTCACAACAGGGATCTCCGGCTGTACAGGTTTGAGAGCAGCCTTCTCCGGCTGTTTCAAATTGAATTCAATGTCAAGATCCGGTACTTCTGCGACGAATTTACCGGGGATTTGAGCCTTGAAACCTCCCACCGGCTTGACCTCGGGAAGATCAGTCCTTGCGACTATTTCGTCAGGAAGCTCAGCCCTGAAATTTCCCACCGGCTTTACCTCGGGAACGTCAGTCTTTGCGACTATTCTGCCCGGCAGCTCAGCCTTGAAATCTACAACAGGCTTTACCTTGGGAACATCAGTCCTTGCGGTTATTCCACTTGGCAGCTCAGCCTTGAAACCTCCCACCGGCTTGATCTCGGGAACGTCAGTTTTTGTGACTATTCCGCCCGGTAATTCAGCTATGAAATCTCCAACAGGCTTGACCTCGGGAACGTCAGCCTTTGCGACTATTCCGCCCGGTAATTCAGCCTTGAAATCTCCCACCGGCTTTACCTTGGGAACGTCAGCCTTTGCGGTTATTCCACTTGGCAGCTCAGCCTTGAAAACTACAACAGGCTTGACCTCGGGAACGTCAGCCTTTGCGACTATTCCGCCCGGTAATTCAGCCCTGAAATCTCCAACAGGCTTGACCTCGGGAACGTCAGCCTTTGCGACTATTCCGCCCGGTAACTCAGCCTTGAAATCTCCCGCCGACTTGACCTCGGGAACGTCAGTTTTTGTGACTATTCCGCCCGGTAATTCAGCCCTGAAATCTCCCGCCGGCTTGACCGCGGGAATCTCAGCCTTTGCGACTATTCCGCCCGGTAATTCAGCCTTGAAATCTCCCGCCGGCTTTACCTCAGGAACGTCAGCCTTTGCAACAAATGCTCCGGGAATCTCAGCCTTGAACTGAACTCCTGCCTGCTTCTCAGACACGCTTGCCTCCGCGATCTTCACATCAGGAATATCAGTACACTTATAGTCTGAAACAGAGCACTCCCCTGCGGCAACCGGTGCAGCCGGCACGACATTTCCTGCCAGTAGCTCAACCTTTGCATCAGGAACGTTTACTGCTTTAAAGCTGCTTGTATCGCATACAGTGACGCCCTCTGCGTTCTTTACTGAATACTCGTGCATCTCGACCGCAGCAGTTGCAGAAGCGATACCTATCTCTGGCAAAGCACTTATGCTGAAACCGGTATCCTTGACCTTAACCGCGCTGTCGGGCTTCTTAACGCTCGACATATCAAAAGCCGCTAACGGCTTGAGCTTATACTCGGCAACACTTACAGAGCTCTCCGATCTTGGTACGCAAACAGTCGGCAATGAAGCTGTTTTAACATCGCCGATCTTCCTCACAGGCGGCTTTTTGCCGGCTGTCGCTGAAAAACGTTTTCCGTCACGGAATATATCCGGCTGCTTCACCGTGAATTGTTCCGGACTTATACGCGAAATATCAGGGCTCTTAATGCGCTTTATCGTTGGTTTTTTCGGCTTCACCTTGGGAAATTCTACGCCTTCAAGATACTCGAGCCTTTCAATGAACGCCTTGCGCTCGCAATGATCCTTATATTCAGTTTCATAGATCTGTCTCTCCTTATCAGAAAGCAGAGCCAGTTCTTTTTCGCTCAATATCCTGAATGCCATAGTCAAGTACTTCCTTTACAAAAGTGCAGCTCTGCCGCAATCATAGCGATCAAACAGAGCTGCACCCTAAATAACATTAGCTTATACTGTATGTCAGCCTGATCAGCCTCTGATGCTTGCAGCGATCTGAGCGTCAACGTTCTCGAAATTAGCTCTGTTTGCTTCGAGAAGCTCAGCCATGCCCTTTACCATAGCGGGAAGACCAGACTCCATGCTTGTAACGAAGTCCTTGATCTTTGTGTCAAAGAAGTCTATAAGAGCGTCCTTTGCATCGCCTTCCATATCTGCTAATGCAGCCTTGAAAGAAGTTTCGAGAGTAGTTCCAGCCTGTGCATATGCTGAAGCGATGTTGTTGATATCTGCTACTGCTGATGCAACTGATTCATTTACTATTCTACAATTTGCCATAACTCATTTCTCCTTTACAATTAGTTACCTGAACCGGAATCTCCGCCGGCGTTGTTGTTTCCCTGTCCGAGCTGCTCGTCAACACCCTGATCCATACCGGGGATCTGCTTCTGAATGGACTCGATGATGCCCCTGAGAGTGTTGATTATGTCAGTAAGTGCCTTACCTGTAACGGGCTCGATCTTGTTTGTGTAGAAAGCCTCAAAGCCGGTTGCTGCTGAACCTGAGAAGCTGCCGGGGATAAGATTGTGAACTGCGGTATCGAGTCTTGTGTAAAGAGCCTGTGTTGTTGACTCATACTCTTCAATAGCACGAAGAGCATTTGTCATCATTTCGATAGTCACATTGACTGTTCCGGTTGTACCCATTTTTGCCATAGATAATTACCTCCTAAAATAAATGACTTAATTCTTCAAAACCTGTGAAAACGTCCTTGTAGTAGCCGCTTCCGATAATGAGATCCAACGTATCGGAAATATGGCCAACAACGAGCGACATATTTTCAACTGGTTTTAGTAACACGTTTTTTGCCTCGAGCTGGACTTCTTTACCAGCCGGGGTATCCATTGCGCCGGCAAGGCTGTCATACATACCCTCGAGTTTTGTCTTGAGGGCGTTAGTGCGAGTTTTGAGAGCTCTCATATCGGCAGCCGCCGTACTGAATTTTTCCTCATCAACTACGAGATCTTCTCCCAGCCAAGCCATTATACCTCACCTCCTGAGCGAGCCTTGTCGATCTGCTCTTTCAGCGGAGCCTTCAGTTCATCTGAAAGCAGCGAGCAGAGCTTTTCAGCTTCATCAAATTCGCCGAGATCTATACAGCATTGCACTCTGAAATTGAGTGCAAGCAGATCAGCCGGATCCTTTATCATGGCATTTCGCAGGAACTTCTGCAATGCCTGATATTCCTCGTCGATCTTTTCGTAGCCCTCGTCCCTGAGAGCCTTGACGAGACTGTATTTTCCTATGTACTTACTCTGCGTATCCTGACTGTTTGCCAGCTTTGAAGCATAAGTCCTGATATTCGCAGTATCTTTTTTCAGTGTATAAGCCGCAACATAAAGGCGATATATCTGATCGAGCTTTTCCATAGTATATGAAGCCTTTACATCACTGCCGAGCGTGTAGATCTCCTCGGTCTCGGGCTGTGTTTCAGCCAGCGGAGTCATATACTCCTCTGCGTCAGGATTGCTCCTGCGGTTCTTGCGCATAAGCTCTCTGCCCATTGCTTCGAGACGTCTGTCGCCGTACTTACGCCTTACAGCTTCGATAGCGTGGTTTATCTCGCGCTCACTCGGTCTGCTGACCGGTCTTATCTCCATTAGCGGCAGCTCTATCACCGAGAAGCCGTGATTGTAGGAATGTATCGGGTTTTCCGCAGCGTGGAGACAATTCAGAGCCATATCTGCATTCTCAAGCTGAATGTATATCTCAGCAGCGTTCACATAGCTGTCGATGACCTCTCCGACCTCCGGTTCAAGTATGCACAGACCGTCACTGATCTTCTGGAGAGCGGTATCGAGATGAGCCTTTTCGCCGTCGAGCTTGTACCGAGCCATCTCATATGCGACCCAGTCGAAGAATATCTCAGGCTTGGGCTTTGCAAAACGCTCTGCGCGGTCAAGTTCTTTTTCAGCCTCCTCAAGCCTTTCCTCCTGAAGAAGGATATTGAACGCGATACGGTAGCCGGCATAATCGGTCGGTGCAAGCAGCTTCATCTGATTTGCAACTTCAATAGCCGATGAAGTATCGCCTGTCATACTATAACTCAGCGCCTTGCGCTGGAGCACGTCCATATCAATGCCGATTATCTTTTCAGCCTTGATGAAATTCAGGACAGCGTCCTCAAAATTCTTCATATCAAAGCACAGCATAGCCATTATCTTGTAAAGCTGTCCTATGACGTTGGGCGAGCAGCCTATCTCGTCAGCCTTTGCGAACATAGCCAGTGCTTCCGCAGACTGGTCGTTGCTCGCGTAAGCGTAGCCGAGGTTGAAGTACCTGTCGCCGTTGTCGGGATCGCATTCAACAGCCGTCTTGTAGCTGTCTATCGCGGAGGTATAGTCGCCGAAGGACATATGCGCGTTTCCGGCACACTGATGCGCGTCGGCATTTTTCGGCTCCTCATCAAGAGCCTTCTTCGCAAGTATCAGCGACTCCTTGTATTTCCCCTGAATAAATGCAAGGCGTGAATCAGCTATCAGCGATCCAACTTTGTTTTCATCCATATTAATTTCCTTCTGAAGCTAATGCTTCGGTGTTTTATCTACAATGCTAAGAATTCAAATTACTGAAGGACGATTAAGATCAATAACATCTATGTTATTTTGTTCTAATAGATCTTCAAACTTTTCACAGCCATATTGTTTAATGTATTCCGCTTCTTGTTTTGAAACAAAAAAGCCCATATAGAAATTACATTCGCCTTCAATGCTGGAAAAATCCTCTGGCAGCATATACACAGTTGAAAAATACACAGCCGACTTATTATGCTTTTTTGAAAAGTCATCAACAATACTGTCAGCCCCTTCTATCAGGACTCCTCTGCCAAATCTCATCTGATTTGATAATACATAGAATACGGAATTCATAAATACTTCTGCACAATTATCATAATCATCATCAGTAGCCATGATTATTTCACAGCAATTATCAATATCATCCGGATAGTTAGATAATCCCAATGTTGCAAAAAGCAAGCAGTCCTTCACGGCTTTATCAAAGCCTAACAGCTGTACTGTTTTATCCTCGTTGCTGTAAGGATCTGCGCCTATGAAATCACCTAAGTATTCTTCGTAATGTGCGAGAATAGCTTCTCCTAAATCATTCATTTTGCAAAGACTCCCTTAATTCCTTCAAATGCGTGTCCTTGATTACACTCAGGGCATTGTGCTCTAAGACATTTGTTATATACATCCAATACGGTTTTTCTTGTTGGCTGGGTAGCCCA
>ONMB01000042.1 GCA_900318825.1 uncultured Ruminococcus sp.
CTCTACCTCATCTCCAAGCTCGAAAACAAGAAGAAGGTAGACTCAAAGACTTTCCTCGACGAGATCAGGACAAGACTCGATAAATTAATGTAAGGACCGCATCAGTCCGAAAAGAGGCATAGGAATGGCAAGAAACACTATTTCAAATTCAGTTATAAGAAGGCTTCCCAGATACCACAGATTTCTCGGCGAGCTCGAAACAAACGGATATGTCCGTATCTCCTCGCGGGAGCTTTCTGAAAAAATGGGACTTACGGCCTCTCAGATAAGACAGGATTTCAACTGTTTTGGTGAATTCGGTCAGCAGGGCTACGGCTACAACGTAAGCGACCTCAGACGCGAGATCGGCAAGATACTCGGTCTGGACAAGCATACCCCAATGATACTGATAGGCGCTGGAAATATCGGCAAAGCTATCGCGAGTCACCTTGATTTCCGCAGCAAGGGCTTTGTACTGACCGGAGCCTTCGACGTGAATCCTGACATAATCGGCAAACCGGTAGGAGAGATAAAAGTCTCTGATATAAGCGAGCTCGAGAGCTTCTGTGCAGAGCACAAGCCGGCTTCGGCAATTCTCTGCGTACCCACATCAGTGGCGCCGGCAATGACCGAAAAGCTGATAAACTGCGGTATAAAGGCATTCTGGAACTTTACTCACTATGACATTCGCATCGAGCACAAGGACATTCTCGTTGAAAATGTCCACCTCGGCGACAGTCTCACAACGCTTTCATACGGACTGAACAGAATAGATGAAGAAGGGGAGAGGTAACTCCCTGCACGTCGCTGCGGAGTGTACCTTCGCGGCGATATTCTGTATATCATATGTGAATTTATTGTCAAACATTGATGATAATTATATAAAAACAGGAATACTGGTATTCTTATAACGTATCTCAAGACGGACGGACAGCTATCAAATTTGCCGGTGATACAGTTTTGATCAATAAGTATCGCGTAGCATTTTGTATACTGTATTGTACTTTTTTTCCCGAAGTCTCTGCTTTGTAAGTCAAATGCAACAAAAATATTCCGACGACTCCTCGGCTATTTTCGCACTTCTTCTCAAATATGATTTTACATATATCCACTACGAAATTTCATATACATTTTGCAGACCATAAACTTTGTTAATAATATATCAATATCAGAATGCCAATATGCAGAATGTGAATTTGAATTTCACCGGAAGTCCTGTTATACTTATTATAGAACATTATCGCGGCGCAAACAGCCGCAGAATTCTAAATGGAGTGGATATAATGGATTATCGTATCGAACACGATTCAATGGGAGAGGTCAGAGTTCCTGCCGACAAGTACTGGGCAGCACAGACCGAACGCAGTCACGAGAATTTCCTCATAGGTGTGGGGATCGAGACTATGCCCCGTGAGATCACTCACGCTTTCGGCATACTCAAAAAGGCTGCTGCGATCGCAAACAACTCTATCAAGCCCGACAGAATGACCGACAGGAAGCTCAAGGTCATCTCTGAAGCCTGCGATGAGGTCATAAGCGGTGCTCTCAACGAGCATTTCCCCCTCGTAGTATGGCAGACCGGCAGCGGTACGCAGTCCAATATGAACGCCAACGAGGTCATCGCTAACCGTGCTAACGAGCTTGCAGGCGAAAAGCTCCTTCACCCCAACGACGATATCAATATGAGCCAGTCGTCCAATGATACGTTCCCGACTGCTATGCACATCGCCGCTGTTGTTGCTATCGAAGACAAGGTAGTACCGGCGATAGATGTCCTTGTTGAGACCTTCAAGCGTCTCGAAGCTGAAAATGAGGGCATCGTCAAGAGCGGCAGAACTCATCTTCAGGACGCTACACCTATCAAATTCTCCCAGGAGATAAGCGGCTGGAGAGCCTCCCTCGAAAAGGACAGAAAAATGCTTCTCACAGCCAGCGAGGAACTCAAGGAACTCGCTCTCGGCGGCACAGCAGTAGGAACAGGTCTCAATGCACCTGCCGGTTTTGCTGAAAAGGCTGCCGAAGCTATCAGCGAACTCACTGGAAAGAAGTTCATCACTTCTCCGAACAAGTTCCACTCACTCACCTCCAAGGACGAGATAGTTTTCGCTCACGGCGCTCTCAAGGCACTCGCAGCTGATATGATGAAAATTGCCAACGACGTAAGGTGGCTCGCTTCCGGACCGAGAGACGGTCTCGGAGAGATATTCATACCCGAGAACGAACCCGGTTCTTCAATTATGCCCGGCAAGGTCAACCCCACACAGTGCGAACAGGTAACTATGGTGGCTGTACAGGTAATGGGCAACGACGTCGCTGTCGGTATGGCTGCTTCACAGGGCAACTTCGAGCTCAACGTATTTATGCCCGTGTGCGCTTACAACTTCCTCCAGTCGGCAAGACTCCTTGCTGAGTCCATCATCAGCTTCAACAAGAACTGTGCTGTTGGTATCAGAGCCAACAAGGATAAGATGCACCACAACCTCTATAATTCACTTATGCTGGTCACAGCCCTCAACCCGTACATCGGCTACGAGAACGCTGCAAAGACAGCAAAGAAGGCTTTCAAAGACAATATCTCACTCAAAGAAGCCTGCGTGGAGCTCGGCTTTCTGACAGCTGAGCGCTTCGACGAGGTATTCCACCCCGAGGAAATGGTCTGATCCGGTCAACGGCTGTTAAAGATCAAGAAAGGAAAGTGCTATGGATACTTTTACATATTACCCCGGCTGTACGCTGAGGACCAAGGCTAAGGAGCTCGATACCTATGCAAGAGCTTCCGCCGAGGCTCTCGGTATCAGTCTCACCGAGCCTGCCGACTGGCAGTGCTGCGGCGGCGCTTACACTACCGCTAAGGACGAGATCGCTACAAAGCTCTCCGCTGTAAGAGTCCTCAATTCAGCAAAGCAGAACAACACTCCGCTCGTGACCGTCTGTTCTGCCTGCCACAACGTCATAAAGCAGACCAATTTCGATATTTCCCGCGATGAGGAAATGGCTTCAAAGATGAACCGCTACCTCGCTCTCGATGAACCCTATACCGGCGAGACCACAGTTTACCATTATCTTGAGCTTCTCCGCGACATTGTCGGCTTTGACAAGCTGAAGGAAAAGGTAGTAAATCCGTTCACCGGCAGGAAGATCGCCGCTTATTACGGCTGTCTGCTGCTCCGTCCGTCAAAGGCTCTTGCAATGGACGATCCGGAAAATCCCACTATAATCGAGGACTTCATCCGTGCTATCGGCGGCACTCCCGTTATATATTCACAGCGCAACGAGTGCTGCGGCGGCTACATCACCCTTGAGGATAAGGCTCAGGCTCAGAAGAGAAGCTCAGCCGTAATGGCTTCAGCTGAGGATCAGGGTGCCGAAATGCTGATAACAGCCTGTCCGCTGTGTCTTTACAACCTGAAGAAGAATTCCGGCTCTCAGCTGCCTGTGTACTACTTCACAGAGCTGCTCGCAGAGGCACTCGGAGTCAAGGAGGCAAGCAATGAATAAGAACCTTAAAGAACAGGTGCTCCGTTCAAGCGGAGTGAACGTGCTCAAATGTATGCGCTGCGGCAAATGCTCCGGCACCTGCCCCTCCTACGACGAGATGGAATACCACCCTCACCAGTTCGTGTATATGGTCGAGAAAGGCGACATCGAGACTCTTATGAAGTCGCCCTCGATATACAAATGCCTGACCTGCTTTGCCTGCGTAGAAAGATGTCCCAGAAACGTCGAGCCGGCAAAGGTAGTAGAAGCTGTCCGTCTCGCTGCTGTACGCCAGCAGGACGGCAATCACCTCAGCCCGGATATGATACCGGATATGCTCGATGACGACCTCCCACAGCAGGCTATCGTCACAGCTCTGAGAAAGTATGCTAAGTAAGGAGGAGTCATAATGCAGAGAATAGGCGTTTTTGTCTGCCACTGCGGTACAAACATCGCTGCTACGGTAGACGTAAAGAAAGTTGCTGAGACTCTCGGCAAGGAACCCGGCGTAGTCATCGCGCAGGATTATCAGTATATGTGCTCCGAATCAGGTCAGAACCTCGTTAAGGACGCTATTAAGGAACACAATCTCACAGGTATCGTTATCTGTTCATGCTCGCCCCGTATGCACGAGAATACCTTCAGAAAGGCAGCCGCTGCCGCTGGTCTTAATCCCTACCTCGTTGAGATAGCAAATATCCGTGAGCAGTGTTCGTGGATACACAAGGACATCGCTGATGCCACCGAAAAGGCAGTTATCCTCGGCAGAGCAGCTGTCGCTAAGGTACATCTCAACGCTCCGCTCACAGCAGGTGAGAGCCCGGTAGTCAAGAAGGCGCTCGTCATCGGCGGAGGAATCGCAGGTATCCAGACTGCACTCGATATCGCTGAAGCAGGCTTCGACGTTGATATCGTTGAGAAGAACCCCACTATCGGCGGTAAAATGGCTCAGATAGACAAGACATTCCCAACACTCGACTGTGCCGCTTGTATCCTCACACCTAAAATGGTAGAGGCTTCACAGAATGAACGCATCACTATCCGCTCATTCAGCGAGGTGACCGATGTTAAAGGCTTCGTCGGAAACTTCACCGTTAAAATAAAGAAAAAGGCTCGTTACGTTGACGAGACAAAGTGTACAGGCTGCGGACTCTGTACAGAGAAATGTCCGATGAAGAAGGTACCCAACGAGTTCAATATGGGACTCGACAACAGAAGCGCAGTCTATATCCCGTTCGCACAGGCTGTTCCGAAGGTAGCAACTATTGATCCCAACTACTGTATGATGCTCAGGACCGGAAAGTGCGGCGTTTGCTCAAAGGTCTGCTCTGTCGGCGCTATCAACTACAAGCAGCAGGACGAGATCATCGAAGAAAAATACGGTGCTATCATCGTCGCAACAGGCTTCAATCCGATAAATCTTGACAAGTACGACGAATTCGCATACGGTCAGTGTCCTGACGTTGTGACCTCACTCGAGCTCGAGAGACTTATGAACGCTGCCGGACCTAACGGCGGAACTCTCCTCCGTCCCTCTGACAAGTCCCACCCGCACACTATCGTATTCGTACAGTGTGTAGGTTCAAGATGCGACGACAGCAAGGGCAAGCCCTACTGCTCAAAGATATGCTGTATGTACACAGCAAAGCACGCGATGCTCATTCGCGAGAAATACCCGGACACCGAGGTCTATGTATTCTATATCGACGTCCGTACTCCCGGAAAGAACTTCGACGAGTTCTACCGCCGTGCAGTTGAACAGTACAATGTTCACTACATCAAGGGTATGGTCGGCAAGGTAACTCCCAAGTCTGACGGAAAGATAGACGTTCAGGCTTCAGATCTCCTCGCAAATGAACAGCTTCACATAGACGCTGATATGGTCGTACTCGCTGCCGCTATCGAGCCTGATAAGACAGCCCGTCCGCTCGCAACAATGCTCACGACTCAGATGGATACAAACGACTTCTTCACAGAGGCTCACCCCAAGCTCAGACCTGTCGAGAGCGCAACTGCCGGCATATTCCTCTCCGGTGCTTGTCAGGGACCGAAGGATATCCCTGAGACAGTCGCTCAGGCAAGTGCAGCTGCCGCGAAAGCTATCGGTCTGCTCTGCAAGAACAGCATAACCTGCAACCCCTGTGTTGCCCACTCGAACGAGCTCATGTGCAACGGCTGCTCGTCCTGTGAAAAGGTCTGCCCATACGGAGCTATCACATACATCGACAAGGAATTCAGAATGCCCGACCGTACCACCAAGGTGCGCAGAGTCGCAAGCGTCAACCCGGCTGTATGCCAGGGCTGCGGTGCTTGTACAGTTGCCTGTCCTTCAGGTGCTATGGATCTCAACGGCTTCTCTAACAGCCAGATCATGGCGGAGGTTGACGCGATATGCAAGTAAATGATAATAAAGACTTTCAGCCGCTGATCGTAGCTTTCTGCTGCAACTGGTGTTCGTATGCAGGAGCCGATCTCTCCGGCACAAACAGACTCAATTACCCGGCTAACGTCAAGATCATCAGAGTACCCTGTTCATGCAGAGTAAATCCGATGTTCATTCTCCGCGCATTCCAGAAGGGCGCAGACGGCGTTATCCTCTGCGGCTGTCACCCAGGCGACTGCCACTACACTTCCGGAAACTACTTCACAAGAAGAAGAATGACTCTTCTCTTCAGTATGCTCGACTTCCTCGGCATAGAGCGCGACCGCACCCGTGTTGAATGGGTATCCGCTGCTGAGGGTGCAAAGTTTGCAGCTACCATGAACGAATTCACCGAGGCAGTAAGAAAGCTCGGTCCTAACCGGAGATTGGAGGATCTAAGATGCAGGAAGCAATGATAAACAAGGCTAAGCAGCTCCTCGCTGACGGTACAGTCAGCCGCGTTATCGGCTGGAAGAGGGGAGAGTTTGCCTATGACATCACCCCGGCTGTTTTCGAGACTGCCGAAGAGCTCGAAAAGGATTTCGTTTTTGACGATTTCACCTCTGCTAACGTCTCCAAGTATCTCGTCAAGGAGAGTCAGAAGGAGGGCAAGGTGCTCGCGTTTCTCAAGCCCTGTGACACTTACAGTCTCAACCAGCTCACAAAGGAGCACCGTGTTGTCCGC
Source organism: uncultured Ruminococcus sp. (assembly GCA_900318825.1). Taxonomy (GTDB): domain Bacteria; phylum Bacillota; class Clostridia; order Oscillospirales; family Ruminococcaceae; genus Ruminococcus. Next base: position 6,564 of record ONMB01000042.1, read on the forward strand.
GAAAACATCTATGTAGTAGGTATCCCCGGCGGGCCCAAGCTCGACATTGAAAAGATCAAAGCCAAGGGCATTACCGGTATCACAGGCGTTAAGAACGACAACTTCACTCTCAGGATCGAAACTATCTACGGCGAGGAAACTATGCCCTTCTACGAGGCTATCCTCGACAAGTGCGCTTCCTGCAAGAGCAAGAAGCACGTCACATATGACGAACTCATCGGTGAGGACGGCGACGTTCTCGATTCAAACCGCTTCGATATGGTCGAAAAGCTCGAGAATATGACCTCACAGGAGCGCTACGACTTCTGGAGAGGCGAGCTCTCAAAGTGCATCAGATGCAATGCCTGCCGCAACGTATGTCCTGCCTGCACCTGCGAGAACTGCGTATTTGACAATCCGGCTTCCGGCATCGACAACAAGGCTCCTGCCGACAGCTTTGAGGAGAATATGTTCCACATAATCCGTGCATTCCACGTTGCAGGAAGATGTACAGACTGCGGCGAATGTTCAAGGGTATGTCCCCAGCATATTCCGCTCCACCTCCTCAACAGAAAGTTCATCAAGGACATCAATTCTCTCTACGGCGAGTATCAGGCAGGCGCTGACACTACTTCACGCGCTCCGCTCACTGACTATACCGCTGATGACTGCGAAGCAAGCATAGTTCATGAAAGGGGTGTTGAGTAATGCTTAGGATCTCCGCTGACAAGATCTATCAGCTCCTCGAAGCAGCATCAGCTGCACAGACCGTATATATCCCGGCTGACCGTGAGGACGGCGAGGCTGAATTTAAAAAGTACGAGCCCGGTATGCAGCTCACAAACCGCCTTAATACTCTCCGCAGCGCAAAGGATTTCTTCTTCCCCCAGACAGAGGATCTCGTTGAGTTCAGAATGGACGGCAAGAATATCGAGGTAAACGATATCCGCAAGGAATGTGAAGACTTCGTTATTTTCGGCGTCCGCGCATGTGACGCAAGGAGCTTCACAATACTCGATAAAGTCTACCTTGTAGATCCAGTTGACAGCTTCTACAAGAACCGCCGCGATCACGGAACTGTTGTGACAATGGCTTGCAGCCGTCCCGCCGAGACCTGCTTCTGCCAGACCTTCGGCATTGATCCGACTGCTCCGGAGGGCGACTGCTCTGTATGGAACGCTGACGGCTACTACTACTTCAAGCCCAATACTGACAAGGGACAGAAATTCATAGATTCAGTTTCAGCTCTCCTCGAAGAAGGAGATACTGCCGAACTCGACAAGTCAGTTGAAAAGACAAAGGAAGTTATGAAAAAGCTCCCGCTCGCAAATCTCACCACCGAGAATTTCGGCGGTGAAAAGCTCAATGAATACTTCAATTCAGATAAATGGGCAGAGCTCTCAGAGAGCTGTCTCGGCTGCGGCACCTGCACCTTCGTTTGCCCGACCTGCCAGTGTTACGATATCAAGGACTTCAACACAGGCCACGGCATCAAGCGCTACCGCTGCTGGGATTCGTGTATGTACTCTGATTTCACGAAAATGGCTCACGGCAACCCCAGACTCACTCAGCTTGAACGCTTCCGCCAGAGATTTATGCACAAGCTGGTCTACTTCCCGGCAAACAACAACGGCGAATTCGGCTGTGTAGGCTGCGGAAGATGTCTTTCCAAGTGCCCAATCTCTATGAACATCGTCAAGGTCATGAAAGCATTGGAGGTAAAGTGATGAACGCTAACGATACATTGATACCACACATCGGCGTCGTAACTGACATTCGCATCGACACCCCCGATGTCAAGACTTTCAGAGTAGAAGCTCCCGAGGGCGGCAAGGTCTTTGAGCATATGCCCGGACAGTGCGCAATGCTCTCGATACCCGGAGTGGGGGAGGCAATGTTCTCTATAACTTCCTCGCCCACGAACAAGGAATTCATGGAATTCAGCATCAAGAAATGCGGCTGCCTCACAAACTGGCTCCACGCTATGGACGTAGGACAGATGATAACTATCAGAGGACCTTACGGAAACGCTTTCCCGGTCGAGACCGAGCTCAAGGGCAAGGACCTTCTCTTCATCGCCGGCGGTATCGGTCTCGCACCGCTCCGCTCCGTTATAAACTACGTCCGCGACAAGCGCGAGAACTACGGCAGCATACAGGTGATTTACGGTTCACGTTCCAAGGACGACCTCGTTGACTATCAGGAAATACTCGACGAGTGGATGACAGACGACGGTGTTGAGGTAGACCTCACCATTGACAACGCTCAGGAGGGCTGGGACGGTCACGTCGGCTTTGTTCCGAACTATGTCAAGGAACTCAATCCTTCCACAAACAAGACCGTTCTCGTGTGCGGACCTCCTATTATGATAAAGTTCACCCTCGCAGGACTCAAGGAGCTCGGCTTCACTGAGACTCAGGTCTACACAACAATGGAGCTCCGTATGAAGTGCGGAGTCGGCAAGTGCGGACGCTGCAACATAGGCAACAAGTATGTCTGCAAGGACGGTCCCGTTTTCCGTTTCGACCAGCTCGGTGAGCTGCCGGACGAGTATTGATATCAGGAGGAGCTATAATGGATAATATGATAAACGTTTATCTGTTCGGCAAGAAGTATCAGGTGCCGGCAGGTCTTACGATAATGACAGCTATGGAATACGCCGGCTACGAGCTGGTAAGAGGCTGCGGCTGCCGAAACGGCTTCTGCGGTGCCTGTGCTACTATATACAGGATAAAGGGCGAATCACAGCTCCACGGCTGTCTTGCCTGTCAGACAGAGGTACAGGAGAATATGTACGTTGCAACTCTGCCTTTCTTCCCGCTCGAGAAGAAGATATACAACATCGAGGACATCAAGCCTGACCAGCAGGTAATGATGCAGCTCTATCCCGAAATATACGCCTGTGTCGGCTGTAATGCCTGTACAAAGGCTTGTACACAGGAGCTCAATGTTATGCAGTACATCGCTTACGCTCAGAGAGGTGAGTACGACAAGTGCGCAGAGGAGAGCTTTGACTGTGTTATGTGCGGAGTATGTTCCTCACGCTGTCCCGCAGGTATTTCTCACCCGCAGGTAGCAATGCTCGCAAGACGTCTCAACGGCAAGTACATCGAACCGGAGTGCGGTCACCTCAACGACCGTGTAAACGAGATCAATGAGGGCATCTTTGACGAAAAGATCAAGGAGCTCATGACAAAATCAGTTGATGATATAGAAGAGATCAAGGCTATGTACAACAGCCGCGAGATCGAGAAGTAAGGGGGACAGTGAGTATGTATAAGGTAGAAAGACTTAACGAGCTTGCAAAGGTCGTTGCAGCCAAGAGAGCCGAAAACGCAGCCCTCGAACCCAGAAGAATGACTGCTGAAGAAAAGGATACTCTCCTCGCTTCATTCCACCCCGACTATAAGCAAGACGAATTCACAGTCCTCACAGTCGGCGTAAACAAGGGCGACAAGGTACCCACACAGCTCGCAGAGCTCCTTCAGGGCAAGAGCCGTATCAGTGCAGCAGACGTTGATCTCAGCAATCCCGACTATGTGACCGATGTACTTATCATCGGCGGCGGCGGCGCAGGAGCTTCAGCAGCTATCGAGGCTGACGAGGCTGGTGCAAAGGCAATGATCGTGACCAAGCTCCGTATCGGAGACGCCAACACAATGATGGCTGAGGGCGGTATACAGGCAGCTGACAAGCCCAACGATTCCCCGGCTATCCACTTCCTCGACGCATTCGGCGGCGGACACTTCGCAGCAAAGCCCGAGCTCGTAAAGAAGCTCGTTACCAAAGCTCCCGAGGCTATCCAGTGGCTCAACAAGCTCGGCGTTGAATTTGATAAAGAGCCTGACGGAACAATGGTTACTACACACGGCGGCGGTACCTCACGCAAGCGTATGCACGCTGCAAAGGACTACTCCGGCGCTGAGATAATGAGAACTCTCCGTGACGAGGTGCTCAACAGGGGAATACCCGTAGTTGACTTCACAGCAGCCGTTGAGATAATCCTCGACAAGAACGGCAAGGCTGCCGGTGCAGTCCTTATGAACATGGAGACAAAGGAGCTCCTCGTTGCAAAGGCAAAGACAGTCATCATCGCAACAGGCGGTGCAGGCAGGCTCCACTATCAGGGCTTCCCGACCTCAAACCACTACGGTGCAACAGCTGACGGACTTATCCTCGGTTACAGAGTCGGAGCAAAGCTCCTTTACGCTGACACGCTCCAGTACCACCCGACAGGTACAGGCTATCCCGAGCAGATCTTCGGTGCGCTCGTTACAGAAAAGGTGCGTTCGCTCGGAGCTAAGCTGGTAAACATTGACGGTGATGTATTTATGCACCCCCTCGAGACCAGAGACGTTACAGCAGCCTCTATCATACGCGAGTGTACAGAGCGCGGAAAGGGAGTGGAGACCGATCTCGGAAAGGCTGTATGGCTCGATACTCCCATGATCGAGTACAAGAACGGCGAGGGCACTATCGAGAAGCGTATCCCTGCAATGATGAGAATGTTCGGCAAGTACGGCATTGATATCCGCAAGGAACCTATCCTCGTATATCCTACTCTCCACTATCAGAACGGCGGTCTTGACATCACAGACGACTGCGCAACAGGCGTTGAAAACCTCTATGCAGCCGGAGAAGTCGCAGGCGGTATCCACGGCAGAAACCGTCTTATGGGCAACTCTCTCCTCGACGTTATCGTATTCGGCAGAAACGCCGGCATATATGCAGCAGCAAAGGCAAAGGAGACAGCAGAGCCCGAGGGACTTACTCTTGAGCACATCGAGCGCTTCAACAAGGAGCTCGCTGAGGCAGGAATAAACAGCGAAACTGCTTCACCTATGCTGCTCCCTCATTACGCAAGAAAATCAAAGTAATACAGATACGGGACGCTTGATGCGTCCCGCTGTCACTTTAATTAATAAGAAAGATTGTGTGGTAAATATGGAATTATTTGACGGTATACTAAGCGTTAAAGGCGTGACCTTCCTTATATTTTCCGTAATGATAATAGCCGCTACCGGCTATATGCTCGGAAGAATAACTATAAAGGGCGTTTCGCTCGGTACAGCCGGTGTATTTCTTATGGCACTCGTATACGGCGGTGCCTGTGACGGAGTATTCTACGACAGGCTTTCCGATCAGATGAATGCGAGCTTTGTAAAGAATTCGCTGTCGATAATAGATACAATGGGACTTGTGCTTTTCGTTTCGGCAGTAGGCTTCATCGCCGGTCCGAACTTTTTCAGCAACTTCAAGAAAAACTTCAAATCCTTCGTTGCACTTGCCATAATCGTAATACTCAGCGGCGGACTTACCTGCGCAGGCTGTATCATCGTCGGCAGGAACTTCACAGACCTCGGCAATGATGAATTCACAGCCCTTATGGCAGGACTTCTCTCTGGTGCTCTCACGAGTACCCCCGGACTCTCAGCAGCCAAGGAAGCTGCCGGTCACGAGCTCGAGGACGCAGTAGCGGTCGGCTCTGGAATTGCCTATATATTCGGCGTTATCGGCGTTGTACTCTTTGTGCAGCTCATTCCTAAGATGCTCAAAGCCGATATGAACAAGGAGCGCGAGCTTCTCAAGGCTGCAAGCAAGAGCAATAAAAAGAGCGGCTCTAATGACAAGCTCATCGAAATGGACAGCTTCGGATTTATGCCGTTTGCAGTAGCAGCAGTGCTCGGAATAATCATCGGCTCATTCAAATTCAAGAACTTCTCCCTTTCAACAACAGGCGGCTGTCTGCTCGTATGCCTTATCTTCGGACATTTTGGCAAGATCGGCAGGATAAGCATTATGCCTAAGGACTCCACGCTTCCTTATCGGTTCAGGAGTAAAGGGCGGAGCAAAGTTCGTTGAGTATTTCAAACCGGTATACTTTGTGTATGGTATGATAATGACCATTGTCCCGATGGTGATCAGCTTCCTGTTTGCCAAGTACGTTCTGAAACTCAACCTGCTGAACAACCTCGGCTCCATCACAGGCGGTATGACATCAACACCTGCGCTCGGTACTCTTATCACAACTGCCGGCACAGAGGACGTTGCTTCCGCATATGCTGCAACATATCCCGTTGCACTTATCTCAGTTGTTCTCACAGAGCAGTTCATAATAATGCTGCTGTAAAAACCAAAGCCCGAAGGCGGTAAACGCTTTCGGGCTTTAACTTTTATAATCAGAGGAGCTTATCCAGCTCAGCAAGGAGCATATGCTTCATTTCAGCCAGTTGCTCGTCAGTGGGGCGGTTATCATCGCTGTACATCTTTTCCATAGGGAACCACCACACGGGACCTCTGCCATGATTGCCGTAGTCACCAATGTCGCCGTCTCTTCTGGGGTAGAGATGCCAGTGAAGGTGAGCGTCACCCATACCAAGAAGCTCATAGTTCATCTTCTGCGCACCGAATGCCTTTGAAGCAGCTTCGGCAACAATAGACATTTCCTCCATGAACTTCAATTTCTCGTCCCTGTCAAGGTGAAAGAGCTCTGTGATATTGCCATGTAACTTGTATAAGAAAAGTGTGTAGCCGTAGAAGTGCTGGTTGTCGCCAATGACAACGTAACCAGTCTCAAGCTCCTTGACAAAATACGGATTTTCACCGTTTTTTATCATATTGATCCTATCGCAAATGAGACACATACTGCTTCTACGCTTATTTAATACCGTAAGTCTCTCTATACTCAAGCATCTTTCCGAGGTATTCCTTACCGGGAACGATATCGTTCTTTATAGCGTCAATTATGTCCTCCATAGTAACGATAGGGTAAACCGTTACGCCGAAGTCGCGCTTTACCTCCTGAACGGCTGAGAGTTCACCGGTACCTTTTTCCATACGGTCAACAGTGATGACCATACCAGTTACGTCAACATCAGCAGCACTCTTAAGCTTGGGCATAGACTCACGGAGAGCCTTACCGGAAGTCATAACGTCATCAATGATAACTACCTTTTCGCCGTCAGTAAGAGTCTTGCCTACGAACATACCGCCCTCGCCGTGATCCTTAGCCTCTTTGCGGTCGAAGCAGTAGGAAACGTCGATACCGAACTTATTGCTGAGAGCAACAACAGCAGATACTGCGAGCGGTATACCCTTGTAAGCAGGACCGAAGAGAGTCTCAACGGGGATATTGTTCTCATGTATGCACTCAGCGTAATATTCGCCGAGCTTAGCGAGCTGAGCGCCGGTCTTATAGTTTCCGCAGTTTATGAAGTAGGGAGCCTTTCTGCCGCTTTTAAGCGTAAATTCGCCGAAAGTGAGCACTCCGCAGTCTACCATAAACTTGATAAAGTTTTCTTTGTAAGTCATATTATTTACCTCCGTATGATCTGAAAATAATTCCAACAATAATATTATAACCTATTTTCCGGGTGTTTGCAAGAGTATTTAAAAAATCTGCACAAAATATCAAAAAGCACTTGCAAAATCAAGCAATTCAAGGTATAATATTATTGTGTGCCGGCATACGGACACTCAATTCAGCTTAATATATGGAGTAAATATGGATAAAAAGCATACAGTTCAGAGAATTTCAAACAAAAAGCGCGGCAGACCGAAGGTGAGATTTAATCTGATGATCGTGATAATCCTCACAGCGATCTCATTTGTTGCCTGCTTTGTACTATATATGATAAACGCAAACATTACCGGCGACGTTCTTGACAGCGATGACAGCTCAACAAAGACAAACGCCGCTGCAACCGAAGCCTCAACCGACGAAAACGGAACTTCCGTCGAAACTCAGGAAGGCTCTCAGGCAGAGGAGGAGACAAGTGCTCCGGCACCGCAGGGAAATTCAAATATAGCATATCCCGTGCCTCAGTCAGAAGCTGCCGATGCCTCTTATTTTGATAACTGCTGTCTCATCACTGACCAGACTCTGCTGAGTATGTCACAGTACGGCGATCTCAAGGACGTTCTCGGAAGCTCACAGCTCAACGCAGCAAACTGCAACGACACCTCAATAACATCAACATACGGAAACGTTACTCCGTATCAGACGATACAGCTCAAAAAGCCGATGAATCTCTACCTTATGCTCGGAAGCGATATCGGTACAAGCTCAGTCGATGATATGATCTCCGGCTACACCAAGCTCGTAACGAGCCTCCATAATTATCTGCCGGAAATGCACATCTATGTTATGCAGTATCCGCCAGCACCTGCCGGAAGCGAAACCGTTACTACCGAGCTTGTTGACAGCTACAACACAAGACTTATGGAAATGGCCAAGAACATCGGGGTATACTGCCTTGATACGAACACGCTGCTCAGATCGTCCGAGGGAACGATCGACGAGGATTACTGGGACAGTGAATCCTCTAAACTGACAGAAGACGCCTGCAAAGCAATAAGCGGCTTTATCCTCACCCATACAGTTTAACATCGAAGCACCACTATATATAGTGGTGCTTTTCCATTGCCGCACAATAATTTTGCAAAACGCGATATATAGCCAAGAACACGTTATTTAAAAGAATTATGCACAAATGATACAATTCTTAGTCTAAAATTCGGCCTGTGATTGTAAATATACACAATTGACTTTGCCTCGAATTTGTTCTATACTTATAAATGTACATTGAAACGGAGACACTATATATTGTGTTTGGAGGGAAATGAAATTAATGATAATACACATAATAAAAAGAGACGGCAGAAAAGT
>ONMB01000016.1 GCA_900318825.1 uncultured Ruminococcus sp.
TCGGAGATCTCATGAAGAATATCAAGCGGGATATTCGTATCGACTATAACTTTTCTGTCAGCGGAAAGCGAAATGAGCTCAGCTATCTCAAAGCCTGCCGCTTCTCTACCGGTATTGTACATCCAGCGTTCGTATTCTTCGGGAGTCCGGGTAACAAAGTCCCTGAAATCGTCAAGCTCTCTTATATAACAAAGGTCGGGCTGTATATCGGACTCAGCCACCTTTTCTGTAACGTCCATAAAATAGTTTTCTCCGCACATTATCAATCCGTAACGCTCTGACAGCAGCTTTACCGCTGTTGATTTTCCGGCATAAGCGGTTCCGGTGATAAAGAACACATTTCTCAGGTAGTAGCGCAGGATATTGTTTTCTATCAGCATATTATTTCCTCCATAGCTGTAAATATTTACTATTATATCATATGATCCATACAGATTGCAACACTTACATAAAAGATAATCCCGCGTTCTTCACTGTGATCCCCCAGCATTATGATACTTGGAGTATAATCCCACGCATAGTAAACTATCCATAGAATTAATTTACAAAATATCAGTTTTTATTTTTCTTATAGTATGTTACAATATATGTGAATAAGTATTTCACACTGATGATCCTGACTTAGCACCTCGGTGAGATACCTGTTTATAGTCTCTACATATAGTATTTAAAGTTTGTCTATTGCTTTTGACATAGTTAGGATTTATAATATAATTGTATAAATATATACTTTGACAATCCCACAGCAATAGCTGTTAAACATATTTACACAACGTCTGCAACAGAAAGGAGTCAATATGGATATACAGAGAATAGCTGATACCTTTTTCTCTCCAACTTGTATAGTTTCTGTTGAAAAAACTGCTGACGGAGGATACGGGGATATCCGTCTTGCTGCCTGCAACAGAAAGTACCTCGATATGATCGAAATGCGTATCCAGCACGGCAGCACAGATATTTCACCCGATGAGTCTGCTTCATTTGTGCCGGGTTCTTTATACAGTAAATATTTCCCGAAAAATCGCAGCTTTGAAGATGTATGTTTCCGGGCGGCTGTAAAGAAGATCTCGATCCATACTTATGCTCATCTTGAGAATGTTGATATATGGTTCGATATCTATGCCATGCCGCTCGATATCGCAGAGAACGACAACGTCTGTTACTGCACCTATTCTGCAACTCCAAGCCAGAACCCCGATATTATCCTCAACACCGTCAATACCTTCCAGACCTCCAACGATGTTCTCAAAACCTGTATAAAGCTCCATAAGGCCAATAACCTCAAGGACGCCATGGAGAATATCATCTCAGAGATACGTCAGATATGCAAAGCTGAATGCTGTACAGTTCTTCTGCTCCACGAAGCCGAAAAGAATTTCTCTATCCTTGCGACCGATTTCAAGGTCAACAGCACGCTCAAAAGAGTTACAGAGTTTGAGGGCTACTATAACATCGCCGCTTCTTGGAAAAGTATGATCGGTGATGAAGGTGACTGTATCATCATTCAGAACAGCAACGATATGGAACGTATCAGCAGGATAAACAATCCGTGGTATCTGACTCTTGTTGAAGCCGGCGTGGTGAGCGTTGTACTGTTCCCGCTGCGTCAGGGTTCTGAAATACTCGGTTACATATGGGCAACTAATTTCGATACGGACGATACTATGCGCATCAAGGAAACGCTTGAGCTCACGACCTTTTTCATTTCTTCCCATATAGCCCGCTACAACGTCCTCAAGCGCCTGAAGCATATGAGCTACACCGATGCGCTTACCGGTCTGCCGAACCGTTTTGCCTGCACCGACTATATTTCCGATCTGATAAAACGCGAGGAAAAGTTCACCGCTGTTTCGATAGACCTCAATCATTTCAAGAGCATCAATGATACCCTCGGACTCGAAGCCGGTAATCAGGTACTCATCGGTATAACCGAACGCTGGAAGACTATTTCAGACAACAGCGATTCAGAATATATCACACGTTTGAACGGCGACGAATTCATGCTCATTATCTGGGGATATGATTCAGAAACCAAACTCAGGAACACGATATACCGGTACGCAGATGCGCTCAGCAAGCAGCTTACTGTTGACGGCTGCGATCTCTACATTACTGCGAGCTTTGGTTACGCTGAATACCCCACGGACGCTGACTCAGCAGATTCACTGATATCCCACGCTGACTCAGCTATGAACGCGATAAAAAAAGCTAACAGCAGTGACCATATACTGCGTTATACCTCCGATATCATTCGAAATGAGCATATCCTTGAGATTGAAAACAAGATAAGGACTGCTCTTGAAAACGAAACAATATACTTCAATTTGCAGCCGCAGTATAATATGGAGCATAAGCTCCGCGGCTTTGAAGCTCTCGCGCGCATGAAAGACGCTGACGGCAGTTTCATCTCTCCGGGTGAATTCATACCGATAGCAGAAAAAGTCGGTCTGATAGATAAAGTCGATAGTATGGTTTTCAGAAAAGCTGCGGCTTTTTTCAGCGAACTCATCAGAAAGACTGGTCTCGATCTGATACTCAGCCTCAACGCATCTGTGAGACATATCATGAAAAACGGCTTCATTGAAGAGATCCGCGACCTCATCAATAACACCGGCATCTCACCTGATCAGCTTGAGATAGAGATCACTGAGTCGATACTTATCGACTCGGCAGACAAAGCTCTGGAATGTATAAACGAGCTCAGGGGTATGGGAATAAAACTCGCGATCGACGATTTCGGAACAGGCTATTCCTCACTGAGCTACCTTAACAAGATACCCGCAAATCTCCTGAAAATAGACAAGTCATTCATTGACAGGATAAATTCAAGCGAATCCTCAAAGCAGTATGTTGCGGCAATGATATCTATGGGCCATATCATGGGACTTGACGTCATCTCCGAGGGCGTTGAAGAAACTGAACAGATCGAAGCCCTCCGCAGTATCGGCTGTGATCTAATACAGGGCTATATCTGGGGACGTCCTCTGTCAGCCAATGATGCCGAAAAGCTCGTCATCAGCATCGCCGAAAATCAATAGAACTCAAAACAGCATAGCAGACTTTCGCTCTTCATAAAACACAATGTCCGGAACACCTTCCCATAAAAAGGTGCCCGGACATTTTTGTCAGTATATCACAGTCTGATGTCAAGCGCAAGTTTTTATTAACGGACAGCTCACTCCTCGTCATCTTCGGCATTGTCAAGACTATTGAACATCTCGATCATAGTACCGTTATCTCGTGCGAGTTTCTTTATCGTGAGCTGAGTCTGTGCCTTATTGTTTGCGATACGGAAATTATTCAGCGATTTCTGAAGGTTATCCTTGACCTTGTTGAGGTGGTCGATAGTCTTGTCGATCTCCTCTATCGCAGTATTGAACTGCTTTCCGGCAAGCTCATAGCTCTTGGAAAAACCTGTCTTGAAATCATTGATCCGCTCCTCAAAGTTAGTTATGTCGATCTGCTGGTTTTTGAGGTTTTCTATCTCACGTCTGAGACTCATGGAATTCATAGCTGCATTGCGGAGGATAGATATTATCGGAATGAAGAACTGCGGACGGATAACATACATCTTTTCGTGCTTCCACGAAACGTCAACGATACCCTGATTATACATCTCGCTGTCGCTCTCAAGCAGCGAAACAAGCACGGCATACTCGCACTTCTTATTCTTTCTGTCCTTGTCGAGCTTATCGAAGAAGTCCTCATTCTTGTGCTTGGTGGCAGTGGTATCCATCTCGTTCTTCATCTCGAACATAATCGAGATCATTTCATTGCCGTCCTCGTCCTTTTCGCGGTAGATATAGTCGCCCTTTGTACCGTCTGTAACGGTGTTGTCCTTGCCGAATTCAGCGTTGCGGAAAGCCGTTGCCCTTATCATATTGAATGAATTCTCGCAGTGCTGCTCAAGCGTCTCGCCTATCATCTTGGTGGACATTCTCGTTTTGAGGTCTTTATAATAGTCGATGCTCTCCTGCTGAGCTTTCAGCTTGGCTTCAAACTCCGCCTTCTGGGTATCGCGCTCCTTCTCGACCTTTGACACAGCGTCCTTTACAGCAAGCTCTTTTTCAAGCTGAGCACGTCCGAGCTTAGAGTCAAGTGCAAGCAGCTCCTCTTTTTTCTTCGCAAGCTCACCGTGGCTGTCGTTGAGCAGTTTTTCATACTTTTCCTTTTCCTCACTGACGGCTCTTGATACCGCAAGTTCGGTATTTGCGCTGTTCTGTGCAGACTCTGCTTCAAGCTGCTTTATCTTCATTTTCAGCTCACTGATCTCGCCGTTCTTCTTATTTTCGAGCTTCGCGACCTCAGCTCTGACAGCAAGCTCTCCGGACTCCTTCATACTGTTTATCTGTTCGCTCAGCCGCGCTATCTCGCTTTCCTTCTCAGATACAGCCTGATTGAGTTTCAGCTCACTTTCCTTCTGCTCTGCTGCCGATATGACCTCAAGCTGTCTGTGGAGCTCTGCATCGAATTCCTTCGTCCTCACCTGACTAAGAATTGCCGCATAACCTGCTTCATCTACTGTAAATGCCTGTCCGCAGTGAGGACATTTTATCTCATTCATATTCTTACCTCTTTCAGTAATTGAGTACACATTAATTATAGCATACTGTAATGCTATTTACAATAGCAGGATTAAATGTTATAATATGATACTATGCCACACCGCTTCATATACGCAAAAAGGACGGCTCTAAGCCGTCCTTTAATATTACGATATTACTTCTTTTCATCAGGCTTCTTCTCTTCCTCTTCGTCAGACTCCTCAAAGTCCTCGATAGTAAGGTTGTCGTAGTCGAATTCAAGAAGCTCATTGCAGTTGGGGCAATTGATAGAACCTTCTTCGATCATACCGTCGTCGAGGAGGATAGTGTCGCCGCAGGTGGGACATGTAACCTCATAGAGCTCGTCGTCGTCATCATCGAAGTCATAATCATCATCGTCGTCATCGCAGTTATCGCAGTCGCCGTCGCACTCATCGCACTCATCGTCCTCGTAGAGGTCGTCCTCGACAGCGCCGAGATCCTCATCAAGGATATCGCAGAGCTCTGTAAGCTCATCGACCTGTGACTGGAGATCCTCAACGTAGAGGACCAGCTCATGCATTACCTCGGACATCTGGACAAGAGCCTTGCCCTCCTTGGTAGCAGTATCTATCTCGAGACCGTCGAGCAGTCCCTGTAAATAAGACATTTTCTCTGTAAGTTTCATAGCAGTAACTCCTTCAGGAATGGGCTATTATGCTCTTGACATATATTCGCCGGTTCTTGTGTCGACCTGGATCTTCTCGCCTTCGTTGATGAAGAGCGGAACCTTGATCTCAGCACCTGTCTCGAGAGTTGCAGGCTTTGTAGCGTTTGTAGCTGTATCGCCCTTGAAGCCGGGATCAGTCTGAGTAACAACGAGCTCTACGAAGTTCGGAGGCTCAACGCCGAAAACGCTGCCCTTGTATGAGAGGACCTTACAGATCATCTCTTCCTTAACGAACTTGAAGCTGTCGCCGAGCTTATCAGCACTGATCGGTACCTGCTCGTAGGACTCGAGGTCCATGAAGTAGTAAAGGTCGCCGTCGTTGTAGCTGTACTGCATATCCTTTCTCTCAACGAAAGCTGTCGGGAACTTAGCTGTGGGGTTGAAAGAAGTTTCAACAACTGAACCTGTGATAACGTTCTTGTATTTTGTTCTTACAAAAGCGGCTCCCTTACCGGGCTTAACGTGCTGGAATTCAATAACCTGAACAACCTGTCCGTCGAGCTCAAAAGTTACGCCGTTTCTGAAATCTCCTGCTGAAATCATATAAATACCTCCGTGATATTTCAATAGAATATACTTTATTTTACCACATTTTAAGATATTTTGCAATACCTAAAGTGATAAATTATAAAGTTATGAGATTTTTTGCACATTTTGTCAGATTTTCGCAGCCGTTTTCGGTTAAAATGACAAAATCTTCAATTCTCACACCAAACTTGCCGGCTATATAGATGCCGGGTTCAACGGTAACGACCGTTCCTGGGCTGAGCGGCAGCTTATAGTTCGGGGAAGCGTTCGGGCGCTCGTGTATCTCAAGACCTACGCCGTGACCGAGTGAGTGACCGAAGCACTCGCCGTAACCGGCTTCCTCAATTATAGTGCGTGCGACAGCGTCAAGATACTCGCCTGTTATACCTGCTTTAGCGGCTTCAATGGCAGCCTCCTGCGCCCGGAGGACAATACCGTAGACATTGCGCATATCCTCGTCCGGCTCGCCGACGCAGACCGTTCTCGTCATATCGCTGTGGTAGCCGTTATAGACCGCTCCGAAGTCCATAAGTACGAACTCTCCGCGGCGTACCTTCTTGTCAGAGGGGACACCGTGCGGCATAGATGTATTCGCGCCGGAAAGAACTATTGTCTCGAAGGAGAGGTCCTCCGCCCCCTTTTCAAACATCAGACGGTTGAGTTCAAGGGCGATACTGCGCTCGGTGACTTCCTCTCTGATGAAAGGAAGGAGCTCGTCGAAAGCCGCTTCAGCTATCTCCTGAGCCTTTCTGATGCAGCTGAGCTCATCATCGTCCTTGACCATTCTCATATCAGAGATAGCGTTGCTGAGAGCGTCCGAGTCGTCAATGTTCATCTTAGTAAAGAAGTGCCTGTAAGCGTTCAGCTCCCTTACTGTGAGCGTCTCGGACTCTATCGCAAAGGACTTTGCACCGTGCTTCTCAAAGAGTTCCCTGAGCTGCGGGCAGAGCTTCTTCAGCTCGATGACCTCAGCATCGCGGACGGTCGCCCTTGCCTTTTCAATATACCTGAAATCTATCAGCAGGTATGCCTTATCAGGGAACACAGCAACTACTCCGGCTGAGGACTTCATACCCGTGAAATAGCGTCTGTTTATGTCTGAGGTTATCAGTGCGCAGTCCGCACCGCTGTAAACCTCGAAAAGTCTGCTAAGTCTGTTCAAGCCCTGCGCCTCCTCAAAGCTCAGCGAGAGCCTGTACTGCGAGGTAGTAGCTTCCGAAGCCAAAGCCGCAGATAGTTCCCTTGCAGACCTCTGAAATAACGGACTTTGAGCGGAATTCGTCCCTTGCAAATACGTTGCTGATATGTACCTCTATACAGGGTATCTTGATAGCTGCAATAGCGTCCCTGATAGCGTAGCTGTAATGTGTGTAAGCGCCGGCATTGATAATGACAGCGTCGAAGGTAGTGCGTGCAGCGTGGAGCTTGTCGATGATAGCTCCCTCGTGGTTGGACTGGAATATTTCGCACTGCATTCCCTGTTCTTTTGCACGGTCAATGATGTTGTCGTTAAGCACATCAATGGAGGTGCTGCCGTAAACTCCCGGCTCACGTTCACCAAGAAGATTGAGATTGGGACCGTGGATAACAAGTATCTTATTTATCATAGCTTTACTCCTGTATCATCTGTAAATTTCTGCGGAAGGAAGGGCTTTTCGAGGACACGCTTGAAGCGTATGAAGCGTTCCTTCTTTCCCTCCGGCTGTATCGGCTGAACGAATATTGAGGTTATACGGGCGAAATTTGCTCCCCAGATATCGGTAAAGAGCTGGTCGCCGACCGCAGCTGTTTCCGAGGGGGAAAGTCTCATTTTCTTCATTGCACGGACGTAGCCCTTTTTGAGCGGTTTAGCGCCCTTGCTCACGAAATCGAGTCCGAGCAGTTTCGCAAATGGCTCGACTCTCTCCGCACGGTTATTTGACACTATCATCAGCCTGATACCGTTCTTCTTCATAGACTCTATCCAATCCATTATGCCCTCAGCAGGTGCCGGGTGGTCGTGGGTGGTTAGGGTATTATCAACGTCGAGGATAAGTCCCTTTATACCGTGTTCTCTGAGAAATCCCGGAGATATGTTCACGGTTTTCCTGAATGCGAAATCAACTCCGGTCATTGTAAGTTTGTGTCGAATTCCCAAGTTTATTGTCAACTCCGTTCGATAAATGAAAAAGCGAACCCGCAGGCCCGCTTTTATCAACATAAATTTTCATCGCAAGATCAATACTTACGCTTACGAGCTGCCTCAGACTTCTTCTTACGCTTTACCGAAGGCTTCTCGTAGTGCTCTCTCTTACGAACCTCAGCAATGACGCCATCCTTTGCACAAGATCTCTTAAATCTCTTAAGAGCTGTGTCTAAAGACTCGTTTTTGCCAACACGAACTTCTGCCACTTCTTTCCCTCCCTTGTTCAGAGGTTGCCCGGATAATATCCGGACTCTATACTAACCGCTCAAAGAGCGTCAGTCAACTAATTACTCTGAAATAACAGCAGATATACTGAATGTACTAAATAGTAATAATATAATAATATTTTATCACATATCATTCCAGTTGTCAAGTATTTTTTTGCACGTTTAAAATTTCGTTATTTTGCAACAATATTAACAAGTTTATTTGGTACATATATCTGTTTAATGATATTTTTGCCGTCGGTAAACTCTTTGACCTTCTCATCGGCGAGTGCCTGAGCGATAACATCGTCCTTGTCTGCGTCAACAGCAACGTTCAGCTTTGCACGGAGCTTGCCGTTTACCTGAACGATGACCTCAACTGTGTCCTCAACGAGCTGTGCTTCGTCGTATTCAGGCCACTTTGCAAAGGCGATAGTATCATCGTGACCGAAGATGCTCCAGATTTCCTCGCCCATATGAGGTGTGATACAGGACAGCATCTTGATGAGTCCCTCAGCATATTCCTTCGGGCACTTGCCGTTCTTGTAGACCTCATTGACGAATATCATCATCTGGCTGATAGCTGTATTGAATGCGAGCTTCTCGAAGTCGTCTGTTACCTTCTTGACGGTCTTGTGGTAGACCTTAGCGAGTGCGCCGTCGTTGTCGTCGGTAAGGTTCTCGGGCTCTGTGAAGAAGTTCCAGACTCTCTGGATAAATCTCTTGGCGCCCTCAACACCGTTCTTGCTCCAAGGCTTGCTAACCTCGAGCGGTCCCATGAACATCTCATAGAGACGGAGAGTATCAGCGCCGTAGTCCCTTACGATGTCGGACGGATTTACAACGAACTCAGGGAAACGCTTGCCCATCTTGATACCGTTCTCGCCGAGGATCATTCCCTGGTGGACGAGCTTCTTGAAGGGTTCCTTTGTGGGAGCAAGTCCCTTGTCGTAGAGGTATCTGTTCCAGATTCGAGAGTAGATAAGGTGACCTACTGCGTGCTCAGGACCACCTATATAGAGGTCAACAGGCATCCAGTGCTTCAGGAGCTCCT
Organism: uncultured Ruminococcus sp.; assembly: GCA_900318825.1. Lineage (GTDB taxonomy): Bacteria > Bacillota > Clostridia > Oscillospirales > Ruminococcaceae > Ruminococcus. Next base: position 9,227 of record ONMB01000016.1, read on the forward strand.
GATCTGCAAATTCCTTGTCGTTATGTGGATCAATATATCTGAAGTAGTACCAGCTCGAACCTGCGCTTCCGGGCATTGTTGAGGTCTCACGGGTACCCTTGATGCCGTTCTTGTCGTACTTCTTCCACTCTGTTGCATTTTCGAGCGGAGCCTTGCCGTTCTTGCCCTTGTAGTCGTCAAGCTCAGGGAGAATGAGCGGGAGCTCTGAGTCGTCGAGTGCGTGTATGCTTCCGTCCTCGCCGTGAACTACCGGAACAGGCTCGCCCCAGTAACGCTGACGTGCAAATATCCACTCACGGAAGTGATAGTTGACAGTGCGCTTAGCTCTGCCCATTTTTTCGAGCTTCTGAGTGATAGCCTCCTTGGCTTCCTCAACTGTGAGCCCGTTGAATTCCTCGGAATTGATGAGCTTGTAGCCCTTTCCGAGATAATCCTGCTTCTCGAAGGCTGCTCCGGAAACGTCAACGTGTCCGAGCTTGTCGTCGCCGTCGATGACCTGGATCATATCTATATTGTGAGCTATTGCATACTCGAAGTCACGCTGATCGTGGCTCGGTACAGCCATAACAGCACCGGTTCCGTAGCTTGCAAGCACGAAGTCGCCGATGAACATACGGACTTCCTTGCCGTTAACGGGGTTTATACAGGTAACGCCCTTGAGCTCGCAGCCGGACTTTGTCTTGTTGAGCTCGGTACGATCCATATCGTTCTTCTTCTTGGTCTCGTCGATATAAGCCTGTACCTCTTCCCTGTTCTGAACGCGGTCGAGTAGACTCTCAGTGATAGCTCCGTCGGGAGCGAGTACCATGAAGGTGATACCGTAGATAGTCTCGATACAGGTCGTGAAGATAGAGAACTTTCCGCCGCCGACGATGTCGAATTCTACCTCAACACCGGTGGACTTGCCTATCCAGTTGCGCTGGATAGCCTTTGTGGACTCAGGCCAGTCGATCTCGTCGAGTCCCTCAAGGAGCTTCTCAGCAAAAGCAGGCTGGTCGATTACCCACTGCTTCATATTCTTACGCACTACCGGGTAGCCGCCGCGCTCAGATTTGCCGTCGATGACCTCGTCGTTCGAGAGAACGGTTCCGAGCTCCTCGCACCAGTTTACGGGCATATCAATGTACTTAGCATAGCCGTCCTTGTAGAGCTGCTTGAAGATCCACTGAGTCCACTTGTAGAACTCCGGATCAGATGTTGCTATCATCTTTGACCAGTCATAGTCAAAGCCGAGCTCCTTGAGCTGCTTTGAGAATGTCTTGATATTCTCCTGAGTAAAGCCGTTGGGGTGATTTCCGGTGTTTACAGCGTACTGCTCAGCCGGAAGTCCGAAGGAGTCATAGCCCATCGGGTGGAGGACGTTATAGCCCTGCATACGCTTCATACGCGAAACTATATCAGTAGCCGTGTAGCCCTCGGGGTGACCTGCGTGAAGACCTACTCCTGACGGATACGGGAACATATCGAGTGCATAGAACTTAGGCTTGCTGAAGTCCCATACATCGGTCTTGAAGGTCTCGTGTTCCTCCCAGTATTTCTGCCATTTCGGCTCGATAGACTTAAAGTCGTATCTGCTCATTGTATATCATTCCTTTTATCAGTATAATGTATTTTATTTTTGTATGAGGTCGTCGAGCTCGTCCCACTTGTTCGTGAAATGCTCCTTGACGTCGACGTTCAGACAGAGCATTACTGCGAATGCTATGTCGATAAGCCCCTCGATAAGGTATATCCAGTTGTCGCTGATATGCGCGATGTTTCCGGGAAGGTAGCCTATCGCTGTTATTGCCATAAAAGCGGCTGTGAGGTAGTTCATATACTGGAGTCCGGTATAGAGGACCGCGAGTATGAATATTCCAACGATTATGCCGCCGAAGCCGCCTCCGAGTATCATATTGAGCACACCCTTTGCGATAGCGTAGCCGCCTATGATAACCGTATAAGCTCTTCCGTGTTCGTTATTGGTCTTTACCATTTCTCACTCCTTAACAAGAAGCTCACTGATGTCAAGCTGTTCACCGTCTGCCCAGAGTCCCTCGAGCTTGTAGAAATTACGGGTGTCCTTGTAGAATACATGGACTATGATGTCGCCGTAATCAAGTATTATCCATGTATTTCCTGTATCAGCCTCACGGCGTTCGGGCTCGATGCCCTTCTGTGAGAGCTGGAACTCCACTTCGTCAGCAAGGGTACGCGCATGGGTGTTGCTGGTACCGTTTACGATCACGAAGTAGTCTGCAAGAATGGTGAGATCTGAGATCTTTATCGCCTGAATGTCCTCGCCTCTCTTGGTATCGAGAGTCTTTATGATAAGTTCAAGTTTATCTTTTGCGTTCATATATCCACTTCCTTACAAGAATCATCATTAACCGCGCCGCGGCTCAGTTGCGTGTTCGAGCTCTGAGAATTTAGCGCCTGTATCGTCATAAGCACTGATCTGGTGATCGCTCACGAGCTCAACGAGTGAGGACTCGGAAAGGAGAAGATTGCGCTGATATGGTCTGAAATGCTTGTTCAGCAGATCAAGAGTCTCCTGCTTATGAACGGAGTAAACTGAATAGTCCTCTCCGTCAGGTGCTGTATACATGGTTCCCTCACCGGGCACCATTGTTACCATAATATTGTCCATAGGGATAGTTGCAGCGTAGTCGCCGAGCTTTGTGAGATCGCCTACGCTCATGTCGGTAGCGATCCACTCGTTCTTGTAGATCTCCATGAGATACTTATAGAGCTTGGTATGTCCGTCGCTTCCGCCAGCAATATCAACGAGCTTCTTCATAGCTGCTGCCATGAAACGTCTCTGGTTCTGTACACGTCCGATATCGCCCTCAGCCCAGCCGTGACGGTAACGCATGAACCACTCGGACTGCTGTCCTGTAAGAACGGATTTTCCGGCAGGTATTATCTTTCCGGCCTCGTAAACGATCTCGTTGTCAAGAGTGATCGGGATACCGCCTACAAGATCGACCATTTCGGCAACATCAGTACACTTTGTGGTGATATAGGCGTCTATCGGGATATTGAAGGACTCCTCAAGAGTGTCGTAAACTCGCTGGATAGGCGTATCCTCTGAACGTCCGAGGTTGTAGACGCTGTTGATCTTGCCTGTCACGGAAGATGTATAGTCAGGAGCGAAGGTGTCTCTCGGTACCTGAAGGATATTCAGCTTGTTGCCGCGGAAATCGAATTCCATTATCCAGATTATATCAGTATTTGCGACCTCCTCGTCAAATCCGAGGAACATAACTGTATACTGTCCCTCGATCTTCTGCGGAAGATCAAGACCGTCATCGTAATCAGGTTCAACGATGTTGGTATCTATCTGCGGATCATGCTTGGTCTTGTCAACGTTACCCTCGATATAACCGAGAAACTGCTCGTTTTTCAGGTAGTAGAGTATCGAAACGTTCTTCTTTGTACCGTTTCGCTTGTCGTTGAACCATATGATCGGCATATTCAGTATCATTACTGCGATTATGATAAGGCTGACGGTTATGGAAGCGACCTTTATTATGATGTCCTTCCACGAACGCTGCTTCGGGATATCATTGTCATCTTCATCATAGTCCTCATCGAATTCACTGAGCGGAGCTTCGTGCTTCGGGACATAAGTTTTTCCCTCATTCTGACCGGCAGCATACTTTCCACCGCCGATGCCCTCTATCTTAGCGTGTTCGCCGTCAGTGTAGACGAGCTTGAACTCCTTCTCGGCGTAACCGCTGCCGTTGCCGCTCTCAGGAGGAGCTTCGTGCAGGCCGCGGTACACCTGCGGCTGCTGAGGCTGTCCGGCAGGTCTGTTCTTATTTACGCGGACCAGCTTTCTGAGCGGCTTCTGTACCTGCGGTGCAGGCTCCACCGGAACATCGAGTGACTGCGCAGCAGTCTCCGGTACAGCAGTCTCCGGTACAGCAGGCTCTGATACTTCAGGCTTCTGAACCTCCGGCTCAGGCACGCGTATATTCTTTTCGTCCAAGATATCATTCTGTTCCATTTGATCCCTCTTTCTTTATCAGTGCTGCTTTTTTTCTTCTCTTTCAAGGCGCGTGTAAAAATTGTAGCCTTCGGCAGTACAGATAGGAATAAGTCCGCCCTTTTTGATAACGGATCTCATTGAGAACGCGAATGCTTCGAGCATAGCTGCGTTGAGACTGGTATAAGCCAGTTTGCGCATTCTGTCAACGTCCTTGTAGTCCCTGTCAGCCGAAATGAGGTCACCGAGGTAAACTATCTCCTCGAGCCTTGACATACCGGCTCTGCCAACTGTATGAAATCTTACGGCGTTGAGTATGTCGATGTCCTCAACTCCGAATTTCTTCTTTATGAAAGCTGCACCCGCAACAGCGTGCAGCAATGATCTCGTTTCCAATTCCTCACGGCAGTATGTAAAACCGCCGGAAACAACAAGTTCTCTCTGCTCCTCATCGGGCATTTCCTTGCATACATCATGAAGGAGACCGGCAAAGTAAGCCTTGTCGGGATCCTCGCCGTACTTGTCAGCGAGCTTGCGGCATTCCGCTGCGACATTCAGTGAATGAGTATAGCGCTTTGCCGAAAGATTTTCCTTCAGATACTTCTTTTTGTCCTCGGTGCTGTAAAGCAATTTCCTTTCACCTCATAAAGAATATAAATCTCTTGATCTTATATATTGTACTACATTTTCGTCAAGATAGCAAGCAAAATTACTGTTTTTTGCAATTTTTTTTCGTATTTCTGTCGATGAGATCTCGAGCGGAGCGGACCTGCTTATCAGAATATTGCCGAATTTACGCAGTTCCTGAGCTTTCTGCTCAAGTTCAGCCATATCGCCGTCCTGTCTTGATACAACGCAGAGAGCTGCCTGTGAGAGTATATCCTCAAAACGGTACCACTTGTCAAACGAGAGCAGCATATCGCTGCCGACAAGCAGGAAGAGCTCGCTGTCCGGGAATTCCCTCCGGAAATGCTCTAACGTGTATATCGAGTAGCTGACTCTCTCCGACTTCAGCTCGTAGTCACAGACACGGAGCCTCTCATCAGCTCCGCAGGCAAGCCGCAGCATTTCGAGCCTGTCCTCCTCAGCGGCATACTCAGCGCTCGAACGGTGCGGAGATATTTTCGACGGTACAAGATATATCCTGTCAAGCCCGAACTCGTCTGCCGCTGCCTTTGCAAGATGTATATGACCGTTGTGGACGGGATTGAAGCTCCCGCCATAAATTCCGATACGCATAGTTACCTCCGATCATTTCCACGGACGCTTTTTGCCAAGCCAGCCCTTTTCGTTCCAGTAATCCATATCGGCTTTGTTCCAGCCGCTGCGCTGGATCATCCTCATTATTGAAAAGAATGCTTTGGTTTTCAGCCCCGGACGCACTTTCCCGTTGCGCCGCTTTATTTTACCTGCAACAGCGTCTGTTTCCTTTTCGAGAGCCTGCTTTATCTTTGGAGAAACGTCATTCCAGTTGATCTGACGCACAGCCTTTCCGAGCTTATAGGTCTTAGGTATGCCCCAGAAAAAGCAGCTGTCCGCCATGTCCTTCATTGTGGACTTCATACCTGCTCCTGCTGCTGTTGCCACTACAACAGCCTGCTTGCCGAACATCTTCTCCTCAGGACGATGCACCATCCAGCGCCAGCCATAGTGGTCGAGCAGAGCCTTCATCTGACCGGTCGCGTGATAGACGTACACAGGCGATGTGAGTATCACTACGTCCGCAGCGTCGATCTTTTCGGTTATCGGACGCAGCTTTTCATAGTGAGGACACTTGCTCTCGCCCTTGCCGAAGCAGGTCGTACAGCCCAGGCAGAATTCATCAAAATCCCGCGGCAGAAAAAACTCACTTATATTATCAGCACCGGTCAGCTTGTCAGCGACCATGCGTCCTATACTGTATGTTGAACCCTTATGGTTCGTACCGCTTATAATTACAACTTTCATATGTCCTCCCCAGAATTATTATCCCTTATATCACTTATTTTGCCTTCGGTATGCCCTCGATGACAGGATCCTTCTCGTTGCGCTTGTAGAGCACGAACTTGCTTCCTATCACCTGAACTACGTCAGCACCGGTCTGCTCCGCAACAGCGTCAGCTGCTTCCCTTGCGGTCCAGCCGGAATTCTCGAGAACTCTCAGCTTGATGAGCTCTCTCTTGCGGAGCGCCTCACCGATATCCTTGCACATTGCTTCGGTAACTCCGCCCTTTCCTATCTGGAAAATGGTCTCATATGTTGAAGCTATACCTCTGAGGTACGCTCTCTGTTTGCTTGTAAGCATATCATTCACCGCTGCTTTCTTTAAGGTATGTGTACAGCTCCCTGAGAGCCGCACCTCTGTGGCTTATAGCGTTTTTTTCATCTGCGGAGAGCTCCGCCATGGTCCGGTCGCCGACCATAAACACCGGATCGTAGCCAAAACCGTTGGTACCACGCTCCTCATAGCCGATCCTTCCCTCGCATTTTCCCTCGAAGGTCCTGCGTTCGGTATCAGTCAGGAGAGCTATGCAGCACCTGAAACGCGCCGTGCGCTTTTCGTCTGCAACACCCTCAAGCTCGCCGAGGAGCTTTGCACATTCCTGTCCCTTGGGAGCGTAACGTGCAGAGTGGACGCCCGGTCTTCCACCGAGTGCGTCAACGCAGAGACCGCTGTCGTCCGCAATTACAGGCAAACCTGTTGCTTCGTAGACTGCCTTTGCCTTTATCATAGCGTTATCGCTGAAATCTGCGCCGTTCTCATCAGGATCGCAGTTCGCGCCTGCCTCCTGCTGAGAGAGCACCTTTATGCCGAGCGGCGAGAGTATCTCTCTCACCTCGCGGAGCTTATTGGCGTTATTTGTCGCCATTACGAGCTTATTCATCTTCATCGCTCTCGTCCTCTTCTTCGTACTCAGACTCAGCTTCGTCTTCGTCCTCATCGGACTCCTCTTCGTACTTCTTTCTGCCAAAGAGTCTGCTGAAGAATCCACGCTTTTTCTTCTTCTCAACGGGAGCTTCTTCCTCGTATTCCTCTTCGCTGTCAGACTCGCCCTCGGACTCTGAGTCCTCGTCATCGTCATCAGCGTTCTCGTCCTCAAAGCTGTCCATATAGTTCTCGTTGTATACATATCCGGTCTCGGAGATCATCTCCTCGCCGTTGTCAACGGGCTCGTTAGTTACAAGGCTGTCGTCCTCATCATCAGCAGCCGCGGGAACGCTGACTGTCTCAGGCTCTTCGTCAGCAAATGCTGCCGGTGCAGCCTCAGGCTCTTCCTCAGGCTGAACGTCCGTACCAAAGCTGAACTGCGGCTCGGACTCTTCCTCCTTAGACTCATCATCTGCCTCGTTCTCAACGGCAGCCTGTTCGTCCTCATCATAGCCCTCTTCGCTGAACTCGCCATCCTCAGTCTCGCCCTCAGCGTTCTCTTCGCCTTCAAGCTCCTCCTCGGTCTCAACGTCGCTGAACAGGGCTTCAACGAACGTTCTGCTGTCGAATGGCTGGAGGTCGTCTATCTTCTCACCGACACCGATGAGCTTTACAGGTATGCCGAGCTCGTTCTTTATCGAGATGACGATACCGCCCTTAGCCGTACCGTCGAGCTTTGTGAGAACTATTCCGGTAATCGGAGCAGTCTCGCTGAACAGCTTAGCCTGATTTACGGCGTTCTGACCGGTAGTTGCGTCGAGCACGAGGAGTACCTCGCGTGAGCAGTCGCCAGCCTTTGAGTCGATGATACGGTTGATCTTAGCGAGCTCGTCCATGAGGTTCTTTTTGTTGTGGAGTCGTCCTGCGGTGTCGATTATAACAACGTCGCACTCACGAGCCTTTGCGGCTTCGAGAGCGTCATAGACAACCGCTCCGGGATCAGATCCCTCGGCGTGCTTTACAATGTCAACTCCGGCTCTCTGAGTCCATACCTCGAGCTGGTCGATAGCAGCTGCACGGAAGGTATCAGCAGCAGCCACGAGGACCTTCTTGCCCTCGTTCTTGAACTGGTGACAGAGCTTACCGATCGTAGTGGTCTTGCCGGCACCGTTTACGCCGATGACCATTATAACAGCCGGTGAGAGCGAGAGGTCGAGACCTGTATCGTCACCCATGATCTCACCGATGACCTCCTGTATAAGCTCCATAATAGCCGCAGGATCGGTAATACCGCGTTCCTTTATCTTCTTTCTGAGCCTGTCGCAGATCTCCTCAGAGGTCTCCACACCGATATCGCTCATTATCATTGCTTCTTCGAGCTCCTCAAAGAGCTCCTCGTCGATCTTGGTAAAGGAATTGGTTATCCTTTTGAGTCTGTTGATGAACGAGTTCTTTGTCTTGCGCAGTCCAGCTGCGATCTTTGCAAAAATTCCCATACTATCTCCTGATCTGCCTTATAAGGCTCTTATATAATAATCGTTTCAAAGAACACTTTTGTTACATCCGGTGTTACTGCACGTCAGCAACGTCTTCCTGGAAGTCCACCTGTTCCATCTTGAGCAGCTTCGAGATGCCGTCCTCCTGCATAGTTACGCCGTAGAGAACGTTTGCCTCCTCCATAGCGCTTCGTCTGTGGGTGACGAGCACGAACTGCGTCGTGTCGGTAAAGTTCTTGAGATACTGCGCGTACTTGCGGACGTTTACCTCATCGAGCGCCGCGTCTATCTCGTCAAGGATACAGAACGGTGCCGGTCTCAGACGAAGTATTGCGAAGTATATCGCTATCGCCACGAACGACTGCTCGCCTCCCGAAAGGGAGATGAGGTTCTTGATGACCTTTCCGGGCGGTGCAACGCTTATCTCGATGCCTGACTCCAGAACGTTCTCCGGATCGGTGAGGATAAGCTCTGCCTTTCCGCCGCCGAACAGCTCGACGAATATCTCCTTGAAATTAGTGTTTATGATAGCGAAGCTCTCGGAGAATATCCTGCACATCTCCTCGGTAAGTCCGCTGATTATGTTCTCGAGCTCTGCCTTTGAACGCTGAACGTCCGCTATCTGCTCTGACATAAAGGTATAGCGCTCGGATACTTCCTTGTACTCCTCGATAGCGTCAACGTTTACGCTTCCGAGAGCGCGTATGTCCCTCTTTATGTCGCTGAGCTGCTTCTGAGCCTCGCTGACGTCCTCGAGCTTTTCAGCAAGCTGCACTGCTTCTGAGCGGTTCAGCTCATACACCTCTCTAAGCTGGTTGATTATGTGGTCTGAGTCACGGCATACTGCCTCTTTCCTGTCCTCGAGACGGGTTATGTCGCCTGAGCGCTTTTCCTTTGCCTCATTTATCTCCTTGAGCCCGTTCTGAAGCTCCTTCACGAGACGGTTCTGCTCGGTGTGCATTTCCTGACAGCGCTGTATCTCCTGAAGGTATACTGCTGTATTGTCCTTGAAGCCGGAGAGCTTTTCCTTCAGTTCTTCGATACTGCGGTTCTTTTCGTCGATAGCCATATTCTGACGGGCTATCGCTTCCTCGAAGCGGATATTTCCCGATCTCAGATCGTCGATGCTCTGTCCGATACGCTCTATCTCGAGCTCCTGTGCCTGAACGTCCTTTGCAAGCTCCATGCCGCGTATCTTCATCTGTGAGAGCTTTTCTGAGAGCTCCTCTCTCTGACGGCGGAGCTTCTCGCGGGTATCCTGTCCCTGTGCGAGCTGCTCCTCTGCTGCCGCGATCTGGTCTGCATTCTCGGCAAGAGCGGCTTCGGAAGTCTTTATCGTCTCCTCAGCGGCAGCTATCTTGCGCTCGGTCTCAGCTATGAGCTTTTCCGAGTTTTCCGACTGACTGCCGAGCTGTTCGATAAGTGAGCCAAGACTCGACATCTCCGCATTTATGCGAACTCCGTCAGACTCACACTGAGAAAGCTCTTCCTTTGCAGCCTCTGTGTCGTAACGGAGCTTTTCGGCTTCCGCACGCATTTTCTCAGCGTTTATCCTAAGAGCGTCCCTCTGCTCTTCGAGCTTTGCTATCTCGCTGTCGAGAGAGTCGAGCTCGTTCTTACGGGTTATCACACCGCCGGACTTCTGCGCCGAACCTCCGGTGAATGAACCGCCGGCGTTTATGACCTGTCCGTCGAGAGTTACTATCTTGAATTTGTAGCCGTACTTCTTGGCGATGAGAGTCGCCGTGTCGATGTCCTCTGCGATGACTATACGTCCGAGGAGCGAAGCGATGATACCGCTGAAACGCTGGTCGTAGGTGACTATATCGCAGGCGTTCGCAACGTAACCATCGCAGCTGTCGAGCCCCTGTTCGGTAAGTGTGCGTCCCTTTACCGAGGTTATCGGCAGGAAGGTCGCACGTCCGCCGCGCTGCTCTTTCAGGAAGCGGATACAGCGCTTGGCGATGTCCTCGTTCTCGACGATGATGTTCTGCATCGCGCCGCCGAGAGCCGTCTCGACCGCAACTGCGTACTTCTGCTCAACACCGATATTCTGAGCGACTGTTCCGAAAACTCCGCCCAGACGTCCCTGCTTTGAGGCTTTCAGGACCTGCTTTACGCTTCCTGCAAAGCCCTCCATATTGTTCTCGAGGTCGGTGAGTATCTTACGGCGCTGCTGACGGTCCTTGAGGTCGTACAGTACGCGCTCGAAGTCCTCCTTCGCTTTCTCGAAGCCCTCACGGCGTGACTTGTAAAGTCTCTCCATGCCGCTCAGACGGTTCCTGAGCTCGCCGGACTTCTCCTCGTTCTTCTGTTTTTCGCTGTCAGCTTCGGACAGCTTGCTCTGGTAATCCGCAAGCGTATCCGCAAAGCTCCTGCTGCTGTCGCGGAGCTCTCCGAGACGTCTCTGTTCCTCGGTGATAGTCGCCTTTGCCGACTCGATAGCGAATTTATACTCGCTCTGCTTGATATAGAGCTCATTTATCTCGCTGCCGGCTTTGTCAACGCTGTCTCCGAGCTCGGAGCTGTCCTGCTCAGCCTTGGCAAAATCAGCCTCCGCCGCAGCTATATCAGCTTCGAGTACCTTCTTCGCCTCACCCAGTTCAGCGAGTTTTTTCTCAGCCGCTTCACGCTGTTCAATGAGTGAACGCTTTGTCTCGGCGGAGCTGTCAATGCTCGCCTGTGCAGCCTCTATCGCTTCGCGGCAGTGCTTTATGTCGTTCTCGAGAACGGCTATCCCCGACTTCATCTCGGAAGCTGTCTGCTCCTCCTCGAGCATCTTTCTTCGCAGCTCGTCGGAACGTATCGTGCTCTCCTGCATCTTTCGGTAGCCGGCTTCTATCTTCTGTTCCTCGCGCTGAATGTCGTTCTCGATGTTCTCGTACTCGCTGCGGCTGATGAGTATCTTCTCCTCAATTCCGTCGAGCTTTGCTTTCAGTTCATCGAGACGATGTACCCACACCGATATTTCAAGGCGCTTCTGCTCGGCAGCCAGCTTGATGAACTTCTCCGCCTTCTGCGACTGTATCCTCAGCGGCTCAACTCTTCCCTCAAGCTCAGAGAGTATATCAGTGAGACGGAGGAGGTTTTCCTGAGCGGCAGTCAGCTTGCGCTCTGCCTCGAGCTTCTTGTAACGGAACTTTGAGATGCCTGCCGCTTCTTCAAAAATATCGCGGCGCTCGCTGCTCTTTGCACCGACTATCTCGGCAATACGTCCCTGACCGATTATCGAGTAGCCGTCGCGTCCGAGACCGGTGTCCATAAACAGCTCATTTATGTCCTTGAGACGGCATTGTCTGCCGTTTATCATATACTCGCTGTCGCCGCTGCGGTAGAGCTTTCTTGTAACGGCTATCTCCTCGCCCATATCCGGGAGAGTGCGGTCAGAATTATCAATATTCAGCGTAACAGCGGCAAATCCCATAGGCTTTCTGGCAACAGTACCGGAAAAAATAACGTCCTCCATCTTGTTTCCTCTGAGCGTCTTGGTAGACTGCTCGCCGAGTACCCAGCGAACGGAGTCGCCGATATTACTCTTTCCGCTGCCGTTGGGACCTACTACCGCCGTCAATCCCTTGTCGAATGTAAGGCTGATCCTGTCCGGAAACGACTTGAAGCCCTGTATTTCGAGAGATTTAAGATACATTCATTCACCGCCTTTCTATAATAGTGATGCTGCCGTCAGCAGCCGGCGCTATCTTCAGTTCAACGCCTTTTTCCTTCATTTTCAGTATATTCGACCTGCCGTGACCGACAGCCTTGCTGATATCACGCGCCGGTACAGCTATCTTCAGGAAGGAGCAGTCCCCTGCAAGCTGTTCTATCCTCCTCAGGTATATCCTGCTCTCGCACAGCTCACGGAACGCCGGGTGGTAGAAGCCCCCGACCATATCCTGCTCCACGAATTCGCTCGCGTGGAGCCCGCATTTTATGACTCTGATGCCGAGCTTTTCTGCTTCACCGAGCATCTCCGAGCATATCTCAACAGCTTCCTCAAAACTGTACGGAACATACTCACCGCTCAGGTAAAGCTCAGCAAGTTTTGTGCCGCTGAGTATGACTACCGGGTAGATGCGCAGGGTGTCCGGCTTCAGCTCCGCGAGTTTGCGGAATGTCGCCAGATCCTTTTCCGTACTGCTCTTGTAGAGCCCAGTCATCATCTGGAGCCCAAGCTCGAAGCCGTACTCCCTGATGAGTCCGCAGGCATTCACGACGTCCTCTGCCGAATGACCGCGCTCGTTCGCTCTGAGCACCTCTTCGTCCATGGACTGTGCCCCGAGCTCAATAGCCGTCACGCCGTACTCTTTCAGCAGCGCAAGAACTCTCCGGTCAATACAGTCCGGACGAGTCGAGCAGCGTATACCGCGGAACTTTCCCTCGCCGACAAAGTCCTTCGCAGCCCCGAGCAGTTCAAGCATATAATCCTCGTGGATAGCCGTAAAGCTGCCTCCGAAAAATGCTATCTCCGTGTTCTCCGGCGACCTCACCTCAGCAAGTGCCTGCGAGCATACAGCCCGGACCTCGTCTCCGTCCGGAAGATGCTGAGCTCCGCTGATAGTTCTCTGGTCGCAGAAGCTGCAAAGGTGCGGACAGCCGATATGCGGCACGAATACCGAGATGTTACTGTGCTTCATAGCCCATAAGCTGGAGCGCTTCCTTAGCGGCAAGCTGTTCAGCTTCCTTCTTGCTTCTGCCCTTGCCCTTGCCGATGACCTGACCATTGAGACAGACCTCGACCACGAAGCGCTTGTTGTGGTCCGGTCCCTCCTCGCCGATGAGGACGTACTCGACCTTCTCCTCGGGATTTTTCTGGACGATCTCCTGAAGAACGGTCTTGAAGTCGCTGAATGCAGGCTTTCCGACGTGGTAGAGGTCGTCCGGCATGAAGTGCATTATGTGCTTTGCAGCAGCCTCCATACCGCCGTCGAGATAGATAGCGGCGATGACTGCTTCAAAGGCGTCTGCGAGTATCGAAGGGCGCTCCCTGCCGCCGGTATTCTCCTCACCCTTGCCGAGCAGGAGGTACCTGCCGAGGTCTATCTTCTGAGCAAATATATAGAGCGATTTCTCGCAGACGAGTGAAGCTCTCATCTTGGTGAGCTCTCCCTCTGCGACGTTCAGATTTTTATACAGGTAATCGGAAACAACTATCGAGAGTACGCTGTCACCGAGGAATTCGAGCCTTTCGTTGCTTCCCGACGGCAGCTTTTTCTCATTTGCATATGAGGAATGTGAAAGTGCCTGATGGAGCAGCTCCGGCCTTTTGAAGCTGTATCCGATGGCTTCCTCTAATTTTTCTGTATTTTCCATAATTATTCCTTTCCGGAAACTTCGTGCTTTGCTATATAGTTTTCAATAACGCCGGAAACATCTGCCTTGACGCACTTCTCAGCCTGTCTTATGGCGTTGAAGAAAGCGAGCCCGTCCGAGCTGCCGTGCGCCTTGATGACCGGTCTCCTTACGCCGAGGAGCGCTGAACCGCCGGTCTCCTTGTAGTCCATCTGCTTACGGAATTTCTTTATTTTGCCGAGTGCAAAGAGTGCACCTATTTTTCCGGTGCCGGAGAACATCCACTTCAGCTTGCCGGCAAAGAAAGCTCCCATACCCTCATAGAGCTTGAGCACAACATTTCCGGTAAAGCCGTCGGTGACAACGACCTGAACTTCACCCTTAGGAAGGTCTCTTGCTTCGATATTTCCGACGAAATTGAGTCCTGAGTCCTTGAGCAGCTTATAGGCTTCGAGCTCAAGGTCTCTGCCCTTTGTCTCCTCAGCACCGATGTTGAGCAGTCCGACCTTCGGATTTCTGATGCCCATTACCTTCTCGGCGTAGGCAGTACCCATTGCGGCAAACTGCACCAGCATCTCCGGACGGCACTCGGTATTCGCTCCCGCGTCGATAAGCAGGAAGCTGCCATTATCCGCCGGTATTACTGGCGACGGAGCTATACGTCTGATACCTTTGATACGCTTGACGATGAAGGAAGAACCCATTACCAGAGCGCCGGTGCTTCCTGCTGAGACAAACGCATCGCCCCTGCCCTCAGAAAGAAGGCTGAGACCTACCGCCATAGAGGATTTTTTGCCTGATTTTATGATCTCCTTCGGCTCATCATGAATATCAAAAACATCATCTGTATGCACTATCTTCATACCTCTGAGACTTACACCGTTTTCAGAGGCACACTTCTTTATCTTTTCCGAGCTTCCCGTCAGGATTATCTCCGACTTCAGCTCCCTGACTGCCTTCTCGCAGCCTTTAAGCACCTCCAGAGGGGCGTTGTCCCCTCCGAAAGCGTCAACGATTATCTTCGCCATAACTGATCCTTTCAAGTTCAGATTTAAGTGACTTAACAGCACGTTCTGCATATGCGCCATAGCGTTCTTTTTTGTCCTTTATCCTGACTCCTATATCCGGCAGGATACCCATGTTCGCGCCCATAGGCTGGAATTTTCCGCTGTTGAACGGATCGCTGACATAAGCCGAGAGCGCTCCTGTCATAGTGTCTGCCGGGAGTCTCAGCGGTTCGAGTCCCTTTATCCTGCGTGCAGCAGCGATACCTGCTATGAGACCGCTCGCTGCGGACTCCATATATCCCTCAACTCCTGTCATCTGACCGGCAAAGAATATCTCCGGTCTTGTGCGCATAGAGAAGTCTGCATTCAGGAGCTCCGGGCTGTTTATGAAGGTATTGCGGTGCATAACGCCGTAACGCATGAACTCAGCATTGCCGAGTCCGGGTATCATCGAGAATACGCGCTTCTGCTCGCCGAATTTGAGGTTGGTCTGGAAGCCGACAAGGTTGAAAAGCGTACCTTCGCGGTTCTCGCGTCTGAGCTGAACGACTGCGTAAGGTCTCCTGCCGGTACGCGGATCGTCGATACCGACCGGCTTCATAGGCCCGAAGCGCATAGTGTCAACACCTCTGCGTGCAAGCTCCTCGATAGGCATACAGCCCTCGTAAACGCTGAACGGGTGAGTCTCAAAATCCTTGAGCTGCACCTTCTCAGCACCGATAAGAGCTTCGTGGAACGCAAGGTACTCCTCCTTGTTCATAGGGCAGTTGACGTAGTCAGCGTCGCCGCGGTCGTAGCGTGAAGCAAAGAAGACTCTCTCCTTGTCGAGGCTGTCATATGTCACGATAGGAGCAGCCGCGTCGTAGAAGCTGAGTCCGTCGCCGCAGAGCTCACGGATAACGTCAGCCATAGCCCCCGATGTGAGCGGACCTGTTGCGATTATGACAATTCCCTCCGGCAGCTCGGTTACCTCGCCGCCTATCACCTCTATGAGCGGGTGGGAGGTTATCTTCTCGGTAACAGCGTCAGAGAAGCGCTCCCTGTCCACTGCAAGCGCTCCGCCTGCTTCAACGGAATTCTCCTTAGCACAGGGAACTGTCAGCGAACCGAGCAATTCCATCTCGTATTTGAGAAGCCCTGCCGCAGACTCCAGTCTCGCCGCTTTGAGCGAATTCGAGCAAACGAGCTCCGCAAAGCCCTTGTATTTATGTGCGGGGGTGAACTTTTCCGGCTTCATCTCATAAAGGCGGACATTTATTCCCTCCTGTGCAAGTCTCCACGCAGCTTCACAGCCTGCAAGCCCTGCACCGATAACGCTTACCTCAGCGATCATTTTTTCAGCTCTCTTTCATAGCCGCAGCCCTCATTCTCACAGATGAGCTTTCCGGACTTTCCGCCCTTTACGAACAGAGTCTTTCCGCACTGAGGACATACCTCCGCGCTCGGAACGTTCCACGTCATAAAGCTGCAATCGGGGTAACCCTCGCAGCCGTAGAAGCTCCTGCCCTTCTTGGACTTCTTGAGCAGCATTTTCTTTCCGCACCTCGGACAGCTTCCGTCTGCCTCGGTGACTATCTTCTTGGTATTCCTGCACTCCGGGAAACCGGGACATGCAAGGAACTTTCCGTATTTGCTGTACTTTATTACCATATGCCTGCCGCAGTTCTCACAGACCACGTCTGTCTCCTCGTCAGGCACCTTGACACGCTTGCCGTCCATAGCCTCCTCGGCTTTTTTCAGCGTTTTGGAAAAGTCATCGTAGAACTCGTGAAGTGTGCTCACCCAGTTCTTGTTGCCGTGCTCGACCTCATCGAGATCGTTCTCCATTTCTGCTGTGAACTTGGCGTCAACTATCTTCTTGAAGTGATCCTTCATAAGGTCTGTGATGACCTCGCCGAGGTTTGTCGGCTTGAGAGCCTTGCCCTCGTGCTCGACATAGCGGCGTGAAGTAATAGTTGTGATGGTCGGTGCGTAGGTACTCGGACGACCGATGCCGTTCTCCTCGAGCGCCTTGATGAGCGAAGCCTCGGTGTAGCGCGGAGGCGGCTGGGTGAAATGCTGGTTGCCGTCTATTGACTTGAGCTTGAGCTTATCTTCGGCTTTGAGCTCCGGCAGCATTTTCTTGTTTTCGTCGGCAGAATCGCTCGACTCCACATAGAGAGTCATAAAGCCGTCGAACTTCACGGAGTAGCCGGAAGCACGGAACATACAGCCATTTGCTTCGATATCAGCGGAAACTGTATCAAGGAGAGCGTTCGCCATCTGGCTTGCGATGAAACGCTCCCATATCAGCTTATACAGCTTGAACTGGTCTGAGGTAAGGCTCTCCTTGACTCTTGCCGGAGTAAGATCCGGCGTTGAGGGACGGATAGCTTCATGAGCGTCCTGAGCGTTGTTCTTCGATTTGAAGTTTCTCGGCTCGGCAGGGAGATAGTCCTTGCCGTAGACAGTTGTGATGTACTGTGCCGCAGCGGATTTTGCTTCCTCAGAGATACGCAGACTGTCGGTTCTCATATAGGTGATAAGTCCGACAGCACCGACTCCGGCAACGTCCACACCTTCGTAAAGCTCCTGCGCAGCCTTCATTGTACGCTTTGCGCTGAAGCCGAGCTTTCTTGAAGCCTCCTGCTGGAGAGTTGATGTGATGAACGGCGGCGCGGGCTGTTTCTTGGTTACACGCTTCTTTACAGCCTTTACGATGTATTCGGCGTTCTCAAGCCTTGCGAGCAGACCGTCTGCGGCTGCCTGATCCGGTATCTCGAGCTTTTCGCCGTCAACAGCAACGAGTGAAGCCTCAAACACCTTTCTCGATGACGGAGCTGTGAACTTAGCGTCGATCGACCAGTATTCCTTGGGCACGAATTTTCTTATCTCGTTCTCGCGGTCAACGACAAGTCTTACTGCTACCGATTGCACTCTGCCGGCTGACAGTCCCCTCTTGACCTTTTTCCAGAGGAAAGGGCTGAGCTCATATCCAACGAGTCTGTCGAGGATACGTCTTGCCTGCTGAGCGTTCACAAGGTCAACATCTATCTTATGCGGATTGCTCATACCGTTCTTCACGCCGGTCTTTGTGATCTCGTTGAAGGCAACACGGTTGTTGTCGTTCATATCGAGCTTGAGCATCTGCGCTATATGCCACGAAATGGCTTCTCCCTCGCGGTCAGGGTCGGTCGCGAGATAGACTTTTCCGCACTTCTTGGCGCGTTTCTTGAGTTCCTTGATAACGTCCTCCTTGCCCTTCATATCAGTGTACTGCGGCTGGAAGTCATTATCCTTGTCTACGCCCATTTTTGACTTGGGCAGGTCTCTGACGTGTCCCATTGAAGCGATAACTTCGTACCCGGGACCGAGGTATTTCTGTATTGTTTTAGCCTTTGCAGGCGACTCAACTATTACTAAATCCGACATTTGCCCCTACTCCTTATCTGCAAATTTCAAACATTTTTCCGGGGAGCGAGCTGATAGCTCCCATTATCTCGAGCTCTGTCAGCTCTGTCATAAGCTCGCCTGCGTCCATTCCGAGCTTCTGTGCTATCATATCAGCGTGAACAGGTCCGTCCGTGAGCATTTCAGCGATCTTCTTCTGAACATCTGTAAGTCCCTCCGGCAGCTTTGCCGGTACAGCCGGCTTTGCAGCCTTTTTCACCGGCACCTTTACTGACTTGACCGGTGCTTCTATGTCTGCTGCTCCGATGCTTACATCGAGCTCTGCAAACAGCTCAGACAGCATTTCCCTGTTGTCGGCAACTACCGGCTTGGGCATACCGAAGCTCTCGGCAGCCTCGCGGCGTATCTCCTTGTCGTTGCTGCCGCCTATCCTGAAACAGTCGAGGATATCCTGACTGCTCAGAAGCGGTACAGCGCCGTTTCTCAGGAGCTGACAGTTGCCGGAATAGGCGTCGCTCATGATATCTGCCGGCGGCAGACAGAAGAGTTCCCTGCCCTGATCGGCAGCCATATTCGCCGTTATGAGCGAACCGCTCTTAGATGAAGCCTCAAATACTACTGCTGCTCTGCCGAGCGCTGCAAGTATCCTGTTGCGGTTGGGGAAATTCCTTGAATGAGGCGGAGTTCCGGGCGGATATTCCGAAACGAAAACTCCTCCGGTCTCAAGTATATGATCGCGGAAGCGGAAATTGCCCCTCGGATAGTCAACATCTAAGCCGCAGCCCAGTACACAGGCGGTAGGTCTGCCCGTATCGGCGGCTGCGATCTGTGAGGTTATGTCTGTACCAAGCGCGAAGCCGCTGACGATAACTATACCGTTCTGAGCAAGCTCGCTGCATATTTTGGCCGTAACTCTAAGACCGTACGGCGAAGCCTTTCTCGTACCGACAGCGGTGACGGTCCTCGTCCCCCTGAGACACGAAATATTGCCCTTATAGTAAAGAACTGCCGGCGGCACTGCGATGTGACGCAGCTGGGGCGGATAGTCGCCGGAGTCATAGCCGATGACGCTGATATTCTTTTCGGCACAGCTGTCTATCAGCTGTTCAGCCATGGAGATATCAGTTTTCGCTATATTCTCGATCTCATCATCTTTGAGCCTGAGCTGTGAACGGTCTCCGGTAAGCACATCGTAAGCCTCTCTTGCCGAGCTGAAAAGGCTCATCGCCTCCCATATACGGCGGCTTCCGATACCAAACACCATTGTGAGCCAGAGCCAGTATTTTGTATCTTCCACTATTTCCATCCTTATACAAATGATACGTTACCTGCGCAGCTCCCACATAAGTATCCCTGCCGCCATCGCAGCGTTAAGGGAGTTTATATTGCCGTGCATAGGTATTATGATCTTTCTGCTGCACCTTGCCGCGATCTCAGGCGGAAGCCCGCTGCCCTCGTTGCCGATGAGCACTGCCTGAGTCCCGCTGAATGAGCATTCCGTAACAGCAACAGCGTCCTTGTCGATGACAGCCGCGGAGGTCTCAATGCCGTTTTCGCTGAAAAGCGCAAAGAGCCTGTCGGTATCGTTCACGATAGTTATGTCCTCCCTGAACACCGAACCCATTGTCGAGCGTATGACCTTCGGACTGTACAGGTCGCAGCTTCCTGAGAGGATAACGCCGTCCATACCAAGAGCGTCGGCAGTACGGATTATCATACCGACATTTCCGGGATCCTGGAGGCCGTATAGGACAACGTATCTGCCGTTTTCGCGGAACACCGGATCGTGCTGCTGAGGTATGCGGCAGATCGCAAAAACGCCCTGTGTCTTTTCGGTAGAAGCGATCCTGTTTCCAAGTTCATTTGAAATTACCATTGTCCTTGTATCTCTCAAATCAGCCTGAAACAGCTCTTCTCCGTACTTTCCGGCAGCCTGTTCTGTAAGTATGAGGTGAGAAAGTCCGCTGTCCTCGCGGAGCGCATCTGTGACGATACGCAGTCCTTCCAACACGAATAAGCCGTACTCGAGTCTTTCTTTTTTTGAGGAAGAAAGCCTTTGATACAGCTTGATTACAGGGTTATCCTTTGACGTTATTATGTTTTCCAATTATTACGGCACCCCCGTTCCAGAGGTATTTTAAAACAGAGCGAGAGGCAGTTTTTCAAACCTGCCCCTCTACAAGAAAACACGCTCTTAAACAAATAAGAAGCGTGTTTTATCTGCGATTAAAGGGCTGCCTTAGCCTTCTCAGCGATTGCTGTGAAACCAGCAGCATCGTTGATAGCGATCTCAGAGAGCATCTTTCTGTTGAGAGTGATGCCAGCCTTCTTGCAGCCGTTCATGAAAGTTGAGTAGTTGAGACCGTTGAGCTTAGCAGCAGCGGAAATTCTTGTTATCCAGAGCTGTCTGAACTGTCTCTTCTTCTGCTTTCTTCCGATGTAAGCGTAGTTGCCGGACTTCATTACGGCCTGCTTAGCCATCTTGAAGTGCTTGCTCTTTGCGCCGAAGTAGCCCTTAGCGAGCTTTAAAGTCTTATTTCTTCTCTTACGAGTCATCATTGCACCTTTAATACGTGCCATAGTCTTTTACCTCCAGTATTAAAATTACGAAAAAACGGTTGTTGCTGCGGCAGACTGATCTGCCATCAGATTAAAGATAAGGAACGAGCTTCTTGATAGTAGGAGCGTTTGTGCAATCAGCAACACCTGCGTTACGAGCGATTCTCTTGCGCTTTGTATCCTTCTGAGTAAGTCTGTGTCTCTTGTTGGTGTGCTGGTACTTAACCTTACCGCTTCCTGTAATCTTAAAACGCTTCTTAGCGCCTGAGTGAGTTTTAACCTTTACCTTTGCCATTTTATGATCCTCCTTACTTGGCAGCCTTAGGTGAGACGAACATTACGAGACTGCGTCCCTCCATTTTGGCTGGCTTTTCAACTGTGCCGACAGCCGAAACTGCTTCCTTGAAACGATCCAGCAGCTCATTACCGAGCTCAGGATGAGCAATAGCTCTCTTACGGAATCTTACCGAGACCTTCAGCTTATCGCCGCCCTGAAGAAACTTAACAGCCTGATTGACCTTAGTTTCAAAATCGTGGGTATCTATCATAGAGAACATTCTGATCTCCTTGACAGCAACGACCTTCTGATTCTTTCTTGCTTCTTTTTCACGCTTCTGCTGTTCAAAGCAATACTTTCCGTAGTCCATGATACGGCATACGGGCGGTGTTGCCTGCGGAGCGATCTTTACGAGATCGAGATCTTTATCAAATGCGATCTGCTGTGCCTCTTTGGCGGATATTACGCCGAGCTTTGTTCCGTCAGCGTCGATTACGAGAACTTCCTTGTCTCTTATCTCTTCGTTGATCTGCAGTTCCTGTTTGCTAATCGTCAAGCACCTCCAATATTGATTTATAAAACAAAAATGAGTGCAGAAATTATCCGCACTCACACAATACACTCATAGAACGCCGGAGCTGTCCGCACCGGAGCTACTCACATATTGACCGTTTTAGCCTTGCCTCACGGTGAGAACGCATAGTTCTGCTTTGTTTACCTAATTATCATACACCATTATGCAGAAATTGTCAAGCGGAGAATTGATTTTCGCCGTTTTGTACAAATCATCACCCCCACCAGCTTTTCATTTTGTCCCATAGTGCAAATCTCACGCGGTATTTTTTAGGTTTCCGGAGTATATCGAGTTCTTCTTCGTCGAAGCTCTCCTCCTCTGTCTCCTCATCATCGACCACTCCGCAGGCTGCCGGTATGCACAGCGGCGGAAAAAGCACGCACCACCAGTTGTGACCGGCAGCTTCGCCTATGGTTATCCGCAGAGCACGGTACTTCCCTGCCGGCATTGTGATGTCTCCGTAAGTACGCTCGTCAAAGACCATGTCCGTTATCTCAGCCTTTACATCGGCATAGCAGCCCTCTTTCCTGAGAGTCTGCTCGGCGAGCCTGCATATCTGCGGCAGCTTGTCCGCGGCTTCGGTCTCAGCTTCGCAGCGGTCATCTGCTTCGCCGAAGAATTCGCTGCTGTGTTCGAGGATTGCGTCCCTTACGCAGAGCTTCAGGCGCTGATCTTCCACACTGTCCGAATTGGCTATAATATGCAGTCTCAGCACCTCATCGCGCAGTCTGTCGAGCCGCTCGCCGTCCCTCACGAAACCTGCCGCATTCGACATAAGTACCGTCAGCAGCAATGCTGCCGCTGCTATTATTCCTGTGTATTTTTTCATTCGTTTCACCTCAAAACAGATTATCGCCATAATAAAAACATTTATTCACATCACCGTGAAATTGTCAAATTTAATTTCATTCTCAAAACTTATTAACAATATATCTAAAACGCACATAAGTGCCACTCATTTTTTATTTAATCCGCTAAAAATCACCGCTTCAGACGTTTTTTTCGTAATTTCCCTTTATTTTATACTTCAAAAATGTTATAATTATAATATAGTATAAGCAGAAGTATATGCACATATATATTTCCGCACTATTCACAACCAAAATTCTATATGAAAGGGAATACTATGGAGAAAAAATCATTCGGTCCTCTCCGAAAGTCGTTAGGGCAGAGAGTCCTCGGCAGTGCAGCTTCCGCTGTCATCGCAGTTACAAGCGTACTGTCCTCAGCTACTCTCTATGCCGGTGCAGACGACAACGGTAAAGACGGACTACCTAACCTCAAAGTACCATATAAGGAATCTATATGGAACCGTGAAAATCCCCTGGGGGTGGCTGGAGACTTCCACGTTTTAGCATTCGACAGCTTCACTGATAAAAACCATGTGAACGGTAACGTTGCTACACCCCACCTCATAATCGCTGAAAATGCAATGGGACCTTCTCCAAACCAGTATGTAGGCAGACTGGTCAACGTTGTATCCGAAAAGCTCGACGCTGTTGGAAGCAAATTCAATATGAATATGCTCCCCGACTTCGTCGGTCCGGCTGATTATGAGCTGTACACTAACGACGGCAAAAAGCTGAAGTACCCAACAGACGCTGCCAATATGACTCTCTACAAGGGTGCAAAGGACAGCGGCGCTGAGGCATATGACTTCGGCGTACAGTCAGAGATACGCAAGGAACCATACAATGTTGAGTCCTACTTCGGACACTATACTGACACCTTCATGGACTTTGCAGCTCTCAAGGCTGAATACGAGAACAAGTCACAGGAGCTCGCCTCCAAGCCCCCTACCGACAACTACACGCTCGAAAGCCCTGATGAATTCACGAAAAAGCTCACGATCACACTCTCTGATTCTGGCGAAAACGTTGTATATATCAATGCTAAGGACTTTATGAATCCCGGCGGTGAGATAAACCCGAAAACCGGTGAAAGCGCTCCTTTCGGCGATATCGTTATCCAGAACATCAACGCTGAAAAGAATACCTTCACTGACTATTCCGGAAAAGAGGTCAGTGGCTATACTTACAACGACAACCAGTACCTCATTCTCAATATCAACCTTGACGGTGCAGATGCAGCCAGCTTCTCACCAGCAAGCCTCACCTACCTTACCAAGCACGGCGATTCTATCAAGATCGGCGGCGAGGAAACTCTCTATGCCGGTACAAACGTAATACTCAACTACAAAAAAACAAAAACCTCCGGCGAGCCGACTCACCTCTGGCTCAACGAAAACGTTCTCGCAGCTGTTTTCGCTCCGGATACCGACCTCCACCTCTTTGCTTCAAATGGTACGTTCATCGGCGATACTGTTACTACTGAGAGAGAAACACATATGGCGTTCTTCCTCGAGCCTATGAGCGATATCTCCAAAACAAGCATCTCTGTTGAGAAGAAATGGGACGACAGCGGCAAGGATCACTCCACCGATAATATCTCCGTTTCACTCTACCGCGCTATCAAGAGCGGTATCGATTCAGACGAGATTCCTGAACTCGTTAATGCTGAAAATAGCAGATACGACGCAGATTACGCTTCCGAGCATAGCAGATTCGCAACCGAAAGCGCTGCTCTCATCGATGTTTATAAGTCTTCACTCCCGTGGGATTCATTTGCTCCCGGAACTCAGTTCAGCTTCAAGGGTGATGACGGATTTGAGAAGGGTATTGCTGCTTACCTCAACAAGTCAAATTACAGTATACCCAAGGATTCCTCGCACAATTTCATCGAGATAAGCGACGGATCTCTCAAGTCAAGTCTCGAAGAAGGCGAGTACACTCTCACTCAGAAATCCGGATATTGGAACGCCGAGGAGAACAGGTGGGTATCTACCGACGCTGACCTCTTCAGTTTTGTCGTTAAGGAAGGCTATGTTGTCCAGATCAACGACAAGACCGCTCACCTTCCCTTTGTTCCAGCTAAGCAGATCGAGCTCATCGACACTCAGGAACTCAATCAGTCAAACGGCTGGACTTACAAATGGGCTGATCTCCAGCGATTCAACAGCGACAACTTCGTAACATATTATTATGTCCGCGAGAATAATCCTCCGTCTGGCTACACTGTTACATACACAAACAACGGTTCAAACAGCCTTAATCCGGTTATCGGCATCACAAATAAGGCTAATGAGGAAACAACCACTTCAACAACAACAACAACTACTACTACTACTACTACTACTACGACCACTACGACAACGACAACTGAGGCAACCACAACTACAACTCTTGCGCAGGTAAAGATCGACAAACGCGATATCAACAATGATGAAGTTCCCGGCGCTACACTCGAACTCACCGGCGTTGACAAGGACGGCAATCCCATAATCTTTGATGAGGGCACTATCGTCGACAAGGGCACTGACGTTACGGTTCAGAACGGTTCCGGAAACAAGATCGTATGGATCTCCGGAAACAAGATCGTATGGATCTCAGGTACTTCTGCTACGACATTCGGTCTCAAGGACGGCAAGTACACTCTCGAGGAGACTGCTCCTCCTGAGAACTATGAAATAGCTACCAAAATGGAATTCACCGTTGAAAATGGCAAGCTCGTAAGTGTTGATGCGATAACTCCTACTCCCGAAAGCGTAGTAATGATCGACAACTTCAAGACCACCACTTCAACAACAACAACAACTACTACTACCACTACTACTACCACTACTACTACAACGACCACTACAACAACGACAACTGAGGCAACCACAACTACAACTCTTGCACAGGTAAAGATCGACAAACGTGATATCAACAATGATGAAGTTCCCGGTGCTACACTTGAACTCACCGGCGTTGACAAGGACGGCAATCCCATAATCTTTGATGAGGGCACTATCGTTGACAAGGGCACTGACGTTACG
>ONMB01000044.1 GCA_900318825.1 uncultured Ruminococcus sp.
CCGTCAAGCTCGCCTCTCTTTCTGAGAGCGCCGCTCCATGCAAAGATAGTTGCAACGGAGTTTGTGGAGGTCTCCTCGCCCTTGAGGTACTTGTAGTAGTGACGCTGAACTGTTCCGTGAGCAGCTTCGTACTCGTAGATGCCGTCGGGGGAAACAAGTACAGATGTCATCATAGCAAGGCTGCCGTAAGCTGTGGATACCATGTCTGACATAACATCGCCGTCGTAGTTCTTGCAAGCCCAGATATAACCGCCGTTTGAACGGATAACACGAGCAACAGCGTCGTCGATGAGGGTGTAGAAATACTCGATGCCGGCTGCCTCATACTTCTCCTTGTACTCCTTGTCGAAGATCTCCTGGAAGATGTCCTTGAAGCGGTGGTCGTACTTCTTTGAGATTGTGTCCTTGGAAGCGAACCATACGTCCTGCTTGAGGTCGAGACCGTAGTTGAGGCAAGCTCTTGCAAAGCCTGCGATAGAGTCATCAAGGTTGTGAAGTCCCTGAATGATACCGTCACACTTCTTGAAGTCATGAATGAGCTCGCGTGTCTCATTTCCGTTTTCGTCGGTAACAACGAGTTCAGCCTTGCAGCCCTTGTTCACGCGCATCTCAGTGTTTTTGTAAACATCGCCGTAAGCGTGACGTGCGATAGTGATAGGCTTGGTCCATGTGGGGATATAGGGCTCAATACCCTTGACGATGATAGGTGTACGGAAAACAGTTCCGTCGAGAGCCGCACGTATAGTACCGTTAGGCGACTTCCACATCTGGGTGAGGTTGTACTCGGGCATTCTTGCAGCGTTAGGAGTGATAGTTGCACACTTTACTGCAACGCCGTACTTCTTTGTAGCCTCAGCGGAGTCAAGAGTTACCTGATCCTTTGTCTCCTCACGGTGCTTGAGACCGAGGTCGTAGTATTCAGTATTGAGCTCTACATATGGTTCGAGGAGAGTCTCTTTGATCCACTGCCAGAGTATTCTTGTCATCTCGTCGCCGTCCATCTCAACGAGAGGAGTTTTCATAGTAATTTTTGCCATTGGGATTACCTCCTTGTATTTGTTACGGGTGATCTATGTACCATTCGCCGTTGTGGCGGTATATCAGTGCCATATCTATGTCTGTGTCAGGATTTTGTGTCGAGCCGTCTTCATTTTTATATGTGTAAATAACCTTGACAAGTGCTGCATAAACCGGTTCGCCCTCGTCAGCCTTTGCAAATTCAGTGAGCTTTATGTCAAGAGCTTCCGCAGCATCAAAATCTTCATCTACTGTATCTGTTTCGTCTTCCATTTCTTCGAGGAAGATCTTGTTGATCTTGTCAAATTTGCCGAGTTCTTCACAGGCAAGCACTTCATATTTGAAGTCTATGCCTTCAGCTTCCATTTCCTTGACAGCTTCTTCCTGTTTCCTGATATAGACTGTGTACAGATCGTCAGTGGGCTTTTCATCGAAATCACTGAAATAATCCTCCTTGAATTCGTCCTGCATATCAGGCGGTACTGTCATATCAAGAAGAGTTCTGAAATCTCGTGAGACCATTGCTGCATAGAATTTTTCTGCAATTTTCTCAGGAGCAAAGCTGCTGTCTGAGCTCTCTGATGTGCTTGCTGACTGTGCGGAGCTGTCTTTTGTACTGGAGGAGATTCCGCAGCCTGCAAATGCTGATGTCAGGAGCACAGCCGATGTGAGTGCAGCTAAAATGTGCAGTTTGTTCATAAATTACACCTCTTATTCTATTTGCCGAGAACGAATATCACTGCAAAGTACAGGAATACCGGTGTGATGATAAGAAGATTTCTCACGATAGCAGGAACGAGCGAGATCTTGTCGAACGATATGCTCTTGTATACTCCTCCCATAACTGCGCAGAGTGTTCCGACGGCTATGTAACCATTGAAATTCATTTCGAGCAGCCTTGCTATTGCGAGTCCGAGTGCAAATCCGATCAAGTGCGGTATCAGCAGTACAAAGAAACCGCCGCCTCCGCTGTTTCTGTCATATCTGCCGCCGAGATCCCTGTTTGATGCCTCAAGCCGGCTGTCGGCAGCTTCAATATCAGAGAATATGTCCTTTATAATTTCCCTTATCTTCATATCATTGAGCCTGTTAGGGTATTGCGAATATCACTTCTATGCCGTCCGGAACGTACTTGTTTATCATTTCCTCAAAGACCGGAAGAACTTTCTGTCTCTTGTTGCCGAATATACCGCAGCCGAATGCTCCGAGTATCAGAACGTCGGGCTCTTTCATAACGGCAAGTGTTATTATCCGCTTTATCCTTGTGCGCATAATGCGGTCTATCTTCTTGCCTGACATCATGAATTTTGCGAACGTTCTGTTTACAGCCGGGCTGGTTATGAAGCTGCACCTGAGCGGTTCACTGAGCAGAGCTCCGGTATCGTCACGGAGTACCGGAACGTTCTCCGAGTATATCATCACGTCTGTGTAATTCGGCAGGACGTGCAGCCGGTTTTTCCTGTAATATTGCTTCTGAGTCTTTATGGTGTAGTAGAGCAGTGAAGCTCTGCACAGGCTTTCCTCCTGCGCATTGCCTCCGAGGACGTAGCCTCCTCCGGGGAACATAGCATTAGCGAAGTTGAGTGCGATTACTTTTCTGCCGTCGGCGTTCCTGAGAACGGACTGGATAGTCGTTTCACTAACGGTGTGGTCAGCGACGCTGTAATGCTTTTCCCTGCTGATCTCAGGAAGCTCCGGTAGGTCGGTTATAGTTTCCGACCTCATATCCGGGAAGCTGCCTTTTCTGAAGAGCTTGTCATTCTCACGCTTTATAGCAATATTTCCCATAATACTGCCCCTTTATAATAGTTTCGGGAGTTTATTACTTCATGGACTCTCTTGTATAGTCGAGGAGTCCGCCTGCGAGCATGATGTCCTTTGTACGTCCTGAGAGCTCGCAGAGTACGGGAATCTCAGCACCGTTGGTCTTGTTAACGACTGTCAGCTCAGATCTGCCCTCTGCAACTGCCTTTCTCACGTCAGCGAGAACGAGATCATCGCCCTGATTTATCTTGTCATAGTCAGCTTCGTTCACGAATGTGAGCGGGAGGATACCTGCATTGATGAGGTTTGCACGGTGGATACGCGCGAAGGACTTTACGAGAACCGCCTTTACGCCGAGGTAGAGAGGTGCAAGTGCAGCGTGTTCTCTTGAGGAGCCCTGACCGTAGTTTGAACCGCCGACGATGATGCTCTTGCCGAGTGACTTTGCTCTCTCAGGGAAGGACTCATCGCATACTGCGAAGCAGTACTGTGAGATCTTCGGGATATTGGAGCGGAGAGGAAGTATCTTGGCTCCGGCAGGCATGATGTGGTCAGTTGTGATGTTGTCGCCGACCTTGAGTGAAACAGGTGCGTCGATAGTCTCAAGGAGAGGAGTTGTCTCAGGGTAGGGCTTGATGTTGGGACCGCGGAGTATCTCGATACTGTCCATTTCAGCCTCTGATGCCGGAGGAACTACCATATTGTCGTTTACTGTGAATATCTCAGGGAGCTTGAACTCAGGCATATCGCCGAGCTCTCTGGGATCTGTCAGGTAACCTGTGAGAGCTGAAACAGCAGCCATTTCAGGTGATACGAGATAGATCTGACCGTCCTTTGTTCCGGAACGTCCCTCGAAGTTTCTGTTGAATGTACGGAGCGAGATACCCTTTGAGTTAGGTGACTGTCCCATACCGATGCAGGGACCGCAGGCACTTTCAAGGATACGAGCGCCAGCCTCGATGAGGTCTGAGAGAGCACCGTTCTGAGCAAGCATATTGAGTACCTGCTTTGAACCGGGAGCGATAGCAAGTGAAACGCTCGGATCAACGGTCTTGCCCTTGAGGATATAAGCTACCTTGAGCATATCAAGGAGAGAGGAGTTGGTGCATGAACCGATACAAACCTGATCTACCTTGAGTCTGCCGATCTCCTCAACGCTCTTGACATTGTCAGGAGAATGAGGACAGGCAGCGAGCGGAACGAGTTCGCTGAGGTTTATAGTGAGCTCCTCATCGTAAACTGCGTCAGGATCAGCTGAGAGAGGAGTCCATACCTCTTCGCGCTGCTGTGCCTTGAGGAACTGCTTTGTGATCTCATCTGAGGGGAATATAGATGTAGTAGCACCGAGCTCTGCACCCATATTTGTGATAGTAGCACGCTCAGGAACTGAGAGAGTCTTGACACCCTCACCGACGTACTCGATGACCTTGCCAACGCCGCCCTTTACGGAGAGTCTGCGGAGGACTTCAAGGATAACGTCCTTTGCTGCTACCCACGGACGGAGCTTTCCGGTGAGTTCTACTTTAACTACCTTCGGGCAGGTGATATAGTAAGCGCCGCCACCCATGGCTACTGCAACGTCGAGTCCGCCTGCACCGATAGCGATCATACCGATACCGCCGCCTGTGGGGGTATGGCTGTCAGAGCCTATGAGAGTCTTTCCGGGGATACCGAATCTCTCGAGGTGTACCTGATGGCAGATACCGTTGCCGGGACGTGAGAACCAGATGCCGTGCTTCTTGGCAACAGAACCGATAAAGCGGTGGTCGTCAGCGTTCTCGAAACCGTTCTGGAGAGTATTATGGTCTATGTAAGCGACCGAGCGCTCAGTCTTTACACGCGGTACGCCGATAGCCTCGAATTCGAGGTAAGCCATAGTACCGGTAGCGTCCTGAGTAAGAGTCTGATCGATACGGATACCGATCTCTTCGCCTTTGACGTACTCGCCGTCAACGAGGTGAGCGCGGAGGATTTTTTCAGTTAAAGTATAACCCATTGAAGATCATTCCTTTCAAACATAAGAATACATATTAATTGTACTACATTTCAACGAGTTTGTCAAGAATTAAACAATATTTTATCTCGTGTATCTATCGAAAACAAAAAGGACAGACGGAATGTCTGTCCTTGTGCATATAAGTGAATATCAGATGTCGTTTCTGATTATGTCCTCGGGAGTCTCACGCTTAACAGCTACTCTGGACTCACCGCCGTTTACAAATACTACTGCCGGCTTGGGGATACGGTTGTAGTTTGATGACATCGAGTAGTTGTACGCACCGGTTGCGAGAACTGCCAGTATATCGCCTGATTCAGCGTGTTGGAGGGGCATATTCTCACCTATGAGGTCGCCGCTCTCGCAGCACTTTCCGGCAATTGTCACCTTTTCTGTGCGCTCCTGTGAAGCCTTGTTCGCAACAACCGCCTCGTACTCGGACTGATAGAGGATATAGCGCGGATTGTCTGGCATACCGCCGTCAATGGATATGTAAGTCCTGATTCCGGGAATCTCCTTGCGGGCACCGACCTTGTAAAGTGTTATTCCAGCCGGAGCTGCGATAGAACGTCCGGGCTCAATGAACATATAGGGCTGTTCTATGCCGAGCTTTGCACACTCCTCCGCAACAACTCCGGAGACTCTCTCAAGGTAGTTCTCGAACGGTGCAGGATCGTGCTCGTTGAGGTACTTGATACCAAAGCCGCCGCCGAGGTTGAGTCCGCGGACAGTGAAGCCGAGTTCCTTCTTTATCTGAGCGATGAAGCTGAGCATTACTCTTGCAGCCTGTTCAAAGGGTTCGATGTCGAATATCTGAGAACCTATGTGGCAGTGGAGTCCCATAAGGTCAACATTTTTGCAGTTTACAGCCTCTTTAACAGCTTCCATAGCCTCGCCCGTCTCAAGCGCAAAGCCGAACTTGCTGTCGATCTGACCGGTGAGTACAGCCTTGTGAGTGTGAGCGTCGATGCCGGGCTTGATACGGAACATAATCTGCGGTCTGATACCCTTTTCGCCAGCGATCTTCTCAAGCCTGTGAAGCTCAGGGATATTGTCAACGATTATATGTCCGACGCCGCTTTCGAGTGCGTAGGCAAGCTCTTCATCGGTCTTGTTGTTGCCGTGGAAGCCGACCTTGTCCATAGGGAAGCCGGCACTCTTTGCGGTATAGAGCTCACCGATCGAAACAGCGTCAAGTCCGTCGCCCTCGCTGGCTACTATCCTGCACATCTCCTTGCAGCAGAAAGCCTTTGAAGCGTAGTGAACTTCTCCCCTGCCGCCGTAGAATTTACGCATACTGTCGTGAAATCGGCGGAGGTTTTTTCTGACGAGCTCCTCGTCCATGACGTAGAGCGGTGTTCCGTACTGCTCTGCGAGGCTTACTGTATCGATGCCGCCGATAGTCAGGTTGCCCTGAGCGTTCACGGCGAGGTTTTCAGATACGAACATAATATCAATCCTTTCAATAGGGCTCAGTCAGCGTTGACTTCGCCGTTGTCGTCTGCGATATCCTCAATTATAGAACGCAGTTCATCAACGCCCTCCCCTGTCTGTGAGGAAAAAGCGATAGTGTGTATGTCATCAAAGCACGGTATTTCGGTCTCAAATGCCGCCATACGCTTTGTACGTTCAGACTTGTTCAGCTTGTCGGCTTTGGTGAGAACGATAACGAATGGCGTTTCCGTGTCGATGAGGTAGTTTATCATATTTACGTCGTCCGCAGTAGGCTTGTGACGCATATCGACCAGCATGAATACCAGTCTGAGGTCGCGTTCCGAGTTGAGGTAGCCTTCGATGAGCCCAGCCCAGCGCTCCTTTTCACTCTTGGATACCTTCGCATAGCCGTAGCCCGGCAGGTCGACGAGGTATATGTGCTCGAGTCCGAAGAAGTTGATCGTTGCGGTCTTTCCGGGAACAGAGCTCACTCTTGCAAGGTTCCTGCGGTTCAGGAGCTTGTTTATGAGCGTGGACTTGCCTACGTTGGAGTGCCCTGCAAAGGCTATCTCGATTCGCTCTGGGGCAGGTATCTGCGAGAATTTGCCGTATGCAGCAGTGAATTCTGCCTTGTTGTAATTGAGCTTCATACTTCCCTCCGTTTACTGGAGAAGTGCGGTTTCGAGGACGGTTTTCAGGTCGTCAGCAGGTACGAACTCGATAGCTGACTTCACCTCTTCGTCCACCTCTTCGAGGTCCGGAACGTTAGCCTTCGGGATCACAACAGTGTGTATGCCTGATTTATAGGCAGCCATAGTCTTTTCACGGAGACCGCCTATCGGAAGTACCTTGCCGTGAAGGGTAATCTCACCGGTCATAGCCACGTCGGAGCGCACCTTCCTGCCCGATAGAGCAGAAACAAGGGCGGTTGTCATGGTAACGCCTGCGGAAGGCCCGTCCTTGGGTACAGCTCCTTCAGGTGCGTGTATGTGAATGTCGTTATTCTTGTAGAAATCGGGATCTATCTTGTACTTGTCAGCTATGCTTCTGACGTAGCTGACAGCAATCTTTGCGCTTTCCTTCATAACGTCGCCGAGCGAACCGGTCACCTCTATCTTGCCGGTACCGTTGAGGACTATGACTTCGAGCGGCATGAGAACTCCGCCGACTGAGGTCCACGCAAGACCGTTGACAACGCCGACCTGATCGGTCTTGGAGGAGATGTCCTCGAGGTACTTCTTTACGCCGAGGAATTCCTTCAGATCCTTCGCCTTGACGGTCACCTTCTTGACCTCGCCTGCGGCTATTTTACGGGCAGTCTTGCGGCATATAGAAGCTATCTTCCTCTCAAGGGTACGCACACCGGCTTCCTTTGTGTAGAACTGCACGATGTCATTTATAGCCTGATCGTCTATTTTGAGCTGTGAAGCCTTGAGTCCGTGCTCTTTGAGCTGCTTGGGAATTAGGTGCTCCTTGGCAATGTGGAACTTTTCAACGGCTGTATAGCTGGGGAGTTCGATTATCTCCATTCTGTCGAGGAGAGGTCCGGGAATAGCTCCTGTGTCGTTGGCAGTCGTGATGAAAACAGCCTTGCTCAGGTCGAACGGCACTTCTATGAAGTGGTCACGGAAAGCGTTGTTCTGCTCGCCGTCAAGCACTTCAAGCATAGCTGAGGAGGGATCACCCTTGATGTCACTGCACAGCTTGTCTATCTCGTCAAAGAGAATGAGCGGGTTCATCGAACCTGCCTGCGAGACCGCTGTTATGACACGTCCGGGCATTGCGCCGACGTATGTCTTTCTATGACCTCTTATGTCAGCCTCGTCACGGACGCCGCCGAGTGAAACTCTTGCGTACTTGCGTCCCATTGCCCTTGCGACAGACTTGGCGATAGAGGTCTTACCGATACCGGGAGGGCCTGCAAGACAGATTATCTGTCCCTTTATCTCGGGATTTAGCATATGGACTGCAAGGAATTCGAGGATACGTTCCTTTACCTTTTTCAGACCGTAGTGATCCTTTTCGAGGATAGCCTCAGCCTTTTCCATTGACATCTTTGCCTTGGTGTACTTGCCCCACGGCAGGTCGAGGACTGTGTCAAGGTAGTTCTTTATGACGAAGGCTTCCTGCGATGACGGAGGCAGCTTTGTGAGCTTGTCTGCTTCTTTCATCAGCTTGTCCTTGGTCTTTTCGTCAGCCTTGAGCTGGATTATCTCGTTGATATAGGAATATGCGTCGTCCTCGTTATCCTCACCGAGCTGTTCCTGTATAATTCGCATCTGCTCGCGGAGGTAGTATTCCTTCTGTCCCTTGTCGATACTGTTCTTGGTCTGCTCGTTGATGAGGTTCTCGAGCTCGAGTATCTCTACCTCTGAAGTGAGACAAGCAAAGAGTACGGACAGCTTGTTTATGATGTTGGTCTCCTCGAGAAGAGTCTGCTTGTCACGGTAGTTGAGCGAGCAGTTGAAGGTTATGGTCTCGAAGAGCTTTATGAGGGAGTCCTGAGTCATTACTGACGTGAGGAGCTCCTTAGGCATTCTCGGAAAGTAAGATGAATACCTCTCGAAAATGTCCTTGACAGAGCGCATTATAGCCTCTGCTTCAACGTCATCTATCTTGGTGCGCGAGTATGTCGGAGTGCGCTTGACCTCGGCTCTGAGAGCGTCTCCGTCATCAATGAGACGGACGAGGTTTGCCTTGTATGAGCCTTCGACTAGCACCTTCATGATGTTGTCCGGCAGCTTGAGAACCTGCTTTATCTCGGCAACTACGCCAACTTTATAGAGGTCAGAAGCCTTTGGCTCCTCTACATATGCTTCGTGCTGTGTAACGAGGAAGAGCTTGCCGCCGTCCTTGAGTGCGCGTTCGATAGCCTTGACGGACTTGTCTCTTGAAACGTCAAAGTGCATCACCATTTTCGGGAATGCAACGAGTCCTCTCATTGCAACTGTATAGAAAACGTCCTGGTTTTCGGTATTTTTGTCACTTTTTATGGTCTGTTCCATATATTTTCACCGCATTTCTTCTGGTTCATATTTATCCATACGCGGACGAAATTGCTCCGCACCTACTATTATACTATAAATTATAAAAAATTGCAAGTGTTATGCAGAAGTTATCAGCTCTCAGCCATTTCCCTGAACTCCTCCTCTGTAACTATCGGGATATTCAGAGACCTTGCGGTCTTGTTCTTAGACGAGCCGGAGGTGGAGTCATTATTTATCAGATAGTCGGTCTTTGAGGAGACTGCCGAAGCGACCTTTCCGCCGTTTGCTTCGATGTAGGCTTTGAGCTCGTTCCTGTTCTTCCAGATATGCACAGAGCCTGTGATAACGAAGGTCTTTCCAGATATTCCCGACGAGGTGTTGACTTCCTCGGGAGCTGCTATATCGAGTTCGGCAACGAGTTCACGGAACTCTGCGAGGTTCTTCACATCTGCAAAGAATTTCTCATATTCCCCTGCCAGTACCTCGCCTATGCCGTCTATCGCAGTGAGTTCTGCCGCTGTGAGTTTCTCAAGCTCATCGGGAGTCGTGTGACCGGCGCAGATAAGCCTTGAAGCTGCCCTGCCTATATTCGGTATGCCCATTGCGTAGAGCACACGGCTGAGCTCGGTGTGCCTTGAGGCATCGATCGCAGCCTGCATTTTTTCGTAGGACTTCTCGCCGAAGCCTTCAAGAGCCGTTATCTTGGCCTTATGGTCTGCGAGATGATAGAAGTCACGGAAACTGCTCACGAAGCCTTCGCTGATGAGAGTCTCAATGGTAGCTGTTGACATTCCGACAATGTTCATTGCGTCCCTCTGGACGAAGTGCTCGAATTTGCCGATATGCTTTGCAGCGCAGTCCGGAGAGGTGCAGTATAACGTCATAACGTCGTCGTCCGATGAGCTTATCTCAGTCTTTCCTCCACAGACCGGACAGACCTCGGGGATATCAAGACTGCCGGAAGCTGTCTTGTTCTCAAGTATCTGCGGTATTATCATATTTGCTTTGTAGACCGTAATCGTGTCTCCTATACCGAGTCTGAGCTGTCTGACTATGCTGACGTTGTGGACCGATGCACGTGAAACTGTCGTTCCCTCAAGCTCGACCGGCTCAAATATCGCTACCGGGTTCAGGAGGCCTGTTCTGCTCGCTGACCACTCCACTTCAAGGAGCTTTGTGTCGGCAGTTTCGTCCCTCCACTTGAACGCCATACCGTTTCTCGGAGCGTGTGAGGTCTCACCGAGACTGAGTCCGTATGCAACGTCGTCCAGCATGAGGACAAGTCCGTCGGACGGAAATTCGTTTTTGGCAATATTACGCTCAAATGTGCGGATATTCTCCTCGAGGTCGGTGCTTGTCACCGGTACTCCGTAAACCGTCTGGAAGCCCAGTCCGCTCAGCCACTCAATGCGTGCGGCAAAGGAGTTTTCTTCGTAGCCGTCAGCTGAAACGAGATTGAAGGCAAAGAAATTGATATTGCGCTCTGCTGTTATCTTGGAGTCGAGGTTACGGACAGTTCCGACACAGAGATTTCGGGGATTTTTGTATTTTGCCCCTTCGTCTGCCTGAGCGTTGACGCGCTCGAAATCAGCATACTTCATAAGGCTCTCGCCGCGTACCACGAGCCTGCCCTTAAACGGTATACGCGCCGGTATGCCGATGATGTGACGGGCATTTGCAGTTATGTCCTCGCCGACCTCACCGTTTCCGCGCGTTACAGCCTGAACGAGCTCTCCGTTTTCATATGTGAGGACGAGGGTAAGTCCGTCGAGTTTCCAGCTGAGGAAGCCCTTGTTGCTGCCAAGCCACGATGCAAGCTCCTCCACACTCTTGGTCTTGTCGAGCGAGAGCATTTTCGATGAGTGGCGGACCTTTTTCAGCTCTGATGCGACTTCATAGCCGACCTTCTGTGTACGGCTTCCGCTGAGTATCACGCCGGTCTCCTTTTCAAGCGCTGTAAGTTCATCGTAGAGCTCGTCGTATTCGTGGTCCGACATTATCTCGACGCCTGTGTTGTAGTAGGCATCGGCAGCTTTTGCGAGCTGTTCGTTCAGCTCTTTCATACGTTTTATCTTGTCCATATATAGCTCCTTATTGGTGTTATCTTAACAAAAGAGGACTGTACAAGGTACAGTCCTCATAATTCACAGAGTAGCGTACAGGTTGGTCTCCCACGCCGGGATATAGAGCTGGTGGCGGATATACAGCTTGTATGAGGGATTGAGCTTCTTCACCAGCAGCGGCAGCTCAAAGATGTCCTCGTTTCTGTGGTAGAGCGCTATCATCAGCTTCGGAGCGTAATGTGCGATATTGAGTGCAGCTCCCCAGATAGCCTCGCGTTCAAAGCCTTCAACGTCCATTTTGATGAGGGTAGCGGGCTTCTTGCCGAGAATAGTGTCCACCGAGAGCGAAATGCATTTTGTTGTTCTCAGTGATGTTGAGGTCAAAAGCAGTGACGATAGTCGGGTCGAACGATTTGACAATACGTGAGTTACGAATGTGTCCATCTTGATAGCCCCAATACGGGTTGTAGTTGTTCGTACCGGTAAGGTCATAGACTTCTTGTGTAACGGCTCCGGATTGTCCACGCATAGTTGGTGCACCGAAAGTGATGAGTGACAGGTGGTTACCATTGTCCCATTTCTTATCAGCCGAGAAGAAGTATCCGAGTGAGTAGTAGTTAATACCTTCTCCGATGATACCTTTTTGGGTAGTGTAAGGTGAGAATCTGAAAGCCAATTGTCCGATAAACGACCAACCATTTTTGAGAGGTCCAGAGGCGTAGGAAGCACGAACAGCAGCTTTGTAGTTGCGGTTTGTACCAGCAGCGCTCACTTTCCAACCTTGTGCAAAACGACTTGCGTCCATGAGGTAGTTGGTAGAAGTACCGAGTCCTCCGAAAGTGAAGGAAGTAGCTTCCATAGGCAGCACAGTTTCTTTGTAGCGGCTTGCTTCATTCAGACCACCCATTGAAGAGAAAGAGAAAGTTCCTCGTTCTCCGGTATTGAAAGGCAATCCGTTGATGTAGTACGTTTCTTCGGTTTGGTCA
>ONMB01000045.1 GCA_900318825.1 uncultured Ruminococcus sp.
TACGTCTTCGGTGGAGATCTCTTCGAGCTTCATATCACTTATGCGGTATTTTTTCTGCAATTCCGTGAGAACGTCCATAACGCCGGACTTTTCCTCGTCAACGAGAACGGATATCCACTCGTCGTCGGCAGTAACCTTGAACTGCGGGAGCTCCTTTGCGACAGCCTCAGCCTGCTTTTTGAGGTCGCCCTCAACGCGGAGCTTGAGGGTTCTGTACGAGCCGAAGAAGCTTTTAAGGTGGCTGATATCGTTGTCGTAGAGCATTTTCCCCTTGTCGATGATGACGATACGCTCACATAGAGCGTCAACGTCGCCCATATCGTGAGTAGTGAGGATAACGGTGGTATTCTTCTCCTTGTTGAGAGCCTGTATGAGAGTGCGTATCTTCGACTTCATAGAGACATCGAGACCGATAGTCGGCTCGTCGAGGAAAACTATCTTCGGGTCGTGTAGGAAGGCGGCGAGGATATCGCTGAGTGTGCGCTGACCGAGTGACATCTGCCTTACGGGCTTATGCAGGAGCGGCTCGATATCCACGAGCGAGGCGTAAAGCTTCATAATGCTGTCATACTGCTCGTCGCCTATCTGATAGATATCCTTGAGCAGCTTGAACGATTCCACGAGAGGAAGTGCCCACCAGAGCTGCGAACGCTGTCCGAAGACAACGCCTATCTCCTGAGCGTTGCGTGAGCGGTTCTTATAGGGTTCTCTGCCGTTGACGAGGATACTTCCCGAAGTTGGCTCAAGCACGCCGGTCATCATCTTGATAGTGGTAGATTTTCCGGCTCCGTTTGGACCGAGATAACCAACTATCTCGCCCTGAGCGATGTTCATGGTGATATTGTCAACTGCGCGGACCGTCTTATAGTCGCGCGAGAAGAGGTCTTTCAGGCTTCCCTTGAGACCTTCGCGCCTGTTGAGCACTTTGAATTCTTTTGTGATGTTGTTGATCCTGATGATCTCGTTCATTTGATCCACCTCTTTCAGATACTGACATTGTGTTCATGTGCAATTAAGCTGCAAACGGCTTACCGCCAATTCTTTTAGATGTACAGTATAGCACACATTCCTTAATTAATACTTATCACAAATCTTAAATAAGTCTTAATTATAACACATTTCGCTTTTCTTTAACCATTGATTTATATGAATATTTTGATAGTATATCACATTTAATAAGCAAAGTCAAGCATTTTTACAGAAAAATACAACAGTCTCTGACTGGTATACATTTTTGCATAAAAACAGTCCCGAAGCGATATTATTCTCACCCCGGGACTGATGTTTTTATCCATTACTTGCGGTCATAACTGTGCCTTTGCAGCTATTTTGTATATCTCTGCGATATCAGCAGATGTGAGATGTACAAAACCGCCGGTCTCTCCGCCACCGAGACCAAACTTCTCAACGAGCTTCGGGATATCCTCTTCCTTCGCACCGAGCTCCGCAAAATTTATCGGCATACCGATGCTGTGCAGAAAGCTCCGGAAACGCTTTATTCCCTCGCGGGCAGTTTTCTCCGGGTCAAAGTAGTCCATCTGACAGCCCCACACGCGGACTGCGACCTGTGCAAAACGAGCCGCGTCGTGCTTGCAGACATACTCCATCCACGCCGGCATTATAACAGCAAGACCTGCACCGTGTGCGCAGTCGTAAAGAGCCGAAAGCTCGTGCTCAATACCGTGACTGTTCCAGTCCTGTTCCCTGCCGACTCCGACGATGTTGTTGTGAGCAACCATTCCTGCCCACATTATATTTGCACGGGCATCGTAGTTGTCCGGCTGAGCAACTGCGATCGGTGTTTCGCGTATCATGGTTAGCAGTACCGCTTCGCACAGCCTGTCAGTTATCTCGACTTCTTTGGTATTTGTGAAGTAGCGCTCGAAAACGTGCGCCATGATATCCGTCGCACCGCAGGCTGTCTGATATGCAGGAAGTGTACAGGTCAGCTCCGGATCAAGTATCGAGAAGCGAGGTCTGAGAACATCGCTGCCAGCACCGCGCTTCAGTCCGCCGTCCTCCTTGGTTATAACAGAGTCACCTGAGCCCTCGCTGCCGGCTGCGGCGATAGTGAGGACGGTCCCGACCGGAAGTGCCTCATCCGGATCCTTTATCGTGTAGAAATCCCAGAAATCGCCGTCGTAGGGAACCCCCATTGCGATAGCCTTTGCCGAGTCGATGACCGAACCGCCGCCGACTGCGAGGATAAAGTCAATGCCCTCCCTGCGGCAGACGTCTATGCCCTCATAGACAAGTGTATCGCGCGGATTAGGCTTGACTCCGCCAAGCTCGACATACTTGATGCCGCAGCCTTCAAGTGAAGCCCTTACCCTGCCGAGAAGTCCGCTCCTCTCGGCTGAACCGCCGCCGTAATGAAGCAGGACCTTGCTTCCGCCGTGCTTCTTAACGTATTTTCCTGTCTCATTCTCTGTGCCCTTTCCGAAAATGAACTCCGTCGGGCTCCAGAACTGAAAATTATTCATTTGCGTATTCCTCCTTTGCATTTTATAGACATATAGTCACATCATTGTTCGGTTTATGCCTTGACCTCGACCGGGAATTTCTCGATT
Source organism: uncultured Ruminococcus sp. (assembly GCA_900318825.1). Taxonomy (GTDB): domain Bacteria; phylum Bacillota; class Clostridia; order Oscillospirales; family Ruminococcaceae; genus Ruminococcus. Next base: position 2,571 of record ONMB01000045.1, read on the forward strand.
ATACCGAGCTTCATCTGCTGTATCAGGAGCGCGTCCCTGTTGGTGAGACCAGTGACACCGTCAACATCGCCGTTCAGTTCGCCCTGAGCGGTTATACTGAGTTCGGTCATACCCTGAGCGTACTTGTCAGGATTGGTCGCCACCTGCATTATCAGAACGGCGTCCGCGATATTCACCTGTTTATCGCAGTTTGCATCGCCGTAGAGTGTTTCTTCCTTCGTCATGAAGGTAATGCCGTTGTCGAGCGCGTAACTCTCGGCAGCAGAACCCTTTGCTCCGTAGATAACAAAATCAGCCTCAGGCTTGCTGTTGGTTTTGGTGTAGCCAATCGAATAATTGCCGATTTCTGTGACCGTGGGCGGAATATATATGGACCTCATATTCTTCGTCATAGCAAAGCAATATGAACCTATCGAAGTAACGCCGCTTCCGATCTCTACATTCTCGACAGCACTGCTTTGAAAAGCAGCTTCGCCCAATGTCTGAACGTTATCCGGTATTTTTATGCTGGTCAGCTTTCCGTTACAGCTGAAAGCCTGATCGCGTACGGTCTTGACCGTGTCCGGAATAGTGAATTCATCAACATTGCCAACGTGGACAAGCTCAGTTCCGTCAGCGGTATATATCGTGCTGCCGTCCGCCTTAAAGCTCGTATTCTCCGGTGATATCTCGACTTCCTCAAGAAGCTCGCTCTTCGTCAGCGCACCGGGTTCTATCGTTGTAAGTGAAGCCGGGAGGGTGATCTTTTTCAGAGCTTTGCACGAAAAAAATGCGTACTCTCCTATCGTAGTGTAATTTTCCGGAAGAGTGACCTCGGTGATATATTTGTTGTTCATGAACACTTCTTTATCTATTCCGACAACAGGTCTGCCGCTGAATTCAGCCGGAAGAACAAGTGAAGTTCCGTTGCGCTCATCGCCGTCGTACTGATAGACAGTATAGCCGCTGCCGCTGTCCTTTATGCAGAAGAGCGAGCTGCGTCTTCTTACGCTATAAGGGCGCGGAAGTGTCGCTGAACCGTAACCGGCTTCGAGCTCATAATACTTGTCACCGTCCCATGCTAAGACGTTCTTGTGTCCCGAACCGGCACCGGGATCGTGATTACCGTTTCTGATACGCGCGTTGATGCCGACCTTTTCGCACTCCCTGAGTATCAAAGAGCTGCTCGCCCAGCAGTCACCGCCGCCGCTGACTATCATTCCCACATATCCGGAATAATAGGCACTGTAATTATAAGTTGCCGGCATTCTGGTAATGACATCGAGCTTTTCCTCAAATGACATATCCTCTTTGTAGTTCTCGGCAAGATAATCGTCGATGACCTTATCAGCGTACACCTCCGCATAGTCGAGGACGTGTACAGTCACATCGTAAGTCGTCTCGGAAGTAAAAACCGTCACCACGGAATCGCCGGTCTCAAAACGCACCTCAACTGTTTCGCCCTCAGCACCGGTGGAATATGATGTGCCCAAACCGCCGTTCCAGTATATCGTGCGCGACTTCGGCTTGATAAGTCCGTCAGTTGTAACGTCCACAGAGTTTCCGGTCTTTATCTTGCACCTGAGTATATCGCCTTCGTCAGCTTTCAGCTGAAACTCAGTCAGCGCGTCCTCGGGCAAGGTAAGATAATCAGAATATGCCGAACCCAATACATTAAGTGTTACCTCCTCTGTATTGAGCGCTGCATCAGCTTCAACAGGCTTGCCTGCATAAGGTATCGTAAGTATGGTCAATGAAAGCGCCGTAATAACTGCGGCTGATCTCAGAGTTCTCATAAGTTCACTCCTGTTCAATGGTATATATTAATTATAACATATATGTGTACGAAATAGCAACAGACGCGGCAAAAATTTTTCCCTCTGAAGAACACTTCGCCGCGAATAAGGCTGCGCGGACTCCGCGCTTATAACATATATGCGTACGAAATAGCAACAGACGCGACAAAAATATTTTCTCTCTGAAGAAGACTTCGCCGCGAATGCAGCTGCACATAAAGCAAAAGCACCTGTACAGATGCACAGGTGCTTTACGACGTCAGGTCGTTGCCTTGAACGCTTCACGAACGAAGTTGTAGATATGTGCGTGGATACTGTTGTCACCGTGATATCCGCCGTTTACATACTGCCAGATATGAGGTACACCGTTCTTGGTGAAATTATCGTGGTATGTCTTGGGGTTGTCGTAAACAACTGTATCATTGCTGCCAGCTGTAATGTGGAGGAGGTAGGGTTCATTGTCAGCAGACCACTTGAATGCGCCTGTAACGCCAGGTGCAGGACAGATAGCGCCGATGTAACCGAACTTGTCAGGCAGCTTCATGCCAATGAGGAGAGATTCTCTTCCGCCCATTGAGAAGCCTGTGATAGCTGTATTGTCCTTGCCCTCAAGTATGCTGTACTTGCTTGCGATCTCAGGCATAAGATCATTCTGGAGATCGTTGATGAAGTTGTCATATGCACGGTTGTTTGTATCGTCCATACCAGTGCATGACTTGAGCGTATCACTTGAGAAAACGTCAGGGAATACTACGATCATATCCTTTGCTTCACCGGCTGCAATAGCATTTCCGATGATCTGCCTTGTGTACATAGTACCGTTGCCCTTGATTATCATACGGTCAGGATTTTCATAGTAACCATGAAGAACGTACATGACGGGATACTTCTTGTCCTCGGAATATCCGGCAGGAAGAAGGATATTGTAGTCCTTCTGTCTCTTGCAGGTATTGGAGTAATATGAAGCCTTCTTGATCGTACCGTACTCAACTCCGCTCTTTTCATTGTGTGAATCATTAGGCTCTGACTCTTTTACAGTTGCCTTTACGACATCAGTATACTCTGACATCGTCATAGCTGTATAGGGCTTCTCAGCGATCGGGAATTCCTTTATTCTGCCGAGGAGGTAATTCTGAATGAGGGTAACGTCTGCAACTGTGAAATCATCATCCTGATCGACATCAGCGTTGTTCTTTGCAATATCATTGCTGAACTTTCCGCTGACGAGAGCACGTTTTGCAAGGATAAGGTCATATACATTGAACTTGCCGTCGCAGTCAATGTCGCCTGCACTGATCGAGATAGGTGCAGGACCGTCGATCTCTCTGCCTTTCTCAGCAGCAATGACCTCATCAACGTAGAAGCTGTCCGTACCCTTTTCGGTCTCGACGTAGATGTACATCTCAGATGCGTCCTCGGGTATCTGGTACTCTGTATTCTTGAGCTGGAGCCACTCGCCCTTGACAGCCGTCTGAATATCGATCTTATCGTAGTTCACATTTCCCTCTGAGTCCTTATACTGGAACGAGAGGTAGAATTTCTGCGAAGCCGGACCGCTGTTGTACATAACATCGGCGCTGAAGCTGTACTTCTCGCCGGGCTTGAATGTGCTTGCACTCAGAGCCTTTGAAGCACCGTTCCAGTTAGCTTCACGGCCGGAGGTATAAAGTGACTTGCTGCCTGCATAATTAGCGCTGCCGGAACTCTCAACAGAAGCTGAGCCTCTGCCTGTCCATTTGTTAGTGCCGCTCTCAAAGGTATCGTGGAGCAGATAGCCGTCCGGATCGGGCTCGACTACATTGGGAGCATTCCACTCCTCTCGCTGATAGTCAAAGTAATCGATGTCAGCGTAACCGCCTGTGCTCTTAGTCGGATAGCTGTAAATAGCGCTCCTGTAACCGGTAAAGAGCTTGAGGTCGTAGGACATCGAGAGCTCCTTGCCTATATTCTTCCAGTTGCTGCCGTCGAAGGAATACTGGAAAGTCGCCTTGTCGATGTTGTTGGAGGAGTTTCCGGCACCGTCAACGGTATTATATCGGAAATTAGCCTTGAGGTAGACCTCATCGCCGCTCATATTTACCTGTTCGACCTTCTTCTCCACACAATCAGAAACTTCTTTTCCACCGTCGTTAATGGACATATAGACCTTCTTGCTTCCGTCGTTGTCAACGAAAACTCCGACATTTCCGTATCTGAGCTGGAAAGCTGAAAGACCTGCGTGGTCACCGACCTTCATGCCCTTGGTATCGAGCTTTATAACGCTCGAACAGCTCGGTCCCTCTGTACGCTGGGTGAGGGTATTCCTTGCCCAGAGGATATTGGAAGCGATAGAATTATTGTGGAGTCTGAGGTAGCCGTCACGCTCTGTAACGGACCATGACTTGTTATCGGGATTGTGGTTCCACTGCCACTCAAGAGCGAGCTTATTGCTGCTGTATGAGAACTGGTCAGGCTTGGCGAGCTGAGTTCCGGTAGTACCGCCCTCTATCTCGAATGTGAGAGGAGCCTTACCGTTCACGCCCATTATCGGCCAGTCGTTCTGCCATGTAACAGGTACAAGGACAGGTATTCTGCCGACCGCGCCGTGATCCTGGAAGAGGAGTCCGTACCACTGTCCGTCGGGAGTATCAACGATACCGCCCTGTGCAACGCCGCTGCCGTAGGTTCCGAGACCTGAGTTCAGAACGGTCTTCCACTCATAGTTTCCGAGAAGGTTCTTGGAGCGATAGCAGAATTCGATGCGTCCGCTGCTTGACGGCCATGCGATACCGAATATGTAGTAATAGCCGTTTATCTTCTGGATATGCCAGCCCTCACCTGCGAGGTTATTGAACTCTGTCTTGAAGAGCTGCTTGTCAACGCCGCCCTGCTTGAAGCCGGTCATATCCGAATTGAGCTCCTTGATTCTGCAGGTGCCGCCCGAGCCGTGAACGAGGTAGTTGCGTCCGTCGTCGTCGAAGAGGATAGAAGCGTCGTGGTACATACCGTTGACTTCACTACGAGTCCAAGTTCCGTTCTCAATATCGCTCGTCTGATAGATATAGGACTTGCCTGAGCCGTAGCTTCCGAAGAAAACGTAGAATTTACCTTTATTGTAGCGAAGACTTGCTGCCCACTGACCGTGAGAATAGTCGTGCTTGCCGTTGGTCAGGTTCTGGACATCGCCGTTGGCATAGGTGTCATAAACGTAGTTGCATATCTCCCATGAAACGAGGTCCTTAGACTTCATTATAGGAGCTCCGGGACTGAAATACATAGTCGTGCTGACCATGTAATATGTGTCGCCGACTCTGATGATATCATCGTCCGGAACATCTGCCCATATGAGAGGATTGGAAACAGTTGTCGTAGTCGAAGCAGCATCAGCTGTTACGAGCTTCTCCGGCGGAATACTTATTCCTGACAGCGCCAGAGCAGCAGTCGAGCACAGCGAAACTGCCGCGCTCATCAATTTACTCTTCATAGTAAATACCCCCTTGAAAATAAAAAAATTTTTTATCTTAACAGCAATTCATAAACGACCTTGCTGTCAGCACCTTTTTTCTGTTCAAATTATTACTGATATCCGCGATATCAGTGAGTTCGGATACATATTTTGAACCTTTTATTCAAAAAGTGCACCTTTGCTCCACTTTATCTAATTATAACACAATTTGTACATAAAGTCAATGCAATTTGGACATTTTTAGTTGATTTTGGTCATGATCGTACCATTTTTTCTACATTTCTGATATAAAAAGACCGAGAGCAAAATGCTCCCGGCCTGTATCAGGTTTCGTTTTCATCAAGCTGACTGTAATAGCTCTCGAGACGAGACTTGGCAAGCATATAATACTTTTCGAACCTGCTGTCAAAGTGCTTGCCCATACTCTCGAGGATTATCTTGTCCGCCTGAGCGAAAGTCATCTTCTCTTTGTAAATGCGCTTGCTGACAAGTGCATCGTACACGTCTGCGAGCGCCATTATACGCGCTTCTATCGGTATGTCATCACCCTTGAGGCCGTCCGGATAGCCGGAGCCGTCCCAGCGCTCGTGGTGGTAGTGTGCCATATTCTCGGCTATCATCGCGAATTTTGCATCATCGTTGCCGCTCAGAACGCTGTGAACGATACGAGCTCCCTCAGCAGCATGTACCTTCATCTTTTCGTACTCCTCATCGTTAAATCTGCCGGGCTTCCTGAGAACAGCGTCATCGACCGCTATTTTGCCGAGATCGTGCATCGGAGCTGCCTTGATAATATCGCGGTAATACTCATCACTCAGGTCAAAGGCATTGTCCTTCATCATTTCAAGTGTGAGCAGCCGGACAGTCTGCCGTGTGCGCTTGATATGACCACCCGTGGAGTTATCACGGCTCTCAACGATAGTAGCAAGTCCCGTAACAAGGTTGTTGCTCATATCTATGATATAGTTGGTCTTTTCAGCGATCTCACGCTTGAGGTCGGTATTGTAGCGCGCGATGAGTTCGATATACTTCTGGTTTTTTGTATCGTCAGTAACTATGAACTGATAGCCGCGGATACGTCCTCCATTGTAGAGATATCTCACGTTGACGAGGTAAATGCTGTCGTCGTGGTTATAGTAGAATTTATTCTTGGTATCATCGTTGGTGAAGTCAGAGAGCCACTTCATGACAGGCTCGTTGACTTCCTTGCTCTGGTCGATAGGCTTGTCAACAGTCAGTTCGTTCAGTGCCGGAAAGAATTTCTTCGCAGTCTCGTTGCAGCCGAGATAGTTGTAGGTAAAATCTATCGAGATTATACCCGTATCGCCGTTCTGGACAAGCGAGTCCACAACGCTGTCGTCAATATCGTACAGACATTCACGCTGAACGATAATGAGATAAACGAACTGTGCCAGAAGGTACACGACCGGCTGAAGGTCAAAGCGCAGGTTGACTGCCTTGCTTGTGAAATACCAGCTGACTGCCGTTGCCTCGGGCAGAAACAGCAAAAAGATAAGCCTGCGTGAAACGTCCTTCTTCTTGAAAAATGCATATGCTATTGCCGAGATGCTGAGTATTGAATACGAAAGCACCATCAGTATGAATACCGTGTGCATAAAGCCGTAGCTCTTGTCATACAGCATTCCGGCACCGTCCTCCTGCTTGAACTGTACGGTCCTGTAAAATATCTTACCCCTTCCGATAGTCAGCACCGACATATAAACGATCAGACTGAATGCCATAAATAAAGCCTGAATATAGCTTTTCAGCTCTATCCTGCACAAGTGGAACACGCTCAGCATTATGAACAGCATCAGGAAACAGCCGCCGATATAGATCAGCTTGTTTGCAGCCAGTGCCGCTCCCATATCCTCCGCGCTCACGAGCATAAAATACCCCAGTTCGCTCAGTGGGACGAATATGAAGATAAGTGTGAAGTGAATGTCATAATGCTTGTTCCACATCACCGCGTAAAGCAGTGTGAACAGTACAGATAATACGAACACAGACTCATAGTATGCAGCGATCATACGAACACCACCTTATTTACATTTCAGGCGAAGAACCTGAGAGATACCCTGAACACATCGTCGTGAGGCTCTGCGCTTATCTCGCCGCCGAGCATCTCGGTGAATTGCTTTGCGATAGCGAGACCGAGTCCCGTATTACCCTTTGTACGGGAAATATCCGTCGTATAGAACTCGTCGAAGATATGTTCAAAATCGACATTTCTTACCTCCGGCTCGTTCTCGAAGATTATCTTTATCTCGCTTTCGCCGATAACGGTGACGATGAGGTCGCCGTTGCCGTGTTTCAGAGAATTACCTATGAGATTGTCAAATATTCGCATAAGCATACCCTGATTTGAATTCAGCATCAGCTTATGCTTTTCACATCTGAATATTTTAGTTCAGCCATACAGTATTCGCTGGGTTTCATGCCTGAGGATTTATAGTCAGAATACTTGTTTTCGTTGTGTATCACAAGCATTTCAATTTCGGGTGCGGTAATAACATTGATTACCTTCACCTTATCGACATATGCTTTGCTTAAACGAAATTTTTCTCTGCGAGAGTCAAGTATTCTTAAAACGGTTATTTGTTCTGTAAAACCTTTTCTCAAATACTGTTCTTCAAATTTCTTGGCGTTTCTGCAACGGATAATTTCGTGTTCAAGTAAGTCTTCACGCGAAAAAATCAACTTGTCGTTATCAAGCAACAAATCAATAATAACTCGTTCCGCTGTTCCTTCACAAATACAGGCAATATATTTAGAAAGTTCCATTAT
>ONMB01000020.1 GCA_900318825.1 uncultured Ruminococcus sp.
AGCATTCTTGCGATCAGGTCGCAGGCAAGACAAAATACAGCTCCGCCTATGAATGAGGCCGGTATCACAATGATAGGCTTTGCAGTCCCGAAAGCAGTTTTCACAAGATGCGGAACGGCTATACCTACGAACGACACAGGTCCTGCAAAAGCAGTAACACAGGCTGACAGCACACTTGACAGCACTATCAGCGCCAGCCTGAACAGCTTCAGATCAACGCCCATATTCCTGGCATAGCTCTCGCCAAGCTGATATGCACTCATCGGCTTTGACAGCATAAATGCTGCTGCGACTGAAGCAAGTACGATCAGTGCTATGACCTTAACATTGTCCATACTGATACCGGAAAAGCTGCCCATAGACCAGTTGTGGAGATTTACTATATTTGCATCGTCTGCAAAAGTAACGGCAAGCTCAGTGAGTGCCGAACAGATATAGCCTATCATAACTCCGGCAATTATAAGCTGTGCCATATTTCTTACCTTGCCGGAAAGAAGCAGTATCGCTCCCATGGAAAGCATCGAACCCACGAATGCAGCTCCGACCATTTCCGCAGAATTGAGCAGTATGCCGTATTTCATTGTAAACATCATCGACAGTGCGACCGTCAGCTTTGCGCCCGATGAAATACCGAGCACATAAGGTCCGGCGATAGGATTATTGAAGAAGCTCTGGAGCAGAAATCCCGAGACCGCGAGCGCTCCCCCAAGAAGTGCAGCGGCAAGAGTCCTCGGCAGACGAATGTCCCTGACAATTGTATTGGCAGCAGTATTTCTGCTCCTGCCGGTGATCGCTCCGCACACATTGCTCACAGACAGCTTTGCACTTCCGATGACAAGCTCAAGCACAAAGAATAACGCTGCAAGCATCAGAAGAATTATGAAGCATACAGTCCAGCGGACGGCTCTTTTTTTGTTCATATCCATACCTCAGTGAAGTTTGTGCAGATAGGTCAGCTCAGTGCCGTCTGCATTGCCTGTAAATATCCTGTTGAGATCGCATATCATGTCCGCAGCACCTGTCGTCTGCTGGAACATATTCTGTCCCGTACACCAGACGTTCCCCTCCTTCACAGCCTTGAAGTCCGCAAGGATACTGCTTTTTCCGATGAGCTGATCTATGCTTTCTATCTCGCCGTCTATCGTACTGTTGTATATGAGTACATCGGCGTCGTGAGCGAGCTCGTAGAAGGTCTCGGTCTGGATATTCATAGTCGAGAGTGCATTGTCGTCAACGTTGAGATCAGCCGCAGTGAAAATGTATTTTCCGCCTGCAAGCTCTATCATTCTGGAAACGTAATCGGCTGGCTTTCTGATGTTGAAGTAGCCGTTTGAGGTGACGTAAAAGAAAGCGGCTGTTTTGTGTTCCGACTCCGGGAGCTCCGGAACAGACATCTCCTCAAATGCTTTTGTCTTATCAGCAAAGAGTTCCTCAGCTTTTTCAGGCTCTCCGGTGAGAAGACCATACAGCTTTATCCATTCCATTCTGCCGAGAGGGTGCGTCTCATAGCTCGAACGCTCTACCATGACAGGTATGCCGAAGGACTCGATCTTTTCCTTGACCTTAGGCGTGTGATATATCATAGTTGACTCAAGGGCAAGTCCGCACTTTTCAGAAACGAGAGTCTCATAGTCAGGAGAGCTGTATTTGCCGATATACAGCAGCTTGTCCTCATCTATCGCCTCGCGGATATGCGGCAGGCTCCAGCTATCAGAATTGGTGGAGGTCATAGTGACCTTGTCAAGTCTGCCGATACTGTCAAAAAGGTCCATCGAGGACGTTGCGGCAGCGTAAATATTATCGACCGGCTGCTTTATGACTGTCATACCGGCAGTATCATCGGGAACGCTCACGTCCTCCGGTACTACAAGATACTTGTCATCGCCGATATTAACGACAGAGCAGCCGTTCCTGCAATAATCAACGCTGAACTGCTCAGCATACCGGAGCTCCATACTGCCGGTAATGTCAAATTCAGCAGTCTCCTTTTTCCTTTCACAGCCTGCGACGAATAACAGTCCGACTGCCGCCGCAAGCGTGATGGCCTGTTTCATTCGCATTTTTTGATAGTGGACGAGTCTAAGGTTATGTAATAGTCTATCATATGCGGCTCGCTCATTGCAGTAGTTTCAGCACCGACAGGCATTCTGTTATCGAAGCCCTTTATGTCAATAGAAAACACTGAATGTCCGTCAACTATCTGCGGAAGGTAGGTCACATCTTCAACGACCATTTTATCATACTTGTCACTGCTCCACGTTACGGTAAGCTGAGCCTTTCCGTCCTTTACAGTAACTTTTGCCGGTGACTCTATCGAAGCTCTGCCGGAACCGCCGTCGAGCTTTGCTTCAACTGTGTACTCTCCGTCCTCAAGTCCGAGAGACTGAACAGTTGCATATCCTCCTTCTTTAAGCGCCTCCGCAGGCAGCGAATCTGCACGGAACACAAGCGTTCTTGCGTACCATTCCTGCTTCTTGGCACTAAGTGAAGCACACTGTATCTCTTTGTCGAGCGCTTCGACCGGCACAGTGAATACCGACTGTCCCTTTTCGTTTTCGGTATATGTGATACGTCCGGACTCAGAAGCATTTCCGGCTTCTTCCTTAGTTCCCATAAAGAGCGCGTCGTAGGACTTGCTGTCGATGATTATATCAGCATTCATACTGCCGTCCTTGACGTGAAGTATACAGTCGGCTATCTTGAACATTGATGAGCTCGAATCGACCTTTATCGTGTAGTCTCCGTCATTGAGTGAAGATGCCGCAACTTCCTTCATTCCCTCATAGCCGACCTCCTGCTGAGGAGCGGTCACCTGTTCGGTAGTGCCTTCTGCGGAGCTTTGCTCAGACGTTTCAGCAGATGAAGTCTCTGCGTCAGCAGTATCAGCTGCTGTGGTATCTTCCGTTACAGCAGTTGACGCCTTTGAAGCTGTCTGCTCAGATGATGATGAATTGCTTCCGCATGATGTGAGTGCAAGTGCGGCTAACAATGATACCGCAATAATAGTTTTTTTCATATTTTACCTCTTATATCAAAATCGGGCAGCCTTAACTGCCCGATATTTTTTATCTTACTTGATAGAGTCTATCGCCTTCTGAGCATGCTCAACGTAGAGCTTTCTGATCTCCTCGTTCTCGCCGAGACCTCTGATAAGGCACTTTACCTCGAAGCCCTCAGCCTCGAAAACTGACTTCCATGAGTCGTCTTCGTCACCAGCCATATCGTTGTTTGCGTGGTCGCCTGCAACTACCATAAGCGGCTCAAGAACTACCTTTTCGTAACCGCCAGCCTTTACCTTTGCAAGAACATCGTCAAGCGAAGGTGTTGCTTCAACTGTACCTACAAAATAACTTGTGTGGCCGTCATTTGTGAGGAGCTCCTGCATCTTGGCATAGACGCCGTTTGACTCAGCATCAGTACCGTGTCCCATGAAGCAGATAGCTGTCTTTCCGTCATCGTACTCCTTTGTCCAGTCAACGATAGCGTTCTCAACGCGCTTGAAATCATCGTCGCTTGTGAGGAGCGGCTCGCCGATAGCGACCTTCTCGAATGCGTCGGAATAATCGCCGATCTCCTTGACAACATCATTGTACTCAAGACCGTTCATAAGATGTGTAGGCTGAACAACGAGCTTCTTTACGTTGTTTGAAACAGCTCTGTCGAGTGCCTGCTTGACGTCGTCTATCACCTCATTGTCGCGGCGCTTAACGTGGTCGATAACAATGTTTGCGGTAAATCCGCGGCGTACTGAGTAGTCGGAGAAAGATTTCTCAAGAGCTTCCTCGATAGCACCGATAGTAAGACGGCGGCTGTCGTTGTAGCTTGTACCGAAGCTCAGCACGAGAAGCTCATTCTCGCCGATATCGTCCTGATTTCTGGGATTATCGAGAGAAGCATCGCCGGTATCGTAGTTCTCTTCTTCCTCCTCTTCCTCTGCTTCGGAAGAGCTCTCCTCTGAAGCGGCTTCGCTCGAAGCAGCAGTTGTTTCAGAAGCTGTCGTATCCTCGGATACTGTTTCTGTCTCAGAAGCCGTCTCAGTTGAAGCGGCAGTAGTTGCAGCCTTCTTGCTGTCAGATGAGCTGTCGGAGCTACCGCAGGCTGTGAATGAAGCAGTTACTACTGCAAGTCCCATTAAAAGTGCAAGTGTTCTTTTCATGATGATCTTCCTTTCATTGAAAGGCTTGACCGCATAACAAAAAAACCCTCTGCGCAGGCAGAAGGCATTGCAAACAGACTCTCCCCTGAGAGCCTGAAAAACAGTACGATCAATACCTCGTGACCTTGGCTTTTCAGCCGTGTACCAACAAGCGGCAGGTTTCCTGACTTATGCCTCAACGCGATATACAGCCTTCCCGATCGCTCAGTGACCTGATTTGCATACCGCTCCGCAATTACAGTGACGAGATCGTGCAGGAACTTCACCTGCTTCCCTTTTACCCTCCTGCAACAGCAAAGCTGTCGGAGGCACCGTTTGCCATATTCAGTTGAATTGTCCATGAACAAAAGATATTATAGCAGAATTTATCGTAAATTGCAAGTATTACGTGAATTTTATACGTTAGCAACAATCGGTCTTCACTTTTTGAGACCTTTTTTGTCGTCAAGCATATATAACATGGCATTGCATATAGCTGCCGCAACGTTACTGCCGCCCTTTCTGCCTCTTGCTACGATGCACGGGATCCCCGAAGCTACGAGCATTTCCTTGGACTGAACAACGTTCACGAAGCCGACCGGTGCCCCGATGACGAATTCCGGCACAAAGTCACCGGCGGAAATATGCTCACAAAGGCGCACAAGAGCTGTCGGAGCATTCCCGACCGCGTATATGACCGGTCTGCCGAGCTCTGCCGCTTTATCCACCGAAGCCGCTGCCCTTGTTGTACCGTTTTTCTTTGCCGTTTCAGCGATATCCGCGTCCGCCATAAAGCACATACACTCGCAGCCGTGACGTGCAAGTGCAGCCTTGTTTATGCCGGCTTTTGCCATATTCGTGTCAGTTACTATGACCGCTCCCCTTTCGAGAACGGCGAGCGCCTTATCAATGATATTCTCCGAAAAATAGAGGTTTTCCGCATAATCAAAATCAGCCGTCGTATGTATCGCGCGTATGACTACCGGCTTTATCTCCGCCGGCACTTCTGTTTTCAGTTCGCTTTCTATTATCTCAAAGCTGCGTTTTTCAATGTCCGCAGGCAGCACATATTCAAGTTTCATACGCCCTCCTCGATCACCCGATATATCAGTTCCATATTGAGATTTTTCCGCACGTTATCCGCAAGGATATCCAGCTGCATATCCCTGTACTGCCGCCTGTCTACGACTTTGCCGCTGAAAGTCATTCCTCTCCGCTCGTACAGTGTCCTGACGAGTCTGCCTGAGACCTCGGCGCTGTCGAACACCCCGTGAACATAGCAGCCTGCAGCATTTCCGCGGAAGCTGCCGCCGCACGAGGTCAGTTCCTCTCCGGCATTTTCAGTTACACCCATATGTACCTCATAGCCATAAAGCTCCGCACCAGAAAGGCACGAGAAAAAGCCCTGTACATCGCCAAATCTGCCGCTGACCTGCGTCTGATGCTTCTCGCTGCTGAATACTGTTTTGCAGTCAAGCAGACCAAGTCCCTCAACGCTTCCGCCGCACTCGCTCCCCTCCGGATCAGAAATGCTCCTGCCCATTATCTGATAGCCTCCGCATATCCCGAACACAGGAACATTTCCCGTAGCACAGGCTTTTACAGCATCAGCAAGACCGGTTTCGGCAAGCCATTTCATATCAGCGATCGTACTCTTTGTACCGGGGATCACGATAAGATCAGGCTGACCGAGCTTGCTCGCCTTAGTCACATACCGGACGGAAACGCCTTCATACTGCGTAAAAACGTCAAGGTCGGTGAAATTGGATATCTTCGGCAGACGTATAACTGCAATGTCGATCAAGCCGCCGGAGTTTTTCACCGTCAGTTTTTCAGAAAGGCTGTCCTCGTCCTCAATGTCGCAATCAATGTACGGAACAACGCCCGCAACTGTTTTTCCGGAGCGCTTTTCAAGTATGTCGATACCGTCCTGAAACAGCGATATATCGCCGCGGAACTTATTCACAACAAGTCCTTTCACTCTGTCGCGCTCGGCTTTCTCAAGCAGCTCAAGAGTACCGATAAGCTGCGCAAAAACTCCGCCGCGGTCGATGTCACCGACAAGCAGAACGGGGGCTTTCACAAGCTCGGCAAGCCCCATATTTACGATATCATCGGCTTTGAGATTGAGCTCCACGGGACTTCCGGCGCCCTCGATAACGATTATGTCATGCCGGCTTGCAAGCGTTCTGTAAGCCGCCATAATGTCCGGAACAAGCTCCTTTTTGTGGCGGAAATAATCCGCCGCCCGCATATTTCCGCGCACTTTTCCGTTGACTATCACCTGCGAACCGACGTCTGTGGTGGGCTTCAGAAGTATGGGGTTCATGAGCGCAGAGGGCTCGATACCGGCAGCTTCCGCCTGTAAAGCCTGCGCCCTTCCTATCTCGCACCCGTCCGGAGTTACGAACGAATTGAGCGCCATATTCTGCGATTTAAAGGGCGCGGCGGAATAGCCGTCCTGCCTGAATATCCGGCATAGTGCCGCCGTCAGAAAGCTCTTTCCGACGTTGGACATCGTTCCCTGAAGCATTATGTTTTTAGCCATTTATGCACCTCCTGAGAGCAGCGATAAGCCTTATGTTTTCATCTCGGGTACGCACAGCGATCCGGTAAAAACCGGCTGAAAGTCCGCTGTAATCCTGACAGTCGCGGATAAGGATACCCTCTCTGAGCATTTCTTCACAGAGTCCGGCTCTCCCCCTGAAAAAGAGGAAATTTGCCGCAGCATCGAAAACTCTTACACCGAGAGCACTGAGTTCGCCGGCAAGAAAACTGCGTTCCTCAGCGATATGCTCCTGAGTTTTCCGGAGGTATTCTTTTTCTCCGAGAGCTGCGATACCAGCCCTTTGCGCAAGTCCGGAAACGCTCCAGAACTGTCCGCTGCTCTGTAATCGCACAGCAATTTCTTTGCTGCTGCAAACAGCGTAACCAAGCCGAATTCCCGGCATCGCATACAGCTTTGTAAAGGCTTTGAGAATGATACTGCTGCCGCAGAAGCAGCTCCTGAGACTGTGCTCCTCGCCTCCGCATACAAAACCCAGAAAGCACTCATCACAGACAAGGACGATGCCGTTTTCCTGACACTTCCAAGCGATACGCTCCATTATTGAAGGCGGTATCAGCCTGCCCGTCGGGTTATTTGGAGTGCAGACAATACACATATCTACCGGATCACTGAGCTTTTCAAGGAGACTGTCCGTCAGCGCAAAACCGTTTTCCTCAGTCATTCTGTGCTCCGTAACCTCGCAGTTCACTTCAGCGAGCGCACGGCTGTACTCGCTGAACGTCGGTGCGCAGACCACTGCTCTTACAGGTCTGAAAGCGTGTGCGATGCGGAAGATAAGGTCGTCAGCACCGTTGCCGCAGACGATGTTTTCTGCGCTAATTCTCTCGTGAACGGCTATCGTTTCACGCAGCTCTGTGCAGTACGGATCGGGGTAGACCTCAACACTTTCAATGCTGCCGGCAATTGCCGCTCTCACGCTCTCAGGCGCACCGAGGGGATTGATATTTGCCGAAAAATCGAGGATATTTTCAAGCCGTGAAATATTTCCTCCATGCTGCTGGATCATAGTATCCCTCCAAAGATCAGGCATCTTGCCGCAGCTGAAATTATCAGCATAAGAACCGACGCCGCATACATCAGACGTCCGGCGCGACGGATATCCTCAGTTTCTATGGAGCGGTCGTTATCGCCTATATACGGCTTTCTATGCAGCTTCCCAAAGTACCACGCATCGCCGGCAAGACGAACGTGCAATGCCCCTGCGCAGGCTGACTCGGTCTGTGCAGAATTCGGGCTTGCGTGATTTCTGCGGTCACGTTTCCATATCCGGTAGGCATTGCGGCTGTCAAGTCCAAGAAGCGGAGCGGACACTATCATGAGGAGCGCCGTAAGTCTCGAAGGAACAAAGTTCACCACATCATCGAGCTTTGCCGCAAACCTGCCTATTTCGGCAAATTTCTCGTCCTTATAGCCTATCATCGAATCCATTGTGTTCACTGATTTATAGAAAAATCCGCCAACTGCGCCGCCAATTCCCATGTAGAAAAGCGGAGCAGTCACGCCGTCGGACGTGTTTTCGGCAACCGTTTCAACTGCCGCACGGATTATGCCGTCACGGTCAAGGACTGCCGTGTCGCGCCCCACTATCATCGAGACCGCCTTCCTCGCAGCCTCAGTATCCCCGGACTCAGCCGCATTGCATACCTTCATGCTCTCCTTGCTGAGGCACCTCGCCGCAAGCATATAGCAGCACATTATGCTTTCAGCGATACCGCCGAGAATAATGCTTATCCGGTAGCAAACGAGCAGCAATATCAAAGGCACGAACGTCGACAGCATAACGACCGTCAGCGCAAGAAAAACGCCTCCTGAGCGCAGGTCGGAAAACCTCTTTCGGACGCCTTTTTCAAGAGCGCTGATGAGTCTCCCGATCAGTTTAATTGGGTGCGGTAAATTGTATGGATCGCCTATGATACGATCAAGAACAAATCCCAGTATCAAGGGCAATGCAGGTATCAGACAACTCATATTTTCTCCGTGATGTGAAGCTCGCTGCCGTTCCATTCACAGCAATAGCCGTGACCGTTTTCGCAGTGCCAGTCATAGTAATCTCTGTGCGGAACAGCGTACTTTTCAAGTATCGACATTATCGTTCCGCCGTGAACGACAAATGCGACCGAGCTTGTATTTTGGTATTTTCTGACGGTATTCTCAAATACAGAAGTGCAGCGTTCTTTGAAGCCGGACAGACTTTCTCCATTGGGGAATGGTAATTTCCCGCCGCTGTCGATCCACTTCTGATAATCACTGTTTCCGGAAAGTTCGATGTAATTCTTCCCCTCAAAGTCACCGAAATCGCATTCGCGCAAATTACTTTCCGCAACTATATCCTGTCCGGGGAAGATGAGCTCCGCAGTCTGTATACAGCGCTTCATAGGACTGCTCACAACTACATCGCAGCGTGGACAGCTGAGCGTTCCGAGCTGAATAAAGCCCTTACTGCACAGCGGTTCATCAGTAGTACCGATGTAGCGCCTCTCAAGATTTCCGGCAGTAAGTCCGTGGCGCAGAAATAGTATTTTCATGACTTATCTCCTTTGTCTCCTTTGATCACTGCCGGGATGCCGCAGACCATTCTGACTACGGTATCAGAATTCGCAGCGATGATGCAGCCGCAGCGTCCGACGTTTTCACGCCACACGCGCTCGCTCTTGTCCACAGGAACGATGCCGCAGCCGATCTCGTCCATAATCACAACGGCTTTCCTATTGCACCTGCAAAGCTCCTCTGTAAAAGCAATGCTGTCGTCACCGAGGCGGCGCACAAGCTCCTGATAATTTGAGATACAGCGGGCATTTTTCAGCGCTTCCCTACTGGCTGCCGAACCGTCAGCGACATCGTTTTCAGCAAGTCCGAATTTCCGCATAGCGTATGCAGTTTTCCCCTGATATGCGCCGCCTGTTACCATTACCATAATGCCATTATCCTTTCCGAAAATATGACTGCTGCGAGCATAACTATCTCGCACATCTGCAAGAACCAGCCGCACAAGTCTCCGGTTATACCGCCGAAATCCCGGTACGAGGTGAACCTGTGGTACGCCATCACTAATATAGCCGAGATCACCAGCGCAGCGCCTTGCACCGGCAGTATCACCACAGCCGCACCTGCACTAACAGCAGCCCATATCACACATATAGCTGCGGTGATATTTCTATGTGCCGGGCGCACAAAACTCTGCAATGTTCCGGTACTTTTAGCCGATCTGAAGGTCACTGCCGACAGTCCGCTCAGCCCTCGTGAGACAACATATCCGCAGGCTGCCACAATCGTGAGCCGCAGCGAGTTTACAGCCGAAAAAAGAGCGGTCTGAATGATGAGATAAAGGCACAGCTTTATCACCGCAAATGAGCCGATATGCGGATCGGACATTATCTCAAGGCGCTTGTCCCTGTCTGCATATGAAGCTCTCGCATCGTTTACGTCACAGAAGCCGTCGAGGTGTATCCCACCCGTCACGAGTACCGGCAAAAATACCGCTCCTGCCGCAAAAATGAACTGTCCGGCAGCAAGCTCATTGCATATGAGTCTCCAGAGTATGAGAAGTCCGCCGATAACAGCTCCTACCAGCGGAAAAAATCCCAGTGCGTAACGGCGGTTTTCCTCTTTCCATTCGACCTTCGGGACCGGTATCCGCGAATACATCAGGAATGCCGAAAGCATTGACCTCAGCATGGCATTTCTCCTTTCAGCAGCACCGGAACGCCGTACACGCACTCGATGACATTATCGGCAAATCCGGCTATTCTTCGGTTAATTTTGCCGAGAGCGCGGATATAATCAGCAGTTCCGCCGGGGTAGCTTATACCGTCGCTGCCGACCTGATTTGTGACGATAACAAGCTCGGAAACATTCTCTGCGAGCATCTTTATCCCGCTCACGATCTTCTCAGCCGGACAGACGACCTCACTACCGGAAAACATCTCATTCGCGCAGAGATTTCCCATACATTCAAGCAGAACAGCACAGTTCATACCGAGTGATATCTCGTGGATATCAGTATACTTCTCGACAGTCTCGAAGTCTTTTCCCTCACGCATTTTCCGGTGTCGTTCAATGGCTTCAGAAGCATCTTCGCCAAACGGCTGCATCGTGGCGATATAGACCTTCCTGCCCGGAAAGCCTTCAAGCATCTTCTCGGCAAAACTCGATTTACCGCACTTTGAACCGCCTGTAATGAGAGTGGTCATTTCAGTTCCACATACCTTTCTATATTCGTATCGTCAAATCTGTGAGCGTTCCTGTAAAGCGCAATGGCACCGTCGAGAAGCGGCACAAGGAGAACTCCGCCTGTACCTTCCCCGAGACGCAGACCTGCATTGATCGGCGCAGTCAGTCCGCAGTATGCAAGAAGCCCCTCACCTGCCGGCTCTCCGGAACAATGGCTCGCAAGCATATACTCACGGCAGAGAGGCTGCATACCGCAGGCAACAGCGGCTGCCGCTGCCGAAATAACGCCGTCTATCACGACCGGCACATGGTAATATGCACCGCCGAGAAACATTCCTGTCATTGCCGCTATCTCAGCACCGCCTATCTTCTGAAGGAGTTCAAAAGGTCTCTCTGCTGCGGGAGCGTTGATTTCTACCGCACGTCTGACTGCGTCTGTTTTTCGCTGAAGTCCGGCAGCTGAAAGTCCTGCACCTCTGCCGGTAACCTTTTCGGGCGGAAGTCCAAGCAGAACAGAGGCTATCGCGGCAGTCGGAGTGGTATTTCCGATGCCCATTTCACCTGTGATAATGAGTTTTGTTCCGTTTGCGGAAAGCTCTCCGACAATGTCCAAACCAACGACTATCGCCGCCTCGGTCTCAGCGGCTGTCATAGCGCTGCCAGCGGCTATATTGCGAGTTCCGCTTACTATTTTCCGGTGTATCAGCCTGTCGCACTCAACGTCCTGCGCGATACCAGCATCAACAGCGACAACGTCCACATTATATGCCGCTGCTATCGCATTGATATTTGAACGTCCCTCAGCGATCGCCCTTGCACACTCCGCTGTGACCTCCTGTCCGCACTGAGTAACTCCCTCGGCAACAACTCCGTGATCTCCGCACATAACAACAGCTGTCCGCTTGGAAATATCCACATCAGGAGTCCCCTGCACCGCGGCTAACTTCTGCACCATTTCTTCGAGCATACCAAAGCTGCCAAGAGGCTTAGCAATACTGTCCCAGCGCTGTTTTGCTGCGATATACGCAGTTTTATCTGATGGCACGATGTGTTTTATCCTATCCATTTGCAACTCCGAAAGAAATACATTTCTGAACAAAACGTTCGGCAATTCTGATGTCAGAATAGAAGTTGATATGCGGAAAACCGGCATAGAGTTCTCCGCTCGTATGGCAGCATTTCCACGTTCTGCCGTCGCTTTTTTCGGCAGTGAAACCGTTTCCGCAGCTTGTGCTGTCCCAGTAGTGGAATTCGTGTGCTCTAATGCTTTCACCTGCCCGGCAGAGCGGATTATCGCCAGCCGCAGTCATCGTTATATAGCCAAATCGCTGGAGCTTTCCGGTCGGGAAGGACCTTCCGCCTATCACTCCTGCCATAGGATAAGACTTGCCGCTTTTGTCAGCAAGCTCGTCGTGCAGGAGCATAAAACCGCCGCACTCAGCTATGGTCGGCATACCGCTGCACACACTCTCTCTGATGCTCGCAAGCATTGAGGTATTCGCCGCCAATTCTGCTGCATAGAGCTCCGGATACCCGCCGCAGAGAATAAGCCCGTCCGCATCAGGCACCGCACTGTCAGACAGCGGCGAGAAATACCTGATATTGCAGCCCATTTTTTCGAGCAGTTCAAAATTCTCCTGATAGATGAAGCAGAATGCCTTGTCCTTTGCGGCAGCAATGGTCGGAGCCTCCGAAAAGCGCGGTATTTCCAGCGGTATATATCCCGGCAGTTCAGCGTCACAGCAGCCGGTGAGCTTATCAATGAGGATATACTTCTCCGCGAGTTCACCGAGTTCAGCGAGCTTTGTGCGGATATCCGCTATCTCATCAGCAGTAACAAGTCCGAGATGACGGCTGTCTATGGTAAGATCGCACTTAGGCAGGCAGCCGAAGTATTCGGTGCCCAACTCGCCGCAAAGTCTTTCTGCAAGCGGTATCAGTTTCTCAGGAAGACGGTCAAAAATAAAGCCTGCGATCCGGTTCGGACGATAATGCAGGAAACCGCTCATAACTGCGCCGACAGAATCGCTCATGCCTTTGCAGTCAATGACGATGACTGCCGGAGTTTCGGTCAGTTCAGAGAGCGAGTGGGCGCTTCCGCATGCACCGTCATAGAAGCCCATTACACCTTCGATAACAGCAATATCGCTTTCCGCAGCGTATTCGCCGATCATATCAAGCAAGGTGTTTCTGTCGCAGAAAAAACTGTCGAGATTATGCGAGCTCACGCCTATGACTTTCCTGTGGAACATCGGATCAATGTAGTCCGGTCCGCACTTGAAAGCCGACACGTTCAGCCCTCGTTTTTTCAGGGCAGCAAGCAGTGCACAGGTGACGGTTGTTTTACCGCAGCCGCTTTTTGTTCCGCCGATGATAACACGTCTCATTGCAGCCTCCCACTTATGATGAATACAGGGTTTTGAGCTTGGAGCATAGTGTGTGCGCCGATCTTTTTAGTTCGTGTGACTGCCGCCTGAACTATCTCCGGTACAGCTCCGAAACGCTCAAAGGCGCTGACGGCACTTTGCAGCGTTTCCAGTGAAACAGCAGTAACAACTATATCTGCCTGAGGATTTCTGCGGTCCACCGTCTCGAAAATGCCAGCCATATTCCCCGATGTTCCGCCGATAAAGACCTTGTCCGGCGCCGGGATATCCGTTAAGATATCAGGGCACCTGCCCTCCGCTGCTTCGATGTTATCGCAGCCGAAGCTCCGGGCATTTTCAAGCGTAAGTCCGACTGCCTCAGGCTTTTTGTCAAACGCCAAGACCTTCCCGTCAGGGCAGCGGAACGCGGCTTCAACAGACACAGAACCGGTCCCGCAGCCGATGTCCCACACAACGGAATCAGCGGCGATATCCAGCTTTGAAACGGCAATGCAGCGCACCTCAGCTTTAGTCATAGGTATCTCGCCGCGAATAAACCTGCCGTCGTCTATCGCTGACGGTAAATACCGGAGAAAACCGCTGTTTTCAGTTATCAGAACAGCAAGTCCGCTGACCTGCGCATCAGTAAACTCTGAGGCTTTTCCGGTAATTATCCGCTCGCTCTCATAGCCCAGATCAGCCCCGATATCCACCGTAACATCGCCCATTCCGTACTCGCACAGTCTCCGGCAGACGTCCGCAGGAGACACCTCTCCGCCAAGCAGGAAAAAACAGTATTCGTTCATTTTTACGTTGACAGCAATGTTTGAAGCTCTGCCGTGGAGCGTCACGAACTTCATTTTTTCATAGGCTAAACCGAGCTTGCTGCAAAAATACGAAGCCGATGAAATGCCGGCGATAACTTCCACATCATGTTTTTCAAGCAGAGGCAGGAGCTTCCTTGCACCGCTGAAAAAGCCACAGTCTCCGGACATAAGTACCGCTGCTGTATCATAGCCGCAGGAGTCAGCTTTCTCCGCTATCTCACGCGGTATGTAGCTCGTGAACATCTCTTTTCCGAGGTCGGCGAAAGGTCTTAGCATACGCTCTGCGCCGATAAGGATACCGGCTTCCGAAACTGCTTTTTCAGCCTCTTTTGTAAGCGTTTTTCTGCCGTCCATTCCTATTCCGACTATGTAGACCTTCATCTTTTCAGCTCCTTTTCAATTATACCGATCATTTCGTCAAAGCTGTACCCGCTCTCGGCAGGCCGCGCAAGAGTTATCAGTTCAGCACCGCATATCCGCGCTGCCTCAGTCTTTTCGGGATAGCCGCCGTTCGCACCGCTCTCCTTCGTCAACAGTATCCCTGCACCGCTCCTCCGCAGATGTTCCACATTCTGCTCAACTGTGAACGGACCTTTTTCAGATATCACTTTTCCCTCATCATAGCCAAGTTCACGGCAATGCTGAAGTATCTCACCGCCCGGCAGTACCCTTACCCATAAGCGCTCGCTGAAATCTCTGACCTGCGTGAGAGCTTCGAGCGATTTGCTGCCGAGAGTGCTGAGAACAGTCCCGGACGTTTCATTGAGCAGAGCCACGAGCCCTTCAATATCCTGAACCGTTTTTCCGCAAGGCACCGAGCTTCTGCGGATAAGCCGGAGATACTCTGTTCCGGTCAGAGTGCAGGCGCGTCTGATATTTTCGGTAGCTTCAACTGCATAGGGGTGTGTCGCGTCAACTACTGCTGAATATCCGGCGCGGATAAGCTCCGCCATCTGCTCAGCATCAAGCCTTCCGCAGCGCACATCTATGCCGTCGGGCAGCAATGAAGCTCCGTAATCAGTAGCGACAGAGACAACAGCATCTATGCCGTTTCCAGCGCAGTATTCCGCGAGCTGACGTCCCTCGGTAGTACCGCCGAATATGAGCAGTCTACACATCACGGTAGCCTCTCGGTGTGACCATTTTTCCGCCGATGATCTTCGTATCTGAATTGCCGATATAAACGGTCGTGAACATATCGACGGGCGTTTCACGGAGTTCCGAAAGAGTCAGGACACGGCTCTCCTGACCGTCACGCCCTATGTTCCTGACGTAGCCGCAGACAGTGTCACCGGAACGGTATCCGAGCACAATATCGCAGGCTCTTCTCAGGTAGTCTGAGCGGCTTTTCGAGGACGGATTGTAAAGCACGATCACCATATCGCAATCCGCAGCACATTCAAGACGCTTCCTTATCTTTTCGGCAGGTGTGAGGAGGTCGGAAAGGCTTATCACCGCAAGATCACTCGTCAGCGGTGAACCCAGCACAGCTCCGCCGCTGAATGCGGCTGTGACACCCGGCACTATCTCTATCTCTGCACCGGGATAGCTCTCACTGAGTTCAAAGGCAAGTCCAGCCATTCCGTAGAGCTGCGAGTCGCCGCTGCACACAAGAGAAACTGTTCTGCTTTCCGCAGCTTTCAAAGCTCTCTCAACGCGCTCGCGCTCGCGCCGCATACCAGTTGAGGAATACTCCTTATCAGGGAATATTTCGCGGAGCAGCTCAACATATTTCGTATATCCCACTATCAGGTCGCTGTTGATGATAGCCTGTTCAGCGGCAGCAGTCATACCGTCACGACTGCCAGCACCCATACCGACAACATAAAGCATCACAGTATCCTCCTTTCAAAGTCAAGCAGAAGCGGTATCTCAGCGGCTGCAACTGTTACACCGTCAAGCGCGGTCTTTCGCAGGATAAGCTGACCGCCGCTGCACTTCACAGCACTTCTTTCACACACATTATCGGCACCGGTAACGCTCTGCACGAACTCCGACGCGCTGAAGCTCCCCTCAGTTTCCATAAGCTCCTGTGCGGTATAGGACTTCAGCTTCAGACCGTTCTTCCCGCAGAAGCTGAGGAGTCCCTCCTCGTTGGCTTTGAGGTCTATCGTAGCCGCACAACTCACACGTTCAGGAGCAATACCGGCAGTTTTCAGAGCTGTGCGGACTGCGTTTCCGATCGCGGCACTGTCAGTACCGCGCTTGCAGCCAATACCGAGAACGATGTTTTTCGGAACGAGGATCAGTGTCAGAGGAAAAGGGGTTCTGCCGGCAGTTCCGACGTATATCCCGATATCAGCACCAGTGCCGGCTGAAATGTCATCGGGCATATTCTTATACTCATGATTGCTCACAAAACCTATCTTTCTGCCCTCCAGAACAGCAGCAGCTACCGCCTTTGCCGCGTCCATATCTGTGATAATGAGACTGTTCGCAGCGGCAAAGCTGTCCGGCGAAAAATGTCCGCCTGTATCAGTAGCAGTCGTTATGACAGGCTGCGCTCCGACGGCTTCCGCGAGCCTTTCAGCAAGCGCGTTTGCACCGCCGATATGTCCAGAAAGTACGGGGATAGCAAATCTGCCGCAATCGTCGATAACTATGACGGCAGGATCGCTCGTTTTCGAGCGTATATACGGCGCGACCGCCCGGACCGCTATACCACAGGCACAGACAAAAACGATCGCCTCATACTCATTGAAAATACCGGCAATGAGTTCACTGAGGCTGTCAAAGCTGTGCGAATCGTCATCGCTGTGCGCAGAAAAACAGTAACGCTCGGCAGTGATGATATCAGCCTTACCGGCTATCTGCTGCGAGAGCTTTCTGCCGTTTTCGGTAAAGGATATGAGAGCAGTTTTCATGAGAGCTCCGCCTTTCTGAACTCTGTTTCAAAGTTGGCGGAATATAGCTTCGAGAGCGAGTGTAAATCGCCGAGAAAGTCCCCGACAGTAATCAGAGCGGTCTTGGTTATGCCGTTCTGTCTTGCAGTTTCCGCGAGCGTCGAAACCGTACAGCGGCAGACCTTTTCGTCGTCCCATGTAGCCTTGTAAATTATCGCCGCAGGAGTATCAGCACTGTAACCGCCGGTCATCAGTTTTTCGGAAAGCTCCTCAAGCATACCCGTACTCAGGAATATCACCATAGTAGCACGGTGCGCAGCAAGGCTCTCGATGCTCTCCTTCCCGGGAACGGGAGTTCGGCCAGCCATACGGGTGAGGATAACTGTCTGTGAAACGTCAGGGAGAGTGTACTCGGCTTTCAGAGCGGCAGCCGCTCCGCAGAACGAGCTCACTCCGGGACACACATCATAAGCTATACCAAGTGCATCGAGCCTGTCCATCTGCTCGCGTATCGCACCATAGACGCAGGGATCGCCGGTATGGAGCCTTACCGTAGTTTTGCCGGAGTTTTCGGCGTGTTCCATTACGGCTATGACCTCGTCGAGCGTCATAAGAGCGCTGTTGTGTATCTCGCAGCCGGGACGTGCAAAGCCGAGCAGCTGCGGATTGACAAGCGAACCGGCGTAGATTATAACGTCAGCATTTTCAAGGAGCGCCTTTCCCCTCAGCGTTATCAGATCGGGCGCACCGCTGCCTGCACCAACAAAATGTACCATATCACACCTCCAGCTCATCAATTATCTCATAAGCGTATTCCGTTTTCAGGAGCATATCGTTCCTGTACGAGAATATGACCGCACCGACCTTTGCTTCGCCCTTTGCCCTTGCCTGCAAATATGTATGTATACGCCGCACAAGGACGTCCAGAACACTCTGCGCCGCACCGTTTTCATAGAGGATATCAAGTGCCGCATCGGTAGTTGCACAATCGTTGAGACGGCAGAGCAAGGCGTTGTCTATGCCGGCAAGAACTCCGCAGGTCATCAGCGTTTCCATTCTGCCGTCAGCATACGAAGAGTGAGTATTCATGATACCCGAACCCAGCTTGACCATCTTTCCGATGTGACCGCAGATGAGAATTCTTTCAAAGCCCAGCGTGATACCGATGTCTATCGCGTCTCCGATGAAATTGCTGCACATAACGCACTGTCCGCTGAGCTCGGGACGATTCTCGAATATGAACTTTTCGCTGTAATTTCCGACCGTAAGGACAAGAGTTTTTATGCCCTCAGCCCTGCGGATATTAGCCTCAGTACGGATAGTCTCGATTATAGCGGAATTGCTCATAGGTTCGACGATACCGGTAGTGCCGATGATAGAGATGCCGCCCACTATGCCGATGCGCGGATTGAAGGTCTTATGCGCGAGTTCTTCGCCCTTTGGTACGGATATCACTGCTCTGAGACCGCCGCGGTACTCATAGAGCTCTGCCGTCTCATTCAGAGCCTGCGCTATCATTCTGCGCGGTACTGTATTTATAGCGGCAGCTCCGACCGGCTGATCGAGCCCTGCTTTTGTAACAGTTCCCACGCCCTTTCCGCCGACTATCTCGATTCCGGCTTCAATAAACGAAACCTCCGCACATACTTCGATGCCGTTGGTGATATCAGGATCGTCGCCGCTGTCCTTGATAACGGAACAAAGAGCCTTTTCGCCGTCAGATACGCATTTTGCGATGTCCAGTCTGAGCTGTACGCCCTTTGGTGTAAGTATCTCGGCTGTATCAACTCTGCGGCGCGTGAGAAGAGCCTCCGCAGCAGCCTTTGCCGCAGCAGCCGCACACGTCCCCGTTGTATAACCGCAGCGAAGTTTTTTCGTACCGCAGTATATGTACCTTTCTTCCATAGCATCACCCGAAGCGCATAATTATGTTTATATTTTACCATATAGTCTGCTATAAGTCAATAAGAAAACAGCGGAGCCTCCCGCCTGAGAGACACCGCTGTTTCATAGGAGAAGCTCACCTCTCCATTTTCCATATCTGTGCTGAATACGGAGGAAGCTCACTTCCGCCGCCGAAATCGTGCTTAGTACCCGTTATGAGCTCGTCAGCCATACCGCAGCCAGCGTCAAAGTGTGCAGTAAACGGCTGATCGTCCGCATTGATCGCTATGAGTATGCGCTCATCATCGCAGCGGCGCTGAATGATACACTGCTTGTTTGTCAGCACCGGCACGCTTATGTCGCCGTAACAGAGAGCCTTGCTCTCGTGATGTATTTTTGCGAGCTTTGAAATATATCCTGAAAGCTCATTGTCTATCGGTGCATCGTAGGAAAGCCTGAGAGCCGGATCGCCGTCCTTTTTGTCGCCCTCTGCACCCCATTCGCTGCCGTAGTAGATACACGGTATACCCGGCATACCGAACATTATCGCGTAGATCAGCGGCAGGTGATTTTTGTTTGACAGTATGGTCGCAACTCTTGATACGTCGTGATTGTCAACAAAGTTCAGGAGGTGCATACCTCTGTACATACACCAGTTTTCAGGTCCGAACTGATTTTTCAGGGAGTGGCATATCTCGAACATATTCATGCTGTTGAAGCTGGAATATAGTCCCTTGTAGCACTGGTAGTTCGTTGCCGAATGGAGCATATCATTGTTTACGAACTGAGAATAATCGCCGTGAAGAAGCTCGCCTATCAGCACGAAATCCTCCTTGAGTCCGCTTGTAAAGCTGCGGAGTCTCTTCAGGAATTCCTTATCGAGACAGTAAGCCACATCAAGTCTCAGGCCGTCGATATCAAATTCATCTACCCAACCCTTTATGCAGGAGAAGATATGCTCAACGACTTCGTTGTTCCAGAGGTTCAGCTTGACGAGGTCGAAGTGTCCCTCCCAGCCCTCGTACCAAAGACCGTCATTGTAGTTGGAATTGCCGCCGAAGTTGATGTGGAACCAGTCCTTATAGCGTGAATTCTCGCGGTTCCTGAGGACGTCCTGAAAAGCCCAGAAGCCTCTGCCAACGTGATTGAAAACGCCGTCAAGCACGACCTTTATGCCTCTTTTGTGAAGCTCGCTGCACACCCTTGCAAAGTCCTCATTAGAACCCAGACGGCAGTCTATCTTCGTGAAATCCCTTGTATTATATCCGTGTGTATCCGATTCAAAAACCGGTGAGAAATACACAGCATTGCAGTTAAGAGCCTTGATATGGTCAGCCCAGTCGATGACCTTTAGTATCCTTGACTGCTGAACGCCGTCATTCTCAAACGGAGCTCCGCAGAATCCGAGCGGATAGATCTGATAGAATACACTTTCATATGCCCACATATGATTACCTCCACCATTCAGACAAGACCGGTGCGCTGCATACAGAAAAGCGTACCGCTGTCATAATTGCAATTATATAGTATCACAAGTACCTCTGTTTGTCAATAGCGGCGCTGACAGTTCCACTATCTTCCACCGCATTGACAAAAAGCCGCATAGGAACGTCAATTCTTCTGCGGCTTCACTATTCGGTTTGTCAGGTTCTTTCTGCAAATTCCTTTATCCGTGCGATAACATCGGCGTTCTCATCATAGACACCGTGAGCCGCATTTTCGTAAATATACAGCTCGCCCTTAGTGAGCTCAGCGATCTCTTCAGCGTTCTCAGGAGGAAAGATCTTATCGTCCCTGCCGCCGAGAACAAGCACCGGAGCATCTATGCTTTCCAGACTGTCTCTCACATCAAAGCCGTCACAGCCCTTGACCATTATGAGGAAGCGCTGAAGATCTTCGTCAGTGATGAGCCTTTCAAACATGATAAAAGCATCGCGGTATTTCTCACAGTATGCCTTTGTATAGATATTCTCTGCGAACGATAGCATAAGCGCGCGGAGATTTTTGTTCTCAGCAAACTCTATCCATTTGTTGATGATCTTCACAGCGTCCTGCGGAATATGTGACGAAGTCGAGCAGAGTATCAGCTTCTGAACAAGATCCGGACGCTTTACAGCGATCGTCTGTCCTATCATACCGCCCTGCGATACACCGTAAACGACAGCGTTTTTCAGATAGAGCATATCCATTGCCCTGACAGTATCGTCAGCCATGTCATAAACGCTGTATCCCGCAGGCATATCTTTTCTGCGGTCGATAACATAGATATCATATTCCTCAGCAAGCGCCCTGTACTGGACATTTATAAAATCAGCCGATTCCATTACGCTCCTTACCGCAACGCCCGGGATAATCACGAAAGGCTTTCCAGCCGGATCTCCGAAGCGGAAATATTCAATAGTAAGATCGTTGATCTGCAAGGTATTAATAGTCACGTTTTTCCCTCCATTTATCATTCTGATATAGTATTGCTGCATCTAAATTATAACATAAAAAACAGAAAACAGCAATGCTCACAGCTGTTTTTTTCATTTCCCGGAAAGCTGCACTGTCAAGTGATTAATTATTTTAATATATACAATAAATTTTCTTGAAATCTGTATTAAAATATGATATAATGTTTTTATAACGAACATTATATTCTGTTTAAGTTTTCATAACACTGTGCTTATGCGATATAACGTTAATGGATACAATCAACATAATCCGCTCAAAGGAAGGGATATCATGAAGGATCATAGAAAGCGAATAGCTATGTTTGTCGGACAGGCGAACGAATCATACCAGAGCCGTTTCATAAGCGGATTTCTGAAAAACGCGTTTGCCAGCGGATATGACGTATGTATATTCTCAATGTACCGAAAATATCAGGATACCCCCGAACGTGAACAGGGCGAATCAAACATCTTCTCTCTGATGTCTCCGGATAAATTCGACGGCGCGATCATACTCAAGGACAGTATACAGACCGAAAATGCTGCCGAAAAGCTCGAACTCCACCTCAAAAACATCTTTGATAAGCCTATCGTGGTGATCGAAAAGGAAAGTGAACTCTTCCCGAGCATCTGTACCGACTGCTATTCCGATGTCTTTGAACTCGTCACACATCTTATCAAGATCCACGGCTGCAAAGACATTGCATTTCTCTCCGGCAAAAAATGGCACAAACACTCCAAGGAGCGCTTGCAGGCTTACCGCGACGCAATGGCAAAAGCAGGTCTGCCCGTATCCGAGGACCGTATCTTCTACGGCGATTTCTGGTATCAGAGTGGTGAACTGTGCGCAGAGGAGCTCCTCGCTGACGGCAAAAAGCTCCCGGACGCTGTTGCCTGCGCAAACGATCAGATGGCTATCGGACTCTGCCGCGCCTTTGAAGAACGCGGTATCAGCGTTCCCGGTGATATCGCCGTTGTTGGCTATGATTCTACATTTGAGGGACAGACAAGTCCCAAGTCCATAACATCTGCGCTCATACCTGCCGAAGAATTCGGTGAATACGCCTTCCACTTCCTGTCAGATAAGATAAACGGAAAGGTCCCGGAATCCTTCAAGCTGCGTTCAGAACTGCTCATAGGCGAAAGCTGCGGCTGCTGCGGTGAGACTATGCCTTCTCATAAGATAAAGCGCACGAGCTGGGCGACCGACATCTATGAAGAGGGCTTCGATTCCGTGTTCAACACCATGAGCGAGAACATCATTTCACAGTATTCCCTTCAGGATTACCTCAGCACAGTGTATTCCTACGCATACCAGATACGCGGAGCAGAAGAATTCCACCTCTGTCTCGCAAGCGAATGGAAAAATGCCGGGCACGGCGTTCACCTCAGAAATAACGGCTATCCAGCAAAGATGATGCACGCAATACGCTATTGCAAAGACCGCAGAAGCAACATCGCGGGTACAGACGAATACTTCGACACATCGGATATGCTGCCTGAGCTCTACGACGACTTCAACTCCCCGACTGCCTACTTTTTCACGCCGCTTTTCTACGAGAACGAATGCTTCGGATACGCTGCTCTCAGCTATGGAAGTCAGCTCCGCAGCTATGACGATATATACCTCCGCTGGATAAGCTCAGTAAGCAGAGGTCTTGAAATACTAAGACGCAGCCTTGTCATGATATATATGCAGGAGCAGCTCGATCACTTCCGCAACAACAAGTTTGAGGTATCGAACTACGCCTACGAAAACCTTGATAACGAAGAAAAGGCTCAGTATAAGCTCGTTTCGAGGATACTGGACGACAACCTTCTTGATTACTATTTCCAGCCGATAGTCAGTGCAGTTGACGGCAGCGTTTACGCCTATGAAGCGCTGATGCGCTCGCGTACCGAAACCAAGATATCGCCGCTTTCCATAATAAAATACGCCGCTATGCAGGAGCGTCTTTCCGACGTTGAACGCGCTACGTTCCTGAACGTTCTCAACTACATCGACAAGAACGAGGACAGCTTCGGCGAGGCAAGAGTCTTCATCAACAGCATACCCGGTGTAAGCGTCGGTGAGGAGACAGCCTCAGAGCTCGACAACTTCCTTTCTGCACACGCACAAAGAGTTGTCGTTGAGCTCACAGAGGAAGCCGAACTGAAGGATTCCGATCTCAAAAAGCTCAAGGACTACTTTGAAAAAATGCACATCAATATCGCTGTTGACGACTACGGAACAGGCTACTCCAATGTCAGCAATCTACTGCGTTATATGCCCGACTTCGTCAAGATAGACCGCTCGCTCCTCAGCGATATACACGAATATCCCCAGAAGCAGCATTTCGTGCGCGAGGTCATAGACTTCTGCCACGATAACGGCATAAAGGCTCTTGCAGAGGGCGTCGAGACCGCCGAGGAGCTCCAGACCGTGATCCACCTTGGTGCTGACCTCATACAGGGCTTCTATACAGCAAAGCCCTCCGCAGTAGTTATCGGTCAGATCGACGAGAAATGCCGCAGCCAGATAAAGCAGTTTCACCAGGAACGCATCGACGGAAGCAACAAGCACATTTACTTTGCCGGAAAAACCAACCGCATCTCTCTTGCAAAGCTCGAAAAGAATGGCTGTACTGACATAGTGATAGGTCACGACGAAATGGTCTACAAGGACATCTCAGTCATAGGCACTCCGCAGATGAAGACCTCCCTGCATATGCGCATAGAACCAAATTACAGAGGAAAAATCACTCTTGAGGACGTCTACTTCTCAAATGTCAAAAACCGTCCCTGCATAGAGCTCGGCGAAAACAGCAACGTCACACTCGTTCTCGTCGGAACAAATACCATGTTTGACTCAGGAATACAGGTCCCGGAGTCATCAAGGCTCGTTATCGAAGGCGACGGCGTTCTCAATGTTGACCTTAACGCTGCCGAATCCTATGGCATAGGCAACGATCATCACAGCCGCCACGGTGAACTCGTCTTTGAACAGGACGGTCCCATAAACATCAGCTGCCGCGGAAAGAGCAGTATATGTATAGGTTCCGGATACGGCGGCAGTATCCACATAAACCGCGGCGAGTACAACT
>ONMB01000055.1 GCA_900318825.1 uncultured Ruminococcus sp.
CATTAAGAACTTCAAATCAGCTCTCGCATCATGCTGCCTGATATCTGCCTATCCAAGATTTTGGGTATTTCCTGACTGCACATTTCTTGACAATTCCACCGTGCTCTTCCTGAGACTGTCACTGAAGAATCATTATATCTATAATTATAATACAAAAACACTTAAGCAAGCGAAAAAACAATAATACGCCAAACTAAATCATTAAAACAATTCATCTAAAATTAATCTTACGATTCCTTGATTTTCTCGTTACATCCAGACCTACACGGCGAAGCACTCCGCATAGCACAAGATAACCTTGATTCCCGCAACTTCTATGCCTGCAACCCTTCCTTCGACAAAAACTGCGGCAGACGCAAATAAGCTCTCACCGGACGGCAAATCGCCGTCCATACATATTCTGACTTGACATTTGAGCAAACTTGTGTTATTATTAATATGAAAATAAGTAAGGAGGTAGTCAATATGGCTTATTCATTTGACGCAAAAAAGGTCACAGCTCAGGTTGTTGACTGGGTAAAAAATCACTTTGCGGAGACCGCTTCTCCGGAAACAAAGGCTGTCATCGGCATATCCGGCGGAAAGGACAGCTCAGTTACCGCAGCAATATGCGTTAAGGCTCTCGGAAAAGACCGCGTTATCGGCGTACTTATGCCTCAGGGCGAACAGGCTGACATATCATACAGCCGCCTATTAGTTGATACACTCGGGATAAAGAGCTACACCGTCAATATCGGCGATACTGTCAGAACCTTTATGGGCGAACTCGGCAAGCACATGGAGCCCTCAAATCAGGCTATCGTCAATACTCCTGCAAGAATACGCATGACTACGCTCTACGCAGTCGCAGCAACAGTTGGCGGCAGAGTTGCAAACACCTGTAACCTCTCTGAGGACTGGGTAGGCTACTCGACCAAATACGGCGATGCAGCCGGAGACTTCTCTCCCCTTTCCGAACTCACCGTAACGGAAGTCCTCCAGATCGGCGAGGAACTCGGACTTCCTAATGAGCTTGTCCACAAGGTACCGATAGACGGTCTCTGCGGCAAGACTGACGAGGAGAACCTCGGCTTTACATACGCAATGCTCGATACATATATCCGCGGACTCGACGATCTCAGAGCTCACCCAGAGATCAAAGAAAAGATCGACCGTCTCCACAAGGCAAATCTCCACAAGCTGAGACTGATACCCAAGTTTGAGCTGAAATGACATACTGACCGTTTGCCGCAGGCAGACGGTCATTTTTTTGCCCTTTGCTATTTACATTTCAGGCGGTTTGGTGTATAATATAAGGTAATGATTATGAGGTGATAGCAATGAGCTTTTCTCCCAGAGAAATACTGAAATTTGTTGAAGAAAACGATGTCAAATTCATCAGACTCACGTTTTCTGACGTCTCGGGCAGCCTGAAAAACGTCGCTATTATGCCCGATGAACTCCCCCGCGCCTTTGAATACGGTATCCCGTTCGACGCTTCGAGCATCAGCGGCTGCCGCGAGGATATGCTCCTCGTACCGGATATCTCCACCCTCTCGGTACTGCCGTGGAGACCTAAGTCGGGAAGGGTTGTACGCTTCTTCTGCTCGCTCCGCAACGCTGACGGTTCAGACTACCGCGGCGATATGCGAACCGAGCTCACCAACTATATAAACACACTCAGACTCGACGGCTATTCCTGCGAAATGGGCACAAAGTGCGAGTTTTACCTCTTTGACCTCGACAGCCGCGGCGAACCTACCAAGGCTCCCCACGACAACGGCGGCTACCTCGATGTAGCTCCGCTCGACAAGTGTGAAAACGCCCGCCGTGAAATATGTCTCTCGCTCGAGGAAATGGGTATGCACCCCAAAAGCTCCTGTCACAAGCACGGTCCGGCTCAGAACGAGATAGATTTCCGCGAGAGCGAGCCGGTTACAGCAGCCGACAATATGGTCCACTACAAGACCGTAGTCAAGTCCATAGCAGCCCAGAATGGGCTCTTCGCTTCGTTTATGCCGAAGCCGCTCCCCAACGAGCACGGCAGCGCCCTGAGCATACTGCTGAGTCTGCGCAAGAACGGCGAGCCTATCTTCGGTACATCTCCGGACGATATGACTCAGGAGGGAAAATGCTTTATTTCCGGCGTCCTCGAACGTATCCGCGAGATAACAGCCTTTCTTAACCCCACTACGAATTCCTACAAGCGCTTCGGTATCGGCTACGCGCCCAAATACGTTGACTGGAGCTTCGAGAACCGCTCACAGCTCATCAGGATACCGCGCACAGCAGGCCTTTCACCGCGTATTGAGCTCCGCTCCGCAGATGCCTGCTGCAACCCGTATATAACTTTCAGACTCATACTCGCTGCCGGTATCGAGGGAATACGCTCCGGCAACTGCTCTATCCTCGAAAGCACCCTGAACCACAGCACCTCCTCAGAGCTTGAACCGCTCCCCCACTCTCTTGAGGAAGCCTGCCGTATCGCGCGTGAGAGCGATTTTGTCAAGCGAAATCTCCCGGAGGAGACTCGTTCGGACATATTTGCCCAGCTCGAAAAGCAGGTACAGGAGTACAATCTTGCCCGAAATAAGGACGAATTCGAGGAAAACTACTACTTCAAATTTGTCTGAGGACTGATAGACTATGAACAGAGCAATTATAGTTTCTTCTTCTGCCGATACTGCCGCTTTCATAGGCGAACTCCTCGAAGCTGAGGGGTACGGTATGATCGCAGTCGCCTCCTCCGGAAGCGAGGCACGGCGTCTCGTGGTAAGCGATACAGAACCGGAGCTCGTCGTCATCAACACACCGCTGCCTGATGAATTCGGTCAGGAGCTCGCCGTTATGATAGCCGAGAACACTTCCGCCGGTATTCTTCTTATCTGCCGCAACGACATAGCTGACGACATCGGCGACAAGGTCTCCGACAACGGCGTCTGCGTTATACCTGAACCGCTCAACCGTCAGCTTCTCAGCCGTTCGGTAAAGCTGGTGACAGCAACACGTTCGCGTATGATGGGACTGAAAAAAGAAAACGCCGACCTGCTCACAAAGATCGACGAGATGCGCCTGATAAACCGCGCAAAGTGTACACTTATGCAGTATCTGAAGTTCACTGAACCGCAGGCACACAAATACATTGAAAAACAGGCAATGAATACCCGTCAGACGCGCCGTGAAGTCGCTATGAGGATACTTGCCACATACGAGAGGTGACCGTCTGACGGCGGTCATTGAGCACGCATAAACATAGCTCCATGTGTCATAAACCGGCACATGGAGCTTTTGTTATTCTGTATTATTTACATAAAAATCCCGGATGACCGTTTCATCAGGAGTGCTATGCTCTCCTTACTTGGTATAGCTGATAATTAAACTGCGCCGGTCGCCAAGTGTCCTTATCTTTATTCTGCGAAAACCGGCTTTTTTACCTAATTCAATGTATTCATGTCTGGTAAACTTCCGGAAGCCATTTTGGGTATAGAAGAATTTATCAAGTTTTTCCTTTGATATAACTGCGTTCAGGAACACACCGCCCGGCTTTAGTACCCTGTATATTTCAGACATACCTTTAGCAGTATCGCTCCAGAAGTAGATCGTGTTCATCGTGGTCACAACATCAAAGGCACTGTCCTTGAACTCAAGGTCACAACAGTCACCAAGCTGAAATCTCATTCTCCCTGAATCAACATACTTCTGATTTACAGCGGCAGCTTTAGTGACCATATCCGGAGAAATATCAATGCCGGTAATAAAGCACCTGCCCTTCTGAAAGATCAGTTTTTCAAGATATCCGTTTCCGAAGCCAACATTGAGTATTTGAGTATTTTCGTATAATTGCAGTTCATGAACGATGCCGCGGTACATATTACGATTAGCGCGATTCATCGTCCATGTCATTATTCTTCCGATAACACCGTGCGGATTTCCACACTGTGCTGCGAGATAATCCCCTATCCTGCTCATATTATCACTCCTTTATTTTTTGAGCCGAGATCAGACCACATACATTCACTCTCACTTACAGCTTTAACAGAAGTGACAGTACGTCAGAAGCGTCAACTCCGAGTGCTCCGAGGAGTGAAGCAGCATAATTGCCGTCAAGTTTCTTCTCCTTAACAAAAGCGGTGAGATTTGTAACGAGTGCTGTGAGATTATCAGTATCACTGAATACAGCCTTTATTTTGCCTTTAGAATCGTAAGATGTTCCATTTTCATCTTCACCGACTATCACGATAGGCAGTATCTTTGCAAGATAGCCGATTATTCCCTCAACGTTCTCACCGCGCGAAAGAAGGTAGTCAACAAAG
Organism: uncultured Ruminococcus sp.; assembly: GCA_900318825.1. GTDB lineage: Bacteria > Bacillota > Clostridia > Oscillospirales > Ruminococcaceae > Ruminococcus. The sequence continues at coordinate 4,293 of ONMB01000055.1, forward strand.
GAGTGAAGGGTTTCAATGCTCGTATTCTCACTTGCGACCTCAAACCGCGGGATAATATACGAAGTATTTCCGACCATTATCGTCTGTGAATACATCTTTTCATCTGAACCGTCCGAGGACTGCTGGAAGAACGAATTAGGAGAGTGATTTTCTCCTACCGAGTCAACACAATACCCTTTGCAGAACAGTTGATGTGAACCGGGTATCTGATACAGGAGAATATGTACGAAATCTCCGGTCAACGAGTAATTCTTTATGATATCTGCCCTATTCCTTATACGCTCAGCGATCTCCGGCTTTTCAAGGAACACTCTCGAAAATCCCTGACCGTCAAAGCCAACGCACCTGACAACATTATCACTCATGACCGCTGTATACATAGCCTTGTTGCTGCCCTTAGAGTGACCTACGACAGAGATGTTACCGAAACGGCTGGCTGCCTTTTCAACAAATTCGAGTGCTTTTCTCTGCGGCGGAGTATCAACTTCAACAGCAGCTCTGACGTTGTCTGCCCACTCCCCCGGACCGGTAGTTCCCTTGAAAACAACGACAGCTTCATTGTTTTTTCCAGTACCGTCAGAGAAGCAAAGTGCCAGCGGATAATTGTAGCTTCTGCCGTCGGGATCACTGGCAGAATGATAACCTGTCTCGTCAAGCATGAGTTCCTCAAGAACAAGAGAAGCCGCACGGCCATCTTGCAGGAATTTGATTATCCGCGCCCACTCAACTCCGCTGACCTGCGCAGAACATACAGAGCCGGAACTCTTTCTTAGATTTGCGAGAGCTCTTTCATCGAATACACTGAGTATTTCAGCGATAGTGCGCCCCTTGTCAGTTTCACATATCTTATAGAAATCCACATTATAGTTTTCATTGGAAGCTGCCTGAGCTACGTCCTCATCGAGATAAGCAAGCTGTTCAAGGATACAGAATTCTGTGTCTGTAAGCATAGATATTATCGAATTCATTATTTCAACTCCTTATTCATTTTATAAATGATAACATATTTTTCTGATATTTTCAAGAGTTTTTATTATTTTTCTCTGTCTTGATCCGGCGTATAAGGACGTTGTCCGTCTGTATCAGCGGCAGAAACAAGTCCAAAAACTGCTTGAATGCAGTCTATCCTTGATTTTTTCAGCCAGATAAGTTATAATAAATATATAATTTGCAGGCAAAGGACGATGAATATGACCACAAGTGAAATGCAGGAACAATTCCTGAAAGAGCAGAATGAGCTCCGCAACAAGATCGTTGCTTCTGATACTTTTGATATAAGCTCGCTCAGACTTGTCGCGGGCGTTGACCT
>ONMB01000033.1 GCA_900318825.1 uncultured Ruminococcus sp.
GACTATGACGGCACGGCAACCTATAACGGCGGCACTATCATCATCAACGGACAGGAGGTTTCTGAGATACCGCAGAGCATGATGGGCGGCGGTATGAGAGGCGGAATGGACGGCGGCATGAATGGCGGCATGGGCGGAGGCTTCGGCGGCGGACGCGGCGGCAGACATTCCCTTTAAAACACAGGCGCTCTTTACAAAAGGGCGCCTTTCGTGTATAATGTTTACAATAAATAATGCGGAGGTGTACCATGCCGAAGATACTGATAGTAGATGACGAGCCGAATATAGTCACCCTTATAAGCCGTTACGCCCAGCGTGAGGGATATGACATTGTTACCGCTTCTGACGGACGGGAAGCCATAGACAAATGCAGGAAAGAGAATTTTGACGTCATAGTCATGGACGTAATGATGCCAGATACAGATGGCTTCACAGCCTGCAAGAAAATAAAGGAATTCAAAGATATCCCTGTGATAATGCTGTCCGCAAGAGGTACGGAATTCGACAAGCTCTTCGGCTTTGAGGTCGGAGTTGATGACTATGTCACGAAGCCATTTTCTCCAATGGAACTTATGGCGCGTATCAAGGTCATACTCAGCCGCGGCAGTAGAGTTGGACAGAGCTCAGAAAGCGGAAGGCTTACTGTCAGCGGAATTGAGATCGACACTCTCGGACTGACGGTCACAATTGACGGTGAAAAGGTCGATCTGACCGCCAAAGAGTATGCGCTTCTGCTGCTGCTCGTGAAAAATAAGAGTATAGTCCTTTCCCGCGACAGGATACTGAACGAAGTGTGGGGCTATGACAGCTTCGGTATTGACAGAACTGTTGACTGGCAGATAAAGCTGCTCCGCAGCAAGCTGGGAGCATACCGTGACAGCATAAAAACAGTTCGAGGGGTGGGATATAAATTTGAAGTGTAAAACAAATTCATTCCGAAAAAAACTGCTCAGCTGGTTTATGTTTTTCGCAGTTGTAATATTCACTGTTCTGTGGCTTTTGCAGACGGTTTTTCTGCAAGAATTCTATAATGGAATGATAATCAGAAACACAGTCAAGGTCGCTGATAGAATAGCCTCGGAAAGTCAAAGCAGTGGTATCACCTCATATATAGACGATATTTCGCGAAAAAACTCTATACTTGTATTCGTCACCGATACTGACGGGAATATCATTTACAGTTCAGATGAATACAAGAAAGGTCACAGAGGCAGATTAAGAAATGAGCCTACTGATTTCAAAAACGAGTATCATCAATACCGTGAACTGCCTGAAAACTATTCGGAATTTCTCAGCGCCGTCAAGGCTTCCGGCAGCGGTGAAGCTGAACTGCAAAGCGATGATGTTTATGTTTATGGCAAGCTGATAGATTTTTACGGCAGCGATGAAAAAGCCGTTCTTTATGTCGGAACTACTCTCAACGCTGTCGGATCGACTGCCCGTATCATACGCATACAGCTTATGTGGGTGACATTGCTGTCGATAGTCATAGCCTTTGTGCTCGCACTGTTCATGTCAAAGAGCTTTTCAAAGCCTGTTTCGCAGCTCAATGAAAAAGCCCATAAACTTGGTGAAAACGATGATGATGTGGATTTCTGCAAGGGATTTTGCACAGAGCTTGACGAGCTGAACAAAAACCTTGATACTACTTCTGAAAAGCTGAAAAAGAGCAAGGAATTTCAGAACGAGCTCCTTGCAAACGTCTCCCATGACCTGCGCACTCCGCTTACGATGATAAAAGGATACGCCGAAATGATACGCGATATTTCCCGCGAGGACGAAAAACAGTGTGCGGAGGACGTTGCTGTTATCGTTGAGGAAACGGACAGGCTCACTGCTCTTGTGAATGAGATACTTGAATACTCTGAGCTGCAAATGTACGACAGCGAAAATGTGATGAATGATGTTGATCTCAGCGAGACAGTATCATCTGTGGCTGACAGTTTCGGGAATCTTTATTCAAAGGACGGATATGTCTTTGAACGCAATATCGCTGACGGTGTCCATATAAAGGGGAATGTCTCACGTCTGCAAAGAGCGGTATATAATCTGTTGGATAATGCTGTTCGCCATGCAGGAGAGGACAAGTGGGTAGGTATTTCGCTAAAACCGGACAAAGGCAAAGCTATCATTGAGATATCAGACCACGGCAGCGGTATCGCTCCTGACGAGCTTGAACACATCTGGGACAGATACTATACCAAGCGTCAGCGCAATGGAAAGGGCGTTTCGGGACTGGGACTTGCTATCGTAAAGCAGATCGTCAGCCAGCATAACGGCGTTTGCAATGCTGGATCCGAGATAGGTACAGGCAGCGTATTCAGTATAGGATTAAATGTAAAATGAGCTCAAAAGACTGCGGCTTATGTATCAGACAGAGCCGGAACTGTTACATCTGAAAATGTCCCCAAGCAGCTGATGAGATAAAGCGAGATAAGAAGCGTATAGATAATAAAGAGCCTTCACATTGCTGTGAAGGCTCAATTTGTGCTATATTACTTCTGATATTTAGCCTTATCCATTTCACGGATAGCTGCACGGCGGATCTTGCCGCTGCCGACAGTCTTGGGAAGTTCATCAACGAACTCAACGACTCTGGGGTACTTGTAGGGAGCGGTACCGTGCTTGACGTAGTCCTTGATCTCCTGAACGAGCTCATCGGAGGGCTTTTTGTCCTTAGTGAGAACGATAGTTGCCTTAACTACCTGTCCGCGTATCTCGTCCGGAACGCCTGTAACTGCACACTCAAGCACATAGGGCAGCTCCATGAGAACGCTCTCGATCTCGAATGGTCCGATACGGTAGCCGGAGGACTTGATAACGTCATCGACTCTGCCGACATACCAGAAATAGCCGTCCTCGTCTACCCAAGCGGTATCGCCGGTGTGGTAGTAGCCTTCGCGCCATGTTTCGGCGGTATTCTCGTCATCGCCGTAGTAGCAGAGTGCGAGACCGGGAACGCCGTAGCCTCTGGACTTATCGTCCTTGAGCTTTATGCAGATCTCACCTGTCTCACCGACACGGGCAGGAGTGCCGTCGGGGAGAAGAACCTGAACGTCATACTGCGGATTGGGCTTGCCCATACTGCCGGGCTTGGGTTCCATACCGACAACGTTTGCGATAGAGAGTGTGGTCTCAGTCTGACCGAAGCCTTCCATGAGCTTGATGCCAGTTGCCTTGTAGAACTGGTGGAACACCTCGGGGTTGAGGGCTTCACCGGCGATGCAGGCGTATTTCAGCGAGGAGAGGTCATACTTGGAGAGATCCTCCTTGATGAAGAAGCGGTACATAGTCGGAGGCGCACAGAATGAGGTGATATTATACTTTTTGAACATCGGGAGTATATCGTCGGCGTGGAAGCGGTCGAAGTCGTAAACGAACACGGCAGCCTCGCACATCCACTGACCGTAGAGCTTGCCCCAAAGGGCCTTGCCCCAGCCGGTATCAGAGATAGTGAAGTGGAGTCCGTTGGGATCGGCGTTCTGCCAGTAGCGGGCAGTGACATAGTGACCGAGGGGGTACTGGTAGCTGTGGAGAACGAGCTTCGGGTTGCCGGAGGTACCGGAGCTGAAGAAGATAAGCATAGGATCAGTGCCGCAGGGAGTCTCGGCAGTGCGCTCGAAATGAGTGCTGTAAGCCGGGAGTTCCTCGTTGAAATCGTGCCAGCCCTCGCGCTGACCGTTAACGATGATCTTAGTTCTGAGGGACGGTGAAGTCTCGCAGGCGAGATCAACTTCGTTCGTGATGTCACCGTCAGCAGAGCAGACGATAGCAGACACCTCGGCAGAATTGAAACGGTACTCGAAATCGTGTTTCTTGAGCATATTGGACGCAGGGATAACAAGAGCTCCGATGCGGTGGAGAGCGATTATCGAGAACCAGAACTGGTAGTGGCGCTTGAGAACGAGCATTACTCTGTCGCCTTTTTTGATGCCGAGAGACTTGAAGTAATTCGCTGTCTGGCAGGAATACTTCTTTATATCTTTGAATGTGAAACGGCGCTCGTTCTTGTTGACGTCAACATAGATCATAGCGGTTTTATCGGGACATTTTTCAGCCATTGCGTCAACTATGTCATATGCGAAGTTGAACTTGTCCTGATCGGTGAAATGAACTCCGCTGAGTATGCCCTCCTCGTTGGTCTCGCACTTTACGAACTTTTCGGCAACGGGGTGGAGCAGACCTGCCTTGTCAACATTAGTGAGGTGGTGTTCAGCGATGTGCTCGTGGTATTCAGCCATACCGGTCGTACCGCGGGGCGCAGTAACGAAAGCGTAGATCTCACAGTTCTCACCGCCGAGAGCGACTTCATCGTGGGGCATGGAGCTGTCGTAGTAGATAGAGTCGCCTTCGTGGAGTATCTCTGTATGTGAACCTACGGTTATACGCATAGTACCCTTGATAACGATATCCATTTCCTGACCGGCGTGGCTTGACATATGGAGCGGCTCGGAAAGGGCTTCCTCGGAATAGGGGATAACTACATGGAAGGGCTCGACGTTCTTGTTTTTAAATCTTGAGGCAAGGCGGTTATAGGCGAAGCCCTTTCTGCGGACGATTGGAACGCCCTCGCCTTTACGGGTGACAGTATAGCTGCTGAGCTCAGGGCTGCTGCCCTCCATGAGATCGGTGATCTCGACATTGAATTTATTAGCGCATTTATAGATAAAGGTAAAGCTGAAATCCTGTTCGCCGGATTCGAGCTTTTTGTATTCTTCTACTGAATAATCGGTGATAGCAGCCATTTCCTCGACGGATATACCGAGGTCTTCACGGAGGCGTGAAATTCTCTCTGCGACCTCTCTGATCCTGACTTCTGCATTCTGTGAATTCAGATTTTCGCTCATAACTTTCTCTCCTTCTTAAAAAATAAAAAAACTCGTCTCAAAGAATTAACTTTGAGACGAGTATCAATTACTGATTACCCGCGGTACCACTCAAATTGTGCCGCTATTGCGTAACACCACTTCAGACTCTATCAAGCCCTATTCATTGACGCAGACTCACGAGAACGCTTACTCACAGCTTTCAGCATTCCGGCTCAGAAGGGATACATAGCATTGCATATCACCGGCTCGCACCAACCGCCGGCTCTCTGTAGACATTGGCGATACTCTGCTTGTCTTCCTCATAGCTTATGCTTGGATTATATCACATAGTTTTTCATTTGTCAAGACCTTTTGAAAAATTTTTCTCCGGATATTTGTAGTCTGACCGGTCAATAGTCCTTGGGAGCCTTGCAGACGGAGCATACCTTGTCGAAGATGCCCTTGAATTCTCCGCCGCAGTATCTGCATCTGCCGTTTTCGATATAAAGGGGTTCCTGTGATTTGCTGTATGCGGGGAATGCCCAGTGATGCTTCTGGAGCTTGCTGTAATTTATCGTCAGGAGCTTAGGGCAGTTGTAGAAGGTCGCGGAGTTTTTCTCATACTTATATGGGTTGCTTCCCTTGTAAAGCTCGGTCTCTCCTTCAAAGGTGACCTGTTCAAGGCTGGTACAGTCGGCGAACGCCATAGGGTAGACCGCCTTGACGCTTGCCGGGATAGTCAGTCTCTTCAGATCCGAGCACTCTCTGAATGCCTGATTACCGATATATCTGAGTGTCGAGGGGAGGTTTATACTGTTTAGAGAAGTACAGTTCCTGAAAGCGTCCATACCAATTCTTTCGAGTCCTGCCGAGGGATCGCTGTCCGCACTGATATATTCAAATCTGACGTTTTCAAGTGCTGTACACTCGGCGAAGGCGAAGTCCTCGATCGTTTTGACCTTTTTGGGGATAAGTATGAATTTGAGGCTCGTACAGCCCTCGAACATCCTCCACGGAAGCAATTCTGTATTCTTAGGGATATTGACTGTTTCGAGGCTTGTGCAGGCTGTAAGAGCACTGGACTCTATGTTTTTTATGCTGTCCGGGAACTGTATGCTTTTCAGGCTGATACAACCGTTGAAGGCGTCCTTGTCTATCGTTTCCACGCCTTCGGGAATGTTAATGTTCTGTAAGTTCTTGCAGCCTGAAAATGCACCTTCACCGATCAGCTCGACGCCGTCGGGAATATACACGGACTCTATATTATTCATGCCCTGAAAAGCACTTTCTCCGATAACGGTTATGCCGTCAGGTATCCTGACTTCCTTTTTGGTATAGCCGTTATAGCGTATCAGAACGATTCTCTCCACAACAAAGTCGCTGTCATAATTGTAAGCAGTTTTTTTCACACCAATGTCTTTGGGCGAGGTCTCGCTGAAGCTGCGGATAGCCTTTTCGACCACGAACGGCTGCTTGCAGAACGGGCAGAAAGAGGCGTCCTGAGTATTGTCGACAGCGAGGAAACCGCCGCATTTGTAGCATTTTCCCTGTACATACATTGTGCTCACCTTCATTCTATCATATAGTGCTGTAACGTTTCAGAATACTATTTATACTATTATATCGCATTATTATCTACAAGTCAACTGATTTTTATTAGTTTTGCACGGAGCGGCAGCGAAAATGTGCTTTTGTTTTATCAGGGATATGTGGGACGCGTCATAGTGGGCGGCGCAGCTGAGGGCTGCCCGTACTCTATGGCGATCAATGGCATTTCTGACAGTAAAACAGCTCCCACAGAGACGGGAGCTGGATCGGGCTATTTTCTGTATGCCTGGCGGATATCCTGATACATCAGTCCGCACTTGGTACAGTACCACACGAGCCTGCCGGAGCGGTAGAGCGGCAGAGTGAACTGGACGTTCCATTCCGGATACTGCTTGAACATCATAAAGCTGCTGTCGCTCTGATACGCCGCGAAGGAGATGAAATGCTCCTTGGTCATTTCGTGGTCCGAGGATATATAAAGCTCGCCGCCGATATCCTCGACCTTGAGCATTTCGCTCTCCTCAGCCTTTTGCGGTTCGAGGGCGGAGAGCCTGTTACCGCAGCAGGTCACGGCAGCTTCCGATGTTGCCGTTATGATATTGCCGCAGTCCTTGCAGACGTAGAATTTCAGCTTTTTCATATTTCCCACCTCACTTTCGTTTTTGTCTATCTCGCCGCTGAGCAAAACCTGTATGTCGGTGCCGAATACCTCAGCCAGTGCGGAAAGAAGCGATATATCGGGACAGCCGCTGCCGGTCTCCCATTTTGACACCGCCTTGTCGCTCACACTTATACGTTCGGCGAGTTGTTTCTGAGTGAGTCCCATATCAGTCCGCAGACGTTTTATGAGTTCACCGGTCTTTATCTGATCCATATTATCACCTCTTAAAAGCAGTTCATTCCCTGTGATATTATTATAGCTCAAAGGCTTTGCTGCGTCAATCCACGCTCCGTAGAGTTGTCTGCCGCAGCAGTTTTCAGGAGCAGTCTGCTGTAAGTGCGGTCTATCCCGATAGCTCCGAGCGGTGCGGTTATAAGTATCGCAAGAACCGCGGTCGACAGAACTATCTTTCCGCAGGGGAGTCCGGCGAGAAAGATCAGTGCAAATGAAAACAGCATAAGTATTCCTCCAAACAAAAAAGCCGACAACTACTGCGTAAAAATGCAGAAGTCATCAGCTGGATAAGCGGTTCAGGTTTTCCTTGGGAGAACATCATTCCCATATGAAATTGTCTGCTGTAATTATATCACACGGGAGGCATAATGTCAGCAGTTTTATGAATAATCCGCTTCCGGACGGGGACAATAGCCGTGAAAGGAGTGGATATTTATGAATATAACGCCTGAGATGTACGATAAAATGAGCAGGAGAGCTTCGCCGAAGTCGAGGAGCGCGGTGAATATACCGGTAGCTTTCGGCGTCGGGGGGAGCATATGCGCACTGGGGCAGGTGATAACGAGCCTGTTTACTGAGAGCGGTCTCGAGCGGACTGAGGCAGCGATGTGGACTTCCGTGATACTGATAGGTATCAGTGTACTGCTGACCGGTTTCGGTCTGTACCACAAGCTCGCGAAGCACGCCGGTGCGGGGACACTCGTGCCGATAACGGGGTTCTCGAATGCGATAAGCTCGTCGGCTATCGAGGCTAAGTCGGAGGGCTTTGTGCTGGGAGTAGGAGCGAAGATATTCACGATAGCCGGACCGGTGATACTTTACGGCAGCACGGCTTCTGTGATATTTGGTCTGTTATATTATCTGATGAGCAATGTATTATAATAGGTATAAGAAAGCGGTAAAAAAATAAGCAGGGCATAAGCCCTGCTTTGACACAAATAAATCAAAATAAAAATGTGTAGAACAAAAGAAAGGAGACAACAAAACGAGTGTTAATAATTAAAGATTATTTAACACTATGGTTATTATAACTTATTTCCGGGGTTTAGTCAAGAGAAAATGATAATTTTTTGATATGAGAACCTAATTTCTGTTGTTTTGCACAATAAATCTTGGCGGTATTATTGCAAAAAGCACAAAAACACGCGAGAATTACCGTAAATCCCGATGCTAAGGGCAGCTTGCGACTGTACGGAGTAGCACAGAAAGGAATTATGGTAAAAGTGCTAAAATATAACTGGTGAAATTTATACATAAATTTGTTCCGGAGCTGCCGAAAAGGTGTTTACAAAATCAGAAATGTATGTTATAATAACAGAAGTAGTTATACGCGGTTAACTTTTTAACGATCTGACCGCAGTAACATCTATAATACAATTTTACTTTAGGAGGTCATTCCTATGGCTATCAAAAGAAAAATGAAAACAATGGACGGTAATAACGCCGCTGCATGGGTTTCATATCCCTTTACAGACGTTGCTGCTATTTACCCCATCACTCCCTCCTCAGTTATGGCTGAGGTAACAGACAGCTGGTCCGCTAAGGATAAGAAGAATCTCTTCGGTCAGCCTGTAACAGTTGCTGAAATGCAGTCAGAGGCTGGTGCTGCTGGTACAGTTCACGGCTCACTTTCTGCCGGTGCTCTCACCACTACATATACAGCATCACAGGGTCTTCTCCTCATGATCCCGAATATGTACAAGATCGCAGGTGAGCTCCTTCCTAACGTTATCCACGTTTCTGCAAGATGCGTATCTTCACACGCTCTTAACATCTTCGGTGACCACTCCGATATCTACGCTTGCCGTCAGACAGGTTACGCTATGCTCTGCTCAGGCAGCGCACAGGAAGTAATGGATCTCGGTGCTGTTGCTCACCTTTCAACAATCAAGGGCAGAGTACCTTTCCTCCACTTCTTCGACGGTTTCCGTACATCACACGAGATCCAGAAGATCGAGACATGGGACGATGAGACTCTCCTCAGCCTCCTCGATAAGGACGCTGCTCAGAGCTTCAGAGACAAGGCTCTCCACCCTGAGAGACCTGTTCTCCGCGGATCTGCTGAAAACCCTGACGTTTTCTTCCAGGCTCGTGAGGCTTGCAACAAGTATTACGATGCTCTTCCTGCTATCGTTGAGGACTACATGAACAAGATAAATGACCTCATCGGTACAGATTACAAGCTCTTCAACTACTACGGTGCAGCTGACGCTGAGCACATCATCGTAGCAATGGGCTCCGTTAACGAGACAATTGAAGAGACAATAGATTACCTCAACGCAAACGGTGGCAAGTACGGTCTCGTTAAGGTTCGTCTTTACAGACCTTTCGTTGCTTCCAAGCTCGTTGAAGTTATCCCTGACAGCGTAAAGAGAATTTCTGTTCTCGACAGAACAAAGGAACCCGGTTCACTCGGCGAGCCTCTCTACCTCGACGTTGTTGCTGCTCTCAAGGGCACAAAGTTCAACGACGTTCCTGTATTCACAGGCAGATACGGTCTCGGCTCCAAGGACACAGTTCCGGCTCAGATCATCGCTGTATTCAAGAACACAACAAAGCCCAGATTTACTATCGGTATCAATGATGATGTTACTAACCTCTCTCTTGCTCTCGATGAGAATCCTGATACAGCTCCTGCAGGCACAACAGCTTGTAAGTTCTGGGGCCTCGGTTCTGACGGTACAGTTGGTGCTAACAAGAACTCCATCAAGATCATCGGCGACCACACTGACCTCTATGCTCAGGCTTACTTCGCTTATGACTCAAAGAAGTCCGGCGGTGTAACTATCTCACACCTCCGTTTTGGTAAGACTCCTATCAAGTCTACTTACCTCATCAACAAGGCTGATTTCGTTGCCTGTCATAACCAGAGCTATATCGACAAGTACGATATGGTATCTGACATCAAGCCCGGCGGAACATTCCTCCTCAACACTATCTGGAGCGTTGACGAGCTCGATAAGAACCTCCCCGGTCAGGTAAAGAGATACATCGCTCAGAACAACATCAACTTCTACATCATCAACGGCGTTAAGCTCGGTGAAGAGACAGGTATGGGTACTCGTATCAACACTATCCTCCAGTCTGCATTCTTCAAGCTCGCTAACATCATTCCTTTCGAGGACGCCCTCAAGTACATGAAGGCTGCTGCTGAGGCTTCTTACAGCAAGAAGGGACAGGACGTTGTTGAGAAGAACTGGAACGCTATCGATGCTGGTCACCAGAACATCGTCAAGGTTGACGTTCCTGCTTCATGGAAGGACTGCGCTGATACTCAGATGGGTATGCCCGCTGTTACCTGCGAGAACAAGGAGCTTCAGGACTTCGTTAACAATATCCAGATCCCCTGCAACGCTCAGAAGGGTGACACTCTCCCTGTATCTACATTCGTTGACAGAGCAGACGGTACATTCCCGCAGGGTTCTGCTGCATTTGAGAAGCGCGGTATCGCAGTAAAGGTTCCTTCATGGGACGCTTCCAAGTGTATCCAGTGTAACCAGTGTGCATACGTTTGTCCTCACGCTGTAATCAGACCTGTTGCTATGACAGCTGATGAGCTTGCAAAGGCTCCTGCTGCAACAAAGTCTGCTGATTTCAAGCCCGCTCTCGGCGATCTCAAGTTCGTTATGACAGTTTCAACTCTTGACTGTACAGGATGCGGCGTTTGTGCAAATGTTTGTCCTGCTAAGGAGTCCGCACTTACAATGGAGCCTATCGCTTCACAGATGGATCAGCAGGAAGTATTCAACTACGGCGTAACTATCGACGAGAAGCCTGAGGTTGCAGCTAAGTTCAAGGCTGAGACAGTCAAGGGCTCACAGTTCAGACAGCCTCTCCTCGAATTCTCCGGCGCTTGCGCAGGCTGTGGTGAGACTCCTTATGCTAAGCTCGTTACACAGCTCTTCGGCGACAGAATGATGATCGCTAACGCAACAGGATGTTCTTCTATCTGGGGCGGTTCCGCACCTTCAACTCCTTACACAGTAAACAAGAAGGGCAGAGGACCTGCTTGGTCCAACTCACTCTTCGAGGACAACGCTGAGTTCGGTTACGGTATGTACCTTGCTCAGGAGACACTCAGAAAGAGAGTTACTGATAAGGTAAAGGCACTCGAGGCTAAGGCTGAGAAGCAGGAAGTAAAGGACGCTATCGCTAAGTACTTCGAGACTTACAACGACGGTGCTGCTAACGCAGACGCTACTGATAACCTCGTAGCAGCTCTCGAGGCTTGCGGCTGTGATGACGCTAAGGCAATCCTCGCTGAGAAGGACTACCTCTCCAAGAAGTCACAGTGGATCTTCGGCGGTGACGGTTGGGCATACGATATCGGCTTCGGCGGTCTCGACCATGTAATCGCACAGGGCAAGAACGTAAATATCCTCGTATTCGATACTGAGGTTTACTCAAATACAGGCGGACAGGCTTCCAAGTCAACTCCTACCGGTGCTATCGCTCAGTTCGCAGCAGCTGGTAAGGTAGTTAAGAAGAAGGATCTCGCTGGTATCGCAATGAGCTACGGTTACGTTTACGTTGCACACGTTGCAATGGGCGCAAACATGAACCAGTGTATCAAGGCATTCACAGAGGCTGAGGCTTACGACGGACCTTCCATCGTTATCTGCTACGCTCCTTGTATCAACCACGGTATCAAGACCGGTATGGCAACTGCTCAGGCTGAGGAGAAGAAGGCTGTTGAGGCTGGCTACTGGCACCTTTACAGATACAATCCTACTCTCAAGGCTGAGGGCAAGAATCCCTTCATCCTTGACTCCAAGGCTCCTAACGTTGACGAGTACAAGAACTTCCTCATGGGTGAGGTTCGTTACAACTCACTCGCTCGCTCCAATCCTGAGAGAGCAGAGAAGCTCTTCGACGCAGCTGTTGCTAACGCTAAGGATCGTTACGATTACCTCACAAGACTCACAAAGCTCTACGGTGAGGACTAATAAGCTATAAAGGCTTTACTTTAACGTTGACGCCGCGAGTCCGCTTGCGGCGCAGGTCAACAATATAATGCTCATACGGATATAATAAGAGCTCCCCGGTACGGACAAGTACAGGGGAGCTTTTTGCTGTATTATGATGAAATTTACATCTTTTTGCGGTAATAGAGCATAACTGCGAGGTAAACGAGCATTATGAAGCCCATACAGCAGGAGAGGGTACAGCTGACGATATGATTGAAACAATCAGTAACGAGAGTTGCAACAGAAAGCGTAGCTATTGTGATGAGGAAAGAGGTCTTGCCGGCTTCCTTGAATATCTGATTGTTGCGCTCGTCGGTATTGCGGATATAGAGATCTTTCAGGAGCTTTTCGTCGTTGAGAGCCTTTTTGTTTCTTCTTATGCACATAATGGAAACGAATATCATAGCAGCGAAAAAGCCGCCAAATCCGGACTGAGGAGCCGAAGCTGCGCCGGTCCTGCCGTGTACAGCAAAAAAGACGATGATGCCAGCTATGCACAGCACCGAAACTATAATAAAAATGCGGTAAGTCATGTTATCTTTCTGAAGTTTTTTTCTGAATTTTTCCATAATTATCCTCCTTTTATAAGTTACACATTGAAAAGCATATGGGTAGGTTTCTTTTTAGTTGGACTGATGGCAAGCGAAAACATTCTCCTCGCTTTCGACCACCAAAGCGGCTGCGGAATATTTTACTCGGGCAGCGTATTTTTTATCAGACCGGCGATCACGTCGATATTTTCGTCGTTCTCGAATATAAAGAGCTCCTCTATGGGCAGTCCGAAGAACTGAGCAGCTTTGTGGGCGAGGATAAGCGAAGCGTTGTATTTGCCGTTTTCGAGTGATATGATAGTCTGCCGGGTGACGTTGAGAGCGTCTGCGAGCTCTTGCTGAGTGACCTTCTGGGATTTGCGGAGCTCCTGTATCCTGTTTTTCACATAGCCGACCTCCTTTGGTGTAAAGTGCGCTTTACGTTTCTGTGGTTATAGTATAGCACGCTTTACATTTTTTATCAAGCTGACTTTACATATTTTTATATTTTAACTTTATGTACTCTTGTGGTGCAGCATTATTTGTGATATAATTATTTCAAGAACAACAAGCAAACGGGGTGTGATTATGGGTATGGAGATACTGCGTGCCGGCGCAGATATCACGCAAGAAATCGCGGAAAAACTCTCGCGGCTGGACAAGCTCTGTGTAGGGGCGGACGGCTGGTCTGCGGATTCGTTCCGGAGCGAGGCGCTTAAAGCTAACGGTTTTGTGCTATATATCGAGGAAAGCAGTGAGGTCATCGCATTGCTTTCGGGGTATTCGGCAGTTGGTGAGGGTGACATAACAAGTGTTGCGGTCAGTCCGGAATACCGCCGGAGAGGTCTTGCGTTGAGGCTGATAAAGGAGTTTGAGCGGCTCCTGCCTGAGGACACGGAGAGCATATTCCTCGAAGTAAGAGAGTCTAATTCGGGCGCGATAGCTCTTTACGGGAAGTGCGGCTTCGAGCGCATATCCCTCCGGAAGAATTTCTACTCGCAGCCGCGAGAAAATGCCGTAGTTATGACGAAAAATCTGACAGGAGGCGTAGCTTTATGATAATGGTATCGCTTATGGAGCTCGATGTGAAAAAACAGCACGATCATGCTCACGCGCTGCTGAGGGAGTGCCTGAAAAAGCGCAATATCTGCTACGATGAGAGCACTCCACTCCTCAGAAGCGAGCGCGGTAAGCCCTCGCTGGCTGAGCGTCCCGATGTTCACTTCAACCTTTCACACGCAAAGGGTATCGCAGCCTGTGTGATCTCGGACAGGGAGTGCGGCATTGACTGCGAGGGTATAAGGGACTATCGTCCGAATGTTGTGAAGAGAGCCTTTTCGGAGGAGGAGCAGCGGCTTCTTGAGGCGGTTTCCGGCGAGGAACGCGACCGGCTCTTCACGCGCCTGTGGACTCTCAAGGAGTCTTACGTCAAGGCGCTCGGAGAGGGGATAGCCTACCCGCTGAACAAGGTCTCGTTCTCGTTTTCGGAGGGCGAGATAGTTACGGATATTGAGGGGTACAGGTTCAGACAGTACCTTATCAGGGACGGCAGCTTTGTGGTCTCGGTCTGCGAAAAACTCGGAAAGTGCCCCTACTGATATCATAATGCTGTTGTACAGGGAGATGTCACGAAGTGACAGAGGGTACGGGCAGCCGTTAGCTGCGCCGTTCCCTACTTTTTTTGCTTCAACTGTTGCTATTTCAGAAGATTTATGATATAATTAGAATAGTATTATTCTGGGGATATGGCACTTGTCCTCAGACAGAAGGAGAATATAATTATGCAGTATGGACATTTTGACCTCAAAAATAAGGAGTATGTCATCACTAATCCCGCAACTCCCGCACCTTGGGCTAACTACCTCGGTGATCCCGAATACGGTGCTATGATCTCAAATAACGCTGCCGGCTACAGCTTTGTAAAATCCGGTGCGAACGGTCGTATCACACGTTTCCGCTTCAATTCCGAAATGGACCTCCCCGGCAGATACATCTATATCCGCGATAATGATACATCAGACTACTGGTCTGCTTCATGGCAGCCTGTCGGAAAGCCTCTCGACAAGTATAAGAGTGAGTGCCGCCACGGTACAGCTTACACAGTTATCTCGGCTGAGTACGCTGACATAAAGTCAGAGGTGACTTACTACGTTCCCTACGGTAAGACCTACGAAGTATGGCGAGCTAAGGTGACAAACAATTCCTCCAAGGAGAGAAAGCTCTCTGTTTACGGCTTTGTTGAGTTCACAAACGAGCCCAACTATGAGCAGGATCAGGTAAACCTCCAGTACACCCTCTTTATCACCCGCACCAGCTTTGAGGAGAACAAGATCCTCCAGCATATGAACGAGAATACAGGCTTCGATGAGACCGGTTCAAATCATCAGGAGCGTTTCCTCGGTATGGTCGGACAGCCTATTTCCGCTTACTGCGGCTCTCTCAGCGAGTTCATCGGACCTTACAGAACTTTCGCTAACCCGATCGCAGTTGAGTCCGGCAAGTGCAATAACGCTATGAACTATAACTCAAATTCCTGCGGTGCTCTCCAGAGTGACATCACTCTCGCTCCCGGTGAGACCAAGGAATTCATATACATTCTCGGTCAGCGCGACAACGTTCAGGCAACTGCTATCCTCAATGAGTACAAGGCTGCCGGCAAGGTCGATGCTGAGATCAAGCAGCTCAAGGACTACTGGCACGGTCAGCTCAGCAAGTTCCAGGTCGAGACTCCTTCCGAAGAGTTCAACAACATGATAAACGTATGGAACGCTTACCAGTGCTTCATCACTTTCATCTGGTCAAGAGCAGCTTCCTTCATCTACTGCGGACTCCGCAACGGCTACGGCTACCGCGACACTGTTCAGGACATTCAGGGTATCATTCACCTCGATCCCGAGCTTGCTGCTGAAAAGATAAGATTTATGCTCTCAGCTCAGGTAAGCAACGGCGGCGGTCTTCCCCTTGTTAAGTTCGACCACGATGCCGGTCACGAGACCTGTCCTGATGAGAACAACCCTGACAGTGTTTACGCTAAGCAGACAGGTCACCCCTCTTACCGTGCTGATGACGCTCTCTGGCTCTTCCCCACTATCGTCAAGTACCTCGGCGAGAGCGGCAACAAGGGCTTCCTCGACGAAGTTATCACCTACGCAGAAGAGGGCGGCGGAAAGGCTACCGTTTACGATCACCTCAAGAACGCTATCCGCTTCTCTATGGAGCGTCTCGGTGCTCACGATATGCCTGCCGGTCTCCACGCTGACTGGAACGACTGTCTCCGTCTCGGT
>ONMB01000015.1 GCA_900318825.1 uncultured Ruminococcus sp.
TTAAGCTCGATAGAACGCACCTTGCAGCCAATCTCCTTGCGGATCATTTCCTCAAGGTACTTGCCGATACCTGAAAGGTACTTATGACCGAAGTTGTCAACAACGCCTGACTGAACGCCTTCCGGGACCTCAATGCCCTCGGAAACAGCTACGATAACAGCCTTATGCTTTGCCATTTCCCTGCGGACGTCCTTGAAGAACTTCTCTAACGTGAACTTTACTTCCGGTACATAGATAAGATGCGGAGCAGTTTCGCCGAGAGCGTGGAGAACGCAGCTTGAAGCTGTGAGCCAGCCTGCATGGCGTCCCATTACTTCAACTACGGTAACTGACGGTATGCTGTAAACCGTACTGTCACGGGTAATCTCGCGCATGGTTGCGGCAACATACTTAGCTGCCGAACCGAAGCCGGGAGTATGGTCTGTGATGCAGAGGTCATTGTCGATAGTTTTAGGTATGCCGATGACCTTGATATCAAGACCGGT
Organism: uncultured Ruminococcus sp.; assembly: GCA_900318825.1. GTDB lineage: Bacteria > Bacillota > Clostridia > Oscillospirales > Ruminococcaceae > Ruminococcus. Next base: position 486 of record ONMB01000015.1, read on the forward strand.
CTCGGCAAAGTATTCAGAGAGCTTATTTACCGTATCCATTGAATCGTTGCCGCCGATATAGAAGAAAGCGCCTATCTGACGCTGTTTGAGCGTTTTGACTATCTGCTTGTAAACAGTGTCGTCCTCCTTCCAGTCAGGGAGCTTATATCTGCACGAACCAAGAACGGTAGAAGGAGTCTGTCGAAGAAGATGCATATCCTCATTTGAACGTATCATAGCTTTCATATCAATAAGGTGATTTGAAATGATACCCTCGATACCGTTTATTGAGCCAAAGATCGCGTCTATCGACGCTTCCTTGAGTGATTCCTTGAAAACTCCGACGAGTGAAGCGTTGATAGCGCAGGTAGGTCCGCCTGACTGCGCAACAGCAATGTTCATCATAATTTTACCTCTTTCATATCCGGATCACCGGACATTATGTCAGTTCAGAATTCTGTGCGGTAACCGCCATATGACAGCTGCCGCATACACAATTATTATAACTCAATTCTGACCTAAAGTCAATAGCGATCAATAGTTTTCAGCGTGTACCTCGAAATATGACTGCGGGTGTGCGCAAACAGGACAGACCTCAGGTGCTTCCATACCAACAACGATATGTCCGCAGTTGCGGCACTCCCATACCTTGACCTCGCTCTTCTTGAACACTTCCTGCATTTCGATGTTTTTCAGGAGAGCACGGTAGCGTTCTTCGTGGTGCTTCTCGATCTCGCCGACCATTCTGAATTTTGCTGCGAGCTCCGGAAAGCCTTCCTCCTCAGCGGTCTTGGCAAAACCCTCATACATATCTGTCCACTCGTAGTTCTCGCCGTCAGCAGCTGACTCGAGGTTTTCGGAAGTAGTTCCGAGACCGTTTAGCTCCTTGAACCACATTTTTGCGTGTTCCTTTTCGTTCTCGGCAGTTTTAAAGAAAATCGCCGAGATCTGCTCAAAGCCCTCCTTTTTAGCCTTTGAAGCAAAAAAGGTGTACTTGTTTCTTGCCTCAGACTCGCCTGAAAAAGCAGCCATAAGGTTCTTTTCGGTCTGAGTTCCTGAGTAGGGGTTATTTTTTACAGCCATTGCATTATCCTCCTTGGGAATATTTTCGTAATATCCTGATACTACACAAGTATTATAATTAATTTTATCATATTTATACATAACAGTCAATGAATATAAGCAGATTTGACTGTTTGAACAAATATGAGAGTCTCATTCCTATGATAACTAACATAAAAGTCCGCAGTTGATATGCGGACTTTATCTGTACTCAATAGATTATATTCCTGATGTTCTGCATACGCTTGTCCCACTGGGCACTCTGGTCTGCACAGACCTTCATCTCGCCAGAAAGAAACCTCTGCTGTGCTGCTGAAAGGTCCTTCTTATAGCGCAGCTTGTGCTCGAGACTTGCCCAGAAATCCATGGCTATCGTCCTGAGCTGGACCTCGACCTTGATAGGTCTCTTTTCGTGCTCAAGGAATATCGGCACTTCAACTATCAGGTGGAGACTGCGGTAGCCGTTCGGTTTTGGCTCCCTGATGTAGTCCTTCTGTGCAATAAGACGTATATCGTCCTGAGCAAGAAAGCAGTCTGCAAGGTGGTAGATGTCCTGTATGAACGAACAGACTACACGGACACCGGCAATATCGTTGACGTGCTCCTCCATTGCTTCAAGAGTCCTCGGGAGCTGCTTTGCCTCCATTTTCTTGTAAAGGCTGCCGTAGCTCTTTATTCTCGACTGTATGAACTCTATCGGGTTGCTGTCGCCCTTGAGCGAAAACTGCTCGTTGAGCACTTTGAATTTGGTCTCGACTTCCATAATCGCGCACTTGTAGTACATAAAAAACTGCTTGACGTGATCCATATTCTTATCAAGCATTGCAAGGAACTGTGCTTCCGTTATTTCCGGAACAGGACTATCCCCATTGCCGGCTAATACAGGAACAGTATTTATCATATCTGCACTGTTCATCTAATATCTATTCCTCTTTCCATAGTTGCTGAGGCGCGGCTTAAAACACGCCGTAAAGAATTGTAACACATTACAGTTTACAATTCTATAAGATTATTTGTATTGATTTTAGAGTTAAACTATTAATAGACAATTTTTTGTCAATTGAGATCATAAGAAAAGGTCCGGAATTGCTCCGGACCTTCTGATCCGCTAATAATATCAGTTCCTTATCTGCTTTGCAACAACGCTCTCTCCGCAGTAGATCTCGCGGAGCTTCGGCTTCTCGATCTTGCCGGTAGGATTACGCGGCACATCTGCGAATATCAGCTTATGAGGTCTCTTGTAGCGAGGGAGCTTCTGACAGAATGTGTTGATGTCCTCTTCTGTACACTCCATACCGTCCTTGACTGAAATTATGGCAGCTGCTATCTCGCCGAGTCTCTTGTCGGGCAGCCCGATAACTGCAACGTCCTTGACAGCCGGGTGAGCACGGAGGAAGTCCTCGATCTGTACGGGGTAGAGATTTTCACCGCCGCTGATGATAACGTCCTTCTTACGGTCAACGAGGTATATGAAGCCGTCCTCGTCCTCCTGAGCCATATCGCCTGTGAGCAGCCAGCCGTCCTTGAGAGTGTCGGCAGTTGCCTTTTCGTCGCGGTAATAGCAGGTCATAACGCCGGGGCCCTTGACGTAGAGCTCGCCGACCTCGCCGCGCTTAACGGTATTGCCGTACTCGTCAGCTATCTTGACCTCCCAGCCGTAACCAGCCTTGCCGATAGCACCGACCTTGTGGATATTTTCAACACCAAGATGAACGCAGCCGGGGCCGATAGACTCGCTGAGTCCGTAGTTCGTATCGTACTGGTGATTCGGGAATACCTTCTTCCAGCGAGCAATGAGCGACGGAGGAACAGGCTGTGCACCGATGTGCATGAGTCTCCACTGACTAAGCTCGTAATTGCTGAGGTCAATGTCACCCCTGTCAATGGCATCAAGAATATCCTGTGCCCACGGAACGAGCAGCCATACGATAGTGCAGCCCTCATTGGAAACGGTCTCGAGGATAGCCTTCGGCTTTATGCCTTTGAGAAGGACAGCCTTGCTTCCTGAGTAGAGGCTGCCGAACCAGTGCATCTTTGCGCCTGTGTGGTAAAGGGGCGGGATACAGAGGAAGATGTCCTTGCGAGTCTGACCGTGGTGGTTCTGCTCGACCTTAGCCGAGTGCATAAGGCTCTCATGATTGTGGAGGATAGCCTTAGGGAAACCTGTCGTTCCGGACGAGAAATAGATAGCAGCGTTATCCTGATCGCTCAGTACTATCTGCGGCTCGGAGCTTGCGCAATTTGAAACGAGACTGTCGTAGTGCTCGGCAAATGTCGGACATCCCTCTCCCACATAGAACAGGAGACGGTTGCGGCTTATCTCATCAGCGATCTCCTCGACACGTCCGATGAACTCAGGTCCGAACATAAGTATATCAACTTCCGCAAGATCAAGGCAGTATTTGATCTCGTCTGATGTATAGCGGTAGTTGAGCGGTACTGCAAGAGCACCAGTCTTGAGGATACCGAAGTATATAGGCAGCCACTCAAGGCAGTTCATAAGAAGGATACCGACCTTGTCGCCCTTCTTGACTCCCCTGTCGATGAGGAGATTTGCGAAACGGTTAGCCTTTTCGTCAAAGACCTTCCATGTTATCTCACGTCTGTAATTGCAGGTCGGATCGGGCTCGATGAGCTCATAGTCCTTCCATGTTATGCGTCTGACTTCGGTTATTTCAGGATTTACCTCCACAAGAGCAACATCGTTGCCGTAGAGCTCCGCATTTCGTTTTAATAATTCTGTTATAGGCATATTATGCTTCCTTTCGTATGCTGCACTATTCAAAAGTGCAAAGCGCTGAACTATTACTATTTTACCACAAAAAAGCAAAAAAGTAAAGCGGTTTTGGGGAGCATTTTTAACAAATAACTCGACTTCTTTTCAGCACTTTGCATAATTAAAGGGCACAGCCGTTAAGCTGTGCCCTGAAAATCATATACCGCTCTTATTCAACTTTAGTTCCGCACTTCTCGCAGAAGTTTGAGCCTGTTGCGATAGTCTCTCCGCACTTTGCGCAGAAACGCTGTGCTTCCTGAGGGGCTTCCTCAGCAACGACCTCTACCTCCTCGGCAGTGGGTTCAGGCTGAACGTCGTTATATCCTTCAATGATCGGGATCTCGATCTCTTCGATCTTAGCTCCGCACTTATCGCAGAACTTCTGTCCTCTTGCGACCTCAGCACCGCAGCCTGAACAGGTCTGCTTCTCGTCCATTGCTGCAAGAACGACCTTGAACTTCTCAGCGCGCTCAGTTTTGGACTTGATGAGCTCGATAGTCTCAGCGTACTCCTCGCCCGGGTTCTCGGAATTGAGCTCGAAATACTTCTTGCCGATAGCGTAATAAGCGTTGTTGATGTCAGTCTCAAGAGTAGCGATCTCGCGCTTTACCTTTGACTTTTCAGCCATCTTCTTTGATCCGTCGGAAACGCTCTTTGCACCTCTCTCGACAGTATCACCGACCTTCTCGGCAAATCCCTTAACAGAATCCATAAATCCCATTTCAAAAAACCTCCTTTACGCGCATATGCGCATTTGATAATCATATTTTACCACTTTTGTTTTATACAGTCAAGTCTTTCCGGAAATATCAGCGGTCTCCGGAAGAACTCCTGTCAGTCCGGCGGAGCTCAAGAGCATTGAGCGCACGGAGAGCGGCTTCGGAGAAGTCGCTGCAAACAGACGAATACAGCGTCATGATAGGATCGCCGGCTGAGAGCCTGTCACCCGGACGGCAGCTCATCACTATTCCGGCAGACATATCTATGCTGTCGTCACGCGCGAGCCTGCCTGCACCGAGAAGCAGCGATACCATACCGATCTCTTCACAGTTCACAGAGATTACCTCAACGTCGTAAGCAGCCTTGATAACGTAACTGCACCTCGGCTGCGGAAGCAGAGACAGGTCGTCACAAACAGCCGGATCTCCGCCCTGAAGAGCGATAGTTCTCCTGAAAACATCAAGAGCTCGTCCGGACTCTACCGCCTCAACAGCCATAGTGCGGCACTCATCAAAAGTACCCTTTCCGGCAATTTCAAGCATATCCGCGGTAAGATCCATACACATTTCGTAGAGTTCGCCCTTGTCATTTCCGCGAAGGACCTCGATAGCTTCCCTTACTTCAAGAGCATTGCCTATATTATTGCCGAGTGGAACGTTCATATCCGTGACGTCAGCACGGCAGCGTTTTCCTGCAGCTTTTCCGATCTTTTCCATAAGATCGGCGAGTATCTGCGCATCTTCGCGCGTTTTCATAAAAGCTCCGGAGCCGTACTTTACGTCGAGCAGCAGACAATCCGCGTCAGTAGCGAGCTTCTTGCTCATAATACTTGCACAGATAAGCGGAATACTGTCCACCGTACCCGAGGCGCTTCTGAGCGAATACATCTTCTTGTCGGCAGGGCAAAGCTCACCGCTCTGAGCGATGACTGAAAAGCCGGTCTCCTTGACGATGTCCTCGAATTCCTTGAGAGTAAGGTCGGTCCTGAATCCGGGAATACTCTCGAGCTTGTCGATAGTACCGCCTGTGTGACCAAGTCCTCTGCCGGACATCTTTGCAACGCTTACTCCGCAGGCAGCCGCAGCCGGTCCGATTATCATGCTCGTCTTGTCCCCGACTCCGCCGGTGCTGTGTTTATCGACGGTCAGCGGCAGATCAAGATGTACCATATCGCCGCTGTCGCGCATAGCATATGTAAGGGCAAGTGTTTCCTCCTCGGTGAGGCCGTTCAGGCACACTGCCATGAGCCACGCTGACATCTGATAGTCCGGTATTTCGCCGCTTGTATAGCTTGCTACCAGCCACGATATCTCCTCATGAGTAAGTATCTGCGAGTGTTTAGTTTTATTAATTATATCAATGGCGTTCATATTCCACCTCCTGTAACTTAATTTTAACACATTCAGCTTAATATTTCAAGTATTTTTGTGAAATTTTTACTGAAAATTCACAAAATTTTCAGCAGCACAAGCACTGTAACAAACGGCACTCCCAGAACTGTGCTGCCGGCAATGTTGAAAACATTCAGAGGCAGCTGTGAGCTGAACCTCCCGCCGTACTCATTCAGTATCAGCAGAGCCGTTATCCCGGTCAGCGAACCGAACAGGAAGGTCCTCATTCTGTGTTCACGCCGCAGATAGTACAGCAGCATCGTCAGGACCGCCGCACCGCATACAGCTGCAAATATCGTTTTAGTGTCCATTCCCTCACCTCAGAGCAATATGTATCCGAGGGCAAGTATCAGGCGCATATCCCTGCCCTCTTTCAGCATCAGAAGAAGCAGCGCTCCGATGAGCAGACGGTCGCCGTCAAGACTTCCCGTTATCTCACTGAGCAATCCCCCGGAAGCAGTCTGTGACGCCGGAGCCTTTTCCGGCTGCGGAGCTCTGTCCGCCCTGTCACCGCCCTGAGTATAATGGGCAGCCCGACTGTGCATCTCCTGTGAACGCCTTATCGCTTCCTGCCTCATTCTGTTCATCTGACAGTTGTCATATACCGCCATCAGGCTGCCTCCCTCCGCTAAATTATGTTGTCGAGCAGCCCGTTTTCCTTAGCTATATTCCATACGGCTATCAGCCTGAGCAGCTTTATGGCTTTATCGACCTTTTTCTGCCTTTCGGCGCTGAGATGAGGTTTCAGAGCGAGAAGCAGCTCGGAATTGCTGTCGCTCTGCGAGAATGCTCCCACGAGCCCGGTCAGCTTCATCACCGACTCCATATCCGGCATACTGCCGCCCTCTTCACCACCGCTCTCCCCTATGAACATCTGCGCGAGCTCGGCAAGCTGCTTCACGCTTTCCTCGTCGGACAGCAGCCCCTCGAGCTTTCCCATTATATCGTCCAATTCATCTCACCTATTTTCTCAGAAAGCCCTATTTTTCCCCGGACAGCTTCTTGTAGAGAGCCTTCGCCTGAGGTGTGCTCATCATCTTCTCGACAAGTCCCGGATTGCTCACAGCCTGCCGGAACTTCGCCGCGTCACGGCTGTTCATAGCTGCAAGCGCACTGTCAAATTTTCCGGCTTCGAGCTCGCTCCGGAGCTGCTCCGGCGGTACCCCGATCTTCTTGCTGACCACTCCAAGCAGTCCGTTCAGCTTCTTCGGATCAATACTATTATTATTCATACCTGCCTCCATAAATTCTTATTATGTGACTGTAAACTATTGATTTTTTAATTTATCTGTGTTATAATGTTTATAACATCTTTTTCAGGAGCATAATTATGCGTATTATTGTTATTTCTGACACCCATGGTGACTATAAAAACCTCGAAAGCGTTATTATGCGGAATACCGACGCTGACTGGATATTTCACCTCGGAGACGGCGAAGAAGAGCTCGATCGATTCGTTACCTCTCACCCTGATCTCGCACCTAAAATAATCCATGTCGCCGGTAACTGTGACTACGACAGTCTCAGTCCCGATTTCTTCATTCTCGAGGCTGGCGAGCATAAGATCTATGCCACCCACGGTCATAAATTCGGCGTAAGAAGCTCCCTCGAACATCTCAAGTATATCGCCCGCGAAAACGGCTGCGACATTATCTTATTCGGTCATACGCACGAGAGATTTGAAGCCTATGAGGACGGTACATGGCTCTTCAATCCCGGAAGTGCTGGCTGTCCGCGTGACGGACTCAAGCCCTCCTTTGGCAATATCGACATATCTGAGTACGGTGTTCTCGTCAACATCGCCGATGTATGAGCCGCTTGGTATCATTATATTCATTCCAAAGCAAAATGTGAACTTGCATATTAACAAAGCCGGACTTCGCGTCCGGCTTTTCCGTTGTCAGAAAACATATTTATACTTAAATCACCGCCAATATTATGGATAATGTGACAAATTTCGCAGATCCACTTGAATTCGCCTTATTTCAGTAGTATAATTGTAATCGCGCGTTCGCGCTTATATCAACTATATCAGTAAAAAGAGGGTATTGAAATGGAGTCGAAAGCTGTAAAGCCGACCGAAGAAAAACTAAAACCGAAACTTATCTCGGTCATGAAGAATTATTCAAAGGAACAGTTCATCAAGGACGTTGTCGCCGGTGTTATCGTTGCGATAATCGCACTGCCGCTTTCCATAGCGCTCGCACTCGCATCTGGTGTTGGTCCTGAACAGGGACTCTATACCGCGATAGTTGCCGGATTTCTGGTTTCTCTCCTCGGAGGGAGCCGCGTTCAGATAGCCGGTCCTACCGCCGCATTTGCGACTATCGTTGCCGGTATCGTCGCCTCGGAGGGCATGGACGGTCTGGTAATTTCCACAATTATAGCCGGTATCCTTATGATAATCATGGGCTTATGCCGTTTCGGCGCCCTCATCAAATACATTCCCGGAACTATAACCTCCGGATTTACGTTTGGTATCGCCGTAACTATCCTCGTCGGTCAGATAAAGGACTTCTTTGGTCTTACCTATGACAGCGAGGTTATGGAGGATAAGCTCGGTCTGACTTCTCCTGTTGAGACTGTTGACAAGCTGAAGGCGATCGGTCTCTTCATCGACACTACAAACGGCTGGGCACTGCTCGTCGGCTGCATTTCCCTTGCTATACTCATTCTGTGGCCTAAGAAGCTCGAAAAGATACCGGCTTCACTCATTGCCGTGCTCGCCTGTTCGGCACTCGTCAAGATCGCTGATATAAACGTAAACACTATCGGCGACCTCTACTCTATCTCTTCAGCACCCCCCAAGTTCTCAGCTCCCGGCGTCTCATTCGCAAAGATCAAGGCTCTTATGCCAAACGCTGTTACTATCGCAGTTCTCGCAGCTGTTGAGTCACTTCTCTCCTGCGTCGTTTCCGACGGTATGATCGGTTCAAAGCACCGCTCGAACATGGAACTCATCGCTCAGGGTACTGCCAACATCGGTTCAGCTTTCTTCGGAGGCATACCGGCTACCGGTGCTATCGCCCGTACTGCCGCTAACGTCAAGAACGGCGGACGTACTCCTATCGCAGGTATAGTCCACTCTATCGTAGTGCTCCTCATTCTCGTATCACTTATGCCCTATGCGAAGAATATCCCCATGCCGACTATCGCTGCTATCCTATTCGTAGTTGCCTATAATATGTGCGGTTGGAAGAATATCCGCAACACTATCAAGACTGCTCCTAAGAGTGACATACTCGTAATGTTCGTAACGCTGATATTCACCGTTGTTTTCGACCTCGTTGTCGCTATCGGCGTTGGTCTTGTACTTGCTTCGCTCCTCTTTATGAAGCGTATGGCTGACGTTACCGAAGCTCATAACTGGATCGACATCACTGACGATGAGGACACTGATCCCGATAACATCTCTCTCAAGAAGATCCCCGAAAACACAAGAGTATACGAGATAAACGGTCCTATGTTCTTTGCGGCTTCCGACAAGTTCGGCTATGTGCTGGACGATAAGAAGTTTGACATTCTCTGTATCCGTATGCGTAACGTTCCCGCGATCGACGCGACCGGCGTTGAGGAGCTCAGGAACATCGTCAAACGCTGTCAGAAACGCGGCATCAAGGTCATCTTCTCACACGTCAACGAGCAGCCTATGAAGGCAATGTCAAAGGCAGGCTTCATCGACCACGTCGGCAAGGAGAATTTCTGCGACCATATCGACACAGCTCTCCTCAGAGCCGAAAAACTCGAAAAAGAGATCGCTGCAAAGCGTTCCGTAAAATAAAACAAAAGCAGACGCCGGTGCGTCTGCTTTTTTAGTGTCGCAATAATTATCTTTTCCTGAGGTACTCGACTGCTGTATCTATGAGCATCTCGAGTTCCCTTGAACCCTCTGAGAAATTGTCCGATGGCAGTATCTCGCCCTTTATCAGTTTCTTTGTGAGCTCCATGAGAGCGTGTCCGTAAGAGAGATAGAAGAGCTTGAGATCAATGTCATCGCGGATAGTACCGTCTGCGATACCTATCTTGCAGGCAGCATCATATGTTTCAAAGAAGTTCATTATTGACTTCTCATATTCAGAAAGCTGATCGCGCGGAACATCATCCTTGATTATCATAAGATCAAACTCTCCGAGAAGGCGCATAAAGTCCTTGTGAGCCTCAAAGAGAACGATATACATACGCATAAGGTCCTTGACCTGCTTGAGACCAGTCTGCGAAACGAATACAGATGACTCGAATACGCCGCTGAACATCTCGTTCAGCTTATTCCAGAGATGAGTCATAGACGCAATGACTATACCTGTCTTCGTGCCGAAATAGCGGTAAAGAGTTGCAACTCCCACGCCGCTCTCATCAGCGATGTCGGACATTTTTACACTGTCGAAGCCGTTCTTCAGGAACATATCCGCAGAAACTTCGACAGCTCGCCGCAGCCTGCGCATTTTCATGCTTTCGTGTACAATAGTATTATTCATAATTCCATCCTCCGTAAAATTGCTTAAGTCAGTCGGTCGAGTGAACAGCACTTTACTTGAACGCATTATAACATATTTTTACCTTTTTGTCAAGTGAAATACCGAAATATCAGAAATAAAGATTTTCCTCTTGATTTGAGCAGAAATTTGTGCTATAATGTCTATATTATAGTAATAAGGAGCATTTTTATATGAATACTATTTTTATAGTCGGCGCAATGCCTTCAGAACTTAAAGATATACGCGCAGCACTCGGTGAAGCCGAGATCAAGCATTTTTCGGGATTTGACTTCTACATAAACAAGTACAAGGACAAGACTCTCATAAACGCCTGCTGCGGTATCGCCAAGGTAAATGCAGCGGTCTGCGTACAGGCTGCTATCGACAATTTCAAGCCGGACTGCGTTATCAATGCAGGTATCGCAGGCGGTATGAACGCTGCTGTCAAGGTCTGCGACATCGTTATTTCAACGGAAGTTCTCCCGCACGACCTCGACCTCCACTTCCTGAACGATTACCCGCCCTACTGCGGTATCTACAAATCCGACGCAAAGCTCATCGAGACTGCTGAAAAGGTCTGCGGCGAGCAGTCCGTCAAGTCCTTCCGCGGAAGAATAGTATCCGGAGAAGCCTTCATTTCCAGCAACGAGGTCAAGGAGTCTATACAGAAAGCCTTCTCGCCCTATGCCGTTGATATGGAGAGCTCGGCTGTCGGACACTGCTGCTTCCTCAACAAAATGCCTTTCGTAAGCGTTCGCTGCATATCAGACAACGCTGACGATGAGGGTGCGATGTCCTTTGATGAATTTGAAAAGATCGCTGCAAGACGAGTTGCAGATGTAGTTCTCAGAATGACTGAGCTTATCTGAATTCGTTCCGCAAAGCTATTTCAGAATTACAAAACACGAGGTGATAATAAATGAAAAAATTAGTTTCCTTAGCTGTATCAGCTGTATCAGCATTCACACTTCTGGCTTCATTCAGCACAAGTGCTGCAAGTACGCCTTCCTACTGCCCTAAGATGTATTTCAAGGCTTCAAAGGCAGACGGCATTCACCCTCAGAGCAACAGAAGAGTTTACATCAACTCAAAAGACATCAATGGCAAAGCCGATATTTCCTTCAATATCGGCTCGTATGTCAGCGATACCAAGAAGCAGCTCTTCTATATGATCGCGCTGTGGGACTCAACTGACAAGAGTATAAAACTCTCCGGCCTCAAGGATCCCCAGTCCGGCGACAATAAACGCGCATATAATTCAATTCCCGGAATTATCTCCTATGATGACAGCAATTTTATGTCCGTCACATATTCCTCCGGCTTATCAGTAAAGCCCTTCACTCTAAACGGCGAAAAATCGGACTCCTATCCGTTTGCAGTTTTCAATGCAACTATCCCTTCCGATATCCCGATAGGCATTCACCCTATCAAGTTCTATACGAGCGATGAGCCTTTTGTTTCATCTGAAAAGACCATGATGAGCAGACTCTCTCTCAACGACGGTTCTGATAAGAGCCTCAGTCCCAATCCTGCTCAGAAGGACGCTGAACCCCTCAATATCGCTGTTTCAGACCGTATCCTCGGTGACATTGACGGTGACGGTGTTTATAGAGCTGATGATGCTTCATCAATCCTCAGAGCATACACTTTGGTTTCCTCCAACAAGCCCAGCGGTCTCAGTGAAGCTCAGATGATCGCTGCCGACGTTGACGGAGACGGCTATATTTCTGCAAGCGATGCTTCTTACGTTCTCAACTACTTCACATACCTCTCGAGCTTCGGTAAAAAGGATATCTACGAATATTTCGGTTATTGATAACTCTGATATAAAGCAACGGTACCGCAGAGCGGTACCGTTTTTGTTTTGTTCAGTTATTTCTGGTATCAACTATCTGACGCTTCATGAGGATATAGTCGAAAACGTTTATCTTGCCGTCCTCATTCATATCAGCAGCCTTTCTGTTGACCAGTTTTGTTCCCTCTGAAACAAGCAGCCACTTCCTTGTAAGAACGAGGTCTGCGATGCTGAATGTTCCGTCAGCGTTAACATCGCCCTTTATCTGAGTATCCGGGATCGCAACAGCTATCCTGTCAACGTTCGGTCCGTAGGCGTTGTTGTTGTAGAGCTTGACGGTATTGTCTCCCTTATTCAGCTCAACATCAACATTAACGGCACGGATACCCTTCCAGTCGCCCTTGTTCGCATAGAGTCCCTTGAGCGTAGATACGAATTCTCCGTTTACGTCAACTGAAAGGTCTCTCGACTCGCCTGCCAGATAATATATCCTGAGCGTGTACTTTCCGGCTTTGTCCACATTGACGTTGCTGAAGGTTACCGTGTTGTCGGCTCCGCCGCCGATGTATCCGACAAAAGCGTCGTTCGAGCAGTACTTTGCGTCCTTGCCGGTTGTAGCGACCGCCTTTCCGGAGAGCTTTGCGTTTTCAGCTTCATAGCTCCTGTAATTGGTGTATGGAGTTGTCAGCTTCATACCGTTCTGCGTCAGCTTGATGACAAAGCCGCCGTTCGGCAGGAGATTTCTTGTGATGACGTCCTCTGAGGTAAGTCCCTTCTGCACGGTCACTTCGAGATCGCTTCCGTCCTTGTTATCGGCAAAGATATAAGCGTCCCAGTTGCCGCTGCTTACGAGGTCAGAGAGTCTGATGTTCACTGTTCGCGAGCTTATAGTCGAAGCACCTATATACCAGTCGTTTCCGTTTCTTCTCGCGGTCACGTTGAACTGCATCGGATAGCCGTCAAGCACCTTCATATCGTCCCATACAACAGGAACGTCGTTCAGCATCGGAAGTGCTGATGAGCCTTCATAGGTATATACAGAATGAGCAAAGTGCTGTATGCCTGACTCGATAGTAACGACGTCTGCAAGGGCAAAACCTGCTGTTGCCTTGATGCCGTCTATCGGAGTTCCGGTAGGGGTAAAATCTGCCGAACCAGCTACATTTCTCGTAAAAGTATAGGAAACGCGGTTCTCGAGAGTCGGGTGGTCAAACCACTTGTAATACTCGGTACCGTTTACGGCTTCATATGACACGATGTTCGGATATGTGCGGCTCTCACCTCTCGGGAGAGTACAGCCGTGGAAAAGTACCATTATGTGGTTCTTTGCAGCGGTCTCGGCGCACATCTGCATCTGCTTCATAGTCTCCTGAGTGTCGCTCTCATAGTAATCGACCTTTACGCCCTTGACGCCAAGTCCGGCGATACGCTCGAACTCGCGGACGATAGTTGCCTCGTCAAGGAGAGAGTAATACGGATAGGCAGGATTGCCCTTGCTGTCCTTGTAGCCTGAATGCCCCTTATTGTTAACGCCGTACCAGAGGTATATGTTTATCCCGCGCTCTGCCGCATAGTCGCAGAGCTCCTTGACCTTTGCCTCGCTGTCGTCCCATAGTGCCCAGCCGAAGTCAAGGCAGACCGACGTCCAGCCATTCTGAGCTGCAAAGTCGATGTAGTCCTTCTGCGTGTGGTATTCGATAGGCGAATCTGAGCTGCTGCTCCACCATGACCAGGCACTCTTTCCGGGCTTCACCCAGCTTATATCGTCAAGGACTGACGGAGGATTGAGGTTCTGGATAAGGTCACTCGAAGCCATTTCGTTGAGGTCGTCACCTATGACGATAGCTCTCCACGGAGTATGGAACGACGCCGACATCTTAACGGTCGTCGTCTTGACACCGAACTTCCACTTCAATGCACGGCTTCCGCCTGTTGTAGAAACACAGCCTGCACAATAGGGCTCCTCCTCATTGAAAACGTTCGCCTCTGAAAGCGTTACCCAGCAGGTATCCGAGAGCTTTCCGGTCAGCGGGCAGGAGTAGTCAGCCCATGCGTCGTTCATCTTCTTCGAGGTTATCTCGACCATGTCCCATTCATAGGTCGCATTGGGCATATTGCCCCAGAATACGCTGTTGTCAGGGAATATTACCTGAGTTTCTTCACTTTTTATCGTCGCGCCGTGATCGAGTGTGTATCTTAGTCCGACGCCGTCATCGTAAACGCGCATGGTCACGTTGAGTATGGACTTGTCCTTCCTGAGCGGGAAGGTTATCTCGCTGCAATGGTCGCGGAAATGGCTGTGCTTTCCGAAGGGCATCGTGTACGCTTCGTCACGCACCACCTCAGTTGCCGAGGGAGGTTCAGCAAAGCCGGTAGAAAGGTCTTCGGAAGTCGTGACAAGTCCGAGCTTAGAGGGCTCAACAACTGTCTCGCTCTCACCGGAGGTGTTCTTGTGTACTGAATAATAGTAACCGCCGGAAGAGTCCTTCCAGAACTTTGTAATAATAGTTCCGTCCGGAGAGAGAGTCATGAGTTCCGGGATACTTGTGATAGTTGTGCCGCTGAGGGTTTTAGCAGTTTCAGGCAAAGCGATGTCCGTTGCCGCATAAACTTCAAAGTCAAAGAGGTACTTTGCTTCGTTCATGGGCAGATCAGCGATCTGAGCGGCTGAGAGCGGTTTGTTGAAGAACGCCACATCGTCAATGCTTGCCTTGAGATCATTGTCGGAGTAGAGGGAATGTCCGATAGCGCCGTAAATATATGAGGGAAGCAGCCCTTCGCTGAAAAGGCTCGCAGTCGCTGCATCAGCCGTCTCGGCTTCGTATGTAACGAGCTTGCCGTCGATGTAGTATGACGTTCCGTCAGGCTTATAGACAACTGAGAGGTCGTGCCATACGTCCTTGTCGGGAGCCGCATCGAGTCCGAATATCGCCCTGTGCTTCTTATCATTGTCGGTATTACGCGATTTTCCGGCAAATATACTTGCCCGGAAAACGCTCTTGTCATTCACATCGACTGAGAGGTCCGGTGAGGAATAGGACGATGTGAGTCCCGTGCCGAACGGCACTGTCGAGAACTGGAACAGCCTTGAATAGCTGCTCGTGTCGCCGTCCAGCGCAAACTTCATCGAGAATGTAAAGCCGTCCTTGCACGAATTGTCAAGCATTGCCGGCAGCTGTAACCAGCCTTCACCGAAACCTCCACCGTTCAGACGAAGCACGTTCGATTTCAGCTTTGAGTCGTACTTGACGACTGCATCGTCGCCGCGTATCTGCGCAAAGCCTTTTTCAGTACCTACGCTGGAGACTTCGCCGTTCCGCGTCACCGCATTTGCAGTAACGGGTGCCGCTGACGGTATTGACGCTGCCGCTATACAGACAGCAGAGCAAATCGCCAATAGTTGTTTTGGATAAAAGTTTTTCAAGAAATCACCCCATTTATATGTATTTGTAACTATATTATACAAGGCGGCACTCAGAATGTCAATACTTTACGAAAAAAAGAGCAGCCAAAGCTGCTCTTTTCAATCTAAACTCTTTCAAAATCTTCTGCGCCCACTCCACATATCGGACAAACATAGTCCTCCGGCAGTTCATCGCCTTCATATTCGTAGCCGCAGAGCGTACAGCGCCAGACCTGCTTTCCGTCAGATGCAGGAGCACCTTTCGTTTCAGGCTTTGAACTCTCACCTCCCGGAACGATCTTCTCAAAATCAGACGCAGGGTGCTTGCAGAGCGGACAGATGAAATCGTCCGGCAGCTCGTCCCCAACATACTCATAGCCGCATATCACACAGCGCCAGATAGTCTGTCCTTCGGGAGTCGTTCCGACCTCCTGCGGTTTCGTTTTAATGTCGCTGAGGTAGTATTCATAGGTGCAGGACGGTGTCTGGTCAAGCACCTCCATATCAGTCACATCAGCAATGAACATCGTATGGGAGCCGAGATCAACGCTTTTTTCAACCTTTGCAGCTATCCACGCATTAGTTCCCTTAGTGACTATCATTCTCCCGTTGGAAACTCTTTCGCAGTCTGTAAATCCGGCAAATTTATCCACCTCGCGCCCGGTCTGGAAGCCGAAATGCCTGAACAGGGCAAAGTCCGCTGCCTTGCTTATGACGGAAACGGCGAATTTTCCGGTATTCTGTATCATTTCGTGGGTAAAGTTGCTCTTGTTCACTGTGACACTTATCCGGTTAGGCTTGGAAGTGACCTGCGCAACGGTGTTGGTTATGCAGCCGTTGTCCTGACCGTCCATAAATGCGGTAACGACATAGAGTCCATAGCTTATTCTGTGCATTGCTTTATTATCCATACAAGCACCTCTTTTCTGTATAAAATATTCTGTTGATATTATAACTTAAATATGCAGATTTGTCAAGAAACATTTGTTTGAGAATGGCTGAAGTTCAGGCTTGACGTTTTGCTCAGTTTGTGGTATCATAGTATTATTAACGTGTTTTTGAAAGGATAAATAATGCAGTTTAATGAATTGAACCTGTCTCAGGAAATACTTCAGGCGGTGGACGAGCTCGGCTTCACCGAAATGACCGAGATACAGGAAAAAAGTATCCCTGTTCTTCTCCAGGGACGCGACGTTGTTGGACGTTCCAACACCGGCACCGGCAAGACTGCCGCTTTCGGCATACCGGCAGTTGAGAGCATTACTAATGCCGACAAGCGCACCGTGGCAGTCCTAATACTCTGCCCGACAAGAGAGCTCGCGCTCCAGGCTTACGAGGAGATACGCAAATTCGCCAAGCACAAGCGCTCCGTCAAAGCCTGTGCGGTCTACGGCGGTGCAAGCATGGAAAAGCAGATATTCGAGCTGAAACGCGGTGCGAACATCGTCATCGGAACTCCCGGACGTGTTATGGACCATATGCGCAGACGTACACTCAAGCTCGACGGGCTCCGCTGCGCTATCCTCGACGAAGCCGATGAGATGCTCAATATGGGCTTCCGCGAGGACATCGAGACTATACTCTCAGAAGCTCCGGCAGACAGACAGACCGTCCTCTTCTCTGCGACAATGCCTCCGGAGATACTTGCCATTACCGAGAAATTCCAGCACGATCCCGTACACATCAAGATCAAGGCTCCGCAGAGAACAGTCTCTCTTATAGAACAGTATTACTTCGAGGTCGCTATGGGCAGAAAGACTGACGCTCTAAGGCTGCTCCTGACAGCATACTCGCCCTCGTCAGCAATGGTTTTCTGCAACACAAGGGCAATGGTCGATCAGCTCACCGAGGAGCTCCAGAAAAACGGTTTCCGCGCCGCTGGTCTGCACGGTGATATGAAGCAGGCTCAGCGCACACAGGTAATGAACAGCTTCAAGAATAAGGCTACTGATATTCTCGTCGCAACAGATGTTGCAGCGAGAGGCATCGACGTCAGCGGTATCGACGCAGTTTTCAACTACGATCTGCCGCAGGATAACGAGTATTACATACACCGTATAGGCCGTACAGGCAGAGCCGGAAGAACAGGTACCGCATATACACTCATAAGCGGAAGAAGGCAGTTCTACGAGCTCCAGCAGATCTCGCGCTACATCAAGGCTGATATCACACAGCTTCCCCTCCCCGACAAGGAAGGCATCATCGCTATGAAAACAGAGGCTTCCATCAAAGAGGTTTCCGAAGCTGAGGCTATACACAGCGCTTATGAGGTCATCGACCGCCTTGCTTCAATGGGTATCGACTACCGCGAAGCCGCTGCGAGACTGCTCACAAAAACTCTTCAGGCTAATCTCGGCTCTATCCCCGAATTCGACCGTCCTAAACCGCTCCGCAGCAGAAACGGTGCCAAGACCGTCAAGGTTGATATCAGCATCGGCAGAAGCCGCAGGATAGCTCCGAACTTCATTCTCGGCGCTCTCGTTGACGCTACCGGAATGTCCGGCAAGGATTTCGGAAAGATCGACATATTCGACGACCACACAACAGTCGAAATACCGGCTGCCGAGACAGACTACATTCTCGAAAGCACAAACCCTATGAAGATAAACGGTCAGCAGGTCACTGTAAAGCTATGGGACGGCAAGTCATCGAAGTCCCATTACAGCCGCCCGCGTCCGGACGACAAGCCCAAGTTTGACCGTAAGAAAGCCGCATACGGTTCACGCAAACACGGCGATAAATTCAAGGACTATATCCCCAACCGCAAAAAACGCGCTAAAAATAAGCACTAAGGAGGTGCAGCTATGGCTGATAAGAAGCCCGAAAAGGATACTCGTAAGACCGCAATGAGAGTTATTATGCTCATTATGGCAATAATTATGGCAATCGGTGCAACACTCCCGTTCTTTTTTAAGTAATAAATCACATGAGCAGAGCTTCGGCTCTGCTTTTTTTGTCTCCGCGCACATTCCGACATATTCCGCAGCCCTCACGGAATATAATTATACCAGTAAGCTCTAAGGAGGCAAGCTGTGCAGACGATATACATCGACGTTCTCATCGTACTCAATCTCTATGTGAACTTTTTCCTGCTGCGTACTGCCGCCGGTCTGACTCACTCGCCGCTGAAAAATCTCCGATGTGCCGCAGCTTCGGTCTACGGCAGCCTCTATTCCCTGCTGATACTCGCGCCCGAACTGCCGCCTGTCGTTGCAGTGCTGGTGAGACTCTTTGCAGCTTTCACCATAACCGCTGCGGCTTTCGGATTTCACGGACGTGTCCGCCTGCTGATAAACACCGGTGCTTTCTTTGCCGCGAACTTCATTCTCGCTGGTCTGATGTATGCGGTCTATCCGATGTTGGCTGCCGGGAGAGTCCACTTCAACAACTCTTACTTCTACATAGATTTTTCACTTATGATACTCGTAGTAACGACTGCCGCTCTCTACGCTGCTGTTTACGCCGCAAGATACTTCCTCGACCGCTTTTCACCGCAGACAGGCTCCTACCGGGTGATTATCCGCAGCAGGGACAGAGTTGTTGAGCTCGCCGGACTCGCTGACACAGGCAATTCCCTTGTCGACTTCTTTTCCGGCTCACCGGTCATCGTCTGTGACAGCAGCAGTTTTCCGGAAATGGCTGCCGTCACGGAAGGAAAGCTCCCGCGAGGAGTCAGACTGATACCGTGCAGCACCGTGGCAGCTTCCGGACTTATGCCTGTATTCCGCCCTGACGAAGTGCTCATAGTCAACGGCGTCAGCGGTGAACGCAAGCCTGTCGATGCTCTCATCGGGCTCGGAAACTGCTCCGGAAAAGCTATCTTCAACCCGGTCCTGCTGAAATATTAGAGCTTGAAATCCAAAAATAAGGAGACTATTATGAACATCATCAGAAAAATTCTCAGAGACATCAGAAAAAAACTCGCCTCACGCATAGACTACATTAACGGCTCGGATACACTCCCGCCGCCGCTCACACGTCAGGAGGAAGAGGAAGTTTTCGTCCGGCTGAGCGAGAACGATCAGGAAGCAAGGAACTGCCTTATCGTACATAATCTGCGGCTCGTAGTCTATATTGCGAAGAAGTTCGAGTCCACAGGCATAGGTATCGAGGACCTCGTATCTATCGGCACGATAGGTCTCATCAAAGCTGTCAACACCTTCTGTCCCACCAAAAACATCAAGCTCGCCACCTACGCTTCACGCTGTATTGAAAACGAGATACTGATGTTCCTGCGCAAATCCTCACAGTATCGCAACGACCTCTCTATCGACGAGCCGCTGAACGTTGACTACGATGGCAACGAGCTCCTCCTCTCCGACATTCTCGGTACGGACGACGACATCGTCAACAAAGGCATCGAAACAGAAGCCGAACGCGAAATGATAAGAGGAGCAGTTTCCGAGCTATGCGACCGCGAACGCGAGATAATGGAAATGCGCTTCGGGCTCATCGACGGCAAGGAAAAAACTCAGAAGGAAGTCGCCGAACAGATAGGCATCTCTCAATCCTACATATCAAGACTCGAAAAAAAGATAATAAAGAAACTCCGCGTAAAGCTCGAGAGCATCTGCTGAACAGCGAATAGCCCGTGAATGTGTATTTCACGGGCTTTTTATCTATAAACCTGCAAAATATTACAAAAAAATCAAAATTTATTGCTTGCTATTGAAAAATCACGCAAAATCTGTTATAATAAATGTATATATCTTTTTTAGGAGCTGCTATATGAAAAAGTGGACTGTCGGTGTTCCTGACAGAAAGATCGTTTCAAAGCTGATGCTTAACTGCGGCGTCACCTCACTGACTGCCGCTTCTCTTGCGCAGAAAGGCTATTCCTCACCGGATTCCGTTGCTGAGAGCCTTGATGCCGGCGAGCTCTCCGATCCTTTTCTCATAAAGGATATGCAGAAAGCTGCCGATACTATAAATAACGCTATTGACTCCGGCGAACGTATCTGCGTTTACGGCGATTATGACTGCGACGGCATTATGTCAACAGTCATTCTATACTCCTACCTTCTCGAGACCGGCGCAGATGTCACATACTATATCCCTGAACGCTCTGAAGGATACGGTCTGAACAAAACCGCTCTCGACAGGATAGCTGCTGACGGAGTTCAGCTTATCATCACAGTTGATAACGGCATCTCGGCTGTCGAGGAAGCCCAGTACGCCTATGAGCTCGGTATGAAGCTGGTCATCACTGACCACCACCAGCAGGGTGAAGAGCTTCCCAAAGCGGAAGCCGTCGTCGATCCTCACAGACACGACTGCTTCTCCCCTTTCAAATATATGTGCGGTGCAGGCATTGCTCTCAAGCTCATTGCAGCTCTCGACGGCGGTGACTATACCATGGCGCTCGAACAGTTCGGCGACCTTGCAGCTATCGCTACTGTTGCCGATATTGTCAGCCTTACCGGTGAAAACCGCTTCCTCGTTTCCTACGGTCTGGAGCTCATAAACAACTCTGACCGCCCTGCACTCATTGCCCTCAAGGAGGTCTGCGGACTTGCTGAAAAAGCCGTTGATTCGCAGTCGATAGGCTTCGGCATAGCTCCCCGCATCAATGCTGCCGGCAGATTTGGTTCTCCGAAACAGGCTGCGGAACTCTTCCTGTGTGAGGACTACGACGAAGCTCTTTCAGCGGCTCAGGAACTGAACGCTCTCAACAACGAGCGCAAAGCTGCCGAGAACGAAATTATTTCCGATATTTACAAAATGATAGATAATGATCCATTCCTTATCCGCGGCAGGACCATTTTCCTATGCGGCAAAAACTGGCATCACGGCGTTATCGGCATAGTTGCCTCGCGCATTATGGAACAGTTCGGTAAGCCATGCTTCATAGCCTCCGAACAGGACGGCGAGATCAGAGGCTCGGCACGTTCCTTCGGCGAATTCTCCGTATTCGAGGCTCTCACATACGCTTCTGACGTGCTTGAAAAATTCGGCGGCCACCCCGGTGCAGGCGGCTTCACTCTCAAGCCCGGCAAAGCAAAGGAGTTCAGGCAGCTCATTGAGAAATATGCCGCTGAAAACCACAGGATAATGCCTGTTATGACTGTCTCAGCCGACTCTGCCGTAACTCCGCAGGAACTGACCGTCGAAAACATCAAGGGACTTTCCGCTCTCGAACCTTTCGGCGCCGACAACGAACGCCCACTCTTCTACATAGGCGGTGCACAGGTCATTGACATAATCCCGCTCTCAAACGGTGCTCATTCCAAACTGCGTCTCAAGCTCGGTTACAGCAGCTTCGACGCGCTTATGTTCAGAACTCCGCCACAGTCGCTCATCGTCAGCAAAGGCGACAGCTGCGACCTTATCGTGACGCTTGGCATCAACGAATTCCGCGGCAGCACAGATATAAGCGTTGTGGTGCGTGATATGCGCCCGAGCGCCTTCGAGCAGAGCAGATACTTTGCGGCTATGTCCGCTTTTGAGTCATTCATACGCAGTGAACAGCTTCCGGTCAACTACTACCCGAGTATGCTTCCCGAACGAAACGACGTCGTTCAGATCTACAAGGGTATTCCCGACGGCGGTATCTGCACGGATACCCTTTTCCTCAGACTCGGAGATCCGCGCATAAACTACTGCAAATTCAACGCTGCACTCGAAGCTCTCAGACAGCTCGGTCTGATACGCTTTTCGTCAGCGGACTCAACCGTTTCAAGAGTTAAAGTCAGCCAGAAAGCTGATCTCAACAGCGCTCCCGTACTCGTTTCGCTCCGGGAGCATATAAAGTGACGAATATTTGTTTCAGGGGGAATATTTATGTCTGATGATATGAAAACGCCTAATACAGGCAAAAATGAGGTCGAGCTCTTCATACCGGATACGGCTGTTCCGGCAGATCCGGAGAAATACCTCAGTGAGATACCTGACTATAAGGACGATTTCACTATCGAAATGATAATCCAGAAGATACTCACCGACGATAAGCAGTACGACCTGAGCAAGATAATCTCGGCTTACGAATTCGCCGCTAAGGCTCATGAGGGACAGAAGCGTTCCTCCGGTCAGGACTATATCATACACCCGCTCGCTGTTGCATATATACTGCTCGAGCTCGGTATGGACACAGATACTATCTGCGCTGCCCTCCTGCACGACGTAGTTGAGGACACTCCAGCCACTCTTGATGACCTCAAGAAACGCTTCGGTCAGGACGTTGCCATGCTCGTTGACGGCGTCACCAAACTGAGCAAGATACCGATCTTCAGCCGTGAGGAACAGCAGGCTGAGAATATCCGCAAGATACTTCTTGCTATGTCTCAGGACATCAGAGTTATGATAATCAAGCTCTGCGACCGTCTCCATAATATGCGTACTCTCAAGTACCGCCCCCTCGACAAACAGCGTAATACCGCCCTTGAAACTATGAATATCTACGCTCCTATCGCTCACCGCCTCGGTATCATGGCGATAAAGGAGGAGCTTCAGGATCTCGCCTTCCACTACCTCGATCCGTACGCATACTCTGAGATCGAGCATATCCTCGAAAACAAAAAGGAAGAGCGTGAAGCCTTCATCGAGACTATCAAAAAACGTATCGCTCAGCGTTTCAGCTCCGAGGAATTCGCTCAGCCGCCTCAGATAGACGGCAGAGTCAAGAGCGTTTACAGCATCTACCGCAAGATATTCATCAACCACAAGAACATCGACGAGATCTACGACAAATATGCCGTAAGGATCATCGTTTCAACTATTGCTGAGTGCTACAATGTACTCGGCCTCATACACGATATGTTCCGTCCCCTGCCAAACCGCTTCAAGGACTATATCTCCACACCGAAGTCAAATATGTACCAGTCCCTGCACACGACTGTTCTCGGCAAGGAGGGTATCCCGTTTGAGGTGCAGATACGCACATGGGATATGCACGAAACTGCCGAATACGGTATCGCTGCGCACTGGAAGTACAAGGAGGGTATACAGGGCAGAGACAAAATGGAACAGCGTCTCGCCTGGGTGCGTCAGGTCATCGAGTCTCAGCAGACCTCAGACGACGTTGAGGAGATCGTCCGCATAATCAAGACCGATCTTGATCCCGAGGATATAGTTGTAATGACTCCCAAGGGAATGTCTGTGAGTCTACCGATCAATTCGACCGTTATTGACTTCGCTTACCGTATCCACACCGAAATAGGTCACAAGACCACCGGCGCAAAGGTCGACGGAAGAATAGTTCCGCTCGACTACAAGCTCCAGACCGGTCAGATATGCGAGATAATCACGAGCAAGGATCCGGAAAAAGGTCCGAACCGAGCATGGCTCAACATCGTTCAGACCAACGAAGCCCGTTCAAAGATACGTTCATGGTTCAAGAAGGAGCGTCGTGAAGAAAACATCATCGAGGGTAAGGCGGAGCTCGAGCGCGAGTTCAAGCGTCATCGCATAAACCTCCCCGAATCCGAGTATACAGCCTTTCTTGAGGACGACTTCAAGCGCCACAACTGTGAGACACTCGACGATTTCTATGCTTCTATCGGCTACGGAGGCGTTCTGCTCTCAAAGATAATCCCCCGACTCAAGGACAAGTATGAGAAGCAGTACGTCCACGACGACGAACCGTCTATAATCCCGCTCATACAGCCGAAATCCAACAGCAGCAAAAGCTCTATCATTCTCGATCAGATCGACGATATCGCAGTTAAATTCGCACAGTGCTGCAATCCGCTCCCCGGTGACGACATCGTTGGCTTCATTACCCGCGGACACGGTATCTCAGTCCACACAACAAGCTGTACCAACTACAAGGCTGTTCTCCAGCGCGGCGATCCCGAGGAGCTCAACCGCTGGTGTGACATTCAGTGGTCCGAGAACAGCACCTCCCAGCTCCAGACCAGCTTCGAGGTCATCGCTCAGGACCGTATGGGACTTTTCTACGATATTTCCGCTGCTCTCGTTGAAGCCCGCGTTCCGATAATACACTCTTCTTCGCGTATACTCAAGAACGGCAACGCCCTCTTTGAGAGCACTATCGTTATCTCAAGCACGGAACAACTCCGCAATCTCTTTGACAAGCTCAGAAAGATCAAGGGCGTTATTTCCGTTGACAGATCCGCTATCTGACGGAGGTACACTATGAATATGCACGTTTTACATCTCGGTCCCTACGGCGTTAACTGCTACATCGTCGAGACCGCTCCCGGTCGCTGTATCGCTGTTGACATCGGCGGTCACAGCAACCGTTTCCTGAACTTCATAAATGAAAATGGGCTCCAGCTCAAAAAGATACTCCTCACCCACGGTCACTTCGACCACATCGGCGGTGTTGAGGAGGTCCGCAAGGCTACCGGAGCAGAAGTCTATATCCACACGGACGACTCCTTTATGCTGGAGAGTGAGGAATACTCACTCCACAGAGGATTGATACCCGATCCGTTCATTCCCGTCACCGACTACACTGCCGTTTTCGGAGACTGCTGGATAAACGACGGCGATCTCTCGTTCCGCGTCATACACACCCCCGGTCATTCGCGCGGAAGCGTCTGCTATCTCTGCGGAGATACGCTGTTTTCGGGCGATACTATCTTCCGCTGCTCGATCGGAAGAACAGACTTCGAGAGCAGCGATCCCATCGCTATGTCGGGCTCTCTCAAGCTCATCAACGACCTTGAGGGCGAACTCAATATCTACCCCGGACACGGCGAGTCTACTACGCTGAGCTACGAAAAGAAGTACAATCCCTATCTGCTCAGAGCAAAAAGGTGAAATATGAACCAGATAAACGATAAGATGCCGGTGATACTCATCGGCAACTCTTTTAAATACGAGATAGAAGCTACGCTGAAACTGTTCTTCAATGCCGAACGTTTCAGCTTTTCTGACAATATAGCTGACGCTGCCGGCAGCCGCTACGTCATAGCCCAAGCTGACGGTGAGCGAATTTCCGCGGAGGTAATGCTCGACGGCAAGCCAGTCAGAGCTGAAAAAATCCTCGAAACTCCGGTCGGAGAGGACAAGGATACTGCTGAACATGAGCTCTGCCGCCTGATATACCACATTCTCAGCGAACGCCTCGGCGTCAGACCGCCGTGGGGACTTATGACCGGTATACGCCCTGTCAAAAAGGTCATCGACTGTATGCGCGAAGGTCTCACGAAAGAGGAGATTTTCCGCAAACTTACGGACAAATACGAGATCACTCCCAAGAAGCTCCGGCTCGCCTATGACACCGCTGTAAACCAGCTTCCGATCCTTGACAGGATAGACAGCAGCGCGGTCAGCCTGTACGTCTCTATCCCGTTCTGCCCGACAAGATGCAGCTACTGCTCGTTCGTTTCGCACTCCATGGCTTCGGCAGTCAAACTGATGCCTGAGTACGTTGACGCTCTGTGCAGGGAGCTTGCCGTTATCGGAAACATTGTCCGTGAAACAGGCATCAAGGTCGATACTATCTACTTCGGCGGCGGTACTCCTACGTCTATCTCAGCCGGTGATCTCCGTACTATTATGGAGGCTGTCGCAAAGAACTTCGACATCGCCGATGTGCGCGAATACAGCGTTGAAGCCGGACGTCCCGATACCATAACCGAGGAAAAGCTCCGCGTCATCAAGGAGCTCGGAGCGCAGAGGATCTCCGTAAATCCCCAGACTCTCAACGACGATGTGCTCAAGGTCATCGGCAGAAAACACTCCGGCGAGGACGCGATAAAGGCTTTTGAAGCAGCAAGGAAAATAGGCTTCACGAACATCAATACAGACCTGATAGCAGGTCTGCCGACTGAGTCATATGAGAGCTTCTGCAACACGCTTGAACGCATGACAGAGCTCGATCCTGAGAGCATCACTGTTCACACACTGACGATAAAACGCGCCGCCGATCTATTTGAAAACGGCATTTCAGATACCGGCGGAACAGTCGGAAAAATGGTCGATCACAGCATTGAAAGGCTCATGGCTTCCGGCTACCTCCCCTACTATATGTACCGCCAGAAGAACACTCTCGACAACCTCGAAAACGTCGGCTACGCGAAGAAGGGCTTCGAGAGCTACTACAACATCTTCATTATGGACGAGACTCAGACTATTCTCGGCGCAGGCTGTGCCGCTTCCACAAAGCTCGTCTACCCCGGCGGAAAGATCACAAGGATACACAATTACAAATTTCCATATGAGTATATCAGTCGTTTCGATCAGCTTATGGAAAAGAAAAATGAGGTCATTGAATGCTTAACAAAAATCAGATCTGCTCCGCAGAAATAACCGGTATCACCTCTGAGGGAAATGGTGTATGCCGAATTGAAGGAATAGCTGTATTTGTTCCGGAAACCGCTGTCGGTGACAAGCTCGAGGTCCGTATCGTCAAGGTACTTAAAAACTACGCTTACGGCATTATCGAACGCATTATCGAGCCTTCACCCGATCGCACCGACTATTACTGCCCACAGTATAAAAAGTGCGGTGGCTGCGTTTTCAGACATCTTTCCTATGAAGCCGAATGTAAGATCAAGGACAACATCGTTAAGGACGCTTTCAGACGTATCGGCGGTCTTGACATCGGGACAGATGCTTTTATATCTGCCGGCGAAACCGAAAGATACCGCAATAAGGCTCAATATCCCCTTGCGATCCAGGACGGAAAGGCTGTTTGCGGTTTTTATGCACCGAGAAGTCACAGGGTAATCCCAATCAAGGACTGCCTCCTCCAGCCTGAGGTGTTCTCCGAGATCGTAAACTGCTGCCTTGAACATATAAATGCTAATGATCTGTCTGTATATGATGAAAGTACGCACAGCGGCGTCCTCAAGCACATCTATATCCGCAGAGGTGCACATTCAGGACAGATCATGGTCTGTTTCGTCGTCAGAAAGGACTATTCCCGGCAGCTTTATCGCCTTGCTCATCTCCTTCATCACAGTTTCAGCGATATTTCGAGCATCATTATGAACATCAATCCTGCGGACACTAATGTTATACTCGGAGATAAATGGCTCAATCTCTACGGTCCCGACCAGATAGATGACACAATGTGTGGAAATACGATACTTATTTCGCCGCCTTCCTTCTATCAGGTCAACACTGCTCAGGCGGAAAAGCTGTATGCCAAAGCACTTGAATATGCTGCACCGTCTCCTGCTGATGTTATTGCCGACCTGTACTGCGGTGTCGGTACAATAGGTCTTTTTATGGCTGACCACTCCGCTTCTGTCATCGGAATAGAAATAATTCCTGAGGCGATCGACAACGCCAGGCGCAATGCAGCGATAAATGAAATATATAATGCAGAATTCTACTGCGGTGATGCCGGAAAGGTCTTTGAAGACCTTCGTACTAAAGGCTGCTCACCAGATATAATTGTCGTTGATCCGCCAAGAAAAGGCTGCTCTGAGCAGACTCTCACCAGCATTATCGCTGCCTCTCCGAAAAAGGTAATTATGATCTCCTGCAACCCTTCTACCGCAGCCCGCGACGTTAAATGGCTCAGTGAAAACGGCTATGCCCCTCAGAAAGTCTGCGGCGCAGACCTCTTCCCAAGAACGCGCCACGTTGAGTGCGTAGTTTTGCTGTCACGAGAGGATTGAACGTAGCATAGAGCTTGAAAGGAAATATATATGGGCGAATGAAAAAACAACTTGCAAACCTGATCACAAGTCTGCGGATATTGTTCAGCATCGCGTTGCTGTTTCTCAAACCGCTCTCTCCTGCTTTTCTCACTCTGTACGTCGCCGCCGGAATTACAGATATGACTGACGGAACTGTCGCACGGCTGACAAACAGCGTTAGCGAAGCAGGCTCCAGCCTTGATACACTCGCGGATATAGTTTTCACGGCAGTCTGTATGATAAAGCTGCTGCCGATGCTTGACATACCTGTATGGGCTTATTGGTGGGCAAGCGCGATAGCCCTCACAAAAGCAGTCACCCTCGCCATAGGATTTATCAGGTTCAGAAAGTTCACAGCGGTACACTCATTAATGAATAAGATCACGGGTGCTGTGCTTTTTGCACTACCGCTTACGCTTTCATTCATTGAACTGAAATACAGTGCAGCAGCAGTATGTGCCGCGGCAACGTTTGCGGCTATACAGGAGGGACATTATATCGGAGGCAGAAAATGAGCATAGGACTTCAACGCGGTACAGTTGCCGTTGAACCGCACAGCAGTACCCGAATGACAGGATCACCTATACTCAGATGAAAAGCGCGTTTATAAACGAGCTGCTGCGCAAAGCAAAGAATTCACGAAATGAAAATAAAAAGGAGAACGATGCAATGAGTCATTCTGAAACCAACATAGGAAGCAGCAGTATCCGGCTTCAAAGCAGCAAAAAACGCAGATATGCCGGCGGCTGCATAGACACACGCTGTCTGAACGCTCTGAAATTTTTTGCCGCGTGTATGATAGCATTCGTGTGGCACTATCAGCATTTCAAACCGCAGAACGGCTCACCTTTTGCAAGTATCTTTAAATTCGGATACAAGGAAGGCTGGCTGATGGTGGAGCTATTCTTCACACTTTCGGGCTTCGGAATGTACCTTGGCTACGCTGAGAAGATACGCAAACGCCAGATAACTTTCGGTGAATATATACTGAAAAGACTAAAAAAGCTCTATCCGATCTTCTTCCTGACACTTCTCCTGATAACGGTACTTGAACTCTGGCACAAACATCTTTCAGGAAAGACCTTCGTCTACGGAAATTTTGACTGCTGGCACTTCTTCCTCAACCTGATTTTCTGTCAGGACGGCGTTTTCGGCAAGGACTGGTCCTTCAACGCACCGTCTTGGTGCATAAGCATATGCTTTATACTCTATATTGTCCACTTTGCGGTTATGTACTTCACTCAAAAGAATAACTACGCGCTTTACGTCTACATACTGCTCATGTTCATCGGACTAACTATTGTCAAGACTAAGATTGAGTACCCTTTTCTGCTGAACAGCCTCTTCGGACGCGGTCTGAGCTGCTTTTCCGTGGGTGTGATACTTGCCAATATCTATCAGAACAGCGACAAGCTCAATACAGTCCTGATCGGTCACCTCAGCCTGATACTTCTCGCACTGCTGTACGCTGTATATGTTTCTGATCACAAGGCTTGGCTCGGCGATATGCACTTTCTCTTTATAATGCTCATTTCTCCCCTGATGATCCTGAGTTTGCTTTATGTGCCGTGGCTGAACAGACTCTTTTCGATAAGACCGCTGCTGTATCTTGGTTCACTGTCGATAAGCATATTCCTCTTCCATTTTCTTATGCAATGTACTATACGCAATTTTGACCTTGCCCTCAAGCTGGAGCTTAATTATTCCTCCAAAAAAGTATGGCTGTTGTATGCCGGAACTACTATCGTCGTCTCTGCTGCCTATAACAAGTTTGCAGAAAAGGGCGTGAACTCATTATTCCCCCGCACAGCCAGAGTATTTCTCAGGGAAAGAGGTAATTAGTATGAGAATTGGTTTTATTGGTGCCGGAAAAGTCGGCTTCTCGCTCGGAAAATACCTTGCCGTGAACGGCATTGCTCTTTCCGGTTATTACAGCCGCAGCAGAGAGTCCGCCGGAGAAGCCGCAGAATTCACCGGCTCGGAAGTCTTTGACAGCATTGAGGAGCTCGTCCGCGAAAGCTCAGCTATATTCATCACTGTTCCCGACGGTACGATCACCGAGATATTCGACAGAATTAAGCCACTCGACATTTCCGGCAAGCTCATCTGCCATTGCAGCGGTGCGATGTCAGCCGCGGAAGCCTTCCCCGGTATAGGATCTGCCGGCGCACACGGTCTCTCGGTACACCCACTGTTCCCTGTCAGCAGCAAGTACGAGTCCTACAAGGAGCTCAGTAAGGCTTTCTTCTGCCTTGAGGGAGACTGCGCTGAACAGTGGAGCGATATACTCACATCTATCGGAAACAGCGTCCGTATCATCGACAGCAGCGTTAAAGTACGCTACCACGCCGCCTGTGCTATTTCAAGCAATCTCGTGTGTGCGCTTGCAGCCGAAAGTGTATCGCTCCTGAAGGAGTGCGGCTTCACAGCCGATGAAGCTCTTCAGGCACTCCGTCCGCTCGCCATGAGCAATATGGCTAAGATTTTTGATGCCGGACCTGTAAACGCTCTGACCGGTCCTGTCGAGAGAAACGACGTTTCGACCGTCAGCAAGCATCTGAAATGCTTTGGTACTGATGAAGAAAAGGAACTCTATAAGGCAGTCTCACGAAAGCTGATAGAGGTAGCTTCCGAAAAGCACCCCGAAACTGATTACAGTGAGCTCAGAAAGCTCCTGTCCGACAACTGAAAACGTAAAAAAGCCCGGGAATAATTCCGGGCTTTATCATTATATGCTACTGATAAAAAGCAGCTATTTCACATATAATATAGTATAAATACGGCGCTGAGGTCGTAAAAATATCATAGATAAGCAGCTTTTTGCCGATCCTGATACGAAATCGCGTCCTTTCCTTTATGAAGAAAAACACGCAAAGGAAAAAACTTGCAAGTAAATGTATTATTGCAGCTGCAAACAATATCCTGTGAGTTATAATATCCTGAAACTTGCCGTCAGATCCGGTCAGGTCATAGAACATCACTATCATCAAACCTAAAACGGCGTTCTGAGCATAGAGCAGGATATCAACAAACGCTGTCAGTTTGTTTTTCATTATTCCTGTGTTTTGAGTTCACCGTGCTTTTCGTAATCAGCAACGCGGATTATCTCGTTCTCGTCGCCGACAAATACGACTCTCGGACGATAGATCTTAGCTTCCTCCGGCGTAACATCGGCATATGCCATTATGATGACTCTGTCGCCCTTCTGACCGGAACGTGCTGCTGCACCGTTCAGGCAGATGACGCCGCTTCCGCGCTCGCCTGCAATAACGTAAGTCTCGATGCGAGTACCGCTGTTGACGTTCACGATGTGAACGTGCTCATACTCATACAGACCGGCTGCTTCGATGAGATCCTCGTCGATAGTTATGCTGCCGACGTAGTTCAGTTCAGCCTGAGTGATGACGGCTCTGTGTATCTTGCTTTTAAGTAAGGATATATGCATTGCACCGCCTCCTTAAACATCTTCCGAGAAGAAGTTGTCAATAAGACGAGTCTTGCCGATATAAACGGCTATCGCACAGAGTGCAGGACGGTCGAGCTTCGTAATCTGCTGCATAGTTGCGCAGTCAACGATCTTGACATAGTCGATACGCGCGAGAGGTTCAGCGCTGATGAGCTTCTTCATTTCGCCGATTATAGTCTCACAGCTCTTCTCGCCATTCTTTACCATATCCTTGCCGAGAGCGATAGAGCGTGAAAGAACGAGCGCTGCCTTTCTCTCGTCGGGGTTGAGGTAAGTATTTCTCGAACTCTTTGCAAGACCGTCAGCTTCACGGATTATAGGACAGCCGATTATCTCGATGTCCATATTGAGATCGTCAACCATGTGACGGATAACAGCAAGCTGCTGAGCGTCCTTCTTGCCGAAGTAAGCGCGGTCAGGCTTTACGATATTGAACAGCTTTGAAACGACTGTGCAGACACCTCTGAAATGAACAGGGCGGCTGAGTCCGCAGAGCTCCTGTGTGAGAACTGTCATATCAACAAAGGACGAAAATCCCTCGTGATACATCTCTGAGGGCTCCGGGTTGAAAATGAGGTCACCGCCGTGCTCCTCGACTAACTGAGCGTCACGGTCGATGTCACGGGGATAGCTCTCAAGATCCTCGGTGGGACCGAACTGCATGGGATTTACAAAGTCTGAAACGACTGTCCTGTCGTTATCTTTATGGGAAGCATCGATAAGACTTGCATGACCTTCGTGGAGATAGCCCATTGTTGGGACGAGTCCTACTGTGAGTCCCTGAGCTCTCCATTCCCTGACCTGCTTGCGTACTTCGTCTATTGTCTTGACAACTCTCATTCTAAGCCTTCCTCCTTGATTATCTCGCTGATAACTTCATCGTCTATCTTGTATGTGTGCTCCTCAGCCGGAAATACTCCTGACTTGGTCTCGTCGATATAATCGCTGATACCCTTGCGCATGAGCTCGCCTGCTTCTGCAAAGCGCTTGACGAACTTTGCTGTATGACCGACAGTGAGTCCGAGCATATCCTGATATACGAGGACCTGACCGTCACAGCCGTTTCCTGCACCGATACCGATAGTCGGGATAGTGAGCTTCTTTGTGATAATGTCAGCGAGCTTTGCGGGGATACCCTCGAGAACTACCATACAAGCGCCGGCTTCCTGGATCTTCAGAGCATCGGCAATGAGAGTACGGGCAGCTTCAAGGCTCTTGCCCTGTACCTTAAATCCGCCGAAAGCGTTCACGGACTGAGGTGTGAGACCAAGGTGAGCAACTACCGGGATAGAAGCCTTGACGATAGCCTTGATAACGTCGCAGACATCTGCGCCGCCCTCGAGCTTGACAGCGTTGGCTCCGCCCTCCTTGATGAGACGTCCGGCATTTATTACAGCCTGTTCAACACTCACCTGATAGGACATAAACGGCATATCTGCCACTACAAACGTATTCACAGCGCCTCGCGAAACTGCTGCGGTGTGATGTATCATATCCTCCATTGTTACCGGAAGCGTATTCTCGTAGCCGAGCATTACCATTCCGAGTGAATCGCCTATGAGGATAGAGTTAACGCCGCACTCATCCATGATCTTTGCTGTTGTGTAGTCATACGCAGTAAGCATCGTTATCTTGTCGCCTGATTGCTTCTGCTTTAAGAGCGTTGAAACAGTGTTTTTCATAATCATTTCTCCTTAAATAGTGTTACCATTCTGCATAGCAGATAAGATACATACATATTATAACATATGATTTTCAAAATATCAACACACTCCGCAAATTTTTTCCATAGGAGCAATAAATAAGCGCCTGAAACTCAGGCGCACAGAACTATATCATCTCTTCGGCTATTCTGACAGCGTTCTTTACGCAGTCGTCGCAGCTGCACAGCATAGGTCCCTGTTTTGTACCTTTGAGCTCGCCGCAGTCCGTACTGCCGCACAGTGAGCGGAATTTCATAAACATTTCCCTGCCGGCTGCACCGATCGAGGTCCCCTCGTATTTTTTGAGTCCGAGAACCATTTCCGCACCGCACAGAGCACCGCAGGTAGCGTCCATAGTACCCATACCAAGTCCGAAACCGGCACCG
>ONMB01000039.1 GCA_900318825.1 uncultured Ruminococcus sp.
ACTGACCGTATTCAGGTATATATCCGTTCCAATGATGTTGGTGCTGATGTATTCAAGGAGTTCAAGAAGAAGTGGGATATCGGTGACATTATTGGTGTTGAAGGATTTGTTTTCAGAACGAGAAAGGGCGAGATCTCAGTTCACGCTCACAAGATACAGCTCCTTTCCAAGTCACTCCTTCCCCTTCCGGAAAAGTGGCACGGACTCAAGGATCAGGATATGAGATACCGTCAGCGCTACGTTGACCTCATTGTCAATCCCGAAGTCAAGGACACATTTGTAAAGAGAAGCCGCATTATCAGTGAGGTAAGAAATTACCTTGACAGTCTCGGCTACCTCGAGGTAGACACCCCCGTTCTCCACACTCTCGAGATCGGTGCTTCTGCACGTCCGTTCGTTACTCACCACAATACTCTTGATATGGAGATGTACCTCCGTATAGAGACAGAGCTCTACCTCAAGCGTCTTATCGTCGGCGGCTTTGAGAAGGTATACGAAGTCGGACGTATCTTCAGAAACGAGGGCATGGATACTTCACATAACCCCGAATTCACTTCCGTTGAGATGTATCAGGCTTACACCGACTACATCGGTATGATGAATCTCATTGAGAATATGTACAGAACTATCGCTGAGAAAGTCTGCGGTACTTCAAAGATCACATATCAGGGCGTTGAGATCGACCTCGGCAAGCCGTGGGAGCGTCTCACAATGATCGAGTCCGTAAAGAAATACGCCGGCGTTGACTACAACGACTGGGCTGACGACGCTGCTGCAAGAGCCTGCGCTAAGGAAAAGGGCGTAGAAGTTGACGAGGGCGCGAACGCTACCAAGGGACACGTTCTCATCGCTTTCTTTGATGCTTTCGTTGAGGACAAGCTCGTTCAGCCGACTATCATCTACGACTACCCTGTTGAAAATTCTCCTCTTGCCAAGAGAAAGCCCTCAGATCCCGCTTTTACAGAGAGATTTGAATACTTCATCTACTGCCGCGAAATGGGCAACGCTTTCTCCGAGCTCAACGATCCTATCGATCAGAGGGAGCGTTTCGTAAAGCAGGTAAATGCCAAGCGTGCTCAGGGCGCTAACGCCGAGGTCGATGAGGACTTCGTAACAGCTCTCGAATACGGCCTGCCTCCTACGGGTGGTCTCGGATTTGGTCTCGACAGACTCGTTATGCTCCTGACAGACAGCGCTTCTATCCGCGATGTACTCCTCTTCCCCACTATGAAGCCTATCCCGGCAAACAACGGTCGTCCCGCAAAGGAAGAAACAGAAGAATGATACTAAGGGCGGAGTTTTTCCGCCCTATACATTTGCACCTACGGAGGTTC
Source organism: uncultured Ruminococcus sp. (assembly GCA_900318825.1). Taxonomy (GTDB): domain Bacteria; phylum Bacillota; class Clostridia; order Oscillospirales; family Ruminococcaceae; genus Ruminococcus. Next base: position 1,335 of record ONMB01000039.1, read on the forward strand.
TATGAAAAAACACAAGGACGTTCCCAAACAGGCTAACGAGAACACTACAAAGCCTTCCGCTCCGGAACAGGAAAACGATGAAGATAAGCTCGATATAACACAGAGCGTTTTCCAGACCAACAGGGAGATGCGTAAGCAGAAGCAGCGTGAATACGAGGAAAAACAGGCTAAGATACAGCACGAGCTCGAACTTCGTGAAAAGAAAAAACGCGAGGCTTATGAGAAAAAGATCCGCGAGGAAAAAATCGAGCTCATGCGTATGAAACAGGGACTCATCGAGGAGAGCGAGACCATTCACGAGGAACACGAAGAGCCCGTCAAACTCTCAATATGGCGCAAGATCGTCAACTTCTTCTATCACAATAAATGGTGGCTCGGTATCGGAACTATGTGCGCCTGTATAGCCGGATTTCTCGTGTACAGCCTCGTCACAAAGCCGCGTCCGGACATCGTTGTGCTCGTCATCGCAGACAACGAGGAGCTCGGTGAGATGAGTGAGCTCCAGACTTACATCGAGAGTTTCTCAGAGGACTTCAACCACAACGGCAAGGTCCTTGCGTCGCTCTACTATATCCCCTACTCCGACAACGACTACAAGAACTACGCCAGCGGCGCTGACGGCAAGCTGACCACTCAACTCCAGTCGTGTGACTCCGTCATAGTCATCGGCGGCACCAAGCTCGACCAGATAATGGCTCCCGATGCTGACTCCTACTTCGTTGACCTCAAATCTGTCTATCCGGACAACCCACACGTCAAGGGTTACAAGTTCATGCTCAAGAATACCCCATTCGCCGAGCGTATCAACCTCGAGCCGCAGTACATCACCGACGACCTCTACATCGCCGTGCGTGTCCCCACAAAGCTGCTGTACACGTCCAAGAGCGATATGCAGAAAACATTCGACAAGGACTGGGGAGTTTTCGAGCAGATAGTTGCTGACCTTTCGGAATAATGCTCCCCTTATATAAAAGTTTTGCCCTTGAGCGTTTAGTAACGCTCAAGGGCATTGTGTTTTTTCGCCTGCAGAGTTATATCAGGATCTGTGAAATACAGGAAAAATGGAATATATCATCAATGCAGCAAAAGCAAGTGAAGGAATTAATAATATGTATCCAAATATCTTTAAAACAATTCCTGATTTCTTATGGTCAGTCTTATTATATAGTATTGTTCCGATAACAACAGGAGCTATTCCAATAGCCAGAACTATTGCAATTGAAACAAATATGATCAAGAATACAAGTAAAACACCTATAAAAGCCATATTACTACCCCGTGAACGCATCGGCTATTGTTTTTCGATATCAGGTTACTTCGCTGAGATATTCAATGATAGTCTTTTTGCTGCCAGACGATGAGATGGTATAGTACCTGAGTATCAGCGAAGCATCATCGGCTGTTATCTTGCCGTCGCCGTTGACGTCACAGCTCAGTATTTCGGAGTTTGTGGGAGTTGCCTTACCGGAAGAGATAAGGGTATAGAGACGCAGAACGTACGAAGCATCGTCCGCGGTGATATAATCCAGCTTATCTTTCAGCTTTGTAGGATTTCCCAAGTAATACTCCGGGAATTCTCCGAGTGAGGTGAACGCAAGGTCATGTTCGGCTGCATATTTCTCGATAGTCGAGCCTGCATAGCCGTACAGGACACCCGTGAAGTTTACCGGCAGATAAAGGCCTGTGCCGTCATCGTCGCCCTCAATGCTTCCGATGAACTCTGTGCCCTTATAATCTGTGAACTCACAGTCCGTTGACAGGCATCTGAAATCAGTCAGCGCCTTTGTGTAGTAGAAAGCGTTTCGCTCAACCTTCTTGACCGTCACAGGGAGACTCATTGTCTTTAACGCCATACAGCCGTAGAAGGCTTCCTCACCGATCTTTTCGGTGAATGAACCCAGCTTGGCACTTTCGAGCCTTGTACACGATTTGAACGTCTTAGCGCCTATCTCTGTAACGCTTGACGGTATGGTGATGCTCTTGATAGCGGTGTTCCTGAATGCTCCGGCACCGAGAGTTTTCAGTCCGAACGGAAGATTAACGCTCGCGAGCTGCTTGGAGTTTGCAAATGCGTCCGTTCCTATTGTCTGCAAGCCTTCCGGCAGCCTGACGGACTTCAGTGTCTGCTTGTCTGCAAATGCCGAGTCTGCGATCTCCTTTACCTGTGTATCGAGGACCTTTTCCGGAACTGCTGCCGTCTCACCCTCGCCCTTGTAACTGATGAGGATCGCCTTGTCAAATCCGATCTTGAACTCAAAATCTCCTCTTGCTGCGTAGTAAGTAGCTGTTCCGATGTAATCGCCGCCTATGTTCTCGAACTTGCAGCCGTTGCGCTTAGCTGCCGCCCACTGGTCGCTGCCGTTGTAGCCGCGGATAGTAGTGGTCTTTTCGAGCTCATCAACTAATGTATCCGGCGAGCTGAACTCTATCGTTTCAAGCTGCACGGACTCGAATGCACGTCCGATATTGTGGACTTTTTCCGGTACCTTTATGCTCTTGAGCTGAGGACAGAATGCAGCTATGGATTTTCCGAATGAGGTCTTGTTGTTCGGAAGAGTGAGCGCTTCGAGAGCATCACAGTTGCTGAATGCGTAGTCACCTACCGATGTGACAGTATCAGGTATTTTCACGCTCTTCAGCAGCTTGCAGGTGCTGAATGCCGACTCCCCTATCTTTTCGAGTCCGGACGGAAGCTCGATGCTCTCAAGGGCTGAACAGTAACAGAAAGCCTCCTTGCCGATAGTTTTAAGTCCATCAGGGAGAGTCACCTTTGTCAGTGCTGTACAGCCCGAGAACGCTCCGTCGCCGATATCGGTAACAGTCGCGGGAATGACCGCTGTTTTGAGGAGTTTCTGGTTCTTGAAGCACTCGCCTATCTTTGTTACGGGAAGTCCCTCGATCTCAGCAGGGATATTTACTGATCTCAGCTGTATATCAACGCTTGTAAGCTCGATATGATCCTCGAACTTCTCATACTTGAGGTGATCGAGAAATCCTTCGCCGGGGTATTCTCCGAGAGATACAAACTCGCGTCCGTACTTCTCAGCATACGCCTGAACTGTTGAGCCCTCGTAGCCGCTGAGAGTCAGTGAAGCGTTGAATGTAGCTGCTTCGTCGGCAAGCTCTGCAAACGGATCAAATATAACTATCTTTTTGAGCGAAGTTGTTTCCGCCTTGTAATTGATGACGGAGGTATAGTGATCCGGGAAAACAAGCGTCGTGAGGTTCTTTGCGTTGCCGAACGTCTTGGCTGCTTCAAGATATAGTGAAGTTCCCTCAGGTATCTTGTAGGTATCCTCCTTCTTGCTGGGCGGATAACAGAGCAAGGAACGCTTTCCGCCTGCTTCATTGGTATTGAACAGGATACCGTCCTCGCAGACGAAAGCCTTGCTGTCCGCATCGACCTTTATCTCCTCGATGACCGACTTCTCAAAAGCCGCCATATTGAGCTTTTCAAGCGACTTCGGAAGTGTCACGCTCGTGACCGGTGTATCGGCAAGGAAATACTGTCCGATGTAGGTGACACTTGACGGGATAACAACGCTTTTCAGGTCCTTGCTGCCGCCGAAGGTTATGATATGAGTCACCGGCACACCCTTTACCTCTGCCGGAACTTCGTATTTCTCGCCGAGTGACGCCTTTGAGCCTGCAAACTCTGCATGATCCTCAAACACCTTGAAATAGGCATTTCCTATCCATACTGCCTCAAAGCTCTCCTCTTCACCGGATTCCCAGTAAGCGGCTGCCTGCTGTCCAACGTAGCTGCTCGGAAGAGTTCCTCCGATAAGGCAGATGGCTGTAATTGCTGCAACAAATTTTCTGATATTCATTTTTCAATTCCTCCCGTTCCTATTTTGAATTTCTGCGGCGTGAATTATGTTTATGTTTCAGTATCACTGCTGCCGAAAGCAGAGCCGCTTTTGCCGCATTTTTAGCGATCTGCTTTGTATCATACTTTGTCCTGACGCTGTTCGGAGCTTCCTCCGCCTTGTCAAGACTTCCGGAACCGGCTACCTTTGCGGTACCAAATCCGAATGAGAATTTTTCGGTCTTTTTCTCTATTTCCATAGCTTTACTCCCTTACAGGTTCCGCTATCAGGAACTTTATCTTCTTTCCCTCTTCCGTGAACATATTCTCATGCTCGGTCACAAAATTCTCGTAGGGACTCTCTGCGTGAAGATCGCGCGTGCTGTAAACTATCCTGTAACCGGCTTCTGCAAAATACTCGAACGACTCCTCAAACAACTCATCGTCATCAGTCTTGAACCACAGCTGTCCGCGCAGGAACTTCTTATAGTTCACAAGCTGCCTTGTATGTGTCAGGCGGCGCTTCTTGTGCTTTTTCTTCGGCCACGGATTGCAGAAATTGATATAGATGCGGTCGGCACGGTCGTTTTCGTCCCATGCAAGCTCAAGGCGCTCGATGTTCTGTATCGCTATGCGGACGTTATCCATCGGTGACATTCCCTTTGCCTCATAAGCAGCTTCGAGCTTGCGCTTTGCAAGCACGAGCATCTCGTTCTTTATGTCCATTGCTATGAAGTTGATCTCGGGATGTGCAGGTGCTGCCTGAGATATGAAACCGCCCTTGCCACAGCCGAGTTCAACGTACAGCGGCTTGTCCGGTTCAGGAAAGAGCTCCGTCCATTTACCCTTCTGAGCCTGCGGCTCCGGGATATAAAACGGACACGACTCAAGCTCCGGCTTTGCCCACGGTTTGTGTCTTATCCTCATTGTTCTACCTCCAAAAAATATTTCAAATTTTATTATATCACACTTTCAGCCGATTGGCAACAGTATACAGCGAAAAATTTAGTATAACTATTGTGCTGTTTCCGTTGACAAATCACTCCGGAAATGTTATTATATGAGTATAAACCTGACAGGAGTGATCGGATTGCTTATTGATGATATTGGCTATAACCACAGGCATGAAAAAGATTTCGTCGTTGACCGCCCTGACGGTACAGGTGACTGGCTCCTTCTTATTATCAAATCCCCCGCTGTCTATCGCTATGACGGCAAGGAGGTCCGTATGCCAGCGAACGTCCTCCTTATTTACACTCCCGGTTCTCCGCAGTATTACTGTGCCGACTGCCTTGAATACTTCGATGACTGGATGCACTTCCGCCCCTCTGACGAGGATATCGCTCTCATCGAACAGCTCGGCATTACAGTAAACGTTCCGCTCCAGCTTACAGAATCAGAGAATATCTCCTCTATTATAAGAAATATGTGCTACGAGCACTATTCATCAAATATCAGCAGAACTGAGGTATCCGACCTCTACTTCCGGATACTGCTCTATAAGATAAGAGAAAAACTCAACTCCGACCGCGATCCCTCAAAGCTCCGCGAAAATGCTTACTCTGAACGCCTTATGTGGATACGCGATTCTATCTACCGCTGGCCGAGCCGCGACTATACCGTCGATGATATGGCTAAGGATCTCTCTCTGAGCCGTTCACGCTTTCAGCACCTTTACAGCGAGACCTTCGGCACAAGCGTTACCAAGGACATAATCAGCAGCCGCCTTAATAAGGCCTCAGAGCTGCTCATAACTACCGATATGCCCGTCAAGGACATCGCTCTTATGATCGGCTACGGTCACAATACCTCCTATTTTGTCAAGCTCTTCGGCAGCGTCTACGGTATCTCCCCCGGACAGTACCGCAAAAACCACTCCGGTGACTCTGACAGCGCAAGCATTTCTGAATAAACTGTTAATACTCCGCCGTACTATTGACTTTTGTGCCGATCGGTGCTATAATTTATTTGTATTTAAATATTTGCCGTCTGAAACTGAGGGAAGTGCGGTGAAAATCCGCCGCAGCAGTCACTGCCGTATAGCCGGATCGCTCGTCAGACAATGGCTGGTATCAGGTTTTTGGACAACGAAAGACATAAGATACTTTTGCGGCTCTGCCGTGATATGCTGTATGTGCGCCTGCGTTCTTCCGGAACCCCGGCGCTTTTTGTTGCCACTCTAATATGTTAGGAGAATGTATCATGAAAAAATCTATCGCTCTTATTACCGGACTTGCTCTTTCCTGCTCTGTTGTGGGAATGAACGCTTTTGCTGCCGATGAGCCCTCTTCGGAAAGTGCTCCGCTCAAGGCTAATGTACTTGTTACTGTTTCTGACGGAACTAAGCTCGCTCTTCCTCAGGCTGACGTACTCGTTACTGACCTCAACGGCGACGAAAAGCTCTCGATCGACGAAACTCTTGTTGCTGCTCACGATCAGTTCTTTGAGGGCGGTGCAGCAGCCGGATACGCTTCTTCTGAAAAGGAAGGCTATGACGGTCCCAGCATAGACAAGCTCTGGGGTATCGAGAACGGCGGAAGCTACGGTTTCTACGTTAATTCAAATTTGGCATGGAGCCTCAATGACGAGGTCAAGGAGAACGACTACCTCGACGCTTTCGTTTACTCTGACACAAAGAGTTACAGCGACGCTTACTCCTTCTTCGATATAAGAGAGAAGCTCGGAACTGAAGTCGGCGATACTCTTAGCCTGACTCTCAGCAAGATCGGTTTTGATCCCACAACATACGCTCCTACAAAGTACCCAGTTGTCGGTGCTGAGATAACTATCAACGGCAAGGGCACAGGTGTTCTCACCGATGCCGAGGGCAAGGCTACTATTACTCTCGAAAACGACAGCGACGCGAACATCAAGGCTGTCATCAGCGCAAAGTCCGGTACCGAGACTCTCGTCCCCCCTGTATGTCTCGCTGACATCAACCTCAAGGAAGAGGAAACTGAGCCCGAAACTACTACCATAGCTGAACCGACAACATCTGATGATGAAACAACCACGGAAGCTGAAACTTCTTCTGCTGAAACTACCTCTGAGACTGCTGCTCAGTCCACAGAAACAAGCACATCAGCTACTTCTGCCGGTGCAGTAGACAACGCCAACAACGACTCACCCAAGACAGGTGACGCTGGTACAGGTGCAGTTGCTGCTGTTCTCGGCTGCACAGTTCTCGCAGCTTTCGCATTAAAGCGCAAGGATGTATAAAAGGCTCGCATCAGGTCTCCTGAGCTGCCTGTTGATATGTATCATCACAGTGAGCTTTGTTCCGTTCAGAGCTCACTGCGAAACTTATACCGTTGGTGAGACAGAAGCTCTCGCCGACGGTATAATTGATTTTAAGCTCAGTTCAGCCGGCACCGGCAATATTCAGGACTGGATAAACGGATATCTCACCGACTGCGCCGGAAACGGTTCGGAATGGTACATCGTCGGTCTCGCTCAGAGCGGCAAGTGGGATTTCTCCAGCTACGAGAAGGCTCTTCTCAGCTACCTCGGCAGCGGGAAAGTTATCTCCGCTACTTCTATGGAGAAGTACGCGCTCGCACTCTCGGCTGTCGGCAGCTCGGACAAGTATATCACCTACGCCCTCGAAAACGCGGTCGGCGAACAGGGCATAATGAGCCTTATCTACGGTCTGCACGTCCTCAATAACGGTCATACCTGCGGAAAATGCTCCGTGAGCTCCGTCACCAAGGAACTCCTTGGACTCCAGTACGATGACGGCGGCTGGGCACTCTTCGGCGGACGCGGCGACATCGATGTTACAGCTATGACTGTTCAGGCTCTGGCACCGCAGTACAAGTCAGACAGCAGCGTTAAGAGCTCCGTTGACAAGGCTCTCGCTTTTCTCTCCGAAAGGCAGGAGAGCGACGGCAATTACCGCAGCTTCGGCGACGTCAATCCGGAAAGTGCCGCTCAGGTACTCGTTGCGCTCTCGGCTCTCGGTATCGACTGCCAGACTGACAGCCGCTTCATAAAGGGCGGCAATTCCATAATAGACGCGATATCCCATTTCAGGCTCGCAGACGGCAGCTTCAGTCACACTGACGGCGGTGCTTCAAACAGCACGGCGACCGTTCAGGCATATTACTCGCTCGTTTCTTATTCAAGAATGAAACACGGAAAGTCTCCGCTGCTCGTCCTCGACAGCTGCAAGCCACTCCGTTCCGACAATCCTGCCGAACAGCCTACTCAGGCTATTCCTCAGCCAACTGCGCCGGTTCAGCAGCAGCAGGCTCCTACTTCTGCTGTTCAGCCGGGCTCGCAGCCAGTTCCTGTGCAGCCGGGCTCTCCGTCAACACAAACGCCTACACCAGTGCCTTCCGTAACACCGGCTCAATCGGGCAAAACAGCTCCGGAACTCCCTCAGGATAGCGGAACAGTCACATCTGCGGTCACTTCGACTGCTGCACCGGCTACGGGACAGACAGTTTCCGGAAGCCCGTCAGCTTCGCAGACGACGGTTTCATCACAGACAACAACTTCCGGTACGACAACGGTTCCATCTTCTAACACAGTCAGCTCGTCTATTTCAACTACATCGGGAGAAGCCGACTCAACAGCAACAGATAAGGTCATATCACCTGCCAATGAAGAAGGTTCCGGAAGTTCAAAGGGCAGCTACAAGCCTATCGTGATAGCTATTATTTCCGGTACGGCAGTTCTGCTCTGCGGTGTCATTTTCATCATCGGCAAGCGCAATTACAAAAATTTCATCGCTGTCAGCATCGCTGCCGCGGCCGGTATCATATTTGTTCTTGTTACTGATTTTCAGTCCACGGACAGCTACTACAACGGTCAGCACAAACACAAGGATAATGCAATTGGAACGGTCACGCTCTCGATACGCTGCGATACTATCGCCGGCAAGGGTGACCCCAAATATGTCCCTGAGGACGGCATCGTCCTTGACACGACTGAATTCGATATCGAAGAGGGCGAGACTGTCTACGATATCCTCACCGAAGCTGCAAGAGCTTACCGCATACAGGTCGAGAACAAGGGCAGCTCCGGCTCTGCACACGGCATGGTCTACATTGCCGGCATAAACTACATCTACGAGATGCAATTCGGCGACCTCTCAGGCTGGGTGTACCATGTCAACGGCATAACTCCCTCCCGAAGCTGCGGCGAGTACGTTCTCAGCGACGGTGACGTGATAGAGTGGCTCTACACCACTGAGCTCGGTCACGACCTCAACGAGGTGTACGAAAAATGAGACACTTTTCCGAACTCAATCCATTGGCAGTTACGGTCTATTTCTTCTGCGTGACAGGCATTGCAATGTTCTCGTCCTACCCTCTCCTGATGATAGCTGCGCTCCTCGGCGGAGTGATATTCTTCATCGTCAGGAACGGCAGCTCTCACGCACGCTCACACATTTTCTTCCTGCTGCTGTTTATAATTCTCGCTCTCGCAAATCCGCTGATGTCCCACAACGGCGTCACCGTACTCTTCGTGATGAACGACAATCCGGTCACGCTTGAGGCAACGCTTTACGGTCTGAACTCCGCTGCGATGATCGTCGGTGTCCTCTACTGGTTCAGGTCGTTCACGCAGATAATGACGAGCGAAAAGCTCCTGTACATCACGGGAGCACTCTCCCCAAAACTCTCGCTCGTTCTCTCAATGGCGCTGAGATACGTTCCGCTTTTCAGTAAGCAGTCCAAAAAAATTAAGGACTCCCAGACGGCTACGGGACTCTTCAGCGACGACAACATCATTGACGATATCCGCGGCAGAATGAGGATATTCTCGATACTGATAACATGGGCGCTCGAAAACGGCATAACGACCGCTGACAGTATGGCTGCAAGAGGTTACGGTGTGGGCAGAAGAACTCAGCTGAGACGCTTTCATTTCCGCAGAGGGGACGTTCTTCTGCTCATTGTATCGCTTACGCTCACCGGTATCACAGCTGTTGCTCTCAGTCTCGGCAAGCTCAGCTGGAACTTCTATCCTGCCATTGAACATTCATCGCCCGATATCCTCGGGATTTGCGGTATATCAGCTTATTCGGCACTTGTTCTGCTGCCGGTCATCATCGAAACGGAGGTTAGTCTCAAATGGAAATACTTGCTGTCAAGGATCTGACATTTTCATACCCGACGTGCAGCGAAACAGCTCTCGACGGCGTGAGCTTTTCCCTTGACAGGGGCGAATTCACCGTTCTCTGCGGTGCGACCGGAAGCGGCAAGTCGACTCTCCTCCGGATGCTGAAACGCGAGCTCGCTCCTGTCGGAAAAAGCTCTGGAGAAGTGCTGTTCAGAGGCACTCCCCTCGGCGAACTCAGCGACAAGGTCTCCGCTTCTGCTATCGGCTTCGTTATGCAGGATCCCGAACAGCAGATAGTTACGGACAAGGTCTGGCATGAACTCGCCTTCGGGCTCGAGAACCTCGGCGTCCCGCCTGCTGACATTGCACGCAGAGTCGCTGAAATGGCAAGCTATTTCGGTATCGGAAGCTGGTACGATAAGGACGTTTCGCAGCTCTCGGGCGGTCAGAAACAGCTTCTGAACCTTGCTGCCGTCCTCGTGATGCAGCCGGAACTGCTAATACTCGATGAGCCCACTGCACAGCTCGATCCTATCGCAGCTTCGGATTTCATCGCAACTATCAAACGTCTCAATCAGGAGCTCGGTATCACTATAATCATAGCAGAGCACCGTCTCGAGGACGTTATCACGATATGTGACAGGCTTCTCGTGATGGAGAATGGCACTCTCATAGCCAACGGCAGACCTGAACACGTTATCTCAGAAATACGCTCACGAGACGACATAATGTGCGGTATGCCAGCGGCTGCAAGGCTATATACAGCCCTGAACAGTAATTCGAGCTGTCCGCTTACCGTAAGGGAGGGACGTGATTTTGTGACTGCAAGTTACCGCAATGAAGTCCGTGCACTTAAAAGAGAAATGCCGGTCAGCAGTTCAAGTCCTGCACTCAGCTTCAAGGACGTTTACTTCCGTTACGAAAGGAATTCACCTGACGTTCTCAGCGGCCTCACGTTCGATATCAACGAGGGCGAGATATTCTGTATCCTCGGCGGAAACGGTTCCGGAAAGACCACTTCTGTCTCAGCTGCTGCCGGCATAAACAAGCCTTACAGCGGCACTATCCGCGTATTCGGCAAGAAGCTCAGGGACTACAAGAACCGCTCGCTCTATAAGGAATGTCTCGCGCTTCTGCCGCAGGACGTCACGACTGTTTTCCTCCGTAACACCGTCCGCGAGGAGCTTCAGGACGCCGGAGCTTCCACTGATGAGCTGCCTTTCGACATAACCAGCCTTATGGACAAACACCCCTATGACCTTTCCGGCGGCGAAAAACAGCTTGTCGCGCTCGCTAAGGTGCTCGCTTCAAAACCAAAGCTACTTCTCCTCGACGAACCCACAAAAGGTATGGATGCGGCGGTCAAGAAGCAGATAATCGCTGTTCTCCGCGAGCTCCGCAGCAGAGGTATCACCATTGCTGTGGTGACACACGACGTTGAATTCGCTGCACTCTGCGCGGACAGATGCGCTATGTTTTTCGGCGGAAGGATAGTTTCTGTCGGCACTCCGGACAGCTTTTTCTCTGAGAATAACTTCTACACGACCGCGGTCAGCCGTATGACACGCGGCTTCTACGACAACGCTGTTACTCTCCCGGACGCAGTTGAACTCTGCCGTCTGAACGGCAAAAGGGAGGCGTGAGATGTTAGTCATAAAGAACCAACGCCTGAGGAATACTATCCGGGTAGCAGTACCGTTCTTAGTGATACCGGCGGTAACCATTCTCGGCTCGATAGCCTTTGACAGAAAGAAGCACATAATCATCTCGCTCGCTGTTGCCGCTCTGTCACTGCTCCTGTTCGCTGCCGGATTTGAGAAAAAGAGCACCGGTACCCGCAGAATGGTCATAATCGCCGTTATGACCGCCCTATGCTTCGCCGGACGATTTATCCCCTTCCTCAAGCCAATAAGCGCCCTCACCATAATCTCCGGTATGTACCTCGGAGGCGAAGCCGGTTTCCTCGTCGGCGCACTCTCAGCTATACTCTCCAATTTCTACTTCGGACAGGGACCGTGGACGGCTTTCCAGATGCTTGCGTGGGGCTTGATAGGCTTCTTCGCCGGACTCTTCTCAGAACCACTCAGGAAGCATCGTCCTCTGCTCATACTTTACGGAGCAGCTGCCGGCGTGGCTTACTCAATGATAATGGACATCTGGACCGTTCTGTGGTACGCAGAGGGCTTCCGGACGGACCTGTACATTGCAGCTCTCGGAACTGCTTTGCCATATACTGCGTCATATGTTGTATCAAATGTACTGTTCCTGTCGCTGCTCGCAGGACCTTTCGGCGAAAAACTCGGGCGCATCAAGATCAAATACGGAGTATAAAAAAGCACCTCATACGAGGTGCTTTAGTTTATTTAAGTACAGATTCCTGCAATGTGAAATGCTTCGGGAGTCCAAGCTCCATAACGAGGTCGGGTTCACCCTGTATGAGCGGCATAAAGTATTTAATAGCCGCATCGGTGATATTATCCTCAGTTGAGTTTATGTACTTCTTAGGCAGGTATTTCTCGCGGTTAGCGATCTCGGAAGCGTCCGCTGTCTCGATGACCGTAGTATAAGGCATCTCACAGACTCTCCTGAACACCATTACCTTGCCGGTATCGCCGTTGAGCGCACATCTTACACCGGCTGCTCCGATATTCTCGGACTCGATGATGTCAGTTCTCGAACAGATATGTGAAGAACAGCGCTGCATAACATTGAGCTCAATAGAACGCACCTT
>ONMB01000057.1 GCA_900318825.1 uncultured Ruminococcus sp.
AGGTCACACCCGTTCCCATTCCGAACACGGAAGTTAAGCTCTGCCGCGAAGACGATACTTGGCTGGCGACGGCCCGGGAAACTATTTCAATGCCGGCACAGATAGAGCCCTTCAGGTTTTCCTGAAGGGCTCTTTTGCATAGGAGGGAGAATTGTGCAGAGACTATCCGGAATATTCAGAATGATCCATGTGGTATTTCTTGTACTCTCACTTATAATGCTGATCTTGTCATTCAAACTGAATTCCAAGCCTGTGAGCTTAGAGTATTATTACAAGAATTATGAAATAATCACCCATAGCTGGCATGATACTTTCTATGCTGCATTGGAGATATTTACTGCTGTGGTCATAGCTTCTGCCGTGATATACAGTGCCATTTCAGCAGTTCATAATGCTCGGAATAAGGAGGACAGGCTCAACGGTCGATCTGCAATTTGGCTGATGTCAGCTGCAGCTATTCTCCTCATAGCTGCTTCGGCGTTTGTTCTTGATCCGCGAGGCAGTGATGCTGATGTTGAACGATCGCCAAAATGCTTTGAATTCAGCAATGGCGGCCATACTTTAGTTATCGAGGAAAAATCATATCTGCTTTCGGGCAGCGCCACTGTTTATCAGCTTGGAAGCGGCGATAAGGCTGAGATCATCGGCAATTTTAACACCGATGACGGCTTCAGGAACAACGGTGCATACGATATTGAATGGTTTCCCGATCATGCCGAGATAATGTATAAGTTCCGCAGCGGCGATGAAGAGGATAGAAAGCTGAAAGTCACCTTTAAATAAAACAACCGGATAAGTTCGCTGAGAACCTATCCGGTTTTTCTTATTATTCCTCAGGCTCCTTGATCTCGCCGACGATCGGGAGAGGATCAATGCCCTGACGTGTGTAATAGTCAGAGAGTGCGGACTTTATAGCCTGTTCTGCGAGAACTGAGCAGTGAATCTTTACCTGCGGGAGTCCGTCGAGAGCCTCTACAACAGCAGCGTTCGTGAGCTTGAGAGCGTCCTCGACAGGCTTGCCCTTGATGAGCTCGGTAGCCATAGAGGAAGTCGCAACAGCTGCACCGCAGCCGTATGTCTTGAACTTGACGTCGCTGATAATGCCCTTGTCTATCTTGAGGTACATCTTCATGATATCGCCGCACTTGGCGTTACCAACCTCACCTACACCGTCTGCGTCTTCGATCTCTCCGACGTTTCTGGGGTTTGAGAAGTGGTCGAGAACCTTTTCACTGTAAAGCATATTATTACTCCTTTATCATCTTTTTGATTATATCATTTCTTTTTATCATTTTAACGTCCAGAGCACCGATGAGAAACTCGGCAGTCTGTCCTTCGGTAGCGGTATCGCACAGCCTTGAATAGACTGATATACCGTTTATCTTATTGGTGAGCGTCTGACCGTTGCGAAGATTTAATATGATATCATCACCGGTCTTGAAGGTGCCCTCGGTCACAGAGCCACGCACCACAACTCCGCCGCTTGTAGTGACGGGAGCCGCTGATGTGACGATGAACTCTGCATGGCAGTTGTCTGCTACACCTGATTCAGCGCGGTATTCGTTTTCTTCGTATTCGCGTATTTCACGTTCATCGTCGGTGATGAAGTCTTTTTCGCGCTTTGGGAACAATTTATCGAGCAGTCCCATTATTCGTAACTCTCACCTTTCATCATTTTTTCCCATACGGGTGACATTGCGCGGAGTTTTGCGACGATCTCGGGGAGAACGCTGATGATGTATTCAACGTCGTCGTCAGAAATGTTGTCCTCAATAGAAAGTCTGAGTGAACCGTGAGCGATCTCGTGCTTCAGACCGATCGAGAGGAGGACGTGTGAAGGATCAAGCGAGCCTGAAGTGCAGGCAGAACCGGAAGAAGCGCAAATGCCGTACATATCGAGCATAAGCAGGAGAGACTCACCCTCGATGCCCTCGATAGAGATATTGAGGTTTCCGGGGAGACGCTTGTCCCTGTCGCCGTTGAGGCGAGTGTAGGGGATCTGGAGGATACCGTCGATGAGGCGGTTTCTCTTGGCTGTGATCGAAACGTTCTTTTCAGCGATGTTCTTTGTAGCGGCTTCGATAGCGACGCCGAGTCCGACGATAGCCGGAACATTCTCCGTACCGGCACGCTTGTTTCTCTCCTGAGCGCCGCCGTGAATGAGGTTCGGGAGAACAATGCCCTTGCGGACATAGAGCGCGCCGATACCCTTCTGAGCGTGTATCTTGTGACCGGAGAGTGAGAGCATATCAATGCCCATTTTCTTGACGTCTATATCAATGTGACCTACTGCCTGAACAGCGTCAGTGTGGAAGAGAACGCCCTTTTCGTGGCAGACAGCAGCGATCTCCTCGATAGGCTGGATAGTACCTATCTCGTTGTTTGCGAACATAATGGAAACGAGAGCTGTATCCTCGCGGATAGCGTTCTTGACGTCCTCGGGGGAGACGAGTCCCTTATTGCTTACCGGCACATAAGTTACCTCAATGCCGTGCTTTTCGAGGTACTGAGCTGTGTGGAGGATAGCGTGGTGTTCAAAGACGGAAGTAACGATGTGTTTCTTGCCCTTCTTAGCCATAGTCTCGACAGTGCCCTTGAGAGCCCAGTTGTCGGCTTCCGAACCGCAGCTTGTGAAGAATATCTCAGCCGGAGCAGCTCCGAGAGCGGCAGCGACCTTTTCTCTTGCAGTCTCGACAGCGAGCTGAGCATCGCGTCCGAGCTTGTATATACTTGAAGCGTTTCCGTAGCCTGTGCGGAAGTAGGGGAGCATAGCGTTCAGGACTTCTTCTGAGACCTGAGTAGTGGCAGCGTTATCTGCGTATATTGACCTTTTTTCCAAAATTATACCTCCTGTTTGGCTGAATATATATCGCGCTGTTCAACGGCAAGGCGGTCGCAGCGTTCATTTTCCGGGTGACCGGCGTGTCCCTTTACCCAGTTGAAGGTGACGTCGTGCTTATCGAGCAGAGGGAGGAGTTTCTCCCAGAGATCGACGTTGAGCGCTGGTTTTTTGTCTGATTTTATCCAGCCTTTTTTCTTCCAGCCGTACACCCAGCCTTTGGTGACGCTGTCAACGACGTATTTACTGTCGGTGGTGAGGATCACCTTGCAGGGTTCCTTGAGAGCGGCGAGACCAGTTATCACGCCGAGGAGCTCCATACGGTTATTGGTGGTGGAGCTTTCGCCGCCGGAGAGTTCCTTTTCGATGTTTCCGAAGCGGAGCACCACGCCGTAGCCGCCGGGGCCGGGGTTACCGCTGCACGCGCCGTCGGAGAATATCTCAACAGTTTTGATATTAAGCCCTCCTCTGGAAAATATCATATTTCATAGTACACTACTATTATAACTTAAATAAGAGGAAAGATGTGGAGATGTTAGCCGTTTGAAACCCTCTGCTTGTTAGTATCGACTTACAAACAAACGCAATTCAACATAAAAATTTGACCTGATGCGTGAAATTTTTGTTGACTTTGGTGCCCGACGGTGATATAATTATATTGTATATCGCTCTGACGGAATTGCAGAGCTGATATTCGCAGATCATTATAATAAGGAGCAAATTCAAGTGGGAAAGTATTTTGGCACAGACGGCTTTAGAGGTACTGCTAACGAGAACCTTACTGCCGACCATGCATTCAGAGTAGGACGCTTCCTCGGCTGGTATTTCGGGGAACTTAAAAGACGCGGCGGAGATGATTCCGCACCGCGCATAATCATTGGAAAGGACACCCGCCGTTCGAGCTATATGTTCGAGTATTCGCTCGTTGGCGGACTTACGGCTTCCGGAGCAGACGCTTATCTCCTCCACGTTACAACAACGCCTTCGGTTGCCTATATATCGCGCGTTGACGCATTCGACTGCGGAATTATGATCTCCGCGAGCCACAACCCCTATCACGACAACGGCATCAAGCTCATAAACAGTCAGGGCGAGAAGATGGAGGAATCCGTCATCACTCTCATCGAGGACTACCTCGACGGCAAGCTGAACGCTTTCGGTCAGGACTGGAAGGAGCTCCCCTATGCAAAGGACGACAAGATAGGCAGAACTGTTGACTATGTTTCCGGCAGAAACCGCTATATCGGTTACCTCATCTCGCTCGGAATGTACTCTTTCCGCGGCATGAAGATAGGTCTCGACTGTGCTAACGGAGCTTCGTGGAACATCGCTAAGGCTGTATTCGACGCTCTCGGAGCTGAAACTCACGTTATCAACGCTGAACCGAACGGCATAAACATCAACGATAATGCAGGCTCGACGCATATCGAAGTCCTCCAGAAATACGTCGTTGAAAACGGTCTCGACGCAGGCTTCGCCTACGACGGAGACGCTGACCGCTGTCTCTGCGTTGACGAAAAGGGAAATCTCATCTCCGGCGACCATATCCTCTACATCTACGGAAGATACATGAAGGAGCGCGGAAAGCTTGTCAATAATACCGTTGTTGCAACTGTAATGTCCAATTTCGGACTCTTCAAGGCTTTCGACGAGATAGGCATCGACTATGCTAAAACTGCTGTCGGCGACAAGTACGTATACGAATACATGAAGGAGCATGGCTGCTGCCTCGGAGGTGAGCAGTCCGGACATATAATCTTCTCAAAGTACGCCTCAACAGGCGATGGAATCCTCACAAGCCTCAAGATAATGCAGGTCATCATGTCACGCGAGAAAAAACTCAGCGAGCTTGCTGCTCCGTTCGTGGTATATCCGCAGGTGCTCGAGAATGTCCGCGTTAAGGACAAGAAGGCTGCTCAGTCAGATCCCGATGTTCAGGCTGCCGTTGCAAAGGTTACGGAAGCTCTCGGAACGACCGGACGCATACTTGTCCGTGAGAGCGGTACAGAGCCACTTGTGAGAGTTATGGTCGAAGCTGAGGACGAGGCTGCCTGCCGCAAATACGTCAGCGAGGTTGTTGACGTTATCAAGGCAAACGGTCACGCTGTCTGATGATATCTCACATTAAAATCAAATCATTTGCGGGCGGGTCTTTTTCCGCCCGTTTTTATTAAAAGGAGTTTAACATGAAAAAACAGGTTTTTAACCCTTTTCTGCCCCTCGATACCTATATCCCCGACGGTGAACCTCACATCTTC
>ONMB01000014.1 GCA_900318825.1 uncultured Ruminococcus sp.
AAAAGGCGTATGCATTGATTTGCATACGCCATATTTATTGTTGACAAAAACAAAGCTACATTTTATGCATTATGCAACAAAAATGTAGCTTTCAACTTGGAGCTGATGATCGGACTTGAACCGACGACCTACGCCTTACCAAGGCGTTGCGCTACCGACTGTGCCACATCAGCATCAACACATAATATTATACATCAGCGGCAGAAAAAAGTCAATAGGTCGTGCAATAATTTTTTATGTTAACTAATAATGTGCTTGACAAGAAACAGCAAATGTGGTATCATTAATTCATGGTAAATACGAGGAACGGATAAAAGCCGTGCAGAGCCTGATACAGAGAGTTTCCGGCAGGTGTGAGGGAACGACGGTGCGCGGAGAATTACGTCCGGGAGTTGCCGTGCTGAAGCGTAAGTGTGTAGGTGCGGACGGGTATGCCCGTTACAGCTTAACGAGGTCGGAGCGATCCGGCGAAACAGGGTGGTAACACGGAGAATTTCGTCCCTGACGGTCGATGGACTGTCGGGGGCTTTTTAGTTTTGTGGAGGGAGCACAGCTTAATTCTCTCTTGTCAGTTTAGCGTACAGAGTAAATACTGAAAGGTCGTGATAGCAATGAGGTCGCCCGACGAGCTCATTCTTTATGCAAAAAACTGCTATGCAGCATCTCAGAAGAAAAAACGATATATTTCCGAAAAATAACTAATAAAGGAGAAAAAATATGACTACATTTGAAGAACTCAAACGCAGAGGACTCCTCGCACAGCTCACAGACGAGAAGGAGATCGAGGAACTCGTCAATGCCGGCAAGGCAACCTTCTACATCGGTTTTGATCCCACAGCGGACTCGCTCCATGTAGGACACTTCATGGCACTCTGCCTTATGAAGAGACTCCAGATGGCTGGAAACAAGCCTATCGTGCTCATCGGCGGCGGTACTGCAATGATCGGAGATCCCTCCGGCAAGACCGATATGCGCAAGATGATGACTCGTGAGACTATCCAGCACAACGTTGACTGCTTCAAGAAGCAGATGAGCCGTTTTATCGACTTTTCAGAGGGCAAGGCTATCATCGTTAACAACGCTGACTGGCTCATGAACCTCAATTACATCGAGGTACTCCGTGAAGTAGGTGCGCACTTCAGCGTAAACCGTATGCTTTCACACGAGTGCTACAAGCAGCGTATGGAGCGCGGACTCACATTCCTCGAATTCAACTACATGATAATGCAGAGCTACGACTTCCTCGAGCTCTTCCAGAAATACGGCTGCAATATGCAGTTCGGCGGCGATGACCAGTGGGCAAATATGCTCGGCGGCACAGAGCTTATCAGAAGAAAGCTCGGCAAGGACGCTTACGCTATGACCATAACCCTCCTCCTCAACAGCGAGGGCAAGAAAATGGGTAAGACCGAAAAGGGTGCAGTATGGCTTGATCCTGAGAAGACCACTCCCTACGAGTTCTTCCAGTACTGGCGAAACGTTGATGACGCTGACGTTATCAAGTGTCTGAAGATGCTCACATTTGTTCCTGTTGAGCAGATAGAGGAAATGGAAAAGACAATGGAGGGTGCACAGTTCAACGCTGCCAAGGAGCTTCTCGCATATGAGCTCACAAAGCTCGTTCACGGCGAGGAGGAAGCTGAAAAGGCAAAGGCTGCTGCAAAGGCTCTCTTCGGCGGAAGCGGAAGCAACGAGAATATGCCGGTAGCTGAGATAGACTCAGCAGACCTCACAGACGGTGCTGTCGGACTCCTTACTCTCCTTGTAAAGGCTCAGCTCGCTCCCTCAGTTTCAGAGGCGCGCAGACTCGTCCAGCAGGGCGGCATCACAGTTGATGACGTGAAGATGTCAGATCCCAAGGCGCAGATCACTATCGGTGACGGCGTTATCGTCCGCAAGGGCAAGAAGGCATTCAAGAAGTGCATCGTTAAATAATAGCAGAGCTCCGGTCAGGCACCGGAGCTTTTTCATGTACAGCAGGTATTTCCGGAAACCGCCCAGCATATATTTTAGTGAAATAATTTCACGAGGGGTGGTATTTTGAAGATACAGCCGGATCAGAGATGTGTTGTCCTCGGACGCTACATAACCGAAAATATGGCAACCGTCCGTGCAGCAGCAAAGCATTTCGGAATAAGCAAGAGCACGGTCCATAAGGATGTCAGCGAACGTCTCAGGCGCGAAGATCCCCAGCTATACGAACAGGTGAAGGACGTTCTCGAGATAAATAAACAGGAAAGACATATACGCGGCGGGCTTGCGACCAAGATGAAGTACGAAGCTATTGCCCACCGCAGGCAATGAGTATATTTCAGGTAAAACAAGAGTGGGGACGGATAATATCCGTCCCCATAAAATGTTACATATAGCCGTCATTTCCGCCGTATAAGTCATCGTATCCGCTGTCTCGTTCTGCTCTGCGCGACCTGATGACGATCACTATACATATAACGGTAAACAGAATAGTCACGAACGCTCCGACTCCCATGAAAACTCTCTTAGCGATCCTTGTTCCCTTGACCGGATCACCGTAGACAAAGCTCTCGGGAGAATTCGGATCGACCTTTATCGTATAGTAGCTGTCCTTGACGAATCCGCCCTTATCGCTTGACGCCGTATCTGAACGCGAGACGTAGCTTTTTCCGTCTACCTTGTACCTGAACACCGGATAGTATATCGTACTTCTGCTTGAGTCGTCGGTATTGCGGAATACCTTATCGACCTGTATGCAGTAAGCCTTGGTCTCGAGGGTGCAGCGTCTGGCTTTTTCCTCTCTTTTACTGAGCCTCTTAACAGCAGAAGATATCATCAGAAGTGCGAAGATATTGGATATCACAAGCATGATCACAACAGCCTGATACGGGAGTCTGATATTTGTTTTTCGTTCACTCATCAGCGGCATTCTTTATTGTTCTTTTGTTCAGCGAGACCTGCTTTTATGCCGCGGATAACTGTCTCACGGGCAGCTATTGCCTGTTCCTTGGTGAGCGGGGGAGTGTCTCCGAGCGGATAATCGAGCCCCAGCTCAGCGTATTTCGGCTTTGCCATATCGTGATAGGGGAGTATGTCGAGGGCTTTGATGTTCGTGAGCGTAGAGAGGTACTTCCCGAGCCGGAAGAGCTCGCCCTCATCGTCAGTTATTCCCGGAACTACAACGTGCCTTATCCATACCGGTATGCCCAGCTCGCGGATATGCTCTGCAAATGCAAGTATATTGCGGTTTGAACGCCCTGTGAGTTCACGGTGAGCGTTGTCGTCGATATGTTTTATATCAAGCATAACGAGGTCAGTGTAACGCAGTGCCTCGTCTATTTTTTCGTGGCTTTCAGGTGAATAGCAGCCGGCAGATGTATCGAGGCAGGTGTGTACGCCCCTGCTTTTTGCGAGCCGGAAAAATTCAGCAAGAAACTCCGGCTGTGCGAGCGGTTCGCCGCCTGTGGCAGTCACGCCGCCGCTTTTCAGGAACTCCTTGTATGATTCGTACTCTGCCATGAGCTCCTCGGCTGTGACCTCGCGTCCACCGGAAAAGTCCCATGTATCGGGGTTGTGACAATACTGACACCTCATCGGACAGCCCTGAAAGAATACCACATAGCGTACTCCGGGACCGTCTACCGTTCCGAAGCTCTCCGTTGAATGTATCCTGCCTTTTATCATTTACCTTTCCCCCTGATGTAGTCTGTGAGCGCGTCCTTTTCGTTGGGAAGCTCCTCTTCGATGACCTTGCCGAGAAGCTCGCTGAGAGCTTCGCCGACCGCTTTTCCTTTCAGTCCGAGCGCAAGCATATCCTGACCGTTTACGGCAAGCTGCCCGAGCGTCAGGCAGAAGCCCTCGCGTATAAGACGGTGAGCTTTTTCTATGAAGCTGTCAAACATCTCATTATCACTCAGAACAAAGCCGTTCTTGGCGGAATTGTCAGCCTTCTTGAACTCCATGAGCTTGCAGAAATCCTCCTCGCCGAGCTGTCCGAGCAGCTTCCTGACCTGAATATCTGTTTTCAGCTTGTCGCTGTGAAGGGCGATCAGCCGGCAGGTGCGTTCTATGGTCTGATTGTCGTATCTCAGGCGCTGCATTATGACCTCTGCCATTTCTGCACTTAGCTTTGCGTGTCCCTTGAAGTGTCCCTCACCGCTCTCGTCCATGGTGAACATGGGCGGCTTTCCTATATCGTGGAAAAACATCGCGCGTCTCAGGAAAAGGTCGTCCTCCGGGACGGCTTCTATCGTATGGATTATATGGCTGTATACATCGTACCTGTGGTAGTGCGAGTGTTGGTCAAAGCCGAAACACGGCTCCATTTCGGGAACTATCTGCGCTATTATGTCGCGGTATCTTATAAGTGCCTCCACACAGTTCCTTCCGCAGAGCAGCCTGTCGAATTCCTCACGGACTCTTTCCCGTGATATGAGGTCAAGTCTGCCGCGAAGCCCGAGCATCGCCTTTTCGGTCTGAGGCTCGACTGTGAAGCCGAGCTGTGAAGCAAATCTCACTCCTCTTAGTATACGCAGGGCGTCCTCTGTGAAGCGCCGCTCCGGCTCTCCGACACATTTTATGACACTGCGGCGTATGTCCTCTTCACCGCAGAACGGGTCAACGATATTGCCGTCAGCGTCCATAGCTATGGCGTTTACCGTGAAATCTCTCCGTGCGAGGTCCTCTCTGATATCCGGTGTGAACTCCACAGAATCAGGTCTGCGTGAATCGGTATAGCCGCCGTCGATGCGGAATGTAGTTATCTCGTACTGGCTGCCTTCGTATATCACTGTGACCGTTCCGTGCTTCAGACCTGTCGGGATAGTTTTCAGGTCGCGGAATACGTCCATTACCTGTTCCGGCAGAGCAGATGTGGTCATATCAACATCGTGTACAGCCTTCCCCATTAACCGGTCTCGCACACAGCCGCCGACCAGATACGCCTCAAAACCAGCTTTCTCAAGACTCCGGAGTATCTCTGCCTCAGGACCTTTTACTGTCATATTTCTCACCGCCTCTGTTATTTACATTACATTATACCACGTTTTTCCCTTTCAGGCAATACGCCCGGCTGAAATTAAGATATAAGCTGCTGTAATCCTTAGCTTTTTATATCAATAGCGTACCAGAATCATCAATTCAAGTAGATCGATATGCTTTGCGGTTGCTGTGCATTTTGTGTGGGCTGCTTGACAAGAGCAAATAACTATGGTAAAATAGTAATGTATATATATTGTATTGAGATGCGGAAAAACGCTTCTCTTTCCTATGATGTTTCGGGAATAAAAATGAATAATCTTAAAAGGTAATAACGTGCTTATTATATTATTTGCTGATGCTGGCTCTCACGTCCATATCCGCGGCTGCCGCGGACTCACGGCAAAGATTATTGCACAAAAATTAAAAACACCGCTGTGTTGTGATATGAGGAGGAAAACAATGGATCTGTATTATTCACATTCAAAGGATTCCAGCAGCATACTTAAACCGGAGGAGATCAATACTGATTATCTTGTCAAGACGACTGTCTGCGGCTGCTGCGGTTCTAAATCTTTCAAAAAACTTGTTCCGCTTTATAAAGAACCGCCAATCAATTATATAAAATGCAGCAAATGCGGAGGCGTTACTTACGACAGGATCTATTCCCAGGCGGGATTAGACGAAATGTATAGCAGAGAAGACCTGTATGAGGATTATGAAGAATATGGTAATTCAAAGATAACGTTTTATGGTTCAGAACGAATCGTAAAGCATATCATGAAACATATCCATCTTCCTAACAAGACGCTAAAAGTCATATCCATACTGGATTTCGGAGGAGGAGATGGTGAGATATCATATACACTTGCCCAATCACTGCTCAAAGAGCATAAGTGTTGTGATGTAGAGATAGTCGTTGTAGACTATAATGAATCGTTGCATACTTCAACAAACGAGCATATACATATCTCTCGTTTGTTTCCTCTTGAAGCTGTTACTGAAAAACAATTCAATATCGTTATTGCAAGTGCAGTTTTAGAACATCTTCCAAATCCGGGAGAGTATATGAGGATGTTATTTGACAGAACAAAAAAAGGCGGATACGTTTATTTTCGTACTCCTTATGTTTTCCCAATATACAAAACGCTCCGTAGGATCGGTGTCAATTATTATACAGGATTTCCGGGACATATCTGGGATCTGGGACAATACTGGTGGGATCACGCGGCGGATTCTATCGGCTATCCGAAGGGAAAGATCAAGCTCGTCCGTTCCTGTCCGGCTATCGTTGAAAAGTCACTGAAGGTGGAATTTTTGAATTCACTGGCAGCGTATATTATGAAGGCTGTGTGGTATATATTCCCGAAGTGGCAGTATGTTGGTGGCTGGGAGACGATTTACAGAAAAATATGAGGAACATGATTGCTCACATTCCTTAATGAAGAAAGCTGCATAAAACTATATAAGATGAAACCCGGTACTATGTGTGCCGGGTTTTTTAGTTTTACAAAGAGGAAATTATTATAGCAGAGATTTCGTATTATGATGTTTTGCAACTTAAAAAGGATTGTGAAATACTATTATTACAACTATATTTGATCAAGTTAACAATTAATCCTGTTAAGAATGAATTGTTACTGTATTCAGAGGCGATATATGCAGTTTAAGATCACAAAAAATGACTATTTCAGTAAAATAAACAAGCGTTCCTTCATATAGAAGAAACGCCTATTTTAAGCCTTTTTGTTGGTGGAGCATAGGGGATTCGAACCCCTGACCCCCACACTGCCAGTGTGATGCGCTCCCAGCTGCGCTAATGCCCCAAGTAGTTTTTATAGTATATACAGAATTGCTGGATATATTATACCATAGGCTGTACTAAAAGTCAATACCCTGTATTAAGATATCAGAGATAAGCTGTGATTGACTTCGAGGTCATGACGTGATATAATGTAAGAAACGAATAATGATGAACTGAGGTGAAATATATGATATATCTGCTTGAAGATGATGAGGGTGTCCGCAGTTATGTACTTTATGCACTTGGAAGTTCCGGGTTTGATGCTGTTGGATTTGAAAAGCCGTCGCTTTTCTGGGACGCTCTCTCGAATGAGGTCCCTGATCTGCTGCTGCTGGACATAATGCTGCCCGAGGAGGACGGACTCTCGGTGCTCAGTAAGCTGAGGAAGGCTCCGGACACAGCTGCACTGCCGGTAATAATGCTTACGGCTAAGGACACGGAATATGATAAGGTCGTGGGGCTCGACACCGGTGCTGACGATTACATAGCGAAGCCTTTCGGTACACTTGAGCTCATATCGCGTATCAAGGCGCTTCTGCGCAGAACGCTTCCTGATCCGGAGGAATGTCTCAGGATAGGCAGACTTGCGATCTACCCGTCACGCAGGGAGGTCATCGCGGACGGTACGGCGGTAGCGCTTACAAAGAAGGAATATGAACTGCTGCTGTTGCTTGTCAGGAGCGAGGGAAAGGTACTCACAAGAGACGAGCTGCTGAGCAAGGTATGGGGATATGATTTTTCCGGTGAGAGCCGGACCGTTGATGTTCATATAAGGACGCTGCGTTCAAAGCTCGGAAGCTGCGGCGATGTCATTACCACTGCAAGAGGAGTTGGCTATAAGGTGGGAGGACTGACGGTTGACTAAGCGTATCCTCGACACTATAATAATTGTGGCGAGCATATTCGCATTTATCACGGCTGTGGTCATAGCGATGATCCTCAACAGCTACTTCATGGCTCGCCTTGAGGAGGAAACGATAGCTGAAGCGCGGCTCATCGGCAGAGGTGCTGAGACCTCGGAAATATCCTATTTCAATACGACTGCTATCAGAAATATGCACATAACATGGATAGATACTGACGGTTCGGTGAAATATGATACCAATATGGAGTACGACAAGAACTATTTCACGGATAAGGCTTTCCGAAAAGCCAAGAGCTTCGGTGAGTACAGGTCTTCTGAATATTCATTCAAGAAAGCAACATCTACGCTGGAATACTCTTTCAGGCTCAAGGACGGCAGTGTTATAATGGTGTCAGACGTTCGCTTTTCGCTGAAGGAGCAGTTTGTTGACATACTGCGCTCGCTGATGATAGGAATGGTAGTGCTTGCACTTGCAGCTCTTATCATAGCAAATCTGGTCGCGCGCCGCATAGTCCGTCCTATCAACAGTATCGACCTTGACGATCCTAAGATAGATTCCTCACTGTCGGAGCTCTCTCCGCTGCTTGAAAAGCTGCATACACAGAATCAGAAGATATCTAACCAAATGTACGAGCTGAGACGGAACCGTGAACAGTTTTTGCAGATAACGGAAAATATGTCTGAGGGAATTATCGTTACAGACATCAAATTGAACGTCCTTGCGAGCAATTCAAGTGCGCTGAGACTTATCGGTGCAGAGTTCTATACCGAGGGACGCTCGGTGTTCGCGCTGAATAATTCAGAGTCTTTTCGCCGCTGTCTTCAGGACGCTGCTGGCGGTATCCACTCAGAGACCGTCCTTCATACTCCGGAGGGCGACCGTGAAGTCATAGCCAGCCCTTCAAACGGTGCAAATACAATAAACGGTATCGTTGTGCTCATTATGGACGTTACCGAAAAACAGCAGCTTGAGACCATGCGACGTGAATTTACATCAAATGTTTCTCACGAGCTGAAAACGCCCCTCACAACTATCTACGGCTTTTCCGATCTGCTTGCAAACGGTATGGTAAAGTCAGAGGACGTTCCAAAGCTCGGCGAAAATATCCGCCGTGAGGCTGAGCGCCTCATCACGCTCATAAAGGATATAGTTGCGCTCTCTAAGCTCGATGAGAATTCTGTTCCGGCTGAGAAAGAGGACGTCGATCTCTATGAGCTTGCGGAGGAGGTGATCTCACGGCTTTCGACAAATGCCGAAAAGAAGAAGATCACAGCTTCTGTGACCGGCGAACACATAGTCTATAACGGCAGCCGGACCATTCTTGATGAGATCATCTACAATCTCTGCGACAATGCTATCAAGTACGGCGTTGAGAACGGAACTCTCGATGTGAAGATATCACATATCCCGAAGAAGGTTTTCATCACCGTGAGCGATAACGGTGTAGGCATACCGCAGCAGTCCGTCGGACGTATCTTCGAGCGCTTCTACCGTGTTGACAAGAGCCGTTCGCGCAAGGTCAACGGAACAGGTCTCGGTCTGTCTATCGTAAAGCACGGCGTTATGTACCACGGGGGAGAGATACGCTGTGAAAGTACTCTGGATAAAGGCTCGGTATTCACAGTGGAGCTGCCCGTCTGAGAATAGCATAGGGAATGCCTTTCAGGTGTCCTGTGTATCACGAAAATGTATAAAAATGGCGCACTTTATGTGCGCCATTGATGTTATGAGCACTGTTTAAGCGAATATCTCGTTGAAAAGTGCCTTTCTGTTATTTCTTGCTTCTTTGAATGAACTGATTATCTCATTTGTGCCCTTCTTGAAGGCTTCTCTGTTATCAAGAGCGTCCTTGACTGCCTTTCTGATAACATCGGGTGTTATATCTATCTCGTGCTTGTTCAGGTAGATACCGGCGTTTAACTTCTGTACTACCTTTGCAACGTCAAACTGGTCAACTGCCTGCGGTACAAGAACCATTGCAGCGCCGCTTGCCAGACCTTCTGAGGTCGAATTGAAACCGGCGTGAGTGATGAAAACATCAACTTCGGGCAGAAGCTGAGTCTGAGGTACATAATTATAGATACTGAAATTCTTGGGGATATCATTGAAGTTCTGGTTGATGTCTACAAATTTACCGACAGACATGATTATCTGATATTCATCGGAGTCCCTGAATGCTTCGATGCAGCGGTGATAGAACTCAAGATCCTTTCCGAAGATAGTACCCAGTGAAATGAATACCAGCTTTTTGTTCTCATCTTTCTTGAAGTCAAAGCTGTTATCGACAACTCTCTGTTCGATATGCGGTCCGATGAAATAGCAGGTATCGTCGGTGTCTTCAGGTCTTAAATGGAAGAACTTGGAAGTCAGGATCATTTTCTTTAATTTATTGGGAGTGAATATAAGTCCGACAAAATCGTGAAGATTGATATTGTATTTCTTGTTTGTTTCCTGTAAGCCGATCAATCTTGTGTTATCAAACTGGTTTTCGTCTGTGAGTATGAAAGAGGGATAGAGCATTACGAATTTAGCGGGATCGAGCTTCAATACCTTGTTCATTTCCTCGATATCGAAGAAGGCGTCGATTATGTAATAGTCATAGTCTGTCTTATCGTTTAAAAGCAGCTGCATAACAACATCAGTAGCCTTTCCGACAAGGAAGGAATTAATAGCAAATGGAGGTGCGAATGGCGGGAGCCTCTTTGCGATCTCGCTGACATCTGCTGAATATATAACTTTTTTGACAGGAACATCGTTTAGTCTTTTTGCAAACTCGTCGATAACAAA
The DNA here is from genome assembly GCA_900318825.1 of uncultured Ruminococcus sp. GTDB lineage: Bacteria > Bacillota > Clostridia > Oscillospirales > Ruminococcaceae > Ruminococcus. The sequence goes on from ONMB01000014.1 coordinate 10,408, forward strand.
GCAGGTGACATCGTGACCTAATGCGGATAATTCTCTTACGACCTCAACGCTTCCTGTGAAGTGTCCGTGTAAGATACCGTTTAAAACTGCGATCTTCTTTGGATTTGTCGTTTTAAGTGTTTCACTCATTTAGTTTTCCTCCGATATAAGAGAGAGTTCTCTTTTGTCTTAATATTTCCGGCAGCGTAAAAGCTGCTGTAAAATACCATTTCACATTATAGCATATCCTTTCAGAATAATCAATACTTATTTTCGATATTCGATGAAATATAGACATTTTCCGGTCGTCAGACCTTGCTTTTGATATAAAGTAAATCTATTCCGGAACTGTGCGTTTTTAAATAACATAAACCGCGTTTTGTATTAAAATAATTAATACTTGACAAAGGAGAAAGTATATGATATACTACTTTGTGCTTCGATATTCTCCGTTGGATAATGTTAACGCTTTTGCTCAATATTAGCTGATATATCAGATATTGCGGAGTTGAGAGAATTAACAAATTCTGAGGAAACACTCTATTCAGAAGGTGCATGAAAAAGGGACGATGGAAAAATGATAAATGACGAGAAAATGAAGAATAAGCGTGTGTTTGTTACCGGTGCTACCGGCTTTGTAGGAGCACACATTACAAAGCATCTTATTGAACTGGGCGCAAATGTTACAGTATTGATCGAAAGATGTGACAGCAGCAGCTACTTCAGTATCTGCGGCCTTGATAAAAAGGTGAATGTATACTACGGCGATATCAGCAACGGACAGCTTATTGAGCAGATAATCGTTGAACAGAAGATAGAGGTGATATTCCACCTTGCTGCGGTTGCTCTTCAGGACCTTGCATATAAGATGCCCAAGGTTACTTTCCAGGTAAACATTGTTGGTACTTATAACATTCTTGACGCTGCCAGACTTCATACCGATACAGTAAAAGCTGTTCTCGTTGCATCAAGTGACAAGGTCTACGGTGACAGCGATATACTGCCCTATACTGAGAACAACCTCCTTCAGGGAAGCAATCCCTATGATGTATCAAAGGTTTGTCAGGATATGCTGGCAAGGAGCTTCTATCACAGCTACGGACTCCCTGTTGTAGTTGGAAGATTCGGAAACATCTACGGACCGGGCGACAATAACTTCAACCGCCTTATCCCCGGAACTGTTCAGAAGCTCGAAAACGGCGAAGCTCCTGTTATCAGACACCCTGCCAACGGCGTGTTCAAAAGAGACTTCCTATATATAAGCGATATCGTTAATGCCTATATGTATATGCTGTATAATATCGAGAAGGAAAACGTTGTAGGAAATGCTTTCAATTTTGGTACAGGTATTGCTACTGACATTGAGACTGTCGTAAACAAGATAAAGTCCATAATGAAGTGCGAGAATATCGCCTCTGTTGTACAGCAGAGCGAGGTTTCTGAGATACTTGTCCAGCAGCTCGATGCGACCAGGGCGTTTGAGCGTATTGGCTGGAAGGCTGAGTATTCTTTGGACAAAGGTCTGGCTGAGACCGTTGACTGGTACAGAAACGTCTATTTTAAGCTGAACTGAATAGGAAGCCGTTTGTGCTTTTTGAGGGAGCCGGAGAGATCCGGCTTCCTTTTTTGTTATAGTTTGTCGGGATAGCGCAAAAAATTACCGAGTCTGTTATATCAGGCTCGGTAAAGCTGTTTTATTATATATGGCCTCTGAGCTCTGTAATAAGCTCCTCAGCCCTGCACCTTGCATATTTCCCGATCGCCTCCATATCCGCGGGACTTATCTCGAAAAATTCCGTTTTGCCGGTAAGGCAGTCGTAAACGCTCAGTGCCGAGCTGTAAGCGAAAAACACTATGTCGTATTTCTCAGGACTTTCCGCCTGAACGTCCCTCACAACGTCAGACCAGTACATCTCCGTCACCGGTATCGGCAGCCCGTCCATTACCATTACGAGACCGAGTTTACGGAAGCCCTTTCTGCGGTAGCTGTTTAGCTTGCGGAGCTTCTTTGCAAAGATGTTCTCGATCGCGGAGAGCTCGTCGTCCGAGTCCACAGAGGGCAGGATATAGTAGCTCTCGCCGGGAGTAGCGCCGCGCTGTTCAGCTTTTTCGCGGTAACGCTTGTCGCCGGTCTTCCAGTAGTGAAGGCAGTCGCCGACGATAGCCATATTGTTATTGATAGCGATCTCAGTAACCTCGATGCCTATGGACTTGTCAGCAGCTTGAAGGTCCGGAGCGTCACAGACGGTCAGAGAGTCGTACTCGTCAAAGCAGTATCTCAGCACAGCAAGCGCAAAGTGCTCGGTATAGTATTTCATATCTTCCGCTCTCAGCGGCGCGGTGAAGCGGCGGTTCCTGATCTCGTCTGAAAGCTCGATGCTCATTGCTGCACCTCCTACGGTCTTTTTCTCATTATACCATAGCCGTCACATCAAGTCAATCCGTCAGTCGTTCAGGTAACAACGCTCAATTTGTTCCGCGGTCATCAGCCGAAAGACTGACGGTTCGTGTGGCTATTTTTTCCCTGAAACGCACATCGTGCTCAACGAAGAGCATTGTCGGCTGGTAGGTGAGTATGAGCTCCTCGATCTGCATACGCGAGAAAACGTCGATGTAATTGAGCGGCTCGTCCCAGATGTAGAGATGTGCGGGAGTTATCAGGCTTGCCGCGATCATGACCTTTTTCTTCTGTCCCTCGGAGAAGTCCTCCATATTCTTGGAGAACTGTGCCCGTTCAAAGCCGAGCTGCCGCAGGACTGTACACAGCAGGCTTCGGTCGAGCCCCCGCTTCTCGCACAGGTCATATACGCTGCCTCTTAGACCGGAAGTGTCCTGGTCGATGTAGGAGATGATGAGTCCGGAAGCCGTCCCGAATGTTCCGCTCTCCGCGGATCCAGCCGGCGTACAGCCAATACCTGCACTGCGCAGAACAGCCTTTATAAGCGTGGATTTGCCGCAGCCGTTTTCGCCGTGGAGCGCAATGCGTTCGCCCTGTTCTACTGCCATTGTAAGCCCTTCAAGGACCGGCTTATCGGCGCTTGCATACCTAAAGCTGTAATCGCGGACATTCACGAGAGTATTCTTGTAGTGGTGCAGCGGCGAGAGTTTCAGCTCCGCCTGACGCTCGATGTCCTGAAGCAGACCTTCCTTCTCGGTAGCTTCGCGGTCGATGCGGTTCTCGAGGTTCTTGACTCTGCTCTGCATCTTCTTGGTCTTTGCCCCGATGAAAGCCCTCGTGCTGATACAGCGGTCGTGTTCCTTGAGCGGATCAAAGCCTATCTTTGTGCGTTCATTGCTGTCTGCCCAGTCCGAAGCTCTCCGTGCTGCCTGCCGGAGCTTTTTTATTTCCTTCTTGTGTTTTTCGTTCTCGGCGAGCACAAAACTGTCGCGGCACTGCTTGTTTTCCCACCACACCGAGAAATTTCCGTTCTGTACTTCTATCGTCCGGCGGTTCAGGACGAGGACGTGGTCCGTACAGGCGTCCAGCAGGTCGCGGTCGTGTGATACCAGTATGAAGCCTTTTTTCGCGGAGAGGTAGTCCTTGACGTTCTCGCGCGACTCCATATCGAGATGATTGGTAGGTTCGTCGATGAGCAGAAAGTCGTTTTCGCCCGAAAACAGCACCGCAAGCAGTACCTTTGTACGTTCACCGTGACTGAGCGTGTCAAATCTCCGGTACAGGAGTTCAGCGTCCGTGCCGAGCAGACCGAGTTCGCATATCACGCGCCACTCCTCGCAGTCCGGACGCAGCTCGCCGAGGAACTCTGAAGCACAGAGCTGCATCTGCTCTCCGGTGACCTCATATGGGAAGTACCCGAAATGCACTGAAGCACTGATAGAGCCCTGATAGTCGTACTTTCCGAGCAGCAGGTTAAGGAAAGTGGTTTTGCCTTTGCCGTTTCTGCCGATAAAGCCGAGTTTCCAGTTGGTATCAATAGAGAAGGAAGCGTTCTCGAAGATATTGTCGAAGCTCCCCTCGTAGTAAAAAGTCAGATCATTAACGCTTATCTGTGACATAAAATCCCTCCTGTCAGTTCACGCGGCACCGTATAAAAAAACGGGACCGCCCGTTGCCAGACAGTTCCGTTATGTACCTATAACCTCAGAATAGACCTATAAAAGGCGTAAAGACGCCGGAGAAATTTTCGCACAAAAAAGAGAGGTTATGAGAACATAATCCACTTTTGGCAACATGATAAAGCAGTACACGAAAACGCAGACTGCCGGTAAATATTCATGTGATCAAAAGCAGGTTATCTTCTCATCTTCTCGCCTCTCTCTTCAAAAATTTTCTATATTATATCACAACGATCGCGGTTTGTCAAGAGCTTTTTGCAGGGGACAGCGTCTTCACATATTCAGTCGCCATATATGCAGAAACGCAGCCGCAGTTCCGGACGGTCGTCGCAGCTTATCAGCCGGAAACGCTCCGGCAGCTCAGGGAAGTAAACGTCCCCGTCGTACTCATCGTACAGCTCGGTGAGGTACACTCTGTCCGCAAGCTCAAGACCCTGTTCATAGACCGCTGCACCTCCGCAGATAAATATTCCCTTGAGCGGTTTCCGGAGCGAGTATCTCTCAGCGATCTCTATTGCTTCCGGAAGGCTTTTCGCAGTACGGAGCAGCTTTCCGCTGTATGCCTTACTTCCCGAAATGACGATGTTCAGCCTTTCCGGGAGAGGTCTGCCAATGCTCTCGAAGGTCTTTCTGCCCATAATGACAGCACCGCCGGTCGTGAGAGCCTTGAAGTAAGCTCTGTCCTCGGGAATGTCCCACGGGATACCGCCGCCGCGTCCGATGATACGGTTCTTTGCAGCCGCCGCAACTACGCTTATCACTTCTTCTCCAGCCTTTCAAGCAGCTGCATCATCGTCATACCCAGCACCGGGTGGCGGTAATACGGAGCGAGCTCTGCTACCGGTTTCAGGACGAAGGTGCGGTTGTGCATATCGGGGTGTGGGACGATGAGGTCGGGATCGGAAATAATGTCCTCGTCGTAGAGAATGAGGTCGAGGTCAAGCGTACGCGGTCCCCAGTGTATCTCGCGTGTGCGGTGGGCGGACTTCTCTATCTCCTGCATAAATTCGAGGAGACCGTGCGGCGAGAGGAGAGTTTCGCAGAGCACGGCGCCGTTCAGAAAATCGTCCTGATTTGTGTAGCCGTAGGGCTTTGTCACGATGAGCTCGGAGCAGCGTACGTTCCTCATCTGCGGACACGCGCAGAGCTGCTCAACAGCATCAGTGATGTAACGTCTGCTGTCGCCGACGTTCGAGCCGAGTGCGATAACCGCCCTGTGCCAGCCGCGGTGTATCTTCACGGAGACGGAGACGAATTCCATATCAATGGGGGCTTCGGGCTTCCTTATCTCCATATCGACAGCCCTGACAGCCGGGAATTCGCGCAGAACAGCTTCGGCAGCGGTCTGGGCGGCAGTTTCTATGAGGCGGTAGGTGTTCTCGGTCATTACCCTTTCAAGCAGGGCACAGACCTTGCTGTAATCAACGGAACAGGACAGCTCGTCCAGCATACCGGCTTTTTCGGTGTCGGTGTAGAGGACGGCATTGACATAGAAGTTCTGACCGTTGGTATTTTCATGTTCAAAAACGCCGTGATGAGCGAATATTTTCAGCTCTTCGATACAGATCTTATCCACGTTTGTATCCTTTCATAATAGCCTGAGTCATTTTTACGGCGCGGAGGTTTTCTTTGACGTCGTGAACGCGCACGAAAGCTGCTCCGCGGAGGACTCCGATGACAGTCGTTGCGACAGTTCCCTCGACTCTTTCGCTGCCGGGGAGGTCAAGTGTGAGACCGATAACGGATTTGCGCGATGTTCCGAGAAGTATCGGGCAGCCGAGCTCGTTCAGCATATCCATACGGTCGATCGCCTCGAGGTTGTTCTCATAGGACTTCGCAAAACCGATGCCGGGATCAAGTATGACGTTCTCGCGCGGTATACCGGCATTATCAGCGATGCTCAGTGTTATGCGCAGGTCGTCGAGGAGGTCGTCCATAAAGCTGTTGTAGTTGGTGTTGTCCCTGTTGTGCATGAGGCAGCAGGGAAGACCGATCTCCGCGATGAGCTTTGCCATTTCGCCGCTGTCGTGTCTGAGACCGCAGATGTCGTTGATGAGGTCGGCACCCGCTTTAACAGCTTCAGCCGCTACTCTGTGCTTGTAGGTGTCTATCGAGATCGGTACGCCGAAGTTTTTCTTGACAGCCTCGATGACCGGAGCCGTCCTGTTTATCTCCTCCTCGTCGCTTATGCGTGTGAAGCCGGGGCGTGTTGACTCGCCGCCGATATCGATGATGTCGGCTCCCTCAGCGATCATTTCCTCTGCGTGACGGAGAGCCTTGTCGAGGGTATTGAACTTTCCGCCGTCAGAGAAGGAGTCGGGAGTCACATTGAGTATTCCCATTATATAGCAATTGTTCTGAGTGTCAAAGAGTTTATTACCGATTTTCAATTATTACACCTCTATGTAAAGATTTTTCTTATCGTCCGGCCAGTTGCAAAGCGCACGGGCTTCGCAGTCGAAGCAGTTCCGCGACTTCTTGTCGGCGGCGCAGAATATCCTGCCGAGCTCGTCACCGGCTCTGGTGATATCCCTGTGGCTGGCAATGAGACTGATTATCTTTTCCTTCATATCCTCGGGACAGTTCACCTCGCTGAGTATGCAGTCCGCCATAGCCTGACCGGCGATGTCGTGCGGGATACCCATAGTGATCTCCTGAGTCCTGCCGATGTCGTGAAGGAGAGCTGCTGAGTAAACGAGGTCGCGGTCAGCTCTCACGCCCATTTCGCGGCACATATGTATAGTGATACGCGCAACGCTGAGGAAGTGGTCCATATCGTGACGGCAGAATTCGCGGTCAGCTTCGAGCTCCCTGAGCGTACCGAGCTGGACGATATAGTTTTTGTTTCTGATAATTCTATTGGTTATCTCGAGTTCCATTCTATCATTCTCCTGAAATAACAATACTTATTTATTATATCATATCACATTGAAAATAGCAACAGTCACAGGAGCATTTTTCATAGCATTTTAATAGGTAACGCTTTCCGCAGTCTGTTCATACAACAAAAAACGTCCGTACCCTTTCGGATACGGACGTTGTATCTGACTTTTACTGTCCCTCGTGGAAGAATGAGGGGAGTGCATCGTAGATATAGTGTCTTACATAGCCCCAGTAGTGAGTCTTGCCCTGAGCAACGAGGTAGTAGAAGTTGCCGTCAGAGAAGTCTGATGTGTACTTGAAGCGCTTTGTGTCACCCTTGAGTGAGTTGCAGAGACCGGAGAGATTACCGTATGCGACATCCTCTGAGCCTGTTGCAGCGAATACGAAGTACTCATTGGGCTTGAAGCCGGACTTGTCGATAGCGTTCTGGATACCTGCTGCACCTGCCCAGCAGTGACCTGAGAGAGGCATATAGTAAGCACAGATGTCGAGGTTGTTGATGAACATATTCCATGTTGAACCGCCGCCCATTGAGAATCCGCCGTATGCACGGTGGTATCTTGAAGCCTTGAGGTCAGCTTCAGAAGTTGAGTCTGCGTATGTGGAATACTTCTTTTCAACGTAGGGGATTATGGTCTTGCGCATCTCGTCCCATACTGTTGCAGCACCGCCGTTGCCGTCAACACTCGGGCAGCCGTTGAATGTAGGTGTAACAACGATCATGGGTTCGAGCTCGCCGTTTGCGATCATGTGGTCGAGCATATTAGCGATATAAGTGGACTTGTCATAGAAGCAGGTCTTTTCGTTTTCTCCGCCGCCGTGCATGAGGTAGAATACGTTGTACTTCTTGCTCTCATCGTAGCCGTTGGGGAGGTAGACGTACATAGTCTTGTTGCCGTTGATACCGGAGTAGTTCTCCTGAACTATCTTACCAGCCTTGTCGCTGCTTATAGCGTTGAAATACTCGCCGGGAGCTTCCTTGTAGGTAACAGCCGGATCATATACATATTCAGACTTGGGAGGAATATAAACTTCAAACTTTGTGATCCTTCCGAGTACGAAGTTGCAGAGCTGAACGAGGTCAGATGTTTCGACCTTGCCGTTTTCATCAACGTCAGCAGCGAGCTTTGCAGTGCCGTCTGAGAAGCCCTTGAGGAGTCCGCGTCTTGCAAGGATAACGTCGAAAACGTTGATCTTGCCGTCGTAGTTTACGTCACCTGAAGCAAACTTTGTCTCAGCAGGTCCGTCGATCTTAGTGCCCTTTACAGCAGCGATAGCTTCGTCGATGTAGAAGTTGTCGGAGCCGCCCTCGGTCTCAACGTAGAGAATGAAGTCGGAAGCACCTGAGGGGAGGGTATAGTTCGGATTTGCGAGCTGGACATACTTGCCTGCGACAGTTGAACCCTCAGCGATATGTCCGTATTTTGTATCGCCCTCTGAATCCTTGTACTGGATAGAGAGCATCATCTTTGTGGATTTTGCAGAACCGTCGAGGTAGGTAGCGTCTACGCTGAAGCTGTAAGTCTCGCCTGCCTTGAAGGTAGCGGAATCAAGTACCTTCTGGGCACCGTTCCAGTTGGCAGCTCTGTCCTGAACGAGGAGAGCCTCTTTGCCTGCATAGGGCTGTCTGCCGCTGAGAGTAACTGTTGCAGAGCCTCTGCCTTCCCAGCTGCACTCGCTTCCCTCGAAAGTATCGTGGAAGTAGTAGCCGTTTTCGTCAGGTCCCTGGGGCTGAGCTGAAGTGGGTGTTTCTTCTGATGAAGTGGGAACTTCAACGCCGTCGCCCTCGAGAGTTACGATGTAAGTTGAAACGCTCTGTGCAGGGAGCTGTGAGTAGAATGTAGAACCGTTTGCTTCCATTCTCTTTGTAGCTGCGTGGTTCTCACTGCCTGATGTTCTGTAACGGTCAACGTTCTTGATAGATCTGCCGCTGACATTGAACTGCTGAGTTACTTCGCTGGTGCCCTTGTTGATAGCAACGATCTCGATCTGAGAATCGCTGTGCTTGTAAGCAGAAACGAGGATATTTGAGTCAGGCTGCTCTGTTGCGTCGATACGAACGTCGCCGGGACGAATGTACTTAGAGAACTGACCGAAAATATATCCGCGCTTTGAAATGGAGTGTGTTGACTCATAGATGATACTGTAATTACGACGGAGAGGCCATACAACGTAAGCCTGCATACCGCCGACAACAAGTGCATCGTGGATATTGACAGCCTGTTCAAGGTTATCAGGCCACTTATTAGCATCAACTTTGCTGTCCGGAACATATACCTCAGTCATCCAGAGCTTCTTGCCGCAGCTTTCAAGCTCCGGGAAGTCCATCTTGTTTCTGGGAGTGCCGTAGAAGTGAGTTCCGAACAAGTCACAGTTTGCGTAAGCCTTTGCGTTATTAAGGATCTTTTTGTAGTAGTCTTTGCCGTTGCCCCATGCACCATACTGGAATGATTCAGGTGACATGAGCCTTGTACTTGTGATCCTATCGCCGTAGTTAGCAATGAAGTCGGTAGTCTCGTCCGGAGACCAGGCTGTCCACTCCTTAGCGTAATCGGGCTCATTCTGAACTGAAACGCTATAAAGGTCAACGCCGTTGTTCTTCATATATGTACCGAAGTTGTTCAGGTGATCGGCATAAGCAGCATAATTGCTCTTTGGCAGATGGAGCTTGCCGCCGTAAGCAGAGCCGTTCTCAGCGAGGTTTGACGGCGGCTCCCACGGTGATGCGAAGACTGTGATACCGTTCTTGGAAGCATACTGAGCAGTCGGAAGAGCTTTGCTCCACTGGTTCTTATCGGGATTTACGAAGATACGAAGGATGCTGCATCCGAGCTGTCCTTCACCGTTTCCGAAAGCGAGCTTTCGGTCGGCATCAGTAAGGTCGCCGTACCACTCGGGGTGGTTGATACCGCCGAAGCCGTCGATAGACTGATATACCTTGTTAGTGTTGATAGTACAAGCACTTGCCGCATAGGCATCGAAACGGTCTTCCGGAGCTTCAGGCAAAGCAGAAGCGACAGAGAGGACCATTGCACCAGCAATAATGCCTGCAAAAGCAGATCTGATCTTGCTTGTGATCTTCATTGTAGGATACCCCCTTATGTTATATGTTTTTATGTTTGTTGTGTGAAAACGACCGGCTGAGCGCTGTCACGCACACAGCTCATATTCATCCTTGTTCATTATATATTAATATTTAGCCCCTGTAAACCCACAATATGAATAAATGGTGGACAAAAACAAGAAAAAATATGCCTCATTCTGTTGACATATGTGGAATTATATTCTATAATTAGTATATAGAAAAACTGCATACAAGATCGAATTCATTTTTACGGAGGCGTAAATATGTTAAGACCAGTCCGGCCGATACTGGGAGTTATGGCTGCGGAAGCCAACAGTATCGAACAAAGACAGATACTCGAGGGGATTATCGGACAGGCACAGCAGTTAGGCTACGACACCGCCGTGTTTTCAAATGTTTTCAACCCGAACGTCCTGGATGAGGCGCTTTTGTGCGAAAACAATATCTATAATTATATCCTCTCAGACGATATCAGCGCTATCATCCTTATCGCTGAATCCTTCGTCAACGAGACTCTCAGGCAGAAGATCGCTGAGCTGCTCAAGCAGCGGAAGAGAGTCCCGATGATAGTTGTGGGAACCTATCAGGAAGTGTTCGACCTGCCCGGAGCCCGCTTCATAAATACGAATGACAAGAACGATTTCGTTGATATCACCACCCACCTCATCGAGGTACACGGCTGCACTGACATTGATATCCTCACAGGTCACGACCACATTGAGGTCTCTCACCTCAGAGCTGACGGATACAAGCAGGCTCTGCGTGAACACGGTATCCCGGTGGACGAAAGCAAGATACGCTTCGGCGACTTCTGGATGATCTCTGGTAAGGACCTTGCTCAGAAGTACATAAGCGGCGAGGAGCATATGCCGCAGGCTGTTATATGCGCGAACGACTATATGGCTTACGGTATGCTCGACGAGTTTGCGCGGAACAATATCTCTGTGCCGGATCAGATAATAGTTACCGGTTATGAGTACATCGACCGCAGAACGCTCTACACCCCTCTCCTCACTACCTATCGCCGCAGCCGTTCAGCTCTCGGAAGAGCTGCCGTCCGTATGATACATGACAAGCTCAATACGGGCGATTTCGGCGATTTCAGCCCGCCTAACGGCTCTATCGTCCTCGGAGACAGCTGCCCATGCGGACGCTGCCGCGAACAGTATCTCAAGGAACTCGATGCGCTCAAATTCAAGATAGATTATCAGGCATGGAACCTGTTCAGCTCGCTCGATCAGGACCTCACCAACAGCCGTAATCTCGACGAATTCGCGCAGGCTCTCGGCAAGAACCACTGGCTCGTCAGGGACGCGAAGAGTATCTTCATATGCCTTAACGCTGACTGGTACGACTCTGAGATGCACAACTCAGACAATATGGTCTGCCGTGAAATAGTCCCGTGGCTGAGCAATGATACCTTCGAGATGAGCCGATATGACTTCTCGCTGCTGTTTTCAAACTACGATGAGCCGGCTGCCTATTACTTCGCGCCGCTCTTTTTCAGTGAGAAATACTTCGGTTCAGCTGTGATACGCTACGACGTTCCCGACACCTACGACGATATATTCCGCAACTGGATAAAGACTGTCTGCAATAGTCTCGAATTCCTGCGCATGAAGAACGATATCCAGTATCTCAGCCAGTGTCAGAACCTCTCCTCGCAGCGTGATACCCTCACCGGTATGTACAACGACAACGGTATGGAAAAGGCTTACCGTTCAGCTTCTCCCCGCAGCGGCAAGGAACTCTGCCTTGTTATGCTGAAAATATGCCTCTTTGACGAGACAGTTTCGGAGATAGAGAGCGACCACCGTATCAACGCCGTCCTCGACGCTGCAAAGGCTGTCGGAAAGTTCTGCGGCAACCACGATATTTCCGCTATGATAAACCCGAATACATTCGTCTGCCTCGTTCAGAGCAGTGCCGGACCTGAGCTGATCGCGGACTGCCTTAGCTCCATACTTATACAGCACAGAAAGTATATGGACAGCTTCGGTATCGGCTCTTTTGTTTGCACAGCTGAGAAGTGTGAAGGTCAATCTTACCGTGAAGTTCTCGGCAAATGCAGCGAAGAGGCTGAAAAGCTCGTCCTCGACCTGTCAGGCAGGCGGCTTCTCAATCATTACCGGGAAATGTCCGAAATGCGCGACTACATCTTTATGGATCCCTCTGCTACCTTTGATACCTCGTCGCTGCACGAACGCTTTTCCGGAAGCACAGGCTATTTCCGCAGCGTTTACAAGCAGTGCTTCGGTTCGAGCTTTCACAAGGACTGCATCAATGCGCGTATCGCAAAGGCAAAATACCAGCTCGTGACAAGCACTATGAGCATTATGGAAATATCCGAAAAATGCGGCTATCTTGACAGTAAATACTTCCTGCGCCAGTTCAATTCCGCTGTCGGCATGACTCCGGTGAAGTACAGGAGCCTGCTGAAGAGCTGACGTCAGCGGTACCGCGAAACAGATATAAAGATACTAAGTCAAAAGGAGTTATTATGTATGATACCATTCAATATCCCGCCCTTTACAGGCGATGAACTCGAATACATAAAACAGTCGGTATTCTCTCACAAGATATCCGGCGACGGCAAATTCACAAAGCTCTGCACCGAATGGCTCGAGAAGCGTTTCGGCGCACAGAAGCTGCTCCTCACAACGAGCTGTACCAGTGCCCTTGATATGTCCGCCATACTCAGCGGCTTCAAGCCCGGCGACGAGGTCATTCTCCCCAGCTTCACATTTTCAAGTACCGCGACTTCTATGATACTTGGCGGCGCTAACCTTGTATTCTCCGATATACGTCCTGATACGATGAATCTCGATGAGAACAAGATAGAAGCTGCCATAACCAAGCATACACGCGCTATCGTTGCTGTCCACTACGCCGGTGTTGCCTGCGAAATGGACAGGATACAGGAAATAGCCCGTGCCTACAACCTCCTTGTCATCGAGGACGCAGCTCAGGGCGTTATGAGCAGCTACAAGGGACGTCCCCTCGGAACTATCGGCGATTTCGGCTGCTATTCGTTCCACGAGACCAAGAACTACTCAATGGGTGAGGGCGGCGCTATACTCGTAAACAACGACGCATATATGGAACGTGCCGAGATACTCCGTGAGAAGGGTACTAACCGTTCAAAGTTCTTCCGCGGCGAGGTGGATAAGTACACATGGGTGGACTTCGGTGACAGCTACCTCGCAAGTGATATCAATGCCGCTTATCTTTACGCACAGCTCATGCACGCCGACGAGATCTACAACGACCGTATGACTACATACAACGACTACCTTGAAGCCTTCAAGCCTCTTGAAGAAAACGGTATAGTTGAGCTCCAGAAGGTTCCGGAATACTGCGTCCACAACGCACACTGCTTTTACATAAAGCTCCGCGACCTCGAGGAGAGGACACGCTTCATCGACCATATGAAGAACAACGGCGTTTGTGCGGTGTTCCATTATGTACCGCTCCACTCGGCTCCTGCCGGCAGAAAGTACGGCCGCTTCAACGGCATAGATGAATACACCACCCGTGAGAGCGACCGTCTTGTGAGACTCCCGATGTACTTTGGTCTCAAGGCTGAGGACAGGGCAAAGGTCATCGAGATAGCTCTTGCATTCTTTGGCTGCTGAGATGAAGAAAAAGAGCTTTTGGGCGTTCATCGCCCTTCATTTTATGGTCGCAATCTACTCCGTCTGCGGAATACTCTCAAAGCTGGCAGTACGGCACAGCTTCCTCAGCATAAAATTCTGCCTGTTCTACGGACTTATTATTCTGTCATTACTTATATATGCGATAGGCTGGCAGCAGGTAATAAAGCGAGTTGAGCTTACTGCTGCATATTCGGCAAAGGCTGCGACAGTCATCTGGGGACTCGTCTGGGGAATGGTTTTCTTTCACGAAAAGCTGACGCTTCTCCGCGCTGTCGGGATAATACTTGTTTTTGCCGGACTGATAGTGTATTTCAGCGTCGGTAAGGACAAAAGCGGGGAGGATGAAAGATGATAAACGGCTGGCAGATACTCCTCGGAACCTTTATCAGCTCGGTTTCACAGGTCATACTGAAAAAGTCCGCTGCAAAGCAATACCCTTCGCGCATAAAGGAATACCTTAATCCGCTCGTTATTACAGCCTATGCGATGTTCTTCGGAGCAACGCTGCTTTCGGTACTCGCATACAGGACTGCCGATCTTTCTCTCGGCGCTGTGTTTGAGACAAGCGGATATATATACATAACGGTATTCGGACTGATATTCTTCGGCGAAAAGCCAACTAAACGAAAGCTCGCAGCTCTCGGGCTTATAATCGCCGGAACAGTCATTTATACATTAGGTTAAGGAGATTGTAATGGAACGCATCAAACGCAATAAAGAGTACCTTATAGCTCCGCTTGCGGCACTCGCAATACTGTTCATAGTCTTAATGCTGAAGCAGGTGTATCCGTTCGGGGACGGCAATATCGCATACTACGATATGGTGCCTCAGTATATCCCGGAATACACTCATACTCACGATTTTCTTCACGGAAAGGCTCCGCTGTTTTTTGACTGGTACAACGGTGCTTCCTGTGATCTGCTCACAAATTACACGACTTACGGTTTAAACCCGATGAATATATTCTTCCTCTTTGTCAAACGGGAGAACATATTGCAGTTTATGAGCTTCTTCCTTGCGATAAAGCTCATGCTCTCGGCACTCACCATGTCGGTCTATCTGAAAAAGACCTATCGCTGCGGCACGGCTCTTAATGTCGGACTCGCGCTTTCTTATACATACTGCGGCTTTGTGCTCCAGAACTATATGAATATCTTTTTCCTCGACATTCTGATACTCTTTCCGCTGCTTATGCTCACGCTGAAAGCTCTCCTTAACGAGGGAAAGGTCATCGGCTACACGGTCGTAACAGTGCTGTGCTTCACTGAAAACGGCTATCTCAGCGAGATGACCTATATTTTTGTGATACTCTACGCTTTCGGACATATGCTTCTGCTCTCAAAGGACAGGGCAAAGTGCCGCAGGGCTGCCGCAGCGCTCGGAGTTTTCACACTGATCGCTTTTATCATCTCATCTTATATGCTATTGCCCGGAATGTCAAAAATGATCGACTCTCCGCGCTCAGGCTACAACAATACTATCGGAGATATAGTATTTATCAGAACGGGCGGATTTGACTATCAGAAGAGGTTTATGCTCTTCGGCTGTGAAGCCGGTATCGCTGCTCTTCTCGCACATATCATACGCACCAAAAAGGATAAGAAAAAGCTCGACAAACAGAGCATATTCTTTGTGTACCTGCTCGTGCTGCTCATAATACCGATATTCTGCGAGGGCTCGAACCTCTTGTGGCATATGGGCTCTTATTCGCATTTCCCGTATCGTTTTGGCTATATACTGGCATTCGTCTGCTGCGATATCGCGGCACACTACATAAGTCTCAGCAAGAGCGAGAAGCCGCTTTTCAAGCTGGAAAAGAAGCGTCTGAAGAGTGCTGTCGAGTACACATCAATAATATCTGCGGCAGCATCGCTGATAATAATGCTCGTTATGGCTATACAGATGAAGGACAGCGGAGTTGAAGATGTTGAGACCTATGTTCTCCATAAATATATGTTCATAGCCTCAGCAGCGTCTTGTTTTATACTATTTGCGTTCTGCGAAAAGAAATTCCGCACTGCGCTGCTGGTCTCTCTCGCTGCCGGTCAGGCTTTGGTGGGAAGCTATGCTCTTGTTGCACCGAATGCTTCAGACTCAGATTCCCTGTGTTTCAAAGCCGAAGACATAAGAAGTTTCGTGGGTGCTGATAATGACAAGCTCTCAAGAGTCAAGACAAGCAATAACATAGATGTGTCAGTGAATACAGCACTTCTGGCATGTGTTCCCGGACTTGGTGACTGGACGCTGAACATCACAGATGATTACCTGAAACAGATGAGGGCACTTGGCTATAATTCAGATTATACCTATATTCTGGAAACCGGCGGAACGGCTTTCTCCGATGCACTGCTCAACGTAAAGCAGATATATTCGAGTCTTGAAGACGATAATTCACTCTACACTTTCGATTCCGATTCAAAATATTTCCATTTCCGTGACTGCAACTATACTATCCCGTTCGGAATACTTACCGGTGAGGAATTCACTGAGCTTGACAGACGATCAAATGAAGATCCTTTCAGCTATCAGAACCGCATTTACAAGGCCCTTTCGGGTGACAGTGACGATCTTATTAGGGTGATACCGTATTCTGACATTGTTACAGCCAAGGAAAATGAAATGTCAAATAACATTCTGATGCCGCATCACTTTACCGGCGAACTCAATATCGGTGAGAACTCCGCAGTTTACATATACACTCCTTCTGCCAATGATCTGTTCTCTATCAATATCAACGGTGAACCGGCAAAGCTGCCCTATGATAAAAAGGCGGACGATAACGTTTATCCGCGTTCTGATATGAACGGCTGTGCGCTCCTCGGAACATTCGAGGACGAGACATTGCAGTTCTCGGTCAATTCCAGCAATATCCATACAAACAAGCTGCTCATAGGAGTAATGGACATCGCCAAACTCGATAAGCTGTGCAGGTCGCTTACAGAGGTCTCTCATGCCTATGACGTCAGCGCCGGCGGTTACGAACTTTCACTGAAGGTGGATGATCCTCAGGGCAGGTACGTTTTTCTACCGATAGAGTACAATAAGAACTGGCGCGTTGAGATCAACGGCAGCAAGGCGGAGCTGACTCCGGTGCTCGGCGGTGCATTCTCAGCTGTCAAGCTCGGCAGCGAGGACGCTGAGATCAAAATGAAATACACACCTTACAGCTTCTGGGTGTTCGTTGTTGTGAGCGCGGCAGGACTGGTGCTGTTCGCTGTTATAATGCTGCTCAGGAAAAAGGGCATGGATATATGTGGAGTCAAGGCATTCAACGGTTTTGCCTATATCTGCTTCAACATAGCCGCACTCGGTATACTGGTACTGATCTTCGCAGCGCCTGTGATAGGAAATATACTGTCGCTGTTTATCAAGTAAGTTCGGTACATAGCAAAAAAGCTGCTGTATCTTGGATACAGCAGCTTTTTTATGCGGCTTCGCGAGTGAGGTCACGAACCCAGTAGTATTTTTTGTAGTGCCGGTAAACGGCGGGGAGTTTTATTATCTCATCAATATTGATGAGAGTGTAGACTGTGAGCACCGGCAGCTTGAGCACAAAAGCCGAGATGAGTCCTATCGGGACTGTAACTGCCCACATTGTGATAGAGTCGCAGATAAAGCCAAAGCGCGAGTCGCCGCCGGAACAGAATATACCGGCGATAGTGGTCATATTCACGGCTTTTCCAACGACGTAGTACGAACAGACCACCAGCATATATCTGAGGTAATGTCTTGCGGTCGGGGTGAGAGTCGGGATAAGACCGAGGAGCGGTATCGTGAGGAGGATAACTCCGCCGGTTATGAAGCCGCTGATTATGGCTATTTTACAGAGCCTTGCACCGTATTCCTTGGCTAATGAGAGGTTGCCTCTGCCGAGCTCGTTTCCGACCATTATCGAACCGCCGCTCGCAACACCGCTGCAAATGCAGATGAGCAGCTGCTTTACGATATTGGCAATGGAGTTTGCGGCAACAGCGTCACTGCTCATATGTCCCATAATTACGGAATACATCGTGAAGCCGCAGCCCCACATCAGCATATTACCGAGGACCGGAGCAGCTGCTTTTATGTAGTCGCCGAGGAGAATGTGGTCGGGACTGAGGAGATTTTTCAGTCTTATCATGATGTCGTTGCTTTTGAACATCACGGCGATCGCCCAGACAAGTTCGACGATCTTTGAAATGACGGTCGCATAAGCTGCACCGGCTATACCGATATGGAAGCCGTATATCAGCAGGGCATTAAGCAGGATATTGAGTCCCATAGAGGCGGCGCTTATGACAGCGCTGTGGGTAGCCTGACCGCAGTTTTTCATGACTGTGAGCCAGATCTGTGAGACTCCGAGCAGAAGGTGAGTGATGCCTACTATCCGCAGGTACCCGGCACCGAGGCTGATAAGTTCGCTGTCAGAGGTGAATATCCTCATCAGCATCGAGGGGAAGCTGACTGACATAAATGTGAAAACCGCCGAGACTATCAACGAGAAATCGAGGGAAATACCGAGTATCCTTTCGACGGCGCCTTTATCGCCTTTTCCGTAATACTGGGCGGAGAATATCGACGTTCCGGCTGTGATACCGAAGATGAACAGGGAGTATACGAACATGACCTGTCCTGCGAGAGAGACGGCAGCCATAGAGTTCTGACTGAGAAATCCGAGCATAAAGGCGTCGGAGGCGCTCACGAGAGCCGTCATGAACTGCTGGAAGGCTATTGGTATCACGAGCGTGGTCAGTTTTTTACCGAAAGAGTCTTTAACTATGTTTACCACGTCCTTAAATTCTATAATACTATTATAGCGGCAAACTTCATTCGATGATACAAAAATATTGCGGAATTTTATGCTTTTTGTCCCAAAACTTGCTGAAATAAAAATAAACGCCGTGATATATGAATATGCACTGATTATATCACGTTGTCAATGGGTTTTCAATTAAATCCGTGTAATATTTTAGGCAAAAAATAGAAAAGCCGTACCAGACGGAAATGCGGTACGGCTTTTCGTGAGTAATATATAATGGAGAGTGTGGATAGCTTACTTTTCCATTCGCTCGATGCCTCCGATATACAGCTTTGTGGATATGAAGCAGGAGATGCAGTAGAAAGGTATGCTTGCAGAGAAAGCCTTCAAGCCGGTCGATCTTTTGCTGAGTTTCCCGAGAGTATCGAAGAATTCTTCTGTGAATTCTTCTTCGCTGCCCAGAAACGAGATGTCGCCGAACATAAGATATATTGCGGCAAAGAGAACGAGTCCCACAAAGATGCCTGCTTTGACATAAGCACCGTTTTTGCTGCCGAAAGCAACTGCGCAAGGGAGCTCAAACGACAGGAACACCAGCGTTACGCTCGTAAGTATCATCAGAACTCCGCTTATGCTTACTGCCTCGTTATTGTACAGGCAGACTGCGTAGTTCTGAATGTAGCACAGCCCGAATGTTACTATGAGAGTTGCGGCAACAAAGATGTACTTTGCTATGATCTGTTTTGCAATGCCGTTTGGCAGAGAGACGACGTAATAACCCCATTTTTTGCGTTCGTCTGTCTGTATGAAGTTAAGCGCGAATGCTCCGACCGTGAAGAAAACTGAGCAGTAGAGAAGAAGATACAGCCCTCTCATACCTATAAAATCTAAATCATGTGTTTTGAAGTTGCTCAGAAACATTATAACGTTGAAAATAAGGACAACGCTCAGAGCAAGCAGGAGCCATTTCAGGTTCGTGCGGATATCCTTGTAGATAAGACCTAACATCAGCTGCCCCTCCTTTCGAGAGCGCGGACGCTCCTGCGGAATGAAAAATATATCAAAGCGGCGACTGCAAGAACTATCAGCCAACAGAAATGCGTTCCTGTCCAGCGGAGGCATCTGCTGAGATCTTCGTTGAAATCTATTATAAGCGCGTCGGGAACTTCTTCATCACTGTCATCTGCAAACAGATCATATCCGCGGTCCTTGCAGTAGCTGTACATCAGATATACAAAAGCACCTGCAAGACCGTGATAGGCTATAATACAGGTAGAAGCGATTATCGCAGCGCATATCTTCGGGCTGCGGAAACGATAGGCGTTTAAAGTGTTGAAACAGCAAACCGTGAAGAATAATATGCCTATGATGAATATGTAAAGCAGGTATTTCAGGTCGATGTCCTTGCCGAATACTGCGCAGGCGAGGAAGTAGTTCAGCCAGCCTGCAAGCATATAGATCCCGAGCATTATCAGGTTGAATATGTAGAGCGAGCCGACTATCTGCTTCTCAGTGAGTGGCAGAGTGTGGGAATACTGGCGGAAACGGCACTTCTCATCGTTGAGCGTCTGTGACGTGAAGCTCATCCCGCAGAGGACTGCCGGGAGTGCGAGCCCCATAATGATGAAGAAGGTGTCATTGAGCATTCCTTTGCCTTCCATATTGGCGATATTTCCGCAGACTGAGGATATCCTCACAAGTATGCACATAATGAGCATAAGGACGTAGATGCTCAGCGTTATGACGCGGTATTTTTTAGAGAGGAACCACTCCTTGTACATGAGACCTTTCATTCACTTCCACTCCTTCTTATTGCGGTTGACATAATATATCATTATATCGTCGAGGGTAGCGTTGTCGATGACGGCACCGGAGTATTTTTTTGCGTAGGCTTTCCTGTCGCTCACAAGGAGCTCTGCTCCGAAATCGGTCACGCGCGCCGAGATGAAGTCCTCACGGCTGACGGCGGAGTAGTCCTCCTTGGTACACTTCATAATGCCGTGTGATGCGAGAATATCGTCCTTGTAGCCGCTTATGAGTATTTTTCCCCTGTCGATGAAGGTAACGCTGTCAGCTATCTTTTCGAGGTCGGAGGTGATGTGGGACGACATCAGGATAGAGTTGTTCTCGTCCTGAAGGTACTCCATAAATATGTCGAGTATCTCGCTGCGGACTACCGGATCAAGACCTGTCGTTGCCTCGTCCATTATGAGGAGCTTTGCGCCGTGGGAAAGTGCTGCGGCTATCTGGAGCTTCATCTTCATGCCCTTTGAGAACTTGGCGAACTTCTTCTTCTCAGGCAGCGCAAAACGCTTTAAGTAGCCGAAGAATGTATCGCTGTTCCATGTGCTGTAAATGTGTGCGAGCATTTTGTCGAGCATTTTTGCGTTGAGCTGCTCGTGAAAGGGGAGTTCGTCAAAAACTGCCGAAATATCACGCTTTATCGTGTTCTCGTCCTTTATCGAGTCCATGCCGAGCATCTTCATTTCGCCGCTGTCGGCTTTGATGATGCCGAGCAGAGAGTTTATCGTAGTGGACTTGCCGGCACCGTTCTGACCGATAAAGCCCATAATGCTGCCTTTAGGGACGGTGAAGCTGATATTGTCGAGCGTGAAGCCGTCAAAGTGCTTGGTAAGACCTTTTATTTCGATAGCATTTTCATATGCTGCCATAGTAATTCCTCCTTGAGCGAGCCGGTAAAACTCACTCGCCGTTGTAGATTATATCAACAAGCTCGTGTATCTCTTCGACGGTGATGCCGCCGGTACGCGCTTTGTCGCACGCCTGAACGATGAGCTGTTCGGTCTGACGGAGGTATTCCTCCCTGACGAGCTCGCGGTCCTGTCCTTTTACGAAGCTGCCCTTGCCGGTCTGGGAGATGATAAAGCCGTCTCGTTCGAGTTCCTCGTAGGCGCGTTTGGTAGTAATGACGCTGATACGCAGTGACTGAGCGAGTGCGCGCATAGACGGGAGGGCGTCCCCTTCCGAAAGCTGACCGCTCATTATCTGTGCTTTGATCTGGGAGACGATCTGTTCGTAGATAGCTTCACCAGAAGAATTTGAAATAATAATATCCATAGTGATCACCGTATTGTATATACTTGATATACACATTATACACTGTATATACACACTTGTCAATACCCTTTTGCAAAAAATCCGGAAATTTTTTCCGGGCAGCAAAAAACAGCCGCAAAGAAGCGTACTTCCTTGCGGCTGTATGGTTTAACGTTTATCGTTTATGACCGAGTGACTGTGTATGTAGAATTCCTCCTGACTGGGCTGCCATGCCTTTACCTTTGGCGTGAACTGCTTGTCGTACTCCTCAACAGCTACCTCGTCTCCGCACGGAGCGTCGGCGTCGTTCTGATGATAGAACCATTTTCTGCCGTCGAATGTGCCCTCGACGAGTTCCTTCACGAGCAGGGGAGCAGGGTAAATATCACCTTCAAAGCAGATGTTGTACTTAAAACAGCTCTTGTAGCCGCGGGCAACGTAGTTATCTGGGTTGCCGAAGTTGATAACGGCGTCCCAGCCCATTTCACGCGCTTTGTCAAAGGTGTACTCGAGGAGCGCTTTGCCGTAGCCCTGACGCTTGAAGTCGGGGTGTATGCAGATAGGTCCCATGGTGAGGACGGCTTTTTCCGTGCCGTTTTCATCGACGAGCTTTGACTCGGAGTACATAACGCTGCCGATGACCTTGCCACCGGCTTCGATAACGTAGTCGAGTTCGGGGATAAAAGCCTTGTGCTGTCTGAGAACGTGCATAAAATAGTGTTCGCAGCAGCCTGGAACGCTGAGGTTCCAGAAGGCCTCGCGGGCGATATTTTCTACTGTGTTGTAGTCATTTTTAGTTTCTAAACGTATGATATAGTCCTTTTTATTCATTTTTATTTCCTCCTGAAAATGCTGACAAGGCACGGGAGGCTTGTGTGAGACAGTATTCGCAAACCTCCCGTTTACGCTGCTATCTCCATTTTAGTAATATTCTTCAAACAAAGAACTCCTTATAATTATTATTGGCATATGCGCCTGTGAACGACCATTCCGGCTCGTTCTGCTGATATTATAGCATAATATTCCCGTTTTGTCAATACATGAAAATGCTCTGACCGCCACAGCAAAAGGAGAGCGGTGAGATATTAATTCAAGCATTTTTTTATGGATATAAATGTTTACATTTTGAACGTTGACTTTGATGTGTTAGTGTGTTATAATTAATTCATAGTAGTATACATTATTATATGTATATCGGGGAATATGTATTTTGATCTTTTTGTCAGCTGTCAGGTCAGCTGCTATGACCATATGTATAATGACCTCAGAATAGACAGCAGACATCTTCCCTTATAGCACTGAGGAGGATGGAAAACATGAAAAAGAATAAAGTCAGCATTATAGAAAAAACGCTGAATAGCATTTCAAACCGGAAAAGAGCTCCTGTTGCAGGATTTTTTGCGCTGCTCATACTGTATTTTGTGGCAACATTCCTCACAAGCTCTCTTGCCGGCGCACAAGGTTCAATAAAGATAGTTGGAAGCAGTGTTCAGGTCTACGCTTTTGCAGGTGTTTTTGCAGCACTCGCAAACATCTGTATAATATTTATGGTGCTTTTCTACGGCAAGCTCGGCTTTCGCATTGCGATGATCGCTCTGTGCATACAGATACCGATGATATCTATGGGTATTTTTGTCCGTAAGAACCTTTCGAGCCTTTCCGGATTGTTTACCGATATCTTTACTATCATCGCTATCATACTGCTCCAGAAAAATAACGAGAGAATGGACCGCTATCAGGAAAAACTGAGGGATCAGGCTATAAACGATATGCTCACCCAGCTTCCGAACCGCTTCGCTTGCTCTGAGCTCGTCAATGACCTCATTAAGCGCGGTGAGAAGTTTACTGCGGTCTCTATCGACATCAACCATTTCAAGAGCATAAACGATTCTATCGGCTTTAATGCCGGAAACGCAGTCCTTATTGAAATAGCCTCAAGGTGGAAAACTATCGCTGACAGCGGACTCTCCGGAACGCTCGACTTTATCACAAGACTTTCCGGTGATGAGTTTGCGCTTATTATCCGCGATTATCGTTCAGATGAAGACATCATCAAAACTATCAGACAGTATGAGTCAGCACTCAGCAACCGCGTTACGATCGACGACTGTGACCTCTATATCACAGCCAGCTTCGGCTATGCTGAATTCCCGACCGACGCCGATAATTTAAACAGCCTCTTCTCGTATTCAGATGCGGCTATGTCCGAGAGCAAGCGCCTCAACAGCAGCGACCACATCATGCGCTTTACACCCGATCTCCTCAAAGCAGGGCGTTCCCTCGAGATCGAACGCAAGATCAGAGCTGCTCTCGAAGACGACACTATATACTTCAACCTCCAGCCGCAGTTTGACCTTGAGCATAAGCTGCGCGGCTTTGAAGCTCTCGCAAGAATGAAGGACTCCGACGGCAACAATATCAGTCCCGGCGAGTTTATCCCGATCGCTGAAAAGGTCGGACTCGTTGACAAGATCGACGGCACTGTTTTCAGGAAGTCCGCTGAATTCTTCGGCACTCTCCTCAAAAAGTCTCCTGCCCCGGATGTTATACTCAGCGTGAATGTCTCGGTAAGACACCTTATGAAGAACGATTTCCTCGACGAGATGCGTGAAATTGTAAGGACAAGCGGTGTGCCGGCGTCACAGCTTGAGGTCGAGATAACCGAGTCGATAATGATCGATTCCGCCGAAAAGGCTCTCGAGTGCATTCTGGAACTTAAGAGAATGGGCATGAAGATCGCCATTGACGATTTCGGTACAGGCTATTCGTCACTGAGCTATCTCAATAAATTCCCGGCAGATCTGCTCAAGATAGACAAGTCCTTCATCGACAAGATGAACGCCAATGAGTCCTCAAAGAAGTATGTTGCAGCGATAATCTCTATCGGTCACATTATGAACTTCGACGTTATCTCAGAGGGTGTTGAACAGCCGGAGCAGCTCGAGACTCTCCGTGAAATAGGCTGCGACTTCATACAGGGCTATATCTGGGGACGTCCGCTTTCACCTGATGATGCGGAAGCAGTTTATATGGGAGCTGTATGATGTTCCGCTCACATTGAATTTAAAATCATGGCAAAACAGCCGCAGGTCAATGCCTGCGGCTGTTGCTTTTGTTTGGAAATCTGCTTATTTGTATTCGATCGTTACCTGATGTTCGACCTCAGAACCGTTGATTATCATTCTCAATCTGCCGTTTTTGATGAGGAAGTTCTGGTCTTCAGCAGCAGTTGCCTTTCCGAGAGCTGACCTGATGTCAATTCTGGTGTCCGAATCGGAAAGCCGTATATATGTATCATCTCTGTTGTAGCCGCCAAGTGCAAGTGCTTCCTGACCGATAGCGTCGAGCTTCAGGTGAGAATCGCAGAGGTTCACCTCAGAGCTGCCGTACAGTGAGCCGAAGCAGGTGGAATTGTCTGCCATGACGTTCAGCACCAGACTCACCTGATCGGTGCGCACTATGGCTTTTGAACCGCGGAGAGTTCCGAAAACGACCATATACTTGTTATGTGCGTAGAAGTTCACAGAGCTCCTTGAAAGAGATATTTCTGCATTGCTTTCGAGCGAGCCGATAAGGTTCTGAAGCTCCTTGACGTCTGCGTATTCCGGATAATCGAGGAGCCTGTTGACGCCCTCTATCCGCACGTCGCCTCTGTTTATCTCCGCAAGCGTGTCGTGAA
>ONMB01000013.1 GCA_900318825.1 uncultured Ruminococcus sp.
TATTTCAAATGTGTTTGAAGATTCGTATTTGCACTTCAAAATGCAGAAAAAATCACACAAATGCCATGAAAATCACACGGATTGTCACACGAAAGCTGCCCAGCAGGATTACAGAAATAGATACAAAACTTAAGACAATAATTATGCTGAAGGAGTGTTGGTGGCATACAACTACAACGGTAAGCTGCGTTCAGCCGAGCTTCTTCTCTGCGAGGACGGCAGTGTGAAAATGATACGCCGTGCTGAAACTCCTGCCGACTATTTTGCAACATTCGACTTCTGCAATATCCTTGATAAGTACCTTAAACCGTAATAGTATCAGTCCTCTGCCTCTGTCATATCTTCGATTATATCGCTTCTGCAAGAGAAGTCAGTTCATTTTTGCAAAGATCGCTGCAAACCTGCCTGTGAATTATTTGCCGTGTTGAAGGATATTCATAGTTTGTTAATTGCTTTTTGTATTGCGGCAGTGTATAATAAGTATATAAGCTGATAATGGTGTAGACGCATTTGCGCTGTGATAATAAATACAGATAGGAGGCTTTTCTATGGATCTTCAGTCTTGGATAGAGGGCGTTGACGCTCTTGCGAGTTTGTACTCGTTTGATGTGCTGCCGGACGGCAGCTTCAGTGAGATAAGGCTCATGGCTGTGAATAAACAGAACGAGGGTATGCTGCATTTCAAACCTGATGCACCGGAATTCTATCCCGGTATCCCTTACCGCAATTATTGGATGGACCTGAATTTTGAGAGATACCTTTACAAGAGCGCAAGCACAAAGAAGTCGCTTTACTCATATGTGAATGCCCGTGGATTTTGGCTGAAAGGCTTCTATATACCTGTTGCGGATACGGAAACGGTCCCTGCTGAGGACGGTACGAAAACGCTCTACTGTCTCTATATCCTGGAATATGCCGACGATCTCGAAACTGAATCTATGTCGCAGCATTCTGCTGATGTAGCGAACGCAGTTACAAATATGAGTATAAAGCTGCACGAAATGCAGGACTTTTATCAGGCAATGACAGCGGCTGCGGCTGAGATCAAGGAGATCTGCGGTGCGGAGAAGTGTTCGCTGTATACCGTGGATAAGAATACTCAGAAATGTACTTTTATCAATGAGAACGGCAGGCAGGACGATTATCTCGAGAGCTTTGCCGCAGAGATGAACCGTACTCCGTTTGAAGTTGCACAGGCTTGGGAAAGCGACCTCGCGATGAGTGACTGTCTGCTTCTTGAGGACCTGAAGGTCATCGAGGAACGCGATCCGGTATGGTACAAGTCGCTCTGCGATCACAAGATAAGGAATATTATCCTTTATGAGATACGCTGCAAGCAGACTCTTGTAGGCTTTATATGGGCAGCTGATTACGACACCTCAAAGATGATGAAGATCAAGAATACGCTTGAGCTTTCGGCGTTTCTGCTCGCTGCCGTTATACAGAACCATCAGCTCATATCGCGCCTTGAATTCAGAAGCACAGTAGACGGTCTGACACAGGTGAGCAACCGCAATGCAATGAACGACCGTGTCGACAAGCTCGAGTCGGGAGAGGAAAAACTTCCGGGAACTATGGGCGTTGTATTTGCCGACCTGAACGGTCTGAAAAACGTGAACGACGATGAGGGACATGATGCAGGCGACAAGCTGCTTATAAGGGCAGCGGCACTGCTGAAAATAGCGTTCGGCGACTATGAGATATACCGTGCCGGCGGAGACGAATTTGTGGTGTTCTGTCCGGATATCACTGAGGAGAAGCTGGCGCAGACTGTCGCGCAGCTCCGCGGACTGACCGGCAATACAGCCGATGTCAGCTTTGCGCTCGGAACTGTTTACTGCACCGGCGAGTACAATATCTGCCGTGCAATGCAGGCGGCTGATGAGAAAATGTACAAGGATAAGGAAGAATACTACCGCCTTAATCCTGATAAGGACAGAAGAAAGCGCAGCAGGGGCTGATATAATACAACAAATGAGCCGCAGGAGTGGACCTGCGGCTTTATTCTTTGTCCTGTGCCTGTGAGCGCAGCCTGTAAAACTGTGCGCAAGAGACATATTTCCCTGAAAAAGCAGTTCCCTCATTCTGGTCGAAGAGCATTCTGCATATACTGAGGATAGTGCTGTATTTCTTGGTGTTGCGCGTGTTTATGCACTTGCCGAATTCCGCGGTGATGTTGTGCGGAACCCGGACCTCCTCAAGGAACGAAAGCGCTTCTTTCAGAAGGTGGGAGCTCCTTGAATTGTCAGTGAGCTTATTGAGCATTACTGCGGCAGCTTTGATGATGCGGTTTTCTGCACGGTCGGGAGTGAAAACGTCGTGCCGCACATATATGCGTTCGCGGTGGACGAGATTTCGGCGGATATTCTCGGAAAACATTATAGTTCCCTGCACCGTGTTGAGGTTTTCCTCACGGCTCGCATACGCTGAGAGAACTCCGCTTTTGATGATCTTCATTGTCTCGCCTGCAAAAACGGATATGAAGTATTCCATGAAGTTCATTCCGGGATCAAAGCTATAAGCGTCGAACGCATATCCGCACCTTCGGCAGAATTCGGCACAAAGCGCCTTTCTGGCACCGGCAGCGTTTTCATTATGCGGCAGTATTTCAAGGAGAGTTCCGTCAGTGAAGCGGGCAAATCCGCAGTAAGAGCCTGCCTTGAAATACTTTCTGCCTTTGTCCTGAACAGCGGTGATCGCTTTTCTGCCGTCAGCCGCGCAGACTTCAGCAAACTCACCGAGCATCGTCGTGAGTCTGCCGTTTTCCGGTGATAATTCTGCTATCATTTCGTTGGCTGATACGCATAAGTGTCTGGTGTACATCGTATTCTCCGTTCATCAGGAAATATCTCGGTATATGTTTATGAAGTGTTCTTTTTTCCAGTTGATCGGGCTGCCGAGACGGTAGAGCTTCTGTCCCGAGTCGAAGTGCTTGATATACTTCGGGGTAAGGCACTCGATGAAGGTGTTATCGTCGTTGAGAATGAGCCTTATCCTTTCGTAGTCGTCGAAGAAGTATTCTTGAAGAAGCGGGATTATCTTAGTGGAAAAGACGACTCTCAGCTCTTCGAGGGTTTTTATGCAGCCGTAGCTGTTCATGAAATATGCGTGACCGATAGCGTGTTCGCGGTCGTAGTAATACTCGATGCGTTCATTCAGTGCGGTGAGCAATTCTCTGAGGTCAACGCCCTCGCAGTCGCCGAGCAGGGACGGTTGAGGCATCATCTCGATGAAATCAAATCTTCTTCTCAGCGCGATATCGAGCATTGCGATAGAACGGTCAGCGGTATTCATAGTGCCGAGGATATACAGGTTGGGCGGCACGGAGAACTCAGCCTGAGAGTAAGGGAGGATAGCCGCAGTTCCGCGCTTTGACTCCTCGATGAGAGTTATGAGCTCGCCGAATATCCTTGAGATGTTTCCGCGGTTTATCTCGTCGATTATGGCTACAAAGTTCATGCGCGGACTCTTCAGCGCCTTTTCGCAGAGTGCCTTGAAAACGCCGCTGTAAGGCCGGTAAACGACGGTAGTATCAGCGTGTGCGGAATTAGTATCGTTGCCGTATTTGTCAACTAAGACAGGACGTATGCCCTCAACAAACTCCTCATAGCTGAGTGACTGGTGAAAGGTCGTGAACTTTATCTGACCTGTTGCTGCATATTGTTCGTACCTTGACTTTATCGCAGCGTAGGTCTCGTCGGAGGATATCCTTCTGCCTTCAACGAGCTCGACCGCATATTTTACGACATTGTAGGTCTTGCCGGTTCCGGGAGGACCGTACAGTATCTGGTTCAGCGGAGCTTTATAGAGCTTGAGCTGGTTTTCAGCTTCCGGGACCTTTGTCCGTGCCTGATCGTTCTGAGCATTGATGATCTCCCACGACATCACCTCGAATATCATCATATTCTTGAATTTGAAGCGTGAGTCGCGGTACTCCATTATCTTGCGGCAGTTGGAAACATACTGCGCTATATCGTCGGGCTTTTCAAGCTCTAATCCTACGGACTGGAAAACGACAGAATTTGTGGCGCTGTCGCAGAGTATAGGGAATGTGAAGGGCTTCAGGCAGTGGAGTATCCTCGAGAGTGCAGATACAGGAAAGCCCGACTCCTTCATCTTTGAATTGAGCATTTTTTCGGCTGTTTCAAAGAGCATAATGTCGTTTTCGATCTCGGAGAGATTTATGCACATCTTGAAAAAGAACTGTATTGCCTCCGGGTGTTTAGCGACAGGGTGATCCTTGAAGGTATGCTTTGCTGTAAGGAATTTCATTTCCTGCTCACTGATGTCGTGGACGAATTGCTTTCTGGAGCTTTTGCTCCATACCTTGTCGAGGTAAGCGTCAAGCAGGAGCTTGTCGTTGTGGAGGAGGTGGCTCTTCTGAATGTGGAGCTTGCGTTCGCTTTTTTCGCTGCTCCATATACCGAGCGACAGATAATACAGCAGATCGAGGTCGCTGAAGTCTATGAGAGAGGTCTTTTTCAGCTTGATATAGTGCTTGACAGCCTCGCGTACCGAGCGGTACGTTCCGTCGAATTCATTTGGCAGGAGCTCGTTTTTGCGTTTTAGTTCTTCAATTATCATGATCTTTTCCATTTGGTGTGCCTGCCTTTCAATAATATCCTACGATAATTGTACCACGCTCACAAACGGAAGTCAACAGAGTTTGGAATTTTTACACATTATTCACAAATGAGTAGCTTTTATAGCTGTACCGATATTTAATTGGTATCAGGTGTTGATTTATCGTGGAGGATATAGTATAATAGTTGCAAGCTGAAATGATGAGATGTCAGGAGGTGCGTTATGAGATTTGAACACTATAACCCGAGCGACGAAAGCAGAAGCTGTGTCGTGAGGACAATGACTAAGCTGACCGGAAAAGAATACAGCGTAGTCAAGGCTGAGCTGACAGAGCTTGCAAAGCAAGCAGGCTGCGATACATATAACAACGAGACCGTTTTTGAGCGCTATATGGCGGAACAAGGCATATACAAGCTGGAGGGCTGCGGGGGTATGACTGTTGATGAACTTGAACTCGGCGGCGGAGCTTACTGCGTTTACTCCACTAACCGTGACGGTTTCTATCATCTGTTTCCTGTTGTGGACAGCGTGATATATGACAGGCGCGATGACAGCCGCGGACTCTGGGTAATAAATGTCTACAAAAAGGAAGAAGGGTGTTTTACGATAAAAAGAGCTGAACGCGGCGGTCTTGAGGAGATATTGCAGCTGCAATATCTTGCATATCAGAGCGAAGCAGACCTCTTCGGAAGCAGGGATATCCCGCCGCTGAAACAGACTTTGCAGGAGGTCGAAGAGGAATTTGACAGCGGTATCATACTGAAAATGTCTGATGAAAACAACGTGATAATAGGCTCGGTCCGTGCAAGAGAGCGCGAGGGGACGGTTTATATAGGAAAGCTCATGGTACGTCCTGACCACAGAGGCAGAGGCTTGGGAACAAGGCTCCTGACCGAGATAGAGGGCTGTTTTCCCGGTAAGCGCTATGAGCTCTTTACAAGCACGAGAAGCAAGGACAATATCAGGCTGTATGAGCGCCTTGGCTACACGATATTCGATCAGAAATCAGTGACCGATGAGTTACAGTTCGTATATATGGAGAAATGAAAACCGGGCAGACCTTTTAGCAGGTCTGCCCTTTATGCTTTGTATATTTCTGCTCACATCTCGCACATCTTGTCGTAAAAGCCGGGAATGAACGAGGTCGCGGCTATCTGCATAACGGTTGCGACGTCGATGAGAGCGTGACCGATCATTATCGGCAGCGGATCGCGCTTTTTGTGGTAGTACCAGCACAGGATCACGGTCAGCGGCAGTTGACCACCAATTGCTGATGTCACTGACGTTTTTTCCGGCCATTGCCGCACCTGCAATGAAAATCAGCGGAAATATCACCGAGCGTACCGGCAGCAAAACGGGAAGTGTTTTTTTATCCATGAGGGACTCCTTTGTTCAAATTCCATATAGTAAGATTATACAACAGGAAAGTAGCCGTGTCAACAGAAAAAGCCGCAGTATTTCCGGAGCTTTGTCCGTGAACTGCGGCTTTGTTGTTTATTACTTTATGTATACAGCCTGCTTGCCGAGGTCTTCGTAGCGCTTCTTGAACTTGGTGTAGTCGTAGTAAACGTTTCCGTAGAGGGAGTCAGCGGCATAGATGACGCCCTTTGTCTTATCGTAGCCGTTTATAACGACGCAGTGCTCATTTGCGAGCCACTGAATGAGCTTGCCCTCGGGGGTGTACCACTTGTCGGTGAGCTTGGGCTCAATGAGGTTCCAGCCGGTTATCCACACGATAACGGGCTTGTCCTGAGCGACATAGTCTGAGAGCAGAGTATCAAAATCAGCACCGGAAATATCATATGCAGCGAGCTTGCTGTTCTGATTCTTGAGGTACTTGTTTGCGGTAGTTGTTATGCAGGGCGCATAGCAGCCATAGCTGTATTTTGACTTGGGATCGCCGGCGAATGTTGTGTGGAAATCAGCGCCGTAGGTCTTGCCGCCCTTGGTATAGAAAGCCATTTTCGGCAGATATTTGTCAGATAATGTTACCTTGTCTATTTTGAAGCCGAGGTAATTGAGGAGCATTGTAAGTGCAACGACCTCGCAGCCTGTCGGGAGCTCGGGATCCTGCTTGATACTGTCTACCTTTATGTATTTTGCGTCCGGTACTTCAAGCACCTTAGGCTTTTCCTCGGGAGTAACTATCTTATTGCCGAGAACGACACCAGCTTCCTTGCACTGTGTCTTGAATTCGTCGCTGAACAGGAAACCGTTTGCTACCAGCTCGCGTGAGCTTCCGTCGTCGAGCTTCTTTACCCAGCCTGAAAGTCCCTTATTATCGGGGAGACGCCCGAGTATAGCAGAGTATAGCAGAGTAACATAGCTCGTATTTGTATAGCCCTTGCCGGTGAACTCCTTGCTGAAGAAGAAGCCGTAAGCTATGGCAGTGCCGGTAGTACCGTTTTTGAGCTTATTGCACCAGTCCTCAAGACCTTTTACATCAGGATTTCTGTTGAGACAGTTCTTGTAGAGACGGTAAACGAAAGAAGTCCTCTTGAAGTTTTCATCGCGGACGTAGCGCATTTTGATAGAACCGGGTTCGATGCCGTATTCCTTGCAGAGTCCCTTGAACTCATCGCTTCCGATAAAGCCCTGACAAACAGCTTCAACAGTCATGCCGACGTCAAATCTTGCGCTCCATGTCTTGAGTCCCTTTTCATCGGGGAGACGGCCGAGCATAGATGTATAGCAGTCGGTGACCATTTCGTAAGCGTTCTTCTTTTTGCCCTTGTACTCATCGGAGTAGAAGAAGCCCATAACTATGTCAGAAGCCTTAGCGGTGTGTTTATTGAGTTTTTCAGTCCAGTTTTTCATTCCCTGGGTGTCAGCTTCACGTCCGAGGACGAGGTTGTACATTCTTTTTACGAAGTCCTCAGTTTTTTTCGTGCTCTCCTCAGCGGCGTGAGCTTCGATGCTGCTGAAACTGTAAGGAGCGTAGTTTGCCATAATTTCGGGCGCTCCCATACTGAACATCATAGTTGCCGCACTAAGCAGGGCGGCTATTTTTTTCTTTTTCATCAAGTATGCCTCCGGATAAATTGTTCCATAATCACTATCGCATATTATACACCAAATGTAACACCTGATTTGTTAATATTCTGTAAATATTCGGTTAATATGATAGCTGTTTTATCAAACGAGCTGAAAACCGCCCGTCAGCGGCGCTTACGGACGGTTTTGGTGTGTTCAGAGAGGTCATTCGAGGTCGAGAGTCAGCTCTGTGATGTAGCCGAAGCAGTAATGTCCGTACATCATATCGTCCCATTCGACTGAGCCCTTTTCATTGGAGGTGCAGTTCTTGTCGCAGAACTTGACGGTTATCTTCTTTGAGTCGGTCGGAACACAGGCTGATGCGAGCTTGCCGCCGCCAATATCAACGGGATCCATAGCGAGCGGCTGTATTGGCTTGCCGTTCTCGTCAAACAGCATAGCCATCGGGTGAACGATATGAACGTGACCGTCAGCAGTACCGTTCTCGAGCTCCTCTCTCTCAGCGATGTCGTAGGACTCCGGATACTCCGTCCTTACCAGCATCATTGCAGGCGATATGCTGTAAACCGTCAGTGAGAAGCCGTCCTTTTCGACAGTCCTGTTTATCTGCTTTACAAGGCTCGTATCTGCGGTTATGTTGGTGCTGAGCGTGAGGAAGTTTTCCTGCTTGAGCGGCATTACCTGATATGCAACATCGCGCTCAAGAGCGGCATCGTAGTGAGATTTCTCATTCGCCCAGATGTTAGTGAACTTCACCGTCACCTCAGCCTTATCGTCAAAGCGCACCTCAGGCGGCAGAACGCAGGTCATACTTCCGGTAAAGCTGTTTGCCGTTCCCTCGTCAATGACGAAAGAGCCGCTCCAGCAGTAGTTATCCGGATAGGTCGGACAATCCGGTCTCTTGATGTCCTCGCCGTTTATCTGAAGCGCTGTCGAGAAATTGAGCATACTCAGCGACTGGCTGTTGCCGTCCGCTATCTCGCCTGTGAAGCCGAAAATAAGCTCCGTTCCGTCAACGTAGGCGCTGTCGAGATCAACCTTGAAATACTGGTTTGAAGCGGACTTCACCTCCTCAAACTGCACCGCGTGGGGAGCTATCTGCTCATAGTCATTGCGGTCAAACTTGTCAAGCGGACCGGTATAGCCATTAGCATAGGTGACGGTCCTTTCACTCTTGCCCACGAGCTTGTCGAAGGAGCTCCTGTTTGCGGCAGCAGCGGCGACCGTACATCCGCAGGCAGCTGCCGCGGCTATTGATATGGCTATGATACGGCGTTTAGCCGGTCTGTATCTGATATTCTTCCTGTTGTTCTCATTTTTTGCAGCGAGAGCTTTTTCGCGGCAGCTCTCACTGGGCTGAATGCGGTCTGCGACCTTTTCGTAATCTCTCATATTCATAAGTACATCTCCTCTCCCAATGCTTTTTTCAGCATTTTTCGTGCGCGGTACAGCTGTGTCTGCACCGCGGTCTCGCTTTTTCCTGTTATTTCGGCGATCTCCGCGACCGAATAGCCCTCATAGTAATAGAGGTGAATAACTATCCTGTACTTGGCCGGGAGCTCCATAACGGCGCGGAAAACCGCGCTTTCTTCCGGCGTTTCGTATATCAGACCTGCTTCCTCAAGCGGTACGGAATGGTACATAAACCTGTAACGCGGCGAACGGAACATATCCCTGCACTTGTTTGCCGCGACCTTTATCAGCCACGCTTTTTCTGCCTTTTCGTCGCGGAAGTCAACATTGCTCTGAAAGCGTTTTATAAAGGTCTCCTGAGTGATATCCTCGGCGTCGGCAGAGTTTTTGCAGTATGCGAAGGCTGCACGGTAAACAGCGCTGCTGTACTTATCGTATATCTGCTCCATTTCTGCGTCGTTCAATGCTTTGTCTCCTTTCACTTAGTCTGAAGCGCTTCTGTAATATAAACGCTGCCGGTGCTGTAAATATCACACAGCTGCGGAGATTTTTCTGAGATCGTGCAAAAAAAAGGGGACTTTCCGGAAGGAAAGTCCCTTGATAGCGTGTATTCAGCCGTTTCAGGATTTTGATTCAGCTTCGGTAGCAGCTTCAGATGAAGCAACTGTGACTTTTTCGAGGTACTTGTTGCTTGAATCCCATGCGTAATTTCCTGTATTTACGAG
The DNA here is from genome assembly GCA_900318825.1 of uncultured Ruminococcus sp. Lineage (GTDB taxonomy): Bacteria > Bacillota > Clostridia > Oscillospirales > Ruminococcaceae > Ruminococcus. Next base: position 9,717 of record ONMB01000013.1, read on the forward strand.
GAGCTGCAGGCTGTCCTTAGTGATAACGTAAGGAGTGAGGAGATAAGACTGAACGTACTTAACTTTGTTGTTGTAGGAATCTGTGTCGAAGGCTACTTCAACATCGAGCTCATCAGCGAGAGCAGCAGTAGGAGTGTTACCTGAGAGGATAGTCTTGCAGACCTCAAAAGTAACAGTTGCTTCGTCGTGAACGTTCTTGTAAACAGTCATATCCTGCTTTCCGTCGGCAATATTCTTGAGGTTTTCGACGTCGCCGTCCTGACCGGTGATGATCGGGTTGTTGGAGCCCTTGTAGTTTTCATCGAGAGCCTGTCTTACGCCGAGAGCAGTTGAGTCGTTAGCACAGAGCACAACATCGAGGTTAGTACCTGCTGTGTAGTTTGAGGAAAGGATCTTGGTCATATTAGCCTTAGCGTTGTCAGAAGTCCAACCCTCAGTAGCAGTGAGCTCGAAAGAATTCTTGCCTGAAACTATATTGAGTTTGCCATTTTCGATGTAGGGTGAAAGAGTTTCATAAGCGCCCTTGAAGAATACAGAAGCGTTATTATCAGCTAAATCGCCTGAAATGAATTCGATATTGTAGGATTTATCAGTATTGTCGAGTTTGAGCTGATCCTTGACATAAGAAGCCTGGAGTCTTCCTACGCCGTAGTTGTCGAATGAAACATAGTAAGTGATAGCGTCAGTGCCGTTGATAAGACGGTCGTAAGCGATTACCGGGATACCTGCTTCCTTTGCGGAATCCAGAGTCTTGCCGAGCTTATCGCCGTCAACGGCAGCTACGAGCAGAAGATCAACATGATCGTTGATCATAGCAACGAGGTCGTTGTTCTGACGAGCCTCATCGTTTTCAGCAAACTTGAGTGTAACATTGTAGCCGGCTTCCTCGAATTTTGCCTTGAGGAATTCACCGTCGTTGTTCCAGCGCTCAAGGAACTGAGCGGGGAGAGAGATACCAATTGTTTTTCCTGTGGGATCGTCCTTATTTTCAGACTTGCTCGATGAACTTCCACATGAAGCAAGTGAACCTGCAAGGACTGCTGAAGTGAGGGCAGCAAATAATCTTTTCATAATATCCTCCTTAAGAATTTACTTTTCTGCCTAATAAAAAGTTTTTCTACCCTACAATTTTACTCTTTATTCAAATATATGTCAATACTTGTGCACCTGTTTTGTGAAAACCCAACAAGTTAGTGAACAGTCCGTCAATCATTATTAGCACAAAAATTGCCATTTTACGCATTGTATTGATTTTTTACCTGTAAAATGGTATAATTGGTATGATGTTATTACGGCTCCGTGGGAGACTGTGGGGAGATATTCTGCGTTAAGGAGAGAGCTCTATGAACAGAAAATACATGAAAGAAGCTGTCTGCGAGGCTTATGAAGGGATAAGATCAGGTCACGGCGGACCATTCGGCTGTGTCATCGTTAAGAACGGGAAAATAGTCGGCAGAGGACACAACTGCGTCCTGCTGAAACACGATCCGACCTGTCACGGCGAAATGGAGGCTATCCGCAATGCCTGTGCGGAACTCGGTACGGGCGATCTTTCAGACTGCGAGCTCTATACGACTGCCGAGCCCTGTCCGATGTGCCTTGGCGGCATACTCTGGGCAAATATCAAGCGCGTGTACTACGGCTGCAACAGGCAGGATACAGATAATATCGGCTTCCGGGACGATGTTTTCTACAAGTACCTCGACGGCGAGGGCGATATACTCGAGCTCTCGGAGTGCGGCAGGGACGAATGCCTTGAACTGTTCGAGGACTATAATTCCGATCCGGCACATCAAAGATACTGATATTTAAGGAGACACATACAATGAAGAAACTGACAGGAAAAGCCGCGGCGTTTTTCCGTTCACAGCCTGTACTGGCAATATCATTCTTAGCGGCGGCAGCTACTATGTTCGCAGTGCCGCCCGACAGCGCATACAAGGGCTATTGCAGCCGTACCGTTCTCATACAGCTCTTCGCGCTGATGACGGCAGTTGCAGGTCTGCGCAGCGTGGGAGTTTTCGACGCTGCAACGCGCTTCATACTGAAAAGAGCCGGAAGTGTCCGCGCTCTCGGACGAGTTTTCATACTCGTCTGCTTTTTTGCTTCAATGCTGGTCACGAACGACGTTGCACTGCTGGCGTTCGTACCGCTGACGATACTGATATTCAGAGGGACTGACGACGAAAAGAGCCGCATTATGGTGATAGTTCTCGAGACGGCTGCCGCAAACCTCGGAAGTATGATGACACCGATAGGCAATCCGCAGAATCTCTTCCTCTATGACGAATACGGGCTGACGGCTCTCGATTTCGTAAAGACCACCCTGCCATTCGGCGCGATGAGTATCGTATGCCTTATGGGACTGTCGTTCCTGCTGCCGAAAACTCCCTGCAAGGCTCCGGCTGGCTCGGAGGAGGGCATAATTGTGCGTAAATGCGTGGTCTATACGCTCCTGTTCTCAGTGTGTCTGTGCTCAGTGCTGAGACTTGTTCCGGACTATGTGTGCCTTATCGCGGCAGTTGCAGCAGCGGCAGTCTGCGATATAGCTATCCTCAAAAAGGTAGATTACGCTCTGCTGGCAACATTTGTGTGCTTCTTCGTTTTTGTCGGAAATATCGCCCGTATCAGTGCGGTCAACGACTTCTTCAGGGACATTCTCTCCGGCAGGGAGATACTGGTCTCGGTCGGCCTTTCACAGGTGATAAGCAATGTTCCGGCAGCGGTCATGCTTGCCGGCTTCACGGATAACGGAAAGGCTCTGCTCATCGGCGTGGACATCGGCGGTCTCGGAACGATGATAGCATCGCTTGCAAGCCTCATCTCATTCCAGATATACCGTAAGAGCGAGGGCGCCCGTCCCGGACGATACATACTGACCTTCACACTGATAAGTATCGCTATGCTTGCGGTACTGCTTTCGGCGGCATTATTGATAACTTGATGAATTGTGCATAAAAAATTATGTGTAAATTCGACAAAATGCAGATTGAAAATACTGCCGAAATGTGGTATAATTATTTAATAACATACCTATTTAAGGAGACCCGTATGAATATTGAAGTTACAAGGATAAACGAGGGGATATGCGCGGATCCGTCCGCATACATAAAAGACGTAAATGCAGATTATATGTACAAACTGCAAAGGATAGCCGATGACATAATCGAGCACCGCAACGAAAAACCGGTAATACTCCTTTCCGGACCGTCCGGCTCGGGAAAGACTACCACCGCGCTGATGCTTGAAAAGCTCCTCGACGATTCCGGACATGAGACTCACACAATGTCTATGGACAACTACTTCTGCCCGCTCACTGATGAGGAAAAACGCCTTTCCGCTCTTGGAAAGATGGATCTCGAATCGCCGGACAGAGTCGACAAGAAGCTCCTCAACGACCAGATAGAGGCGATAAGCCGCTGCGAGGAGATAGAGATACCCAAGTATAATTTCAAGTCCTCGACACGAGAGTCCAGCGGAAAGAAGTTCCTTCGCCGCGAGGGAGAGCTCGTCATTTTTGAGGGCATACACGCTCTCAATCCGGCAGTAATAACCGTTCCGGACAGCCGGATATGCAAGATATACGTCAGCGTCCGCACAAGAGTCACCTGCGGAGATATCCTCCTACACCCTTCAAAGGTGAGACTTATGCGCCGTATGATAAGAGACAAGAAGTTCCGCAAGCGTACGCTGCGTGAGACTATGAATATGTTCCACAGCGTTGAAGCCGGCGAGAACAAGTACATTATGCCCTACAAGCACCGCTCGGACTACGATGTGGATACCTTCTTTTCCTATGAGCTGAGCGCTTACCGCAACACGCTCCTCGACCAGCTGAAGGAAATGAACGACGTTCCCGAGCTTGAGGATGCGGTAAAGGTCCTCGAAGCGCTCGAACCTCTTGACAATAAGCTCGTTACTCCCGACTCGCTCATATGTGAATTCATAGGCAGCGGTCAGTTCAAATACTCCTGATGCAGCAGGATACGCAAAGAATGGAGAAAAATATGGATTACCTTGAAAACCGTGAGCTCTCGTGGCTCAAATTCAACAAGCGCGTGCTCGAAGAAGCGACCGCTCAGGAGAATCCTCTCCTCGAACGGCTCTCATTTTCGGCTATATATCAGAGCAATCTCGACGAATTCTTCATGGTCAGAGTGGGCTCGCTCACCGATAAAGCCAAGAACGATCCGAAAAAGACCGACAGCAACAGCGGTATGACTGCCGCTCAGCAGCTCGACGCTATATTTACAACAGTAAGGCGTCTCCAGCCCACGGTAGAGGACTCTTACCACAAAACGATGAAGGAACTCTCTGCTCATGGCTTTGAGCACGTCCGCTTTGAGGACGCAACCGCTGACGAGCAGAATTTTCTCGAGCTCTACTTCAAATACGAGATAAAGCCCTTTATTTCCGGAATTGTCGTGAATGACGCTCTGCCGTTCCCGTTCCTCAAGAACAAGGAGATCTATGCAGTAGTCCAGCTCGGCTCGAAAAAGGGCGTTGCTATGGGTATTATCCCTGTCAGCTACGACAACTGCGAACGTGTGATCCCTCTCGGCAACGGCGGAAAGCGTTTTATACTTGAGGAGGAAGTCGTTCTCAGGTTTGCTCATCTGATGTTCAAGAGCTACAAGATCATCGACCGCGCTCTCATCAGAGTCACAAGAAACGCCGATATCATGGTCTCCGGAAAGGAAGCAGACTTCCGCGAGAGAATGGAAGAAATGGTCGCAAAGCGCAGCAAGCTCGCTCCGGTAAGGCTCGAGATATCTGACGAGTTCTCACGCGAGGCGCTTGACTATCTCTGCAAGAAGCTCAAGCTGAAAAACTCGCGCGTGTTCATTTCACGCATACCGCTCGAGCTTTCGTATCTGTATCAGTTACAGGATCTCGACGACAATGAGAAACTCCACTTCGTAGCTCGTTCGCCGAGAAAACCGGCAGCTCTTTCGGATACAAAGCCGGTTTTTGCACAGGTCAAGGCGAAGGATATGCTCCTGACCTATCCCTACGAGTCGATGAACCTCTCGTTCATCAGGCTGCTCCAGGAAGCTGCGAACGATCCGAAGGTAACCTCCATAAAGATAACGCTCTACCGCCTTGCGCGCAACAGCAAGGTCATTGATGCGCTCTGCACCGCCGCCGAACAGGGCAAGGACGTCCTCGTTATGATCGAGCTCCGCGCACGTTTCGACGAGGCAAACAATATCGAATGGTCGAAGCACCTCCAGAAAGCCGGCGTCAGAGTCATATACGGACCGCCTGAATACAAGGCTCATTCAAAGCTGCTCCTCATCACGCGCAAGGCTCAGGGCGGCGGATTTGAGTATGTCACTCAGATAGGCACCGGCAATTACAACGAAAAGACCTCCGCTATATACACCGATATCATGCTCCTCACCGCAGACAAGGTCATCGCTGAGGACGCGGAGAGAGTTTTCACAGCTCTCCGGAACGGCACTTTCATCGAGGATCCGAAGAAGCTCCTCGTTTCTCCGCTCGCACTCCGTCCGCAGGTGCTCGCTATGATGGACGAGCAGATCGAACTCGCTAAAAACGGCGGAAAAGGCTATATCGCGGCAAAGGTGAACGCTCTCTGCGACAAGGTCATTATGGCAAAGCTCGTTGAAGCCTCACAGGCAGGCGTTAAGGTCGAGCTCGTCGTGAGAGGAATATGCTGTCTTATCCCCGGTGTTGAGGGCTATACCGATAATATCACCGTAAGGAGCATCGTGGGACGTTTTCTCGAGCACAGCCGTATATTCATCTTCGGACAGGACGGCAAGTCGCAGAAAATATACATCGGTTCAGCGGATTATATGTCAAGAAACACCGTGCGCCGTGTCGAGGTCGCTGCACCTATCGAGGACGAGCGCCTGAAAAAACGTATCCGCGAGATGTTCAGCGCCCTTATGAGGGATAATGTAAAAGCCCGTATCATGAGGAATGACGGCACTTATTTCCAGATAAGGAGCCGCCGTGAGGGCGACGAGCACTTCAATTCACAGGAATTCCTGTATGAGGAAGCATACCGCAGGCTCGAGGACAAGAAGGAGCGTCAGGACGTACTGAAAAAGAACCGCGAAAAGGCTGCTGCAAATAAAACAGCTGCCAAGAAAACTCCGGCAAAGAAGCGCAAGACAGCCGCTGCTGCTGAGAAGAAAGCTCCTGCAAAAAAGACCGCGGCTAAACCGGCTGCTTCAAAAAAGACTGCTTCCGGCAGAAAAACGTCTCCGGCAGCAGCTCAGACCGAGAAAAAAGCTCCCGCAAAGCGCGGCAGAAAGCCTAAAACCTCATAATACTCATGTTTCCTGCAATTTTCCTTTAAGAATACGCGAAAAACACTTGAAATCTGACTTCTTTTGTGGTATAATTATTCTATTCAGTATACTGAATGGATAATTATAACGATTTACAGAATTCTGAGGATTATATAATGATAGGTTACTATAACTATACTGTTATTCTTACATATATGAGTCTCGTTTCGTCTGTATTGGGAATTTTTCTGGCGCTCTGCGTCGGTGACTGCGGTCCGCACCCGGAATATGCTATAATCTGCCTTATGGTGTCCGGCTTGTGCGATATGTTTGACGGCAAGGTCGCAAGGACTAAGAAAAACCGTACCGAGACCGAGAAAAAATTCGGCATACAGATAGACTCGCTGTGTGACGCTGTCTGTTTCGGAGTTCTCCCGTCTGTTATCGGCTACGCTGTCGGTATGAGAGACTGGGTGGATATCCCCGTTCTGATAATGTTCCCGCTTTGCGCTGTGATAAGACTCGCTTATTTCAACGTTAATGAGGAGGACAGGCAGAAGCAGACCGAGGACGCAAGAAAGGTCTATGAGGGACTCCCTGTTACAAGTGTGGCACTGATACTGCCCCTGCTTTACAGCTTCCATAAGGACATCGGCAGCGATCGCTTCCCCTGTGTTTACGGCTGTGCGCTGTTCGTTATCGCACTGGCGTTCATAACGCGCTTCAAGGTCAAGAAGCCCTCGATGAAAACTATGCTCTCATTCATCGGCATAGGCGTTATCGAGCTGATATGGATGCTCTACAAGACCAAGACAAAGTAAAATTAGAGCCATAGAGTATATTCTCTATGGCTCTTTGTTGTTATCTAACCGCAAAAAAGACGGACCACTGGGCATACTCCCACTGATCCGCCTTTAAATATCATACAGCTTCCTTTTTGTCTGACTTGGCTGAAGCCTTGTCCGGAACGCTAACCTTTTCAATATCTGCACCGAGCTCACGGAGCTTGCCTTCCATGCAGTCGTAGCCGCGCTCGATGTGGAAGATATCCTCAATCTCGGTAATTCCCTGAGCAGCAAGACCTGCAATGATGAGAGCTGCACCGGCTCTGAGGTCGCAAGCCTTGACAGGTGCGCCGAAGAGCTTTCCGGTACCCTCAACGAGAGCTACCTTACCGTTTACAGTGATATCAGCGCCCATACGTCTGAGCTCGTCAACATAGCGGAAGCGCTGTTCCCATACGCCTTCTGTGATGATGCTGGTACCCTCAGCAAGAGTGAGGAGGGTAGCGATCTGAGGCTGCATATCTGTCGGGAAACCGGGGTGTGGAGTAGTCTTGACGTTTGCCTTTACGAGAGGACCTTCGACCCATACTCTGAGGCTGTCGTCGTACTGTTCGATGCTGACGCCTATCTTCTCGAGCTTCTTTGTGATGGACTCGAGGTGCTTTGGGATAATGTTCTTGATGAGAACGTCGCCCTTTGTAGCAGCGGCTGCGATCATAAATGTACCAGCCTCGATCTGATCGGGGATAACAGCGTAAGTTGTGCCGTGGAGGTGCTCAACGCCTCTGATCTTGATAACGTCCGTACCAGCGCCCATGATGTTTGCGCCCATGGAGTTGAGGAAGTTAGCAAGGTCAACGATGTGAGGTTCCTTGGCAGCATTTTCGATTATAGTGAGCCCTTCTGCCTTTACAGCAGCGAGCATAGCGTTCATAGTAGCACCGACGGTAACGACGTCGAAGAATATCTGACCGCCTGTGAGCTTATCGGCTGTGAGGTCGATCATACCCTGAGTGAGGGAATAGTTAGCTCCGAGGGCAGAAAAAGCCTTGAGGTGCTGATCTATCGGGCGGTCGCCGAGGGGACATCCTCCGGGCATAGAAACTCTTGCCTTGTTGAACTTGCCGAGGAGTGCGCCGAGGAAGTAGTAGGACGCACGCATTTTCCTTGCAGTTTCATAGGGGACGCAGCATTTGTCGATATGGGTAGGATCTATTCTGTAAGTATCCTTTCCGATGCACTCCACTTCAGCGCCCATTTCCTTGAGGATACGGAGGCTGATGTTGACATCGCTGATCGAAGGAACGTTCTCGATAACGCAGGGTTCGTCCGAGAGGATAACTGCCGGAAGGATAGCTACGGCTGCATTCTTAGCACCGCTTATAGTGACCTCGCCTGTGAGACGTCTGCCGCCCTTTATAATAAACTTATCCAATTGAATTCTCTCCTTATTTTTCAGGATTGTATATATCTGCTCCTGAACTTCTTTCTTTTGTTTTAAATATATTATTCAGCAGAAGTATCCTCTGATGTTTCTTCGGAAGAAGCTGCTGTGTCTGAACTTTCCTGTGCTGATGCATCGGAGGAAGCCTCAGATGATGCCTCCTGAGAAGCGGCAGCGGTAGTAGTCTCGCCGGTACTGTAATCTGTGATGTACCATTTGAGTTCTTCGCCGTCATACTCGCCGACGGTCATTGATTCGATGACAACGTCCTTGAGGGGCTTGTCGTTCTGATCTGTCTCGACCTGCTGTAACTTATATACAATATCGAGTCCTTCAAATACCTGACCGAATACGGTATAGCCGCCGTCGAGCCACGGAGCACCGCCTGTCTTGAGGTAAGCAGCCTTAGCAGCAGCCGGGTAATCAGTCGGGAACTGTGATTCTTTTAACTGTTGACCGGTTACAATATAGAACTGGCTTCCGTTGGTCGAAGTAGCGCCGCTGTTTGCATAGGCAACGGCACCTGAAACGTGTATGAGGTGGGGATCGGTACCGCCGTCGAAGCGTTCACCGTATATGGACTCGCCGCCCATACCGGTACCGGTGGGATCGCCGCCCTGTATCATAAAGTTGTTGATTATTCTGTGGAAGATGATGCCGTTATAGTAGTTTTTCTCAGCAAGACCGAGAATATTCTCGACACCCTTTTCGGCATATTCGGGGAAGAGCTTGATCTTGATATCGCCGTAATCCTTGACCTTGATGACAATGATCTTTTCGCCCTTTTCCGGAGCAGTATAGTTTCTGACATCTTCGCCGAAAACGAGATTTGAAGATTTAGAAGAAGCGGCAGCAGAACTGGTAGAAGCTGTTGTTTTGCTGTCTGAAACGCTGATATTCTTCTGACCGCAGCCTGCGAAAGCTGTTGTCAGGGCAAAGCAGCAAACGATTGCCGCGATATTCTTTTTTAACATTAAAATGTCACTCCCTGAAAATAATTATCTTGGGATCAAGTGATCGATATAAACATTCCAACCCAATTATTATACTACAAAAGCTCTGCTTTGTAAATAGCCTGCGTTTATTTTTGTAACAATCGGGCAAACCGACTCACCAAAACAGGCACATTATATTATAATCTGCTGTTATCTGGAAGAATTGCTTGAAGGTTCGGCAGACGTATATTTTTCTATTTTTACTGAATTTATCTTAACTTCTTCGGCAGGGGCATCGTATTTACCTGTATCCTTTGTTTCGAGTGATGCGAGCTTATCCACTACATCAAAGCCCTCGTAGGTCTGACCGATAATGGTGACCTGCTGCGAAAAATTGGGTATACCGCCCTTTTCGATGAATGTATCGGCGAGTTTTTTGCTGACAGAAGACTCCCTGATCTCAGCGCTGAACTCCTCATCGAACTTGACGGAGTTGAGGAGAGTAAAGCGGCTTCCTACATAATATGTGCCGCCGCCGAGGAGCTTCTGCTTGAATGTCTGCTCGTAGGTATTGCTGAAGAGACAAACAGCACCTCTGAAGGGCCAGAGGTTCTGGTGGAGCTCTCTTTTTATACGCTCCTGATCCTGTGAAAAGCCGCCGTCTACGGAGCCGTCCGGTTTTGAGGAGCCCATAGAGGAGTAAGCGCCTTTTTTGGAGTCGAAGACATAGGTGCCGTCGTAATAGCCCTTCTCGGCGAGAGAAATGAAATTAGCGACAGCATTTGGCGAATATTCGGGGTATAACCTGAACCTGAACTCGCCGAGGGTAGTGTCCACGACAGCGATGGTATCGCCGTCCTTTGGAGCTTCGAGCTGGACGAGCTGCATGGTGCCGAGGTCGATAGTTATAGACTGATTGTTGTTGCGTTCTCTTTCGTTTGAGATGAGCATGAGAGCGATCGAAAGAGCGCCCATAACAAGGGACATGATAATGATAAGTTTTCCAAAATTACTCTTTCGCGTCATTCATACAACCTCACAGTCCGGATACATAATGTAATTATAATATATTATTAGCGATTTGTCAATATTTATTTTAGTTTTTACAGGAAATCAGGTCGTTTTATGGAGAGAACGGGCGGTGATGTTCCTGACAGTAATAATGTACAACAAAAACGGACCGCTGATGCGGTCCGTGAGCTATCAGAGCTTTTTCTTCTCGTTCTCGATGAGCTGGAGAAGATCGTCGACTGACATATCGGATACGGGCTTCTTCTTGGAAACGGCTGTATCTGTTTTTCTGAGAATATCCGTAATATCGGGAGTTGCGGACTTCTTTGCGCCTGCCGGAGCAGCGGACTGGCTTCTGAGAGGAGTGCTTCTCGGAATCTCGTCCTTGGACATCTCAGCGAGCTGAGTCTTGGAAAGTATACCTGTGTTGTCCGGAACAGAGGGTTTGTTCTCCTCAGCGGAGCCCTTTACGCTGAATGAGCCTGTTCTCTCGGCTTCGGCAGTCTTTCTGAGCATTTCCTCACGGAGAGCGTCAGCGGTGGGGGCAGTCGATGATGAACCGCCTACGTTCTTAGCGGCAAATGTGGATTCAGCAGAGCGCTGAGCTCTGAACTGTACAGTACGTTCTTTTTCCTTCTGATAAGGAGAGTCGGGATTTACCTTCTTCTGGCTGAAATTCTCAGCGATGGACATCTTCTTTCGTTCGAGCTCATCGCTGGGCTGTATTTCCTGATTAGCCTCGAAGAGCGGATTTGCAGACTTGACGTGTGAACGCACCTGAGGAGCCTTTCCTGCTTCCTCATCGTATTCGTAGAAATCGAAGTTCTCATCGTCGTCATCTTCCTTGGAGGAAGCTATCTTTGCGATGAGGAGTGCAACAAGGATAACGCAGGGGAGGATAAGAAGGAGGAGTATTCCTTTTATAGAGGTCGTAAATCTGATGAAAGCGCCGAGGTCCTTGCTCTCGGGATAACCGGAGCATACTGCGAGGATATCGCTTTTGCTGATAGTGCCGGAGCCGTCTGCGCCGCCCTTGTCTATGTGGGAAGCGTCCTTTGTGCCGTACTTGTTGTTCACGCTGTCAGCATTGATGATCTCACGGAGGCGGTATTCGCCGTTGCCGTCAGCGGGCTTGCAGAGAACTATCTGACCGTTGGTGATACTTTGGTTTTTAGCGCTTTTAGCGATGAGAGCAGCGCCTTCATTGACGTAGCTGCCCATGTTGTCCTTTTTGTCAACGACGTAGATGTATCGTCCGAGGATATTGGGGATTTTATCATTGGAGAAAGCGATATTTGTCACGACAGAGCTGAGTATAGCTGCGAGGCAAACTATCACAATAAAAATTTTAAGTATCGAGAAACCTTTTTTCTTTTCCATAGCAGATCATTTCCTTTTCTTTTTCGTTTTTGCAGTCGTTCTTTTGTTACACTATCTTCCTCAAAGCGGAAGATAAGTTTATTATATCACATATCTCATCAGATTTCAAATATTTTTGATGTTTTATTTTTTAAAAATATCATTCTCCTATTTAAATGCACTTCTTGTTGTTAAAATCCACTAAAAATTATTGTGAAATTCTTCCGTTTCGTCGTTCTGCACAATAGAGGGCGGCAGTATCACAGGCGTTTCGCGGCTTGCTTTGGTGCATTTTCGCAATATGTAAATTTTGCGGATAAATATTTGTTGAAATATACAGTTGAAATAATTGATAAAACATAGTATAATATGAAATATACCGCGTGTAATCGTCTTTGGCGGCACATGGCTGCCGGTTCTTAACGGGGATATTGGTTATACGCGCTGTAATATAGCCGCACCGTCTGCGGCAGAATGGAGTTTTTATATGGCTAACAAGAAGATCAATCCCTTGATGAGATCCATCAGAGAAGAATTTCCCAGAAAATTACAGCTTTTATACAGCGTTTCTCCTGAAGAGGCTTCTGATAAACAGGTATATCAGGTACTTTCCTCTATCATAGTTGAGATACTTGCTGCAAAACGCCAGAGTTTCATCAACCATACCCATTCAGTAGGCGGAAAACAGGTCTATTACCTTTCAATGGAGTTCCTTATGGGACGCTCCCTCAAGACAAGTCTCTACAACCTCGAGCTTGCCGAAGATGTCAAGGCTATGCTCAAGGAATACGATATAAATCTCGATAAGATATACGAGCACGAACCCGATGCCGGTCTCGGAAACGGCGGCCTCGGACGTCTCGCAGCCTGCTACCTCGACGGCCTCGCTACAACAGGCTTCCCCGCTATGGGATACTCTATCTGCTATGAATACGGTATATTCCAGCAGAAACTCGAGGACGGCTGGCAGACCGAGCTCCCCGATAACTGGCTGCCCGGCGGCTCAGTATGGCTCGTTCCCAAGCCCGAGCTCGCTATCGACATTCACTTCGAGGGCGACCTCCAGGAATACTGGGACAACCAGTATCACTATATCTCCCATGTAAACTACAACACCGTTGTGGCTACTCCTTACGATATGTACGTTGCAGGCTACGGCGGCGACGGCGTTTCAGTTCTCCGACTCTGGTCCGCTAAGGCTCCCAACTTCAATATGGAGATGTTCAACAAGGGCAAGTACGATCAGGCGCTCGCTCAGAACTCTATCGCAAACGCTATATCCAAGATACTCTACCCCAACGATAACCACAACGAGGGCAAGAGCCTCCGTCTCCGCCAGCAGTATTTCCTCTGCGCGGCTTCTATCGGCGACATCGTAAACACACACATGAACGTTTACGGCACTCTTGAGAACCTCGCTGACAAGGTAGCTATCCACATCAACGATACCCACCCGACTCTCGCTATCCCCGAGCTCATGAGAATACTCCTCGATGACTGCGGCTACGGCTGGGATCAGGCTTGGGACATCGTTACTCACACCTTTGCCTATACAAACCACACTGTTATGGCTGAGGCTCTCGAGAAGTGGGACGTTAACCTCGTCAAGACCATTATCCCGCGTATCTTCTCTATCATCGTTGAGATCAACAACCGCTACTGCCAGTCCCTCATGGAGAGAAACGGCTACGACAGCGCAAAGACCACCCGTATGTCCATCATCAAGGACAACACTATCCATATGGCTACTCTCTGCGTTGCTGCATCACACAGCGTAAACGGCGTATCCAAGCTCCATTCCGAGATCATCAAGCAGTCCGTTTTCCACGATGAATACGAGAACACTCCCGAGAAGTTCAAGAACGTAACCAACGGTATCGCTTACAGAAGATGGCTCTATCAGTCCAATCCCGGACTCACAAAGCTCCTTTCCGATACTATCGGTCCCAAGTTCATCAAGGACGCTGAGGAGCTCTCAAATCTCAAGAAGTTCGAGAACGACGAGGAGGTGCTCAACAAGCTCCTCGAGGTCAAGAAGCTCAGCAAGGAGAGCTTTGCAAACTATGTAAAGCGCGAGAGCGGAATTATCCTCAATACAGACAGCATTTTCGACGTTCAGGTAAAGCGTCTCCACGAATACAAGAGACAGCACCTCAACGTTATGAATATACTCACAGACTACGCTTACCTCCTCAATAACCCCGACGCTCCCTTCACTCCCAAGACCTACATCTTCGCAGCAAAGGCAGCTCCGGGCTACTATCTCGCAAAGCAGATCATCAAGATGATCTGGGCTATCTCCGAGGAGATAAGAAAGAACCCGAAGATAAGCCAGAAATTACAGGTCATCTTCCTCGAGAACTACTGCGTTACTCTCTCCGAACACCTTATGCCTGCCGCTGATATCTCCGAGCAGATCTCACTTGCCGGCACAGAGGCTTCCGGTACAGGCTGCATGAAGCTGATGCTCAACGGAGCTATCACCCTCGGTACTCTCGACGGTGCAAACATCGAGATCAGAGAGGCTTGCGGTGAGGACAACATCGTTATCTTTGGCATGACAACTCCCGAGGTCAACGATCTCAGGGCAAGAGGCTATAATCCGACTGATTACTTCAACAACGACGGACGTATCCACGAGGCTATCGAGCGTATGTACCACGGTATAAACGGCTGCACATTCAACGATGTTGCAAACTCGCTCAAGGATAAGGATCCCTATATGGTACTCGCTGATTACGACAGTTACAGAAACGCTCAGCAGTACATCACAGAATGCTATAACGACAAGCTGAAATGGGCAAAGATGTCACTCAACAACATCGCCGGCGCAGGTATCTTCTCTGCCGACCGTGCGGTTACAGAGTATGCAGACAATATCTGGCACCTCAGATGAGCTTGAAGAGGGCGGACGCTTCCGCCCTCTTTTCCGGTTAAATACAGACTTTAAAATCTATCATGGAGACGATCACTATGACACCTATCTTTGATACCTGGAAACTCGAATACAAGTCTATTTTCGGCGCTGTAAGGCAGTTTGAGACAATTACCTTCTCGATAAGGCTGTCCAAGGACATACAACCGGATTTTCCGCCGGTACTGGTGCTGTTCCGCACCGGCTTCAAGGAGCGCTTCCTCACTATGCACCGCACAGCCGAGGAAGAGGACTGCTATGTCTACTCAGCAGATTACAATGCACGTTACACCGACGTTCATTACTACTATTTCTCCTACACAGTCGGCGGTATCCGTCACTATATCAAGAGAGTGGACTGCCATAACGGTGCTGTCGATACCGGTGATCTCTTCCAGCTCACGGTTTACAGCAGCGAATACGAGACTCCGGACTTTCTCAAGGGCGGAATAATGTATCAGATCTTCCCGGACAGATTTTGCAGGAGCGGAAAGGTACACGAGAACGTCCCCACAGACCGCGTTATCCGCGATGACTGGGGCGGAACTCCCTACTATAAGCCGGATCAGAACGGCCACGTCTGGAACAACGACTACTTCGGCGGAGATTTTGAGGGTATAAAGTCAAAGCTGGGCTATCTCCACGACCTCGGAGTCACCTGCATCTACCTCAACCCTATCTTCGAGTCACACGAGAACCACAGGTACAACACTGCAAACTATATGAAAGCCGATCCTATGCTCGGTACGAACGAGGAGTTCGCCGAGCTCTGTGAGGAAGCCGAAAAGTACGATATTTCCGTTATCCTCGACGGCGTTTTCTCACACACCGGTGCGGACAGCGTCTACTTCAACAAGAACGGCCGCTATCCTGAGCTCGGCGCATACCAGTCCAAGGACAGCAAATACTACGACTGGTACTCGTTCATCAGTTACCCCGACGTCTATGAGGCTTGGTGGGGCATCGACACTCTCCCCAACGTAAACGAGAACAATGAGGACTACACCGAGTATATCTGCGGAGACGACGGCGTTCTTCACTACTGGCTCTCGAAGGGCGCAGCAGGCTTCCGACTTGATGTTGCAGACGAGCTTCCGGACCAGTTCCTGATGAATTTGCGTAAGAGCGTCAAGAGATACGACAAGGACAAGATAATCATCGGCGAGGTCTGGGAGGACGCCTCCAATAAGGAGAGCTACGGCGTCAAGAGACGCTATCTCCTGGGATATCAGCTCGATTCCGTTATGAACTACCCCTTCCGCGAAGCGATCATAAACTACGTCAAGGGCGGAACGTCGCGTGATTTCATATACTCTGTCATGACGATACTCGAGCATTACCCCAAGCCGACTATCGACGTTCTGATGAACTTCGTCTCGACTCACGACATCGAACGTGCTATAAACCGTCTCGGCGGCGACTACTGCGACGACAAGTCCAAGGATTGGATGGCTGAGCGCTGGCTCACTCCGGAGCAGTACCGCCACGGAAAGAATCTCCTCAAGGCAGCTATGGCGTTACAGTTCTTCCTGCCTGGCGTTCCGAGCATATACTACGGTGACGAAGCCGGACTTCAGGGCTACAAGGATCCCTTCAACCGCCGCTGCTACCCATGGGGCAATGAGGATTATGAGCTCATCGAGTACGTCAAGGAACTCAGCAAGGTGAGAAAATCCATACCCAACCTCAAGGACGGCAGGATATACTTCGCCCTCAACGGCAGCCATTCCATTGACGAGAGGATAGTTGCATTTACACGTCAGGGCGAACCGGACGACTACCTCTTCTTCATCAACAGGACCGGTGAGCCTGTGAAGATACCGGATCTTCCGGGACTCCTTGATCTCTTCACTGACTTCGAGCAGTATCACGGCGAATACATCGACGGTGACGTAAAGATAGAGCCTTACGGCTACACTATCGTGAAAGCCAAATTCATACCGAACATCAAAAAGAAGTAATAAGACGATATTTAACATATTCTTAACATTCAGACTGATATTTTTAAGGTTATTTTAAGGTTGAGGGGGTACTATAATAATCGGATCAAGTAATCCCCCAATTCCCCCTATATTATTTATATTATCTGCTTTGCCTGTGCCTTTGCGCAGGCTTTTTATTTTTTGACCAAAAACAGTCGCGGTATCTCTGATATATTTATATAAGTGCAAGAAAATGAGAGACGGCGGCAGGGAAATTTGCAAAAGTTATGAGACTGTGTTATAATATTATGATAAGAAGCCTGATGACTGTATCCTTTTAAGGAGTGAAATATATGAATACTGAAACTATGCTCAACTACACCCGTCCTGCTGAAAACTTCAACGAAGCGCTCCCCGTGGGGAACGGCAGGATAGGCGGAATGATCTTCGGAGGTGCTGCCGACGAGCTTATCAAGCTCAATGAGGACTCTGTGTGGTCCGGAGGTCTGCGCCACAGGATAAATCCCGACGCCAGGGAAGGTCTTGCCGAGGTAAGGCAGCTGCTCTCCGAGGGCAGGATACCCGAAGCTGAAAAGGCAGCTTTTGAGAAGATGCAGGGAGTTACTCCGCTTATGCGCCACTATATGCCGCTCGGAGACCTGAACATACATATGGAGCTCGGCGGAAGAACCAGAGATTACCAGCGTACACTTGATATAGCCGAGGCGATAGCTGAGACTTCCTTTACTGTAAACGACGTCCGCTATGTGAGGACGGTCTTTGTCTCCGCACCGGACGAGGTAATGGTCATAAAGATAGCTGCGGACACTCCCGCGAGCGTCAGTCTGACCTGTTCTCTCGACGGCAGAGACGACTACTACGACGATAACCGCCCCTGCGGTAAGAATATGATACTCTACAACGGCGGTACAGGCAGCCGCAGCGGTATTTTCTTTGCCGCCTGCCTTACTGCAAAGGCGACAGGCGGAAGCATACGCACTCTCGGCGGAAAGATATGCGTTTCAGGCGCGGACGAGGTCATGATAGTGCTCTCGGCACGGACCAGCTTCTACGGTGAGAACTATGAGGAGTCTGCAATGGTCGATGCTGAAATGGCTCTCCAGTGCGAGTGGGACGAACTCTACTACCGCCATGTGAACGACTACAAGGAGCTGTTCGACCGCGTGGAATTCTCCCTCGAGGACAACAGCTGCACAGACCTCTCCGCCCTCTCCACGGACCAGAGGATAGACCGCCTCAAGGGCGACGAGCTCGACAACAAGGAGTGCGCGCGCCTTATCTACGACAATAAGCTCATCGAGCTGTACTTCAACTTCGGACGCTACCTGATGATATCCGCGAGCCGTCCCGGAACTCAGCCGATGAACCTTCAGGGGCTCTGGAATCAGGATATGCAGCCCTATCTCGGCAGCAAGTACACCGTGAACATTAACACCGAGATGAACTACTGGCCGGCTGAGAGCTGTAACCTCTCCGAGTGCCACCTGCCGCTGTTTGACCTGCTCGAGCGCGTCTGCGAGAACGGCAGGATAACTGCAAAGGAAATGTACGGCATCGACAAGGGCTTCGTATGCCACCACAATACCGATATATGGGGAGATACCGCTCCTCAGGACCTCTGGGTGCCCGGCACGATATGGCCTATGGGCGGAGCTTGGCTCGCTCTGCACATCTTCGAGCACTATGAGTACACTCTCGACAAGGAGTTTCTCAGCGAGAAGTACCACATTTTAAAGGAAGCAGCCGAGTTCTTCACGGAATACCTCATCGAGGACTCCGAGGGACGTCTTGTGACCTGCCCGTCAGTTTCGCCCGAGAACACCTACCTCACAGCCGACGGCGTAAAGGGAAGTCTCTGCATTGGTCCCTCCATGGATTCGCAGATAATCACTATCCTCTTCCGCGACGTTATCAAGGCTTCGGAGATACTCGGCAGAGACGCCGAGCTTGCCGATAATCTGAAAGCGCTCTCGAAGAAGCTGCCGCAGCCTGAGGTCGGAAAGTACGGGCAGATCAAGGAATGGGCTGTGGACTACGACGAGGTCGAGGTCGGACACAGACACGTTTCGCAGCTCTTTGCGCTGCACCCGGCTGACCTCATAACCCCGAACAAGACTCCAAAGCTCGCAGACGCGGCAAGAGCTACTCTCGTCCGCCGACTCATTCACGGCGGCGGTCACACCGGCTGGAGCTGCGCGTGGGTAGCAAATATGTGGGCGCGTCTCTACGACGGCAGAATGGTCTATGAGAACATCAAGCGTCTCCTCACACATTCCGCTAACCCCAATATGCTTGGAAACCACCCGCCCTTCCAGATAGACTCCAATTTCGGCGGAACTGCCGCTATCATCGAGGCTCTGCTCCAGAGCACCTGCGGCGAGATCGTACTGCTGCCGGCGCTTCCTGACGAGTGGAGCAACGGACATATCAGAGGTCTCCGTGCAAAGGGCGGCTTTGGCGTTGATATGGAATGGAAGGACGGCAAGCTCAGCAATGCCGTGATAACCTCGGATTTTGGCGGAGAGTGCCGTCTGCGCACGAACTGCGTTGTCAGCGTAGTGTGCCAGGGCGTGAACGTCGGCTCGCGCATTGAGGACGGCGTGGTCATCTTCCCGACCGAAAAGGGCGCAAAATATACCGTAAAAGCCTGAGGATCCTTAGGAGGAACAATGAATAGACTCAGATATATCGCAGCCCTGACGGCTGCGGCGATCGCGGCGGTACCGCTTGCAGGCTGTTCAAAGAGCAGCAGCTCCGACAGCGCTGCGGACTCATCAGAGACCACGGAGGTCCCGACAGTCCCCGAACCTACCGCGACCTTTCCCGATTATCCGATAACCTACCCGAAGATAGAGGAAACTCAGGCGGGTACTCTCTACGAAGCGGAAAAAGCAACGCTGAAAGGTCCGCTCGTCATCGAATACGACAAGGACAATTACAGCGGTGAGGGCTATGTTACGGGCTTTACCAATGACGGAAGCTCCTCTGTGATCTTCACAATTGATGCACCGACTAACCAGCATTACGATATCTCGTTCAATGTTGCAGCGGACAAGACGGTCGACTGTCTTGTGGGACTTAACGACAGCTCGCTCACCAGCTTCAAGACCAGAGCGGACGGGACATTCACTCAGGTAACGCTCAAGGGCGTTTTCCTGACCAAGGGCAAGTCCTCGATAGAGCTTCGCCCGAAAAACGGCAACATCTGCGTGGACTACCTCAAGCTCGAAAACAGCAGTGCCCTCGGCGACATAAGCTACACCGCCGACAGCAGCCTTTCCAATAAGAACGCCGGCGAGTCTGCAAAGGAGCTGATGAAGTTCCTCACGGACAACTACGGGAAATACATAATCACAGGTCAGTACGCGGCGGACGACGACAACTCCGAGCTCGACCTCATCTATACCGAAACGGGCAAATATCCCGTTATACGCTTCTCGAACTTCTATGTGCCCAAGGGCTCGTTCGATGAGAGCTTCAAGCTGATAGAAGCCTGCGCCGACTGGCACAGAAACGGCGGTATTTCGGGAGTTTCGTGGTACTGGACAAGCCCGTCCAAAAAGAGCTCGATATATTCTGCAGAGAGCGATTTCGACCTCTCGAAGGCAGTTACCGACAAGAAGATAGCCCTTCTCACGCAGGAGGAGATACGCGGTCTTTACGGCGAGGGCAAGATATCCGAGCAGACTTACAGCCTTATCCTCGATATCGACAATATGGCAGGACAGCTCACATCGCTCAAAAACAAGGGCGTTCCGGTGCTGTGGAGACCTCTTCCTGAGGGCTCCGGCGACTGGTACTGGTGGGGCAAGAGCGGCAGCGATGCCTATAAATGGCTGTGGCAGCTCCTCTACGACCGCCTTACGACCTACTTTGAGCTCGACAACCTCATATGGATATGGAACGGTCAGAGCCAGAGCACTCTCGTTGACCGCAAGACCTTCGATATAGCAGCCGTTGACTTCTATGTGGACGGCGAAAGAGATTACGGCGACCGTTTTTACGAGAAATTCGGCGGTCTCCAGAAGATAGCCGGCAAGGATAAGCTCATCGCGCTCAGTGAATGCGGAAGCGTCCCCGACGCCGACAGTTCCTTCCGTGACAAGTCAGTGTGGTCGTTTTTCGCGCTGTGGTCGGGGGAGTACATCGAGAACGAAAAGGGCGAATATTCCGACAAATATACCGGAAGAAAGTCGCTTATCAGGCTCTATAACTCCGAGGGTGCGCTCACTCTCGACGAATACAGGGAGCTCACAGGCTACAAGCCGCCTGAAACGACAGCGGCTTCCGAGGAGAATACGGACGGCAGTTCCGAAACAGCAGCTCCTTCCGAAACAACGAGCGGAACAGCTCCGGAGACCACTGCCGGTACAGCTGCCGCAGACACGACAGCCGCTCCGACAGAGACAGCGCAGGCTTCACAGACCTCTGTGCCAGCCGCTTCCGACAAAAAGGAGTAATTATGCTCAGTATGGACTACAAACCGAGACGGCCGCTCTCAGAAGCTCAGCGTGAACTCGCCGACAAGCTGCTCAGTGAGGTGAAGAACGACAAATACCGTGCAGTCAGCTTCAAAATGGACGGTATCCTCGTTATAACGCCATTTTCCGATATAAGCGATCTCTGCTTCCTCATGGAGAACGACTACGCGGAGGTGTGCGGCAAAAACGGTGCGGACTTCCCCGGGCTGAGGATAAAAGCCGGAGAGGCTGCCCTGAAAAAGCGTGAGATAGCAGCAAGAGTCAACCTGAAATACATTTACAGCATACTTGCGAAAATGGCTGAGATAACTGAAGAACAGGCGAATGAGCTCATGGCGAGGGAGTGCGCTCTTCTCGAAAAGTACGCTTTTCCGCGCGAATTCGGCAAGACTCTCTTCCGCGAGGCAAAGAACCGCAAGAAACGTGTCGTGGTTATCGCTGAGAGCGTCTATCCGGCGCAGACTATAAAGAATATCCTCGAAAACTGCGGCTACGGCTCATATGACGAGCTCGTGACCGTCTCTGAGATAAAGAACGCTACCGGCGAGAGCTACTACGCCGAGACACTTAAAAAAGCCGGAGTTTCCGCACAGAAGCTCCTTCATATCGGCGGAGACGTAGCATTTGACATAGAGCTGCCGATAGTCAAGGGCTCGAAGGCGCTGCTCATGTCACTGCCGTTCAGTCTCATGGCTAAGTCGGGAAGAGTCCGCGGCTATGCTGTTGAAAAGGACCTTTTCAGCTTTGATGAACGGCGATACTTCATACTCAGGTGCGTATTCGGGCTCTATTCCGCTTATGGCTTCGACACGCCGCAGAACAAGCAGCCGCTCAGTGACTTCTGCGGAGACCGCTATATGCTGGGCTTTCTTGTGCTCGGTCCGCTGACGCTAATGCAGGACTGGCAGTTCGATACCAACAGGCAGGCGGAAATAGTCGGAGCAATGGAGAAGGTGGCGAAAATTGCTGCCGGACGTGACGATTTTATAGATATGTTCCGCGCACATTTCGGCGATATTGAGGGTATTTTCGGAACAGACGGCTGTCAGCTGCCGCTGGAATTTGCCGAGAAATGCCTGTGCGCTGCCGACAGGGAAATGCTTGCAGGACATCTTTCAGCAGATACTATGAAAAAATGGAGCCGTTCTGTCAAGGAACCCGAAATTGTGCCATTTTCCGAAAAGTACAGCGACCAGAACGCAGTTTCAAAGCTCGCCGACAAAATGTTCCCTCCCGGAACAAAAGTCAGGAATATCGTTGACGGAATACTAACCAAAGGACGAGGACATTCCAAATGATAACCGGCTTACTCTGCAATTATAACATTTCCCGGTGAAAAAACGCAAAAACTTACAAAATAAACCGTTGCAGACCAGTATCTTCCTGTGATATCATATTTAACGGACACCGCTCAGCGGTGAAGTACATAGGGAGGTCTAAAACAAATGAACAACAAAATAAAGGTACTTATAGGCGACGATTCAGCAGAAGCAGTAAGCATTGCAAACAAGCTCAGGGAGAGAGGTATGTATGCCTACACCCGGCGCAGAGACTGCTCTGTGATACTGGAAGCTATCCGCAACGATGCGCCCGATGCTGCGGTGCTCGACCTTAATGCACAGAACGGCGATGTTGTATCGCTGATGAAGAGAGTAAAGGAACTCGCAGTGAAATTCCCGGTATTCATCGTTACTTCGCAGTATGATAACGAGTTCATCGAAAGACAGGTCATGGACAACGGTGCGGCAAAATTCCTGCTGAAGCCCTGCGATGCGGACGATCTTTGCAGCGCAGTCAGCTCGGCGCTCGGAGACAGGGCAAACAGTCTCAGCGACGATATGGAGATAGTGGTCACAGACATAATCCACCAGCTCGGAGTCCCTGCACATATCAAGGGCTACCACTACCTCAGGACGGCTATCCTCTATTCTATCGAGGACAAAACTCTCCTCGACAGCGTTACAAAGATGCTCTATCCGACGGTCGCAGGCATTTACGAGACCACCTCGTCAAGAGTGGAAAGGGCTATCCGTCATGCCATTGAGATAGCGTGGGACCGCGGAAACGTCGATACACTCAACGCTTTCTTCGGCTATACGGTCGATACGGGAAAGGGCAAGCCCACAAACTCTGAATTCATCGCACTTATCACGGATAAGCTCCGGCTGCGCTACAAGGCTGCCCTCAGGAAGGTCTGAAATACGGCAGAGGACGGATATAAGCGGCAGTCCGGTCATAAAATAACATTACAGCCATTGAAAAGGAGGACTATTTATGTCATTCAAAAAGATCGATCTTTCGCAGCTCAGCTTTGATCCCTTCACAAAGATAGGCAAGGAGTGGATGCTGCTCACTGCCGGAAACAAAGAGAAGTTCAACACCATGACGGCTTCATGGGGACAGATGGGCGTTCTCTGGAACAAGAACGTTCTCACCTGCTATATCCGCCCTAACCGCTATACATACGGCTTCGTTGAGGAGAACGAATACTTCACAGCTTCGTTCTTCAAGGAGGAATACCGCAAGGCACTCTCATTCTGCGGAGCACATTCCGGAAGAGACTGCGACAAGGTCAAGGAGACAGGTCTTACTCCCACCGAAATGGGAAGCGGTATGTCGTTTGAGGAGGCAGATATGGTGTTTGTCTGCCGCAAGCTGTACAGCTACGACCTGAAGGAGGAGGGCTTCCTTACCGATGACGGTATACCGGAGCAGTTCTTCGGACCTCAGCCTTATCACAGAGCCTATATCGCAGAGATAACAGCAGCTTACGTTAAAGAATGATGAGACAGGGCGGATATCCGCCCTGTTTTTTGCATATTCAGGCAAAATTCTGTGCTTTTTTCGGATATAAAAATAAAAATTTATTTTTGCTTGCAAAACGGCTGATAATGTGGTACAATTATAAAGTATATTAAAATAGGGGAGTATGGCGTTTCAGCCCTGTCCCCGATAAAAGCAAGGAGGAAATAAATTGGCTAAGTCAAACTCTTCAGCTGCCGCCAAGAAACAGCGTACCGGCAATACCGGCGGCAAGACGAAGTATAACAGCTCAAAGCCACGCAGCTCTGCTCCGATGAAACCGGGCGGCAAGGCTGCGGAGAACATATCAGCCTTCAGAGGACAGAAATTCAGCCTGCTTTTCTGTTTTGCAGCCTTTCTGATACCGTTTCTGCTCACGCTGATAGCATACGCAGGATTTGACGTATACCCGTTCGGTAAGCGTTCGGTCCTCACCCTCGACCTCAACGGTCAGTACATCTACTACTTCGAGGGCATACGCAATGCCTTCCGCGGAGACGGCAGCATCTTCTACAACTGGAGCCGTAACCTTTCCGGCGGATTTATGGGTATCGTAGGCTACTATCTCGCAAGCCCGTTCACACTGATACCGATACTGATGCCGCGAGAGTACATTCTCGAAGCGATAATGCTGATGCAGATGTGCAAGGTCGGCGCGTGCGGCTTTACGTTCTGCATATACGCGCAGAAATCGAAGAAGCTCCCCGGCGGACCGGCGATGATATTCTCGATAATGTATGCAATGATGGCGTTTGTGGTGATACAGCTCATAGATCCTATGTGGATCGACGGACCTATACTCCTGCCGCTCGTCATACTCGGTATCGAACACCTCATAGACGACGGCAGAAAGCTCGGATACATAATTCCGACAGCTCTCGTTTTCATAGCAAACTTCTACATGGGATTTATGATAGCAATATTCATCGCTATCTACTTCACATATTACCTCTTCTTCGGTGCGGAGAGAAAGTTCAAGAACATCAAGGATTACGCAAAGACAGTAGGAGTAATGGCTGGCTCCACAGTGGTAGTCCTTATGCTGAGCGCGATAATGATACTGCCGGTATACAACGCGCTGAAGCTCGGTAAATTCGACTTTACAGATCCTGTCTACGACTGGCACCAGCATCTCTTCAAGCTCCCCGAGCTCATACCGACTCTCCTTCCTAACCAGTATTACTCCGTAAACGTTGACACCGGAACAAAACTCTACGGACGTCCGGAGATATACTGCGGAGTGCTCACAGTAGTGCTCGCACCGCTATATTTCTTCAATAAAAACATCAAATGGAACAAGAAGCTCGGCTACGGACTGCTCGTATTCGCTATGGTAATGAGTATGTATGTAAAGCCGCTCAATATGTACTGGCACGGCGGTCAGGATCCTAACTGGCTCCCTTACAGATACTCGTTCCTGCTCTCATTCATACTCGTATCAATGGCGGCAGAGGTATTCGCAAACCTCGACGGTCTCAGACTTAACCGCGACAGCATACTCAACGATTTCGGCAAACACGCAAGCCCTGTCGTATACGGCGGCGGAGTGTTCTCCGTGATAGCGATACTCATACTGAGCTTTATGGCTGTTTCCTCCAAGTACGACTATACCAGTGAAGAGCTCAAGGGCTACAAGTACCCTGCAAAGGGACTCTACTACAAGGCAAAGATGAACTTCGGTTCGGACTACTGGACTGAGATATGGCTCGGAACTCTCGGCTTCGGACTCCTTCTTGCAGGTATCTATACCATACTCGTATTCGTTTACAGCTCAACAAAGAAGAAGAACCTCCGAACAGTTCTTCTCGTTGTAACAGCCTGTCTTGTTTCGTTTGAGGGCGGCTACAACTGCTACGACTCGTTCAGGAAGATATACAAGGAGGTCGGCAACAGCTGCCGTGCTTCATACGCTGATATAATCAGTGCTCCGGACGATATAGTTGCAAAGCTCGAGGACTACGACGGCAGCTTCTACCGTGCCGAAAAGACATACAACCGTATGGTAAATGACGATATGGCTTACGGTCTGAGAGGTATAACTCATTCCAGCTCAGTAATGAATACCAAGGCTCTTCAGGCTATCGACAACCTCGGTTACTTCACACAGAGCTTCGAGTCCAAGTATGAGGGCTGCAATCCCGTTGCGGACTCTATCCTCGGTATAAAGTATGTCATAAATTCGCCCGAGAGAGCTTCCAAGGAAAAGCGCCTGCTCGATGCGACTTACAGAAAGGTCCTCGAAAACATCGAGTACGACCGCTATGACGATCCCAACCGTCAGATAGTCACCGACAAGGTAGATATCTACGAAAACCCCAACGCACTTTCTATCGGTTTTATGGCTGACAAGTCTATCCTCGATATGGAGCTTATGGACGACAAGGATCCCTTCAAGAACCTCAACGATATGCTTGCCAAGATGACAGGCAATTCCGGCAAGGAGTATTACACTGCTATCCCCTATGAGGTGCAGTTCGATGAAAATCAGGTAAACTACCACGACTATAAGCATACAAACGGCGTTATGCACGACTGCTGGGAGTCCTACCCGACTTCGACCGACGCAGTTGTAAACGTCCGCCTGACAGTTCCCGAGGACGGCGATGTGTATATGCACCTCACCTCGCAGCTCAAGAAGACCTGTAATGTATGGGTGGGCATCAAGAACGCCGAGGGCAAATACACCGGTACATCTTCTGACAACTACGACAGTGCCGGAAAGTATTTCGACACCAATTCCTCACCTATCGTCCGTCTTGGTCCGTTCACAAAGGGACAGGAGATCGAAGTCCGCTTCACTATCCCGCCTACGGACGGTAAGTACACCGGTAAGAACGAGTACCTCATGGTAAGAAAGGACGCAGGCTTCCAGTTCTGCAATCTCGACACAGAGGAATTCGTAAAGGATATAAACACACTCAAGTCTGGTCAGTGGGAAATCGACATGGACAAGACCAATGACCGTCACCTTGAAGGTACTGTAAATGTAAAACCCGGTCAGGTATTCGTAACATCTATTCCCTACGAGCCCGGCTGGACAGTGAAGATTGACGGCAAAAAGGTCAAGAATCTCGTCAAGTACGAGGGTGAAGGCAAGGAGCAGCACCTCGTCAACAAGGACGGTACAGAAGGTCAGATAGCGATCACAGACGCCTTCATCGGTATCAGAATGGACGACATCTCAGCCGGTGAGCACACTATCACAATGACCTACACTCCGCCCGGATTTACTACCGGCGTTGTTACACTCATACTCGGAATAATCGCCTGTGTATTCATCTTCATCTACGACAGACGTCACAATGAAGTTGTAAAGGCAAAGATAGCAGCAAAGAAGGCTAAGAGCTCCGGAACAACTGTCGATGAGACAAGCACCAAGGTCACAGAAGAGACCAAGGAAGCTCCGGAGACTGCTGAAAAGTCCGAAGAGGAAGCAAAGGCCAAGAGTGAGATCTCGGACATTGTTGACGAAGTTCTTGGAGAGGCGCAAGCTAAAAGGCAAAATCCGAACAATAACTCCGGCAGCCAGAAGAAAAAGAAGAAATAACCCATAAATAACCCCGGAAGCTCAGAGCTTCCGGGGCTTTTTCGATATGATCTGTTTTTCTGATGTATTTGCAGCGAACTATGTTCTAAAGACAAAAAGGACTCCCGGCGTGAGTCCTTTGAGTTTATCTTGCAGGAATGTCGGTGCTTTCCTCACCGGGCTGAGCGTTGGGGCTGTAAAGAGCGTCGATGTCGATCTTCTTTTCGTCGATTATCTTCAGGAAAATATCGAGAAGCTCCGGATCAAACTGCGTTCCTCTGTCCTTATGGAGCTCGCTCATAACGTAGTCGAAGTCCTGCCGCTTGCGGTAAACACGGTTTGCGGTCATGGCATCGAAAGCGTCGGCTATGGCGATTATCCTGCCGTATAGCGGTATATCCTCGCCTTTGAGCCCATCGGGATAGCCCCTGCCGTCATAGCGCTCATGGTGATACCTTGCGCCCTCCACAACGTGATCGATAAGGGTAAGGTCTTTGAGTATCTCCGCACCACGGGTAACGTGGGTCTTCATGACGGCATACTCATCATCGGTCAGCCTGCCCGGTTTATTCAGCACAGAGTCGGGTATGCCGATCTTGCCGATATCGTGGAGCAGGGCTGCCTTGCGGATATTTTCCTGCTCCGCCTCGGTGAAGCCGTATTCACGGGCTATCATGGCAGAATACTCCGACACACGCTGTGAATGCTGGCTGGTACGTTCGTCCTTGGCATCAACAGTCTTGGCGATGGCAAGGATAGTCTCATTGCCCATCTGCACCTGCTGCAATGCCATGGAAAGCTTAGCCTGCTGTATCTCCAGAGTACGCTGTACCTGAGTTCTCGTGATGAACCAGGTCAGCCAGCCTATGAATACCACAGCGACCGCAATCATATAATACTTGAACCAGATGTTGTCGTATATGGCTTTTTCCTTGGTAAGGCTGTAGGTGCTCTCCTCGGATATCATGCCGTTTTCATCACGCACAGCCAGCCTGAAAGTATAATCTCCCGGAGGAAGATTTGTATAAGGTATGCTCAGCAGCTCGCTGTCTTTCAGGTCTACCCAGTCCGGGTCGAAGCCATCGAGCCTGTAGGACACCACGGGGTCTGCAAAGGTGTAGTTGATAA
>ONMB01000012.1 GCA_900318825.1 uncultured Ruminococcus sp.
GTCGCAGAGAATTTAACAAAATTGATAGACGCAGTTTGTTAAAAATGCTGATTTTAATAAATTTTGCTTTATAATGTTTGAATTTTATCAAAAATGTGTTATAATATATATGTGTACTGAAGATATAAATTCAGTTAAGGCTTAACCGTATAGGCAGCTTAGCCGAATTGCGCAGCACTTAGGCATTTTGGTGAAAAGTATCGGGTACAGCTTCGTCTCACAAAATAGGATACTTCAGTTATCCACAGGGCTAACAGCGCCCAATCTATAAGAATAGGAGTGTATTTCATGGAAAAAAGAGGAATTAGTAAGCTCGACCTTAAACGCCGCAACAGAATGCAGATTCTCCGTGTGATCCGCGAGTCCGGACCGATATCAAGAGTCGACGTGGCGAGCGCCCTTGAGATCACCAGAGCCGCTGTGACCATTATTACAAATGAGATGATCGAGGAAGGAGTTCTCGTTGAGATAGGCGAAGCTCCTGTAAACACCGAAAAGCTCCAGAAGGGCAGACGCAAGATCCTTATCGACATCAATGTCAACAGTCGTTTTGCACTCGGTGCTACCGTAGATGAGAAAGAGGTAAGTGTAGGCCTTACCAATCTCAATTCGGAGATCCTTGATAAGGCGAGCATGGTTATTGATGAGAGGACTACAAGTAAAGACATAATCAATTACATAATAAGAACAAGTAACGAAATGGTAGATAACAGCTGTCTCACAAAGGATAAGATCCTTGGACTGGGAGTTGGAATTGTACCCTCCATGTGGGGCAAGCTGAAGATCTTCTACAAGGATGGAGTTCTGGATTTCACAAACTTTATCGACAAGCTCTCAAGCGGACTCAGCTTCGATATCTGCTGCGGCAACGCTATCGGTCTCATGGCTCTCGCGAGCAACGATTTCCGTTCACAGAACGGCTATCAGACCAATCAGGCGTTTATCCACAACGGCAATCAGGTAAATCTCGCTATAATCAACAAGAACGAGCTTTCCAGCGACTACATCTCATATACCTCGATGATCGAGAAGTATATCGTAGCTCCCAACGGAAAGCAGTATGAGGGCTATCCCAACGGCTCCGTAAAGGCTGAGCTCTCCAGAACAGCTATGCTCAATGCCTTCTACGAGATCTATTCAAAGGAAAAGACTCCCGTTCTCTATGAGCTCACAGAGGGCGACAAGTCAAAGATCAATACAGATAACGTGTTTATGGCTCTCCTGCGCGGTGAGGAACCCGTCAAGAATGTTGTTGACGACATTATCGCAAAATACACCGTGCTCATAAACAACCTCGCTATCAGCCACTTTGCAAAGAAGATCGTGCTCCACAACTTCAAGCTCAAT
This sequence comes from uncultured Ruminococcus sp., assembly GCA_900318825.1. GTDB lineage: Bacteria > Bacillota > Clostridia > Oscillospirales > Ruminococcaceae > Ruminococcus. Next base: position 1,348 of record ONMB01000012.1, read on the forward strand.
GACAAGCAGTTTGACTATGTAAAGCGCGAGATGATACGTCTCGTCAGCGAGGAGATCGCAGACAGAGTGGTGCTCAGCAAGCTCGATGGCAAGAATAATTTCCTCGGCGGCTGTGCCCTCATCATTCAGGACAACTTCTATACAAGAGGCGGAATGCAGTAATAACCTCAAATAACGAAAATTATCCCCGTGGACTTATGGTTCACGGGGATCTCTTATGTATTCTCCTGTTCCGGACGCTTTATCAGCCTGCCTGCTATAAAAAGCACTGCCATTGAAATGAGCATACCGGTAAGCGCACCGCCTGTGTCTATGAGGACGTCAGTGAACATTCCTGCGCGTCCCGGAACGAATAGCTGATGTATCTCGTCCGAGCAGGCGTAGAGGAAGCAGAAAGCTATCACACCGAGGCTTTTTTTGCTGAAAAGCCTGCGTTTGCCTACGGTAAGCGACGCCAAGAAGCCAAGCAGGGTATATATCGAGTAGTGAGCGAGCTTGCGGACGATGTGCTCGGCTTTGTCGAGTATCGTGTGCTGTTTTGCGGGCGGCATCTCGTCGTAGTCCTTGACAAAGGTCTCAACAGCGGTTTTTGTGACTCTGCCGCTCTTGTTAGAGGAAGCGCTTGCGTTGTCGCCTGAAAACATGAAGATCGTCACCATACAGGCTATTGTGAGCAGTGCGAATACCACCCGGGCAGGGTAGATCCTTATCGTTGAAAACACAAAACTTCCCCTTTCTGACAGCAATTTCTGATATATCTTATGTCTATTATACACTCCCGAGACCGTTTAGTAAAGGCATATCCGCAGATATTGTGATAAATAGCCGAAAGTAAGCGCTTTTTCAGGATATTTTTGGGGAAAAAATTTTTCAAAATATCTTGTAAGTTGCTTTGGGAAATGGTATAATATAAGTTGACAACTATTGCTCTGCGGCGGAAACACTGTTCTGCCGGAGCTGTTGCGCAATCACTCTTGACAGGCTAAGCCTGCCGATCTCGGAGGTTTAAATGAAGAAATTTTTCGCTAACGTCTGGACGAAAAGGGTACTCGCTGTCGTAAGTGCGCTGTACGCCCTCGGAGCGTGGCGTTTATGCTATTTTTCGCTTTTCTATGAAATACATATCAATGACAGGCTCTCACAGTGCCTGATACTCACAGCCATCTCGATAATCGCTCTCGTAGTGATGCTTTATACACGAAAACAGATCCTCACAAGAGTGTGCAGCTTTCTGATACTTCCGTCTATGCTGCCGGTAGTCCTGCTGTATTTCGGCGAGTGGGGTATGATAATACCGATAATCGTCACGGGAGTCATCATACTGCTGCTGTCCGGTTCGGGAGAAGGACTGAAAACAGCACTCGGTACGGTAACGCTCCTTCTGTATGTATTCGGTGCGCTGGGCTACTTCCTGTTCACCTCGTTCTTCGTAACGCAGGCTAAGGATACAGTCGTGGCAGAGGGCGTTTCTCCCTCGGGAAGATACCGTTACAGGGTAGTCAACACCGAGGACAGCTCCAATGGCAGCACCGCTGTTTACGTCGAGCCTAACTACGCTGACAAGAGATTCCTGTTTGCAACATTTACTCTCAAAAATGTTGACCGTGTAGTTGAACTCAAGAGACCTCTCGCTGAGGACGCTAAGATCGAGTGGGTAACTCAGTCAAGAAGCGAGATCACAGAACAGCTCAATGCCAAGTCCGATAAGATAGTGCTCCACCTCTCTGAAGAAGCCCTCGACAAGATAGGCTATCAGAAAACTGAGCACTACACTCTCTTCGGTATCTCGTCAGAGCAGAAGAAGGCTCTCGGCAAGGAGCTCTCGGACTTCAGTGATGTGCTTCTCACTGACGTTCCTGATGATAAGCTCTCAGTTTTCAACCTCGCAAAGGACGAACAGGGTAATTATTACGTCTTACAGCCTTCTCAGGAATTCCTCAATATAAGCGGCTTTAACGGCGATTCGAGGATATATCTCAGAGACCTCAATGATAGTCTCCTGAGAGCGTTCCACATTATGATAGATGACTCTATTTACCTCAATACTCTTACCGATGAGCAGCTCGATAAGCTGGGCGTTCCGGAGACAGGAGACGTTATGATGTTCAACGGCGAGATATGCTTCAGATACTATGTTGCTGAGATCGAGGAATACTTCGATGTCGATTCAAGACACTTCTCGCTTGATCTTCTCGGCTGATAAACGTTTGAAAGGGACTCACAGTGAGTCCCTTTTGTTATTATCAGTATTAACTTTGATAGCATTTCACGGGACGCCGTCCCTGCGGTCATAGTACGCTGAGCGGATCGATATATTTCTTGTTGTGGATCATTTCAATGTGCAGATGAGGCTCCTTATTGCTCTCTATATCCGCTGTATTGCCCACAACTCCGATAGTTGAACCGCCGGCGACCGTATCACCCTTCTGTACTGACAAGTCCGTTCCGAGTCCGCAGTATTTCGTCACATAGCCGTTGTGGTGGTCAAGAGTGACCGTAATTCCCCACAGCGCACTGTTCTCGATCTGCGTTATCTCTCCCGAGGACACCGCGTAGACCTCGGCACCTACCTCAGCCTTGATATCGGAACCGTTATGTGTCTGCCAAGCGCCGGTAGCCTCGTTGCGGACGAGTTCTCCGCCGCTGAAAGGTTCAAGGATATTGCTCATATCTGCGAGCGGCGGCTTTGGATTTTCAAGCGAGTTGGAGTTAACCGGTGCTGCTTGCGTAGTCGGTTCAGCAGCAGTCGGCTTCTCCCTGACAGGCGGAGCGTCTATCTTTATCTCGGCTGCCGGTATAGTTACTGATTCCTTTTTAGGTGCAGTCGGCTGCGGCGGTCTTGTCGTAACGACAGCTGCTGTGGTAGGCGGAGCGGTCGTTATGGTGTATCGGTAGCCTGTTGTCTTGGGTATGTCGTTGGTTTTCCTGTCTACCACGGTCTCCTGCGGCGAAGTCTGTTTCTCAGGCTTGCCGTTCTGTCCATAGGCAAAAAAACAGGCTGAGCCTATCATTACGGCGCTTATTGCGAGTGCGGCGTAGAAGCCTTTTGCACCTTTGTTCTTACGGTTATCGGATAAGGATTTTTTATTCACATATAACACCTCCGTCAATATTGTTGACGAAGTTCGCATGATTATACGCTTTTACGCAAAAAAAGCTCTGAACGATATTGTTCAGAGCCGTTTTTCTTTATTCTGGTACAGGCGGATCGCCTGCCGGTGGGATATTCTGCTGCTCCGGCTGCTGTTGCTGCTCGGGAGCTTGCTGTTGTTGATCCGGCGGTTGTTGTGCCTGCTGTTCAGGGATTTGTTGCTGTTGATTTGGAATTTGTTGCTGTTGCTGTTGATCCGGTGGCTGCTGTGCCTGTTGATCGGGAGCTTGTTGTTGCTGATCCTGAGGCTGTTGTGCCTGCTGTTCAGGAATCTGCTGCTGTTGCTGATCCTGTGGCTGCTGCTGGTTATTGTCGGGTATCTGTATAGCCGGAACAGCTTCCGCCGGCTGTGTGGTAGTTGTGGAAACAGTTGTAGTGGTAGTATCCTTGACGAGAGGCTTTCTTACTTCGGCAGGCAGCTTCGCAGTGGGCTTCTTGCCGTTCAGACCGTAGCACTCCTGATATGCGAGAATGAGGTCGCGTATCATATACTTGGAATACTCACCGCCCTCGATAACGCCTGCAAAAGCGATCTCAGGGTTATCAGCCGGAGCAAATCCGATAAAGAAGGAGTTCTGCTCTTCGAGGTCCTTACCGGTCTGAGGAGTACCTGTCTTGATAGCCACATCGAAACCGAGGTCAGAGAGCGAATACTTCGGGGGCATATTGTTGTGTGAAGCGTCTATCATACCGCCTATGATGAGGTCGTAGACGTCCTCGTTTTTGATGTCGATTGTCTGGGCAACGGTTGGCTCGGTCTGTGAAACGAGCTTTCCGGAGCCGTAGTCGTAGAGTCCGTCAACGATGTAGGGCTTGTAGCGGACGCCGCGGTTTGCGATAGTATTGGCAACTACTGCCATCTGGAGCGGAGTCATACCGGCGTCCTGGTTGCCGATAGCAGCCTGAAGAACGTAACCGATGTACCATACAAGACCGTGCTCTGCGAAGGTCTCGGGGTTGCAGAGATAGCCGGCAGCGTCGCCGGTCTCAAGACCTGTGTGCTGACCGAGTCCGTAGAGCTTTGCATATTCGGTTATCTTGTCGATGCCGAGCCGGTCTGCGAGCTCGTAGAAGTAAACGTTGCAGGAAACCTCTATTGCACGCTGTATAGCTACATTTCCGTGGAAACCTGTACACTGGAAGTCGCCGCCGTGGTATTTGAAATACTTGTGGCAGTTGAATGTGGTGTTCTTGTCAACTATGCCCTCGTTCAGACCGGCAGTTGCGGTCACTGTCTTGAAGGTCGAACCGGGACGGTAGAGACCGTTCGTGCAGCGGTTGAGGAGGGGAGAGTTTTCCTCGGTGAGGAAGAACTCATAGTTTTCGGTATAGTCCTTGAGGTTGTAGGTCGGAGCGTTCGCAAAGCCCTTTACAGCACCGGTCTTGGCGTCGAGGACAGCAATTGCTCCGCACTTGACGTTTTTGAGCTTGGGGTTGGTATTTATCGAGGGGAAATTCGTGATGAAATCGTCGAGTATCTTTTGGAGCTTTAGCTGATAGGCTCCGTCAACGGTAAGACGGACGGTCTTGCCGGATTCAGTCTCGACGATAGTACGGACGTCAACGACGGAGCCTTTATCGACGGTGATCTCCTCCTCGCCGTTGTGACCGCGGAGCGTCGATTCGAGAGCAGATTCGATACCGCTCTTGCCGACGATGTCGTTGAGGGCATAGCCCTGATCCTTCAGTTCAGCGTATTCCTCGGCGTAGATAGGACCTACCGTTCCGAGCTCGTGGGGGAGAATGTCTCCGCGGACGATGCGTCTTTCCGATGACTCTATCGCGTCAACTCCGGGGTAGAAGTTGCTGAGCTCCTTCATGTCTATGACGGTCTGCTGGTCGACGCCCTCTGCGAGGACGAGGTCTATGTTGTAGGCGAAGTCCTTGACTATCATATCATAGCGCAAACCTGCGAGGATACGTTTTTCCTCCTGAGTGTAGGCTTCGTCTATCTTGTTATCGGAAATGAGCTTGTCTATGCAGTTTTCGGCTGTCGCGTAAACGTTCAGGCTGAGTTTTTCGATGACCTCAGCGCTTTTTGTCTTGTCGGTGAAAACGTAGGGCTCGTCCGCTGATATCGGAAGGCTGTCCTTGTAGGGGTGACCGTGCTCCTTGAGGGCTTTGCAGAGAGCGAGAAGAGTCTCGTTGCCCTTTTTGAGGTCGCTGGGAAAGAGCGCCTTGCAGAGGATTATATCGTTCCTTGGATCGTTGGTTATGAGGGTATTGCCGCTGTAATCGACGATACCGCCGCGAGTTGCCTTGACCTGGCGGGTGTATTTCACAGCGGTCTCGCTGAACCTGACAGGCGTATTTATGTCCTTGTCGCCGACGACCTGTATCTTCATAAGCCGCAGGGCGCTGAGGACGCTGAGCATTATTACCAGCAGAACGATAATTATCGACTTTATATTATCAGTAATGCTTTTCAATTTTATCCTCCGTTCGTTTCAGATAAAAACATCATCGCCGTACATAAGGTACGGCGGTCATTGCTGTTGATTTCTTGTAGTAATGGCTTCCTCGAGAGTGAGGTGCTGTTTAGGCATAAGGAAGCGGTTTATGAGCTTCATCACAAAGTATACGAATACCGATGAGATGACGGTATATACCCATATCCTCATTGAGACTTTCCGGAATATCCTGCTGACGTTCTCGTATTCCCACATCTCGTAGTAGAACTTGTAGTCCAGCCAGCACTGTATGAACGCTGCTGCTGCCGAGATGAGCAGGAAGTTGAAGAACTTGTTTTTCAGGTAAAGCTCAAAGAGTATCGAAGTCGCTATGCAGAATATAGTCAGCAGTACGGCGTTGTAGCCTAAGAGCTTACCGCAGCTTATGTCTATGAGAAAACCGCACAGTGCTCCGGTGAACACCGAGCCGTACTGGTCGTTGTCGATCGAGATGAATATCGGGATAGGTATGAGCAGGATAGGCTTGAGCCATGTACCCGAGGTCATAAACACAAAGCTGCCGAATATCAGAACGTAATACAGAAACCAGCGAAAAAAGGTCTTTATGCGGAGTATCCGCTGTTCGCGGGTAGTTCTGAGTCTCATTCCTTATCCTCCCTTTTGCCGCTGAAGTCGGTGATGACTATGACGGAGGTGAGTCTTGTGATATCCGTGCAGGGCTTTATCTTTGCGGTCACAGAGAGGCCGTTGGAGTCATAGCCTATGCTTTCAACAGTACCTATTGGGTAGTCCTTTGGGAACATACCGCTCGTACCGGAGGTTATCATAAGATCGCCGCCCTTGAGCTTGTGGGAGGGGCTGACGTGTATGAGCTGAGTCATATTGTCCTCCGCCGGAACTACTCCGCCCTCGATGATACCGGAATCGGCATTTGATGACGAGCATACAGCCGCTATGGAGAGGTCAGGGGAGAGTATAGTCCTTACCGTTGAAACGTGTTTTGAGACCTCGATCGTGATGCCGACGAGTCCCTCCGCTGTAACTACCGGACAGTTAGGGAGGATACCGTCCTCAGAGCCCTTGTCGATAGTGAACGAATGGAAGGGATCGTTTGTCACAAATCCCATAACGTCGCAGGGAACGGAGAGAACGTAGTCCTCGTGTTCTTCCTTGATGCTCACGAACTTTTTCAGCTCCTCGTTTTCGGCAACGAGAGCGTCGTAGTTGGTCAGCTTCTTATTCATCTCGCCGAGCTGGGATTTCAGCTGCTGGTTCTCCTCATAGTATTCGTCAGCGTTGCGGAATTTATCCAGTCCGCGCTCAAAACGCATACTGATACCGTTGGAGACCTTTCTCACGGGTTTGGTAAGGGTGTTGATGAACGAAACGCCCGATACGGAGTAGCCGCCCTTGGTGACGGCGTATATCATTATGCCCACGAGAAAAGCGAGGAAGGACATCAGGACCTTGAATCTGGTGCTTTTCAGGAATTCACGCATTTGCTCCTCCTTAATAATACTTGACGTTTTCGGTAAGAGCGTCCTGATAGTCGTTTATGTTCTCGAGAATTTTACCGGTACCCTCTGCAACGCAGTCGAGGGGGTATTCAGCGATATATACGGGCATACCGGTCTCACGGTTGATGAGACGGTCGAGACCTCTGAGCAGAGCACCGCCGCCTGAGAGAGTTATGCCGTGGTCGATGATGTCAGCGGAGAGCTCAGGGGGGGTCTTTTCGAGTGTGGACTTTATAGCGTCTATGACTCTCGAAAGGGGTTCAACGAGCGCGTCGCGTATCTCAGCGGAGCTGACAGTGATATTTTCCGGCAGACCGTTGAGGAGGTTGCGGCCCTTTATCTCCATAGTCTCCTCTTTTTCGCTCGGGAAAGCGTTGCCTATCTCGAGCTTTACGTTTTCGGCAGTGCGTTCGCCGATGAGGAGATTGTACTTTTTCTTTATATAGTTGATGATAGCCCTATCAAACTCGTCTCCGGCACATCTGACCGAACGTGCGGCAACGATACCGCCGAGTGAGATGACGGCAACTTCACTCGTACCGCCTCCGATATCGACTATCATACAACCGGCAGGATCATTTGTAGGAAGTCCCGCACCGATAGCAGCTGCCATAGGCTCCTCGATGATGAGAACGTTGTTGGCGCCTGCTTTTTTGCAGGATTCGCGTACCGCACGGCGTTCAACGGCGGTAACTCCTGACGGGATACAGATTATAACGTTGGCTTTGGTGAAGAGAGTACCCTTGAGAGCCTTTCTGATGAATTCCTGAAGCATGGTGGTAGCTATATCGAAATCAGCGATAACGCCGTCCTTCAGAGGTCTTACGGCAACGATAGAGCCGGGGGTACGTCCGATGACGTCCTTGGCTTCCTTACCGACATAGCGGCATTTGTCCGTTCTTGTGTTGACGGCAACTACCGATGGTTCTCTTATTATTATGCCCTTTCCTCTCATATATACAAGGGTGTTTGCGGTACCCAGATCAATACCGATATCTTTAGTAAACATTAATGAAGCTCCTTAAAAATATGTATGCGTTTCAGTGCCATAAGGCTTGCTCATCAGCTTGTGAAGAGCTTGGGGGCAGTCTTGTAGAAAACGAAGATAGCAGTCAGTACAAGAAGCACCTGACAAACGTTGAAACACAGGAAAAATCCGAATGCGAGCTTGAAAGTATCAGTATTGATGAAAGTGCCGGGATCGAATTTAAGCGTTTTGGTGTAGCCGAGCCATGAAAGGGAGCCGTCAGCGTAATCGCCGATAAGGTCTCCGAGGAAGGTAGCTGCTATGATGAGCAGCAGCATATAAAGCGTTCTTTTCATTTTCAGATCTCCTTCTGCCGCAATGGGCGTTTTTTGTTCATATATGACTGAAATATCAGTCCATACCTGATGAACCGAAGCCGCCCTCTCCTCTTTGTGTCTCAGAGAGGGAGTCGCCGACCTCGATCTCGGGTATTATGATGCGTGTTGGAATGAGCTGGGCTATGCGCATAGCCGGCTCAACTGTGAAAGGGGACTTGCTGTGGTTGATGAGCGGTATGAACCACTCGCCGCGGTAATCGCTGTCAACGACACCGACGCAGTTTGCGAGGGAAACCCCGTACTTTGCTGAGAGTCCTGAGCGCGGATAGATCAGCAGAGCTATGTCGGTCTCGTCGGGTTCAGCCGTGAGACCGGTGGGTATCATTTTTATCTCGCCGGGAGCGAGTGTGACCGGTCCGTCGAGGCAGGCGCAGATGTCGAGGCCTGCACTGCCGGCAGTTGCGCGTGAAGGCACGACTGCCTTAGGATCGAGCTTTTTGAAAGTGATCTTCATTCTATATACCTCTGTAATAGAGTCCGCGGGTAAGGCTGGCGGAGGGCTTTTCGCCTCTGAGAGCCGCCGCTGTTTCTTCGGCATTCTCGTCATTGAGGAGAACTGCGCCGAAAGCGATATTCCTGAACTCGCCGAGTCTGTCAGTCATGCAGAGAACGTCGGAGTTTAGCACCTCGACGAACTCCTTCGAGCAGGCAACAGGCAGTTTTCTGCCGGTGCGGTCGATGAGCTGACCGGTACAGCGTTCACAGCCGACTTCGCTGCGTATGGGACAGTTTCTTGTGAGCATAAGCGGCAGTCTGCCATAGACAACAGCTCCTGTGGGGAGCTCGGTCCTGAGCGAGTTTATCTGATTTACCGTGGACTCGACTGAGACGATACAGTCCTCAAGACCGAGTCCGCGCAGGTATTCCGCACTGAACGAGTTGTATACGTTGAGCGTGAAGCTGCCGTGGAGCCTGAACTCCAATTCCTTGCCGAGAGCGATGTGGTCGGGGGTGTGGCAGAGAATTCGTGTGAGTCCCGTTTCGCGCAGACTCTTCAGCCTTACCCTGAGCTTGTCCTCATCGGTTATGAAACGCGGCGGCGATACTATTATCTTTTCCGCCGGGACTTTGCTCAGCAGGCTTTCATCTATAAGTTTTTCCGGCACTATTGCATATTCCGAATACTCAGCTGCGGCAGCGGTCTGCTCTTTTGTGCGGCAGAACGTTCTGAGAGGCAGCCTGCCGGGCGCTTCCCTTCGGGAAGCCGGCGCGAGCTCCGGAGTATATCCGTTTACGGAAAAAGCCGGGGTGTTTTCATTTATTATGAGTCCGGAAAGTTTGTTGGTCAGCTCGCGGCGAAGCTCGTTGAGCTTCCCGGCAGGCACAAAGAGACTACCGGCGATATCAGCGGTTATCTTTCCGGCGGTGAACACGGTGTCACCGAGCTTTGAGAGCTGTTTTGCGACAGCTTCGAGGTCAGTCGGACGGTTCAGCGCTGGCGAAGGGACCTCTCCTTTGACGGTTACGGAAGCATTTCCGCAGACCGCTGTGACTGTAAGCGGTTCGTTCTCGCGCATAATGACGTGAAAATCGACTGTATGGACCGGACGTTCAAAGCGGTAGAGCTGATGTATCTGAGGGATAAGCGTCTGAGCGGCGGTAACGTCGTCCTTTTCGCGGACTCCGAACATATCCGTGCGTTTTCCGGTGAAGTAGCCGTCGGTAAAGCCGCTGCGTGAGAAGATACCGCGCAGTAACTGCATATCCGGCGCGTTTCCGGAAAGAGCTCCGCAGAGCTCGTTCACAGCGGAGGCAACATACTCCGGACGCTTCATTCTGCCTTCGATCTTCAGCGAATCTACGCCGATATCGGCAAGTTCTCCGGCGTGGGGGAGGAGAGAGAGGTCCTTCAGGGAAAGAGCACATTTCTCCTTGTTGCCGACAGCCGAAAACGGAAGTCTGCAAGCCTGTCCGCAGCAGCCGCGGTTAGCAGAGCGTGACCCCATAACTGCCGACATATAGCACTGTCCCGAGACCGACATACACAGCGCACCGTGTACGAATACCTCTGTCTCGATGTTCTCAGCGCATATCCTTTTAATAGTATCCCGGTCAAGCTCGCGCGCCGGAACTACCCGCGAATAACCGAGTCCGGCAAGCATACGCGCACCGGCAGCAGTATGCACTGACATCTGCGTGGAGGCGTGGAGCACCGCGTCCGGAACGCTGCGGCGGATAAGTTCCGCACAGCCCCAGTCCTGAACTATGAACGCGTCAACGCCGACAGAAGCGGCATACTTTATATATTCGCAGAAACCGGCAGCTTCATCGTCGGAAATGACGGTATTTACTGCAAGGTCGAGCTTGGCACCGTAGAGATGACACAGACGTGCGGCTTCCGCGAGCTCTTCGTCAGTGAAGTTAGAAGCGCTGCTTCTTGCGGAAAAGCGTTTGCCGCCGACGTAGACAGCGTCCGCACCTGATCTGAGGGCAGCGCGGAGAGTCTCCATACTGCCGGCAGGAGCGAGCACTTCCGGTCTTTTCATCAGATGCTGTCCTTTAACTGGCGGAGCTTGACCATATTCTCAAGCTGAACTATCTTGGATTTGAGGACCTCGATCTCCTTGAGGGCAGCGTCACGTTCGATGCGTGTTCTGCCGGCTTCGTCCACATATTCCTTGGTCTGTGAACGGATATTGTCGAGTCTCTGGTTGGACTTATTGAGGTCGTCGAGGAGGCTGAGTGCGACCATTATCGAAGCCGCATAAGGGGAAGAACCGCTTCCCGAATTCATTATCTCGTTTATTTTGGATTCGAGAGACCTTGCAAGTGCGAAAACGTAATTGGGTGATTCTGAGGTCTTGAGCTTATACTCCTTGCCGCAGATCGCAACTTTAACATCGTTAAGCATTTTGTTTCTTTCCTTTCGATAAATTATTCAAGTGAATAAAACTCCACTCTACATTATACTACATTTTTTTACATTATGGAAGAGTTTTTCTAAAATTAATATATTTATTTTTATCAAAACTTGCTGTCAATAGTAGCGTTTGAGTCCGATGACCTTGCCGAGTATCTCCACTTCGTCGAATATCATAGGATCCATGGTGTCGTTTTCGGGCTGGAGACGGTAGTGACCTCTCTCCTTGTAGAAACGCTTGACGGTAGCCTCCTCGCCGTCGATGAAGGCAACTACTATATCGCCGTTTTCCGCGTAATCCGTGCTGCGGACGATGACTATATCACCGTCGAGGATACCTGCATTTATCATACTCTCACCGCGTATCCTCAGCGCAAAGAGCTCCGACGGATCTATGCCCTCGGTCTCGAAGCCGATGTAGCCGGTTATGTCCTCGACTGCTGTTATCGGCTGACCGGCTGTGACTGTACCTATCACCGGTACAGAAGCCGTTGAGCTGTTGGGAAGGCGGAGAGTTCTGTTGAGATTATCGGTCTTTTCGAGCAGACCGTCAGCGACCAGCATTTCGATATATCTGTGAGCAGTTGATGTTGAGTGAAAGTCCATAGCGTCCATTATTTCCCTTACGGACGGCGATGTTCCTTCGTTCAGGCGGCTTTTTATATAGTTGAAGACCTGTATTTTTTTATCCTTAGTTGACATATTATACCTCCCCGGAGAGCTTTTTCAGTATCATCTTGGCGATCTTGTAGGCGTCGCCGCAGCCGAGTGTGATAACGAGGTCGCCCTCCTCGACGTGGTCGCATACATAGTCGCATATCTGCTGGAAATTAGCATATTTGCGCTCGTCCGTCCACTCTGCGGACTCGTCCTGAGGGAACCATATGCAGTCCGGTATCTTCTCGGCGAGGTGTCGTGTGAAGATGCCGTAGGTATTCTTCTCGCGGCTTCCCATGATATCGGTGAGAACGGCGTGGTCTGGTATCTGGAGGACTCTTGCGAATTCGTCAAGGAGCAGCTTTGTACGCGAGAATGTGAACGGCTGGAATATTGCCCAGACGTGCTTGAAATTCATTTCCATAGCCGCTGTGAGGGTAGCTTCGAGCTCTGTCGGGTGGTGAGCGTAGTCGTCAACGACGGTGACTCCCTTTTCATAGCCGAGCTTCTCAAAACGGCGCTTTGCTCCGCGGAATTCTGAAAGTCCCTTGCTTACGGCAGCGAAATCTGTGCCGAGGTAGTCAGCGACTGCAACTGCTGCGAGTGCATTGAGCACGTTGTGGATACCTGCAACGTGGAGAGTTATCTCGCCGAGCTTTTCACCGTGCTTCATTGCGTCGAAGGTCGTGAGGAGACCGTTCTCGCGGCGGATATTCTCGGGATAGAAGTCGCAGGATCTGTCCTTGCCGAAGGTGATTATCGTCTTGTCTATGCCCTCGACAGCCTTCATCGTGTTGGCGTCGGAGCCGTTCACAACGAGGAGCTTGGAGGTGTTTCCGGCGAATTTGCGGAATGAAGCGATGATGTTATCGAGAGTTCCGAAGTAATCGAGGTGATCGGCGTCGATGTTGAGGATAACGGAGATGTCGGGGAAGAGCTTGAGGTAGTGGTCCTCGAACTCGCACGATTCACACACGAGAATATCGCTCTTGCCGGCAATGCCGCTTCCGCCGATACAAGGGAGCTTTCCGCCGATATAAGCGGAGAGGTCAGTGCCTGCGGTGTAGAGTATCTGGGTTATCATTGAGGTTGCTGTGGTCTTGCCGTGAGTACCGGAAACGCACACCGCGTTATTGTAGCGGCTGGTGATTATTCCGAGGAGATCTGCTCTCTCGAGAACCGGGACTCCGCTTGCCCTTGCAGCCATAAGCTCTGGGTTATCCTCCATAATGGCAGCTGTGTGTACGATGAGGTCTGCACCCTTGATGTTCTCGGCGCGCTGACCGATGAAGACCTCGATGCCCATTTTGCGGACAGCCTCAAGTGTCTCGGTCTCATTGTTGTCAGAGCCGGTGAGGAAGAAGCCCTGTGAGTGGAGTATCTGGGCAAGGGGGTACATTCCCGAACCGCCTATGCCTATGAAATGAATGTGCTTTTTTCCGTTTAAAATGTTGGTATCCAAGATAATCACCTTTCTTAAAATTGAATATATCAGAGCGTGACTGACGGCATATAGCATACAGTACGCAATTTGTTTGCTAATCTTATGAAGTTAATTATGTTTCGGTTATAATTTTTTTCTAATAACTAAAAAAATAGCTTGCATTTTTACTAAATATAAGATATAATATGAATTAGCCGGTTTGCTTTATATCTTACTTTAGCACAGTAGAGTATTATTGTATATGTGACCGTGATTTTTGAAGAAGGAGGACAGAATGCGTGGAGATCACAGATGTTAAGATCAGAAAGATCATTTCTGACGGCAGACTCAGAGCCGTTGTATCGGTAACGATCGACGATATGTTTGCTGTTCACGATATAAAGGTCGTCCAAGGCGATGCGCGGCTTTTTGTGGCAATGCCAAGCAGAAAAGATGAAAACGGAGTTTTCCGTGATATAGTTCACCCGATCTCGCCGTCAGCAAGAAAACTTTTTGAGGAAAACATTCTTGAAGCATATGAGCGCCAGCTTGCGGTAATTGAGACCGAAGCCGAGAACGAAGCTCAGAATGCCGGATCTGACGTTGAAGAAGTGACATTATGAAAGCTGCTATGACCTGTCTGACAAGGCAGGTCATTTTTTGTGCCTGCTTTCAGATGCCGAGTATGCGGGCTGCTTTCAGAACGGCGATCTGTGTCTTTCCGTCGCGGATAGAGCCGTCCATAACGAGCTTTACCGCCTCTGAAAGAGGTATCTTTTCCACGTCGAGGAATTCGTCAGGATCAAGGGACTGCTCTGAGAAGCTCAGTCCGCGGGCGAGGTACATATATGTGATCTCGGAGTTGTAAGCAGGTGTGGGGAGCATCTCTCCGAGGTAGATGTATTCGGTGCAGGTGCAGCCGGTCTCCTCAAGGAGTTCACGTCTGCCGCATTCGGCGTGGTCCTCGCCCTTTTCGAGCTTGCCAGCCGGTACCTCACGGGTGACAGTCGCAAACGGGTACCTGAACTGCTTTACGAGGTATATCTCGTTGTTTTCGGTTATCGGTATCACGCACACGCCGCCGTTGTGGTGAAGGACGTCGCGGACGGCTGTTTCGCCGTTTTCGAGTGTAGCAACGTCATGGGTGATAGTGAAGATAGGTCCCTTGTAGACCTGATCGCTGGAAAGCGTTTTTTCCTGTAAATGCATGATATTCTCCTTTAAACAGACCTTAGTCTGAGATAGTTCTGAACTGGTCGTAGTCATAGTAATGCTTATGGGGATAATGTTCGTCCTTTCCTCGGAAACGCCGTGCGATGACGAGATAGAGCGCAAGGAGCAGTATGCCTGCGCCGCTCATAAGCAGACCGGCTGTGAGCCCGGGTGTCCTGTAACGGAAAACGATCGTATTATCGCCCTTGTCGGCTCTGACAGCCATAAAGCCGCCGGAAACCTTTTCAACGTCCGCTTTTTCGCCGTTGACCTCTGCTGTCCAGCCCTCACTGTAAGGCACGCTGAAGAAAACGAGCTGCGGTTTATCAAGGGTTATCTCTGAGCGGAAACTCTTTGAGTCAAAGCTGAATTCCTTTGAAGCCGAGCGCTGCTTATTGCGGCAGAGCTGCTTATACTCCATCTTGGTCGGAATATCGGGCTTTGTGTTCTCTGAGAGAATGTCGGAGTATTTCTCAGCCTGTTCATCGGTCAGGATAAGTGACCTCATCAGAGCCTTCTCGCGGTCGGACTTGCTCAGCTCCTCTGACGTCGTCTCGGAGATGTAGCTGTCGTAGGCAAAGCCCATCGGAATATAGAGCTCGTTCTCATAGACCTCGAAGTCGCCGTTGGTGGTGACGTATCTGAAGCCCGGCAGATATTCCGTGATATCGGCGTTTTTGAAGTCCTTTTCTTTCTTGGAAGAGCTCTTGCTGTCAGAGGAGCTGACAGGGGACTTCAGTTGGTCGAAAGGCTTTGTTTTGCCGGAAATATCGCGGTAGAAGTATTTTACTGAGAAGAGTCCGCGGAGAGTGTAGTGGTTAAGGTCGGCGCGTGAAGCGACGTCCCTGTCAACTCCGACGGAGTCGTAGAAGTCCATAATGGAAGTCGAAACTACGCTCTGGAAAGCTCTCATGCAGGGGAGCTCCCAGTACATCGGATAGTTGTCATCGTCCTCGGAGATGTCTACGCGGAAGAAGTTGTCGCCGGAGACCTCCTCGTAAACTATGCTGTCCTTGCCGTTGATAACGTCCCTGATGTAGGTCTTGGCGCCTGAAATGCTCACTGCTTCGTAGAATATTGTGGTGAAAATGCAGATAATGGACGCAAAAGCAGTCATCACAGCGGCGAGTTCGCGGAAGGATTTGCCCTTCTGACGGCGTTTTATCAGTATCAGGCAGGCTATGAGGTTTACTGCGGCAACTCCCGCAACTATCCAGAAATAGGCGATGTCCTCGGGCATATGGAAGAAGCGTACTTTGTCACCGTCCTTGGTCGGAAGAAGTCCTATGACAGCGAATACGCCGAGAGCAGCCGCGGAGAATTTCCAGCCGCCCATAAGGTCAGCGTCCGCATCGTCGAGGGACTGCGCCGTCATCATTGCGAAAATGAGTATCGGCATATAGAACCAGCGCGCGTAGTAGTAGCCGTTGAACGCCTGAAATGCGCAGTTCAGGCACGGAACGAACGCACAGACTATCAGGAAGAGTGATAGCCTTGAAGCCCAGTGTCTGCGCTTGCCCTTTATGAAGGTGTAGAAGCCGGTCATCGAGAACAGCGGCAGGTAGCCTCCGATAGAAGCCCATTTTGCGTACCCTGACTGGAACAGATTGGGGTTGGCAGGCGGATCGGGCGGCATAAAGAAGCTCTGTATAACTCGCGGTATTATCGTGTCGTCGGTGTATATGAGCATATCCTTTCCGTAGAGACGCTCGTTGAGACGGTCGTTGCCGAGTATTGCGAGCGCGGACGGCAGGAGTATCGCCGAAGCTATGAGTCCTCCGACAACTGCTTCAAATGCAAGCGACGCGAATTTTTTCCGGTTTGTGTGGAAATCAGGAGCTTTCATTCTGAATAGGTAGTAGAGTATCAGAAAGACGATCTGACCGGCGAAGAAGTAGTAGTTCAGCAGAGCCATAAGTGCTACGCTGAGAGCGAAAACACCCTTTCTGCCGCGGTTTATGTGTTCCTCCATTGCTATCAGAGTAAGCGGGAAGAACGCGGTCACGTCCTGAAAGTGATTGAAGAAGATGTTATATACCTGAAATCCGGAGAACGCATAGAGGAGCCCGCCTGTGAGAGCGGCTTCCTTGCTGCGGACGAACCGGCGTATATAGGCGTAGGCGGTCAGTGTGGCGAGACCGTGCTTCAGAGCAAGCAGGACCGGCATCGCGTAGGTCACGGCACCTGCCGGGAGTATGGTCGAGAGCCAGAAAAACGGGCTTCCGAACAGATAGAAGGAGTAAGAGGTCATAAAGTCCGAGCCGAGGTCGGTGAACCAGTGCCAGCCGAACTGTCCGTTTCTGACTGCGGTGTTAGCGGTGTGGTAGAAGTTTATCTGCTGTGCGTTGTAGTCGCCGGAGTAGATGAAGTAGCCTTTTTCGACCACCATTACCGGCATGAGTGCCAGCAGCAGACATACGAAGCCAGCCGCAAAAGCCTTGAAATAGAGTTCTCCGGACTGACTGCGCAGTTTGAGTTTGTTCTGCATTTTGCCCTCCTGTGGCATTAGGATATACATATTTATTATTATAGCACAAATATTCGGAAATAGCAACAGGCGCGGAGAAATTATTCCGCAACTATTATGTATGCCGCGAAAAAGGCGGCGCGGGCTCCGCGCTTATAGCACAAATATTCGGAAATAGCAACAGGCGCGGAGAAATTATTCCGCAACTAATTATGTATGCCGCGAAAAAGGCGGCGCGGACTCCGTTTCCTGCATTTTTGCTTAAACTGTTGCTATTTTGCGCATAATATGATATAATATAATGTATGCGAAATTTTACGGGCGTTTTTATGCCCGTTTTGGAAAGGTTTGAAAAGATGTCAGTTTATCTTGATAATGCCGCTACTACAAAGCCGTGCAAAGCGGCTGTGGAGGCTGCTGTTGCGGCAATGACCGAGAATTACGGCAACCCATCGTCCCTGCACCGCGCCGGTCTCGACGCACAGCTTGCTGTGGACAGGGCAAGAAAGATCATCGCCGACAGTATCGGCGTTGACAGCGGGTGTATATATTTCACTTCCGGTGCTACTGAGAGCAATAACCTCGCTCTCCGCGGTATCTCGGGAGCTTACGGCAGAAACCGCAAGAAGATAGTCATTTCGGCGGTGGAACACGCTTCGGTCGAGGAGACTGCTTCCGACCTCGAAAAAAAGGGCTTTGAGATAGTGAGAGTCTCTCCTCGTGAGGACGGCAGGTTCTGTGCGGCGGACTTCGTTCAGGCTTGTGACGCTTCGACCTGCCTTGTCAGTATGATGCTCGTGAACAACGAAACAGGCTATATACTGCCGGTGAAGGAGGTCTTTTCGGCTGTGAAGAGACGCTTACCGGAGATCGTCACTCACTGCGACTGCGTTCAGGGTTATATGAAGCTCCCTGTGAAAGCCGGTGCGCTCAATGCTGACCTCATCTCGCTGAGCGGACACAAGATACACGGAGTCAAGGGAGTCGGTGCGATATACATAAAAAAAGGCATGAGAGTTACACCTGTCGTTACCGGCGGAAAGCAGGAAAAGGGCATACGTTCCGGAACTGAGAGCGTTCCGCTCATAGCTGCATTCGGAGCGGCTGCGGAGGAGCTTGCACCGACTGTTTCCGACAGATACGAAAGGGCTTCCGGACTGAAAAAACTCCTGCTTGAAAAATTATCCGGTATGGAGAATGTTGCGGTAAATTCACCCGAGGACGGTTCTCCGTACATCATCAATATTTCGGTCATCGGAAGACGTTCTGAGATAATGCTGCATTTCCTTGAGAGCAAGGGCGTATACGTTTCGAGCGGCTCGGCTTGTTCAAAGGGACAGCAGAGCGGCGTCCTCGGGCAGTTCGGCATAAAGGACAAACGTGCAGACGGTGCGCTCAGGGTAAGCATTACCGCTGAAACTACTGAGGCGGAACTTGAAGCCTTTGCGGAAGCTCTCATAGAGGGCATAGAAAAGGTGAGAGGATAATATGGAAGAAAAAGAGCATAAACTGCGGAAATTGCTCATAAAAGTATTTTGCCTGCTGTTTGGGATCGCCTTGATCTTATTCTGTGTGCTGATCGGTATGCGAAAGACTTTTGCCGGACGCAGAGTGGAAAGCATAAACGCGGAAGCAAAGTGCTGTATGAATGGCGTTGCTGCCCATATTGATGATGTGTTCAAGGCTGAGAAAAAAACTGTTCCTGCCAATAGGGAGTTCTATATAAGGGGACGCAGAAGTACTGCCGAGCCTTGTGAGCTGCTGGAACATGGCGCGGAGATAAAGTATCTTTCCGCAGATAATGACATTTACTGGATCGTGAAATATAAAGACGGCAAGCCCTGTGAGGCGTGGAGCGCAATACGTCCCATAAAGGACAGCGAACTGAAATACTACACAAAGGACGAGCAGGTCGGACTCATCAAGAACCACATTTTTAAAGGTGAAAAGCTGATAGTCGGCTATTACAATGACGAAAAGGGCGAAAGGTATTACCACTGACGCCGACATATGTTAAAATAGTATAGGAGAAGAAAAAATGAAAGAAGTTGTACTTGTAAAATACGGCGAAATGGCGCTGAAAGGTCTCAACAAGAAGACATTTGAGGATATGCTCACTAAGAACATCAAGCGCCGCATAAAGGGACTCGGCAGGTTCGTCTGCACGAGCGCTCAGTCCACACTCTACATAGATCCGCAGGACGACAGCATCGACCTCTCAGAGGTGGTTGACAGAGTTAGTAAGATATTCGGCATCGCAGCCCTCTGCCGCGCCGGAGTCTGCGAGAAGGATTTTGCGGATATCACCGAAAAGAGCGTCACTTACCTCAATGATGTACTCAGCTGTGCAAAGACCTTCAAGGTAAATGCAAAGCGTTCCGACAAGGCGTTTCCGATGAAGTCGCCTGAGATCTGCCGTGAGCTCGGCGGAATACTCCTTGAAAAGTTCCCGAACCTTTCAGTTGATGTGAACAACCCTGAGGTCACAGTAACAGTCGAGGTCCGTGACACCAACGCTTATATCCACGCCGAGAATATCAAGGGCGCAGGCGGACTTCCCGTTGGAAGCAGCGGAAAGGCTCTGCTTCTCCTTTCGGGCGGTATCGACAGTCCTGTTGCCGGCTGGATGATGGCAAAGCGCGGCGTACACATCGCGGCTATCCACTATGTGAGCCCGCCCTACACCTCCGACCGCGCTCAGCTCAAGGTAGAGCAGCTCTGCGAAAAGCTTACTGACTGGTGCGGCGGCATAGCGTTCTACTGCGTGCCTTTCACGGAGCTCCAGGAGGCTATCAAGGACCACTGTCCCGAGGAGTTCTTTACTATTATAATGAGAAGACTTATGATGGAGATCGCACAGCGCATCGCTGCCAAGGACGGCTGCCTTGCACTCATCACAGGTGAGAGCGTCGGTCAGGTAGCGAGTCAGACTATGGCTGCTATCGGCTGCACGGACGCTGTTTGCAGGATACCGGTATTCCGTCCCTGCGTCGGAATGGACAAGACTGAGATCATCGAGATCGCGCGTAAGATAGACACTTTCGATATCTCGACTCTCCCGTATGAAGACTGCTGCACGGTGTTCACTCCCCGTCACCCCAAGGTAAGACCTCAGCTCAGCGACATCGAAAAGGCTCAGAATAGCTTTGATTTCGAGCCGCTCATACAGAAGGCTGTCGAAAATACAGAGCTCAAGACCTTCAACTTCGAGGGCTGATCTGTTTATTTCACAAAAAATACACATAATAATTGTGCAGAACCTACAAAAACGATAGGAGCGATATTGTGAGCAGCAGTTATAATAATGAATGTGTGTCCGGAAATCTTGACAAAACGGTTACAAATGTTGTAGAATTATTGAAGCAGAATGGGTGGACTATATCCACAGCCGAAAGCTGTACGGGCGGTCTGCTCTCAGAACTGATAACTTCAGTTTCCGGTGCTTCGGAGGTCTTCGAGCTCGGCATCTGCTCCTATTCCGAAAGGATAAAGAATGAATTGCTGGGAGTTTCCCTCGCGGATATCGCTGAACACGGCGTTGTCAGCGAACAGGTGGCTCTCGCTATGGTAAAGGGACTGAAAAAGCGCTCCGGCGCGGAGGTATGCGTGTCTGTCACCGGCATTGCCGGTCCGTCGGGCGGCACTCCGGAACAGCCGGTGGGCACAGTCTATATTGGCTTTGACATCAACGGTAAGCAGTTCGTAAGGCTCCCGAAGCTGTGGGAGCTGCCGGATACGAGCCGGGAGAACATCCGCCGTGCCGCCGCTACTTACGCTTTTGAAACGATAGAAAGAATACTCACGGAGGAGATTTCCGTAAGATGAGCGATAATTACAATGAAGTGTCCGACGCTGAGGCTAAGCGCCGTGCAGAGAGGATAAATGCGATAAAGAAGTCTGTCCGCGCGGCTTCTGAGGAAAAGCCTGACAGCTCTGAAAACGCAGCTCTTGCGGCTCTTGCAGCTCTCGGAGATGTGACCGCGGGAAAAACTCCTGCACCTGAACGCAGACTTGCACCCAAGCCGGTCAGTCAGAGACCGCTGGACGTAAATGATATCCTGCGTGAACTCGACGGTCAGAACAACGCTGCCGACAGACCGGAGACTACGGTCGAAGCAGAGGACATAATACGCAGTATGGACGAGAGTGCTGCCGAAGCTGCTCCGGAAAAACCTGTGTACAGACAGGTACCGGTCATCAGCCACGAGGCTTCGCCACAAAGCGTGAAAAAAGCTCCGGTACACAGAGATGCTGAGGACACAAAGTTGTTCAAGGTGAACGAGCCGGATAATAAAACGGCAGATGCTCCGGAAACAGTGCCGGAACAGCCGGAAGTTCCAAAAAAGAAGAAGAAAAAGAAGAAAAAGAGCTTTAAACAGCGTCTGCGCGGTCTGTTCCCGCAGAAGGGTGACAGCGTGTTTGAGCGCATAAGAAAGCTGCTTTTCCTCGGCGCGATAGTCGTTATCATCGTGTGCGGCTATATCGTTGCCGATTACTATATAGACCTCTGGCGCAGTAAACGCGAAAACGACAAGGTCATGAGCGAATACTGGGACGAAGCCAAGGAGGACAGTACACGTCCGACCAAGGTGGACGCCGATAACCGCAAGGTCTACACTCTGCTCAGCGGCGCTAAGGAGCTGCTCGAGAAAAACAGCGACGTTGTGGGAATTATCCGCATCGAGGGTACTCCCGTGAACAACCCGGTTATGCAGGCTGAGGACAACAAAAAGTACCTCAAGCACAAGCTGAGCGGAAGAGAGTCAAAGGCTGGCGAGCTTTTCCTCGATTACAGGAACCATTTCGACGAGGTCGATGATGAAGGTCACCTCGTATGTGAAAACTCCGATAATCTCGTTATCTACGGTCACGAGATGAACGACGGACAGATGTTCGGAAGCCTCAACAAGTACAGGGCTTACGACTACTACTACGGCGAACACCCCGTCATCGAGCTCAACTCCAACTATGAGCAGTACAAGTACAAGATATTCGCGTTCTTCGTTCTCGACGCAGATGACGATACCGAGACAAAGTTCGACTGCTGGAACACCCTCGATTTTGACGACGAGGAGGAGTTCTACGAGTTCGTCAACGAGGCTAAGCGCAGAACTATCCGTCTCAACGACGTCGATATGAAGTACGGCGACCAGATACTCACCCTTTCGACCTGCAACGGTCTTCTCGGTGACAGGAGCCGTCTCATAATCATGGCAAGAATGGTCAGGGAAGGCGAGGATCCGCTCGCAGGAACACAGAACAGCGTTCCAAACCCAAACATCAAATGGCCTACATTATATTATAAGACAAGAACAAATGAAAAGTACGATCCCGACGCCGATTTCGTTCCTTACGGTCCGGAGAGCGCCTCGACCGCTGCTAAAGAAGCGTCAACAGAAACACAGACTGCTTCTCAGGAGAAATAAATGGATAAAAAGAAAAAGATCATCGTTTCAGGCACCGCCGGAGCTGCTGCACTTGTGCTTGCAATACTCAGCGTGACGACTCTGAAAAAGGATAAGGGGACAGTCCCGACCTTCAGCGACTATACCGAGGCTGTCACCACGACCACCGCACCTGTCGGACTTCCCGACGGCTGGGAGAACGATATTGCGTATTCCCCGGAGGTAAGCGGTCTCAGCGGACGTGCAAGATCGCTTATGAGGCTCAACCCCGATATCTGCGGCTGGATAAGGATACACGGCACACAGGTCGATTACCCGATAACAAAGGATCCCGGTGAGGTCAGCAAGGACAATAAGTTCTACGGCGGCGAGGATTACAAGCCGAACTGGTTCTACCTCGACCACGACCTCGACAAGAGCTATAAGGAAGCGGGTACTATTTATATGGATTACCGCGACAACTTCGGCGCTGATGAGTCGGAGCAGTCCGAAAATCTTCTGCTTTACGGTCACGATATGCTGAACGGCTCTATGATGGGCTCGCTCAGAAACTACCGTCTCGATTACGACTTCTACAACGGAAGCCCTTTCATCGAGCTGAGTTCAAACTACCGTGATTATGATTATGTAATATTTGCCTTCCTCGTTACGAGCGGAAGCTATAAGGATACAGACTTCCACTACTGGAATATGGAGGAACTCGATGACAAGGAGACCTTCGACGGCTATGTTGAGCGCTGCGTCAAGAACTGTCCGATAGATATGGGAATTGACGTTCAGTACGGCGACAAGCTCGTTACCCTCTCAACCTGCTACGGTGCAGAGGGCAATTACCGCTTCATCGTTGTCGGACGCCGCCTGAGAGAAGGCGAGGTCGCAGGTGACCTTTCCTCGGTAAAGCATACTGAGGAGTACATAAAGGCACACCAGCCGACAACTGAGGCTTCAGAAACATCAACAGAAGCTGCGGCACAGTAAGTGCGCAGTTCCTTACAAGGAGTTAAATATGGATACCATAAGTTCATTGAAAGCTGCTGCGGCTGCAATAGCTGCCGTTCTGACGATAACAACGTCAGCCGGTATGAAGGCTACTGACGGTGCAGCGGCTATCGAGGATACTTCAGCATCTGAGACCGGTACTCAGCCCGGTGAGGAGATCGTTCCCGAGGAACAGATCGAATGGAGAAAAGCAGATGTATCTGAGTACGATGACAGCTTGTCGATGATAAGCTATGCGCGTACAACACCGGATATGTTCAGACTCGGCGACGGGCTCGTGAATGCTCAGCCGGACGATTCTGAACAGGCTCTCTCCGCGGAACAGCAGGCTATGCTGCTCCTTATCAGAAAAAAGATCAAGAACGCTACGCCGGTACTCGGCAAGAAGAAGAAAAGCGCTACACCTACTGCCGTTGAGGTATATACCTCTGGCGGTGAGCTCAAGAATGTTCCTGCACCGCAGCACGGTCAGGTCGTTGAGAGCAATCCCGGCGAATTCGCTATCCAGACCTATGGCTGGGGACACGGAGTCGGACTCAGTCAGAATGGTGCGAACTTCTACGCCAAGTACGCAGGCTGGACATATCAGGATATCCTGTATCACTACTACCCGGGCACACAGCTTATGAATACAGGTACTACTGATACGGAGGTCCTCACAGTAGAGCACGTTCCCGCAGGCAAGACTCTCGATATCATTGCCGGCATCGTTTATCACGAAATGGGAAGCTCTATGGCTCCCGAGGCTATGAAGGCACAGGCTGTTGCAGCTTATACCTTCCTCAAGTATAACAACGATGACTCGTTCGATATGCGTATGAAGGCTGATCCGCCGCAGAACGTTATCGACTGCTGCAAGGAGGTCCTCGGAGAAGCCCTCTATTATAATGATGATTTCGCCCTTACGATGTTCTATGCTTCGTCAGGCGGAACCACTTCAAACTGCAACGAGATATTCTGTCAGGATCTCCCGTATCTCAGAACGGTCTCCGGAGATTACGACGAGGCTTACGATCCACATTACGGAACGGTTACTTATATGAATGCCGCTACTATGAGGAACAAGATCGAGTCGCGCTACGGCATAACGCTCTCCGATGATCCCAATAACTGGATAAAGCCTACATATTCGCCGACAAGCGGATATATCAACAGCGTGAACATAGATGACCAGATAAATGTTCAGGGTTATTCGTTCTCACTCTCAATGGGCTTCAAGTCCTGCAAATTCAATATTACCTACACAGATTATGTGAAGAGCGATGACGACAGCGAAAAGAAGGAGGGTGCAACTATCCCGATACTTTCGCCTAAGGACAGGAACATCGCACCGCCTTCTGAGAAGAAGGAGGTTCCTACCAAGGAGCACCCGACAACTGCTCACGAGGAACCCACTACGGTGACAGCTGTAACGACAGCTGCTCCGGTAACAACTCATGCAATTACAACTACTGTAACAACAACTACCGCTGCTGCAACTACTGCTGAAAAGGTGACAGAACCTGAAACAACAGTTATATTTGAAGCAACAGAAGCAGCTACCGAAGAAGCTACTGAATAAACACTGTATGAAATAAGTCTTCCTGCACTGATCATCGTGCCGGAGACTTATTTTGTTTTATCAGAGGTGAGCAGTGGCGGTGAAGCAGGGGGGATTTTTACCTTAAATTACCCCCTGTGGGTGAAATAAGGTGAAAATTTTAAGAACGCACGTTCGCAAGTATGCCCGACGAGGTTATTGTAACTAAATATCAAACTGCACTCACTTGTCAATCTTGTGGAAAATTACCAATTGAATATTACTCTATAAAGTGGTAGAATATATTATAGGGTGAATAAAGGTGTTCAGAAGTGATTTATTCCACAATTGAGGTGAAATATTCCACAAGCTGTTGAAAAGTGAGGTGAAAGTTCATGGCGGAACCGTTATGCGGTACTTATTATCCAAGTATAGATCAGAAGGGACGTATGAGCTTTCCCAATAAGCTGAGGGAGATCCTCGGCGTGGAATTTTACCTTTGTGCAGGTTACGATGACAAATATATCGCCGTTTATTCAACTGAGGAATTTGAAAAGTACAGACAGAAGCTCGAAACTATCCCCGGTAAGACCGGTAGTGAGATAAGAAGACGCTTCCTCGCCTGTGCAGATAAGCAGGTCCCCGATAAGCAGGGAAGGATTTTTATCACCCAGCACCTCAGGGATCACGCCCAGATCGAGGGCGAAGTTGTCGTTATCGGCGCTTCAAACAAGGCTGAGATCTGGAACAAACAACTCTGGGAAGAGTTCAACAGCAATGTTTCTCAGGAGGATATAAACGCTGCTCTTGCCGATCTCGTACTCTGATCGCCGGCAGCCGCATATTGAACGGCTTTTCGGCTAAGGAGAGATCTTATGGAATTCAGTCATATACCCGTTTTGCTTGATGAATGTATAAATGGTCTGGATATACGTCCGGACGGTATCTACGTTGACGGCACTGCCGGCGGCGCAGGCCATTCCTCAGCTATCGCAGCCCGTCTCGGTGAGAACGGCAGGCTCATTGCCCTCGACCGCGATCCCGATGCTGTAAAGACTGCTTCGGAAAGACTGTCTGTCTACCCTAACGCTCAGGTCATACACAGCAATTATTCGCAGATGCGCGATGTGCTCGACGACCTCGGCATAGATCTGGTGGACGGTATCCTTATGGATCTCGGCGTTTCGTCGTATCAGCTCGACGAAGAGAGCAGAGGCTTTTCCTACCACTCGGACGCTCCTCTCGATATGAGAATGAGCAAGGAGGGTATGAGTGCCGCAGACGTTGTGAATACTTACTCCGAAAGCGAGATAGCAAGGATACTGTTTGAGTACGGCGAGGAGAAATTCTCCCGCAGGATAGCTTCAAACATAATCCGCGCAAGAGAGAATGCTCCTATCGAGACAACTCTTCAGCTCGCAGACATCGTAAGGGACAGCGTTCCGCAGAAGGCTCGCCGCGATAAGAACCCCTGCAAAAAGACCTTTCAGGCAATACGCATCGCCGTCAACGGTGAGTTCGAGCATCTCTCAAAGGGACTCGAGGAAGCGTTTTTCAGTCTGAAACCCGGCGGCAGGCTCGCTGTCATAACCTTCCATTCGCTTGAGGACAGGATAGTAAAGCAGAAATTCGCAGGATGGTGCAAGGGCTGTATCTGCCCCCCTGATTTTCCTCAGTGCGTTTGCGGACATAAACCCAAAGGAACACTTGTAAACAGAAAACCCATCGAAGCAGAGGAAAAGGAAGTAGAAAGAAACAACAGAAGCAGAAGCGCTAAGCTCAGGATCATTGAAAGGAGCGCGGATAATTAATGGCTGCATATGATTTTGCCTATATTTTTGAGGACGAAAATTATAACAGCTCTGAATCTGACAACGACCGCGATCCCGACAACGATAAGGACAAGGAGAACGGAAGTGATAAGGAATCGCAGATAAGGGTCAGATATACAGAAGCCCGTAGCGGTTCAGTAATGACGATAATCCTTATGTCAGCTATCGCGGCGATAGTGCTCGGACTTGTTATCTATTCGCTCGACAAGCGCAATACGATGTACAACAAGGTCGCTGACAAAAACCATGAGCTGAGTCTCGTGGAGGCGGATAATGTCAGACTCCAGTCAGAGCTTGAAAGTAAGGTCTCGGCAAAAAACGTCGAGGACTACGCTAAAAATGTGCTAAATATGCAAAAAATAGATTCATCGCAGATCACATATATAAAGACTCAGGACAGCGATGTAGTTAAAATTCCCGAGAAGGAGAAGGGCATCAAGGCAAAGGTAAAGTCCTTCTTTGAGGATCTCGTGGAATATTTCAGAGGGTAGTTCAAATATAATATACAAAGCTGCCCGATATCATCAATGAACACTATCGGCGAAAAACACATATATGCCGAAGTATAGTAGAACACGGAGATACAGCGGGTGATCGGAATACCGGCCTGAGATCACGCGGACGTCAGAACGCAGGGCGTCCGCGGGGCTCAGTCCATCGCTTTATGCGAAAATCCTTCGTCGTATCGCAAACAGGACATCACAGAAAAGAAATACGATGTTCACAGGGCGGGGCAGCACAGTTACCCTGCCTTATTCTATTTACAGGAAAATTCGTCTCACAGACTTTCATACATTGCCTTACAAAGGAGCGGACTATGGCAAACGTAAACCCTACAAATTCAATGAGATTCAGAGCCAAGATCGTTATGACGGCTGTGTTCGTGGTGCTCTTCGGAGCTGTTGCCGCGAATTTTTTCAGGATCTCAGTGCTTAATAATAAGAAGTATCAGGCGATGGCTAATGACCGCCACTTCGGTTCGATAAGCATTTCCGCCCACCGCGGTTCGATATTCGATTCAAAGGGGGCAGTTATCGCCAAGAGCGCTTCTGTGTACAAGGTCATACTCGATCCGTCATGCTTCCGCGAGGAACTCGTTGAGCTCAGAAAGCGCGTGGATAAGCGCAATTCCGACAAGCAGAGCGGTTCGTACAAGCCGAGATATGATGAGAAGGGCAACGAGATAGACGCTCTTCCGGAGTCGGTTGACGCTTTTGTCTCTGAGTTAAGCTCAAAGCTCTGTACAAAGCTCGGCATAAAGCCCGAGGACGTTCAGAAGGCTATGGACGCCGATACCCAGTACAGTATGCTTCAGGATCAGGTCGAGAAGCAGGTCGCTGATGAGCTCATCTCCTACTTCAACCAGTACAATATGATCTCCCTCTACGTTGAGGAGGACACAAAGAGATATTACCCGCAGAGCGAGCTTGCTGCATCGGTAGTCGGCTTCACAAATTCAGATGGAAACGGTCTCTATGGCATTGAGGCTTACTACGATGACTACCTCGCCGGAGTTGACGGAAAGACCGTCTCAGCCAAGGACTCCAACGGCAATGAGCTTCCATACAAATATTCAAAGACATATGCTGCCAAGAACGGTGACGACATTTATCTCACTATCGACAGCAATATCCAGTACATACTTGAAAAGCACCTTCAGGAAATGGTCAACAACTTCAAGGTCAAGAACCGCGGCTGTGCTATCCTTATGAACTGCAAGACCGGCGCTGTCTACGGTATGGCGCAGTATCCCTCCTTTGACCTCAATCATCCCTATGAGGTATCAGACAAGGTCGTAGCTGAGGAGATAAAGGGCATACTTGACAAGACAGAGGCTGAAAAGCGCACCAAGGAGGAGCGTGAGCTCCAGTGGAGAAACAAGGCTCTCACAGAGCGTTACGAGCCGGGTTCGGTATTCAAGGTGCTCACCAGCGCTGCTGCTGCCGAGGAGAACCTCATAGACTTTGAAAAGAGATACCTTTACTGCGAGTATGCAAAGATGATACCCGGAGTTCCGATACCTATCCATTGTCATCAGGAGAGCGGTCATGGTACGCAGACCTTCCAGGAGGCACTCACCAACTCCTGTAATCCTGCCTTTATCGACATCGGCTGGGCACTCGGTGAGGATAAGTTCGTGTACTACTGCGACGCTTTCGGACTTGCTGAAAAGACCGGCATCGACCTTCCTGCCGAGAGCAGAGGCGATCCCTTTACAAAGGATACTATCAATAAGCTCAATCTTTCTACCGGTTCTATCGGACAGGGTGAAACCGTTACCCCTATCGAGATGATAACTGCATATTGTGCGGCTATCAACGGCGGCTACCTCCTCAAGCCCTATGTGGTTGAGAAGATAGTCGATCAGGAAGGCAACATAGTTCTCAAGAACGAGAGAACTGTACGCCGTCAGGTAATTTCAGAGGACACCTCAAAGAAGCTGAGAAGCTGCCTTGAACAGGTAGTAGTCAGCAAGCCTGAGAGCAATGTTGCTATAACAGGCTATTCTATCGGCGGCAAGTCGGGTACTTCACAGCGTAAGATGCTCACAGCAGGCAATGAGGGCGGCGACTGGAGACAGGAGGAAGATGCTGCAAAGCAGGAATACTGTGCTTCTTATGTCTGCTTCACACCTGCTGAGGATCCCGAGCTTATACTTCTCGTTATGGCTGATATGCCTGACAAGAACATCGAATACTACGGAAGCAAGGTCGCTGTACCTACTGCGCGTGATATACTCGAAGAGGTACTTCCCTATATGAATATGAGTCCTGAGTATTCTGAAGATGAGCTCCGCGACCTTGACGTAAAGATACCGCTCCTTGAGGGCTCTCTTGATGACGCAACAGCTACTCTTGACTCGCTCGAACTAAAGTATGAGAAGATCGGCAACGGCATCGACGTTCTTTCACAGTATCCTCTCACGGGTACGGCGATCTCTAAGGGCGGAACAGTTTACCTGTATACAGAGAAGATAAGCAAGGTAGAATATGTAGAGGTGCCCGATCTGAGGTATAACGATCTGACGAATGTAAATCAGGCGGCGGAAGCCTACGGCGTGAACTACTCAACTACGGGTGCGTCACCGTCTGCTCCCGGAGCGACTGTTGCGAAACAGTATCCCGAACCCGGCACACGAGTCCCGAAGGGAACAGTTGTCGAGCTGGAATTCAAGCTGCCGGACGCAGTGTTCAACGATTAAAACAGGAAACAACAAAAATAACAGGCATATAACATTTGATGTGGAATTAATGGCAAGCGTCCCCCTCGCCTTCGACCGCACAAATAGTATCTGTCCAAATAATAATACAGGAGGCGTCGGAATGAAATTATACGAACTGCTCGAGAATAACGCTGAAACAGCTATCGGCGATACAGAGATAACATCAGTTACAGACAATACGGCAGAAGTGCGCGAAGGCAGTCTTTTCGTGTGCGTCAAGGGACAGAAGTTCGACGGACACAGCGCTGCGGCTGAAATGCTTGAAAAAGGCGCGGCAGCAGTAGTCTGCGAGCACGATCTCGGACTCGGAGACAGACAGATAATCACCGATAACTCCCGTAAGCTCTACGGAAAGCTCTGCGCCGCATGGTTCGGACACCCTGAGCGTAAGATAAAAATGATAGGCGTTACCGGCACCAACGGAAAAACTACTATCACCAACGTTATCAAGCATATACTTATGAACACAGGTCACAAGACCGGTCTGATAGGTACTATACAGAACGAGATAGGCGATGAGATAGTACCGACCGAGAATACTACTCCCAAGACTCACGAGTTTA
Organism: uncultured Ruminococcus sp.; assembly: GCA_900318825.1. Taxonomy (GTDB): domain Bacteria; phylum Bacillota; class Clostridia; order Oscillospirales; family Ruminococcaceae; genus Ruminococcus. Next base: position 31,952 of record ONMB01000012.1, read on the forward strand.
TGGCGTTGCTCGACAGAATGGTCCGCGAGGGCTGCGAGTATGTCGTTATGGAGGTATCATCGTTCGGACTCGTCCAGAACCGCATCGGTTCATCATGGTTCGGCATAGCCCTCTTCACTAACCTCACTCAGGACCACCTTGACTACCACAAGGATATGGAGGACTACTATCAGGCTAAGAAGATGCTCTTTGATATCTGCGACACTGCTATCTGCAACATCGACGATGACTACGGCAGGAGACTCTACGGTGAGATAGGCTGCGAGAAGCAGACCTTCAGCACAAAGGAGAACGCTACCTTCTACGCCGACGGCATAAAGCTCAAAGCGAGCGGTTCGAGCTTCTGGTTCTGCAACGAGGGCAAATCCCACTTCGTAAAGACAAGGATACCGGGAATGTTCAACGTCTCGAACCTCACAGCCGCAATGGCTGCCTGTCTCAAGGCTGGTATACCGCTCGACAAGATAATCACAGCTGTTGAGAGCTACGGCGGAGTAAAGGGCCGCTGCGAGGTCATTCCGACTGACAGGGACTTCACCGTTATCTGCGACTATGCGCATACTCCTGATGCTATCGAGAACGTTCTCAAGAGCGTCAAGGAGTACGTTTCCGGCAGACTCATCTGTCTCTTCGGCTGCGGCGGAGACCGTGACGCGGCAAAGCGTCCTAAAATGGCTCAGGCAGCTGCAAAATACGCCGATCTTCTCATAGTAACGTCAGATAATCCGCGAAATGAAGAGCCGGAAGCTATTATCCGCGATATACTCATAGGTCTCGAAGGCAGTTCCGTGAAGTACGAAGTTGTCACTGACAGACGCGAGGCGATACATTATGCCTTGAAAATTGCTGAAAAAGGTGATATAATAGTTCTTGCCGGAAAAGGCCATGAGGATTATCAGATCCTTGCCGGCGGAAAACACATACATTTTGATGAGCGCGAGGTAGTTGCAGAGGGCTTGAAGCTCCTCGGCTGAGCGCGAAAAATAAACGGGAGTTGTTGAATATAATGTCATTCTGGATAATAAATCTGATAGTATCGCTGGTATCCTTTGCGCTGGCGGGAGTTTCGGGAATATATCTCGTACCTTTCCTGCACCGGATCAAGTTTGGTCAGCCTATAAAGACCGAGGACGGTCCTCAGTGGCACGCAAAGAAGCAGGGTACTCCGACAATGGGCGGATTTATGTTCATAATAGCGTCTGTACTGACCGCGATCGGCGGCTACTGGGTGTACCGTATGCGCGGCGGAGTTGACACGACTGACAAGGAGACGCTCAACTGCTTTTACAGAATGATGAGCGTTGTGGCATTTTCACTTCTCTTCGGACTCATCGGCTTTATAGATGACTTCCTCAAGGTCGCAAGAAAGAAAAACGACGGTCTTTCACCGCTCCAGAAAATGGCTTTCCAGCTCGTAGCTGCGATAGCGTTTCTGTTTGCTCTGTGGAAATTCGGCTGCGACAGCACCCGCATCGACCTCGGCTTTGTAAGGACTCCTTCACTCGGTATCTTCTACTATCTGCTGATGATACCCGTTATCATATACCTCACCAATGCGGTGAACCTCACGGACGGCGTTGACGGTCTCTGCGGCTCGGTCACATTCGTGTCCATGCTGGTATTCACAGTGTGCTGCGCTATCCTCAGGGAAGCAGAGCTCTCACTCTTTACAATGGCTCTTGCCGGCGGCTGTCTCGGCTTTCTCATCTGGAACCTCAATCCGGCTAAATGCTTTATGGGGGATACCGGCTCGATGTTCCTCGGAGCTGCGGTCACAGGAATCGGTCTTGTTCTCCACAACCACCTGCTTATGCTGCTGGTATCGCTCGTGTATATAATCGAGGCGCTCTCAGTAGTTATCCAGGTAAGCTACTTCAAGTACACAAAGAAGAAGTACGGCGAGGGCAGAAGGATATTCAAAATGACTCCTATCCACCACCACTTCGAGATGAGTGGATTCAGCGAGTACAAGATAGTGATAACATTTTCTATGACAGGTATGATATTCGGCGTACTGGGAATAATCTCATTACTGGTATGGTGACGCGCTGCTGGTATGCAGTGCAGACAGTCTGAACGGAGGACGCAATGGCGGAACGCAAAAAGAAAAAGCAGGGTGCAGTACGCGCTCTGTGGAAGACCTTTGTCGGCGAAGGCAGGAACAGCGATATAAGTCTGTCGTTTTTCGCATATGTAATGATACTGCTTGTCGTGGGCATCGTAATGATGTCGTCCGCGAGCTATGCGTGGGCTTACAGCGAAAAGGACGGCGACGGTCTCTACTACGCGCGCAATCAGGCGAGAATGGCTGTTATAGGCTTCGGCGCGATGATCTTCTTTATGAAGATGGACTACCACAATCTCAAGAACATCAAGATCCCGGTGATAAAGAAATTCAACATCGCCGGACTTCTCTATGTATTCGCGGCTTTGCTGCTGGTGCTGGTACTCGCTATCGGTAACGACGAGGGCGGTACTATGGGCGCTAAGCGCTGGCTGACGCTCGGACCTATCAACTTCCAGCCGTCAGAGTTCGCAAAGCTGGCTATCATCGTTTTCTTCGCCTACAATATGGAACGCGACGGCAAGAAAATGAACACCTTCAAGACCGGTATCCTGAAATATGCCGGACTTATGGCGGTATATGCCCTGCTGCTCTATAAGGAGCCCCACCTTTCCGGTCTTATCCTTATCGTAACTATCTCGATAGCGATGATACTCTGCGGCGGTGCTAACAAGAAGCAGTTCATACTGCTCGGAGCGGCAGCTCTCGCACTTGCGGTCATAATCATTTCATGGCAGGCTCAGATAGAGGACAGCTACGTTTCAAAGCGTATCAAGTCGTGGAACGATCCCTTTGCGGACGTCCTCGACGATACATGGCAGACTGCCAACTCAATAATTGCCATCGGCTCAGGCGGAATGTTCGGTCTGGGACTCGGTAACTCAAGACAGAAATATATGTACCTCCCCGAGACGAAGAACGACTTCGTTTTCCCGATAGTCTGCGAGGAACTCGGCTTCGTGGGAGCATTTGCGATAATGATGGTATTCTTCCTCCTGATAGTCGAGGGCTTTTCGATAGCAGTCCGCTGCAAGGACCGCTTCGGTATGCTCATAGCAGTTGGTATAACCACTCAGATAGGAATACAGACCGTCCTCAACCTCGCCGTTGTAAGCAACCTCGTCCCCAATACCGGTATCAGTCTTCCGTTCTTCAGCTACGGCGGTACGGCGCTGATAATGCAGCTGGCTGAAATGGGCATCATGCTCAATATCTCCCAGCAGAGGTACTACCCGTCGGATAAGCCGGCGAAAAAGAAAAAAAGTGCGCAAGCTCCCGAAAGACCGGAGCTCACTAATGCGTAAAGGAGCTGTAATATGAGAGTTCTGATAGCCTGCGGCGGAACCGGCGGACATATCAATCCCGGTATCGCCATTGCAGATATGATAAAGGCGAAATATCCTGATGCAGAGTTCCTCTTTGCAGGCACTCCAAAGGGTATGGAGTCGAAGCTCGTCCCGAAAGCCGGTTACAGGCTCGAGACTATCAAGGTAGCAGGTTTCCAGCGGAAGATATCGCTCGAGAACGTCGGCAGGAACGCCAAGGCGATAGCTTACCTTGCGACCTCTGGCAGGAGAGCAAAGCAGATAATCAAGGACTTCAAGCCCGATATCGCTATCGGAACAGGCGGCTACGCAGCCGGACCGGTCATAAGGAAGGCTGCTAAAATGGGTATCCCAACGGCTATCCACGAGCAGAACGCCTACCCGGGAGTTACGAACAGACTTCTCTCCAAGGAAGTTGACTACGTTATGCTCACCGTGATCGAGGCACTCGACTATATGGACAAGAGCAAGTTTGAGTACAGCGTTACCGGACTCCCTGTCCGCAGCAGCATCAACTCGATAACCAAGGCTGAGGCGCGTAAGAAGCTCGGCTTCAACGATGACCTCACGATACTCTCGTTCGGCGGAAGCCTCGGTGCAGGCTGCATAAACGATACTATGGCAGCCGCTATAAAGTGGCACGTCAAAGAAGGACTGAAGATAAACCACATACACGGCTACGGCGGTATGGGCAGAGAGACCTTCCCCAAGGAAATGAAGGAAGCCGGTATCCCGATGAAATCAGACCGACTCAGGATAACCGAATACATAAATGATATGGACGTTTGCCTCGCAGCAGCTGATGTTGTCATCTGCCGCAGCGGTGCTTCAACGCTCGCTGAACTCGAGGCAGCCGGCAGGGCTTCGATACTGATACCCTCGCCGATAGTTGCCGGCAACCACCAGTACCACAATGCGATGGTGCTCGGAAAGGCAGGCGCGGCAGTAGTCATCGAGCAGAAGGAGGCTTCTCCCGAAAGACTCATCGCCGAGATAAAGGGCTTCCTCGATAAGCCCGGCAAGGCTGACTCAATGGCGGACTGCGCAAAGAAGCTCTGTGTCACAGATACCAACGACCGCATAATGGCAGTCGTTGAAAAGCTGTTAGCCAAGGGCAGAAAGTAACAACAATACCACTCACGGCATATTATACTGCAAAGGCTGTGAGGTGGTAATATGCAGAAATTTATTGTGGAAGGCGGCAGGAAGCTCCGCGGCGAGATAACGCTTCAGGGAAGCAAGAACAGTTCGCTGCCGATAATGGCGGCGGCTATACTCTGCGGTGAGGAGTGTACTCTCCGGAACTGCCCGGCGCTGACCGATGTCTATGCGGCTTCACGCATACTCAACTGCGTGGGCTGCCGCTGTATGTTCTCGGGGAATACCGCTGTGATAGACTCGACATCGCTCAGCGGCACTGAGATACCCGAGGAACTCATGCACGAAATGCGCTCGTCCATAATCTTTATGGGAGCTATGCTCGGACGTACCGGCGAATGTACCGTGAGCGTCCCAGGCGGCTGCGAGCTCGGACCTCGTCCGATAGATATGCACCTTGCCGCTATGAAGAAAATGGGCGTTGATATACGCGACAGCGGAGGACAGATAGTCTGCCGGACACGCAAGGGCCGTGCAAAGGGAACTAAACTGTCACTCAGCTTTCCCTCGGTAGGTGCTACCGAGAATATAATCCTCTGCGCTGTAACGGCGGAGGGGGAAACAGTCATAAACAATGCCGCACGAGAGCCTGAGATATGCGATCTGTGCGGATTTCTGCGGGCTTGCGGAGCTGATATAAAGGGCGACGGAGGCAGCAGGATTGTCATAAACGGCAGAGAACAGCTTCACGGCTGCGACTACGCCATAATGCCGGACAGGATAGCCGGTGCGACGTACCTCTCAATGACGGCTGCTGCCGGAGGGGAGATAATACTTACAGAAGCCTGTGTCCCGGAAATGGAGCCATTTCTGAATGTGCTCGAACAGACGGGGTGCAGTATATACAGCCGCGGCAGCAGGATATATCTGCGGAGCGGTTCGCGTCTGAGGGCGGTGAGCGACAGGATAAGGACCATGCCGCACCCGGGTTTCCCGACGGACGCACAGGCTGTGCTCATGGCTGCACTTGCTGCAGCTGACGGTACGAGCGTTTTTGAGGAGAATATCTTCGACTGCCGCTACCGGCATACGGAAGCTCTTGTGAAAATGGGAGCGGATATACAGGTGCTCGGCAAGGTGGCGATAGTGCGAGGAGTGCAGCGGCTCCACGGAGCAAACGTCGAAGCTACGGACCTTCGCGGCGGAGCGGCAATGATATGCGCGGCTCTTGCAGCTGAGGGTACGAGCGAGATCACAAGGATAGAACATATCAACAGAGGATATGAAAAAATAGAGGACGCGGTCACGGCACTGGGCGGAAGTATCCGCAGAGCATGACCGGGATATGGAGAAAGTATGAAGGACGTTGAAAAAACCGAGGTCGAAAGACAGAACAGCAGCAAACGACTGAGAAGACGCAAGCGTAATTTCAATATATATGCGGTGGTAGTCGTTCTGCTGGCTGCAACTGTCGGACTGACGATAAGCTACACGTTCCTGTTCAACATAAACGAGATCAAGGTCTCGGGAGAGTCGGATATGTACACGGCTGAGGAGATAGTTGACGCTTCCGGCATCAAGGAGGGCGACAATCTTCTGAGACTCGATCCGAAAAAGAGTGAACAGGAAATACTGGATAAGCTGCTCTATGTTGAGACGGCTGAGGTCGACAGGGACTTTCCCTCGTCGCTCGAGATAAAGGTAACACGCTGCGTTCCGGCTTACAATATAAGCTATGACAACGGAGTTCTTCTCGTCAGCAAAAAGGGTAAGATACTCGCCGACAACGGCTTTATCACAGACGGACTTCCGGTCATCTACGGCTATGAACCGTCGGTGAAGTATGCCGGAAAGTCGGTCAATTCCGGAAATCAGCACAAGGCAGACGCTTTTGCAGAGCTTATGGCGAGTCTCAGCGATGACCGTTCAGCGGATATCGCCTCGGTTGATATGAGCGACGAATTCTCGATAGTTGTCAATTACAGGAACGGCGTTGTGTTCAAAATGGGCAACTGGAATGATGTTAACTACAAGCTCGGACTTGCTTCAAATGTTATGGAGGAGGACAGCGTCAAGGGCAAAAAAGGCTATCTTACGATGATAGGTGCGAACCAGTGCAGCTTCAGAATGAATAAGACCGGCGACAAGATCATAACTCCTGAGCAGATCACGACAGAGCCTGAGACTGATGCCAACGGTAAGCCTATCGACGGCGAATCCAATCCCGAACAGGAAGCTATCTTCGAGTATTATAATCAAAATCGTCCTGAAGATAAGCAACAGCAGCAGGATCAGCAGCAACAGCAGCAGATACCTCAGCAGCAGGTACCGCAGCAGCCGGATTACAACAACGGCGGCAATGATTACAACAATTACAATGATTATAATAATGGCTATAATAATGATTACAACAATGGCTACGGAAACGATAACGATGCGGCAGATTATGGCAACGGAGCGGACTATAACGCTTACGGAGGCGACGGACAGGATTATTGATAGTAAAAACTGCGGAATTTTGTACAAAATGACGTATCAGAATGAGCTGTAATTGTAAAATGCGCTGAAATTCAAAAAAATTAATTTCAGACTTGAAATAAGAATAAGATTATGATAAAATATAAAGTGTATTTATAGAGTTTTGATAATATCTTAAAGATAAAATACAGGATAAATATTTTAGGAGGAGTTAAAAATGTCAGATTTCAACTATGAGGAAGCTCTGGAACCCGATGTTAATATAAAAGTCATCGGTGTCGGCGGCGGCGGTGGAAACGCTGTCAATTGTATGGTGGAGTCCGGAGTGAACAATATTGAATATATTGCTATCAATACTGACGCAAAGGCTCTTAATAAGTCAAAGGCTACTACAAGAATACCGATCGGTACCAAGCTCACAAAGGGCAGAGGTGCAGGCAACAAGCCCGAGATCGGTCAGAAGAGCGCCGAAGAGAACAGAGACGAGATCGAAACTCATCTCAAGGGCGCTGATATGATCTTCATCACAGCAGGTATGGGCGGCGGTACCGGCACGGGAGCAGCACCTGTTGTCGCTAAGATCGCCAAGGAAATGGATATACTTACTGTCGCAGTCGTTACTAAGCCCTTCCTCTTCGAGAGAGAGCAGAAAATGGCTCAGGCTGAAAGAGGTATCGAGGAACTCAGAAAGTATGTTGACTCTCTGATCGTTATCCCTAACGAGAAGCTCCTCGTTGGTCTCGATAAGCCCCTTACAATGATCCAGTCCTTCGCACTTTCAGATGATGTCCTCAAGACCGGTGTAAAGAGTATTTCCGACCTTATCGTTGAAGAAGGCTACATAAACCTCGATTTCGCCGATGTTTCGACTATCATGAAGGGCGCAGGCTACGCTCATATGGCTATCGGTCACGGTTCAGGCAAGGACAAGGCAAAGGAAGCAGCCAACGCTGTTATTTCCAGCCCGCTGCTTGAGACTTCTATCTCCGGTGCTAAGAGACTCCTTATCAATATTGCTATGTCAGAGGACGTTCTTTCTTCCGATGTGGATCAGGCTACAAAGATGATCACAGATACTGCTGCTGATAACGTTGAGTTCATCTTCGGTACAGCATTCAAGGAAGATATGCAGGATGAGATGACTATCACAGTTATCGCTGCCGGCTTCGGCGAGGACGGAGACGTTCCTGCAGATGATGACCTCGGACTTTCTTCCGGTGCTGATGATGTTATCCAGATCGACAATCCTCTTATCGACGGTCTCGGTCTTGGCGGAAGCGCTGCTTCAAAGGCTCCTGCTTCAAATCAGGATTACGACCTCGACGACATCTTCAAGATGCTCGGCAACTGATAATCAAGAATTATAAGCGATCCTTTACGGATCGCTTTTCTTTTTATGCAGCGGAAACATATTACTTGGGAGTTGATGTTTTACTTGCTGTATAATTCGTTTTGTCAATTAGTAAAATGCACTAAAATGAACGAAAATTTTCTACATATTAATAGTTGAAATATTATATTGAATATGATATAATTGATTAAAGGCAATTTTATTCCTTGAATTTATATTTGCCGCAGGCTTCTGCGGGGATAGGAGTGTACACAATGGAAGAACCAACCGTATTACGAACTGCCAGAATGGGCGGTTTCGTTAAAGAAGACGTTATGACATACCTCGACGAGCTGAATTCTAAGATAGTTTCTCTCGAAGAGGATCTTAAAAAAGCTAAGGAAACCGTTCCCGCGGATTCACAGGAACTCACTAAGGCCCGCAATCAGTTAGATAACCTTCAGGAAAAGCTCAATGCTTCAAATAACGCACTCAGAGCTGCCAAGAAGGAGAACGATGACCTCAAGAAGAAGGTCGAGGAGGACCAGAAGCTCATCGCTCAGCTCAAGGCTGGCGGCGCAGGCGGTCAGAACAACCAGCAGGCTACTGCTGCTCTCGAGGCTGCTAAGCGCGAGATAGATACCCTCAGAACTAAGCTCAAGGCTGCCGAGGAAAAGGCTGCCGCTGCTCCTCAGAATCCTCAGGCTAACGCTCAGACCGCTCAGGCTCTCGAGGCTGCTAAGCGTGAGATAGATAACCTCAGAGCTAAGCTCAAGGCTGCCGAAGAAAAGGCTGCCGCTGCTCCTCAGGCAAATGCTCAGGCAGGCGCTGCTCAGAATGCTGAGGTCGCTAAGCTCAAGCAGGAACTCGCTAAACTCACCGAGGATCTCAAGATCAAGACCAAGGAGCTCTCTGACAAGGAGAATAAGCTCATTCAGACTGTTAAGGATAACGAAGCTGCTATCGCTAAGAAGGAAGCTGAGATCACTAAGCTCAATGATGAGATCTCAGACCTCAAGGAGAGCGGCAGCGGTATGATACCGTCATCGTTCGATATGGGCGCTCTCTTCACAGAAGCCCAGAAAACAGCCGGAAAGATCACTATCGAGGCTCAGAGAAATGCCGAGAGAGTTACTAAGGAAGCTAACGACAAGGCTGATAATATCGTCAAGGAAGCTACCGCTGAGGCTGAAAAGACCATCGCTAACGCTAATACTACTGCCGAGACCGCTATCAAGGAAGCCAACGATCAGGCTAAGCAGACCATCGATCAGGCTAACGCTCAGGCTAAGAATACAGTCAACGAGGCTAATAACCACGCTGACAAGGTTAACGAGATGTCAGACGCTGTACGCAAGATGCTCCTCAACGAGATCGAAAGCATCAATACAAAGTTCAGCGATATCACTTCTGTTCTCAACCGTCTCTCAGGTCAGGCTACTGATCGTATGAGCGAGGCTAAGCTCATCATCGGTGAGGCACGCAAGGCTGTTGACGAGGACGAGACCAAGAAGGTAGTAAAGAAGGGCGAGCCGCCGGCTGCAACCTTCAAGCCCGTTGAACCGCCTAAGGCTGATATGAATAACGTTCCCAGCGCTGCGCCTGAAAAGGCTCCGGCTAAGCCCGCTGATCCGTTCGCTAATATAAGCTCAGCTCAGTCTTTCAACAGCGGCAACAACAGAGCTAATAATAACAATGCTGCTAACAACAATAATAACAACAACAATAATAATAACGCAGCTAAGCCCGCTCAGCCGGCATCTCAGCCCGCTGCTGAACAGGCTAAACAGCCCCAGCCCGCTAAGAAGAGCGCTAACTTCAACTTCGATATGGCAGAGCTCCTCAAGGCTGCCGAAGAAGAAGCAGCTAAGGAAACTGAGGACTGATAACAATTGAATATTGCCGCAGTTCCGGATATTTCCGGGACTGCGGATAATATCATACCTTTTGACAACGGTTGCGTTTGCAGCTTCATTCGGAATGTTGGTGGATACCTTGCTCGATCTGGATTTAATTAACAGCGAAACAAGTAATATGACCGATGAAGAGCTTGCGGTTATGGCGAAGAATAGTAAAGCCGCCGCTGAAGCTCTTATTTCGCGTTACTCAAAGCTGATACTGATAAAATCAGAATTGTTCGCAAATGATCGTACCGACAGCGAAGATCTGCGGCAGGAAGCCCTTATGAGCCTCCTCAAAGCCGCTTCTTCCTTCGATCCCGGCATAGGAGTGAAGTTCTCGACTTACTGCGAGGTCTGTATCTCTAACCGCCTGCGGACTGTCTGTGCAGGTTCAGGAAAAGATCCAAAGTTTTCTGAAAGTCTCGATGATGATGTCAGCGAGAGTGAAGCGTTGTCTGTGGAGGAAACTCCCGAAAGTATCTTTTTGTACAGGGAAACTCTGTCCGAAATATCCCGGACAGTCGATTCTGTGCTCTCATCGGCTGAACGCCGTGCCTTCCGTCTTTGTATGCAGGGATTAAGCTACCGCTGCACTGCAAGACGTCTGGGCGTCAGTGAAAAAGCCGTTGATAATGCTATGCAGCGTGCAAGGAAAAAGATCCGCGCGTTTGTGATGCAGTAAGTTTATGACTGTGTAGCTTAAATCCAGAGCGTTGTTTTACAAAGATGCCGGTGGAAATCCGGCCGTGGTCCAAATATTTTAAGCGAGGTATTGAAGATGTACGAAGACAAGACATTAGTCTGCAAAGAATGTGGAAGCGAATTCATTTTCTCCGCAGGCGAACAGGAATTCTATGCAGAGAAAGGTTTCGTGAATGAGCCCCAGAGATGTAAGGCTTGCCGCGATGCAAGAAAGAATGCAGGTAAGGCTGAAAGAGTAATGTATACAGCTACTTGCGCTTCCTGCGGCGGTGAGGCTAAGGTTCCTTTTGAACCCAAGGAGGGCAGAGCAGTTTATTGCAGCGAATGTTTCGCTAAGATGAACGAGGCTTGATTTCGTGAATCGCCGGCACGGTCGCTCGCGGCTGTGCCGGAATTTTTATGCCGTGTTTCGTTTGCTGGAAGTACACAGGCAGTGTGCCTGCCGCAAGTGAAACGCGCAACTAATACTGAAACGGAGAGTTTTTATGCTTGATAAGAGATTGGAGAAAATTGCCGGACTGGTCAGCGGAAAGGGAATAGCCGTCGATGTCGGAACTGACCACGCTTACCTTGCCGCAGAGCTCGTAAGATCGGGAAAATGCAGCCGTGTCATTGCTTCTGACGTGAAAGAAGGTCCGCTTGCTTCTGCGGCTAAGACCGTCGAAAAGTTCGGCATTGCGGATAAGGTACAGCTCGCGCTTTCTGACGGACTCGCGGAGGTCAACCTCGACGGTGTCACCGACGTGATAATTGCCGGAATGGGCGGCGAGACTATTGCCGATATAATCAGCGCAGTCAGCACTGAACGCTATGATCCCGAGAATGTCCGCTGGATACTTCAGCCGATGACGAAGCCGGAGTACCTCCGCAAGATGCTCTACGAGTACGGAATGCAGATAACAGAGGAGTATGCGGTCGAGGACGGCGACAAACTCTATGTGATAATGGTCGCTGAGTACAACCCGGATTTCCGAAGACTGACAGAGTTTGAGGCTCTGTACGGTTTCTTTGCGGAGGGCGATGAGCTTGGAAATAAGTACAGGCAGCGCGAGTCCGAAAGGCTCGCGAAGATAGCTGAAAACCTCGCTTCTGCCGGAAAGATCGGCGAGTCCGTACACTATTCAGCGCTCTCGGAGAAGATGAAAAGAGGCGCTGACGTTTATACGGTCATGGAAATATATGGCTGTTTTGACAGCGTTTTCCCGTTTGAAACGCAGGAAAAATGGGACAATTCCGGCTTGCTCGTCAATTCCGGAGCCGACTGCTCGAAGGTGCTTCTGACACTCGATATCGACAAAAGAGCGGTCGATGAAGCAGAGCTGAAAGCGGTCGATATGGTCGTGTCGCACCACCCCGTTATATTCAGTCCACTGAAGTCGATAAGCGCGGAAATGCCGGTATATCGGCTTATAAAGAACGACATCTCTGCAGTTTGTATGCACACGAATGTTGACGTTTCGCCCTTTGGAACTAACGGTGTCATTCTCCGTGAACTGGAAAAAAACTTCGGTTTCGACGGAGAACCGGAGCATTTCAACACCGACGAGTGCGGCTATGTCTGCACGTTCAGGGAGGCTGTTCCGCTAACTGATTTTGCGGAGACTCTCAAGAAGATTTTCGGCTGCCAGTGTATCCGCGTTTCTGCTGATGCTGGCGCAGTAAAAAAGGTTGTATTCTGCTCGGGTTCGGGCGGATCTTTCCTTGCGGAGGCTGCTGCGAGCGGCTGCGACGCCTACATTACCGGCGATGTCAAGCACGATGTGTGGATGGACGCACAGAGTCTCGGCGTGAAGCTCTTTGACTGCGGACATTTCCACACGGAAAACCCAGTGATATGGGAATTCAGGCGAATTCTCGAGGAAAAATTCCCACGGCTCGACGTTGAGATCGCAGAGAGCTCAGTTGATCCCTGCATATATTTCTGAGGTGAGTTTATGATCTTTACTTGTCCGGTTTGCGGAAAAACGCTTGAAACAGCCGGAAACAGCTATAAATGTGACGCTGGTCACAGCTTCGATACGGCACGGAGCGGCTATGTCAATCTGCTGCTCTCGAAGCACGCCGGCAAGACCGTTCACGGCGATAACAAGCTGATGGTGCGCGCACGAAGGGAGTTTCTCGAAAAGGGCTACTATCAGCAGCTCAGGGACGCTCTCTGCAAGGCAGTCAGGGAGAATTTCAGCGGCAAGGTCCTGCTGGACGCTGGCTGCGGTGAGGGATATTACACTTCGGCGGTCGCTGAAACTCTCGGTGCAGCGGCTGAGGTGTACGGTATCGACATATCAAAAATTGCTGTGGAATTTGCTGCAAAACGCCGTGACGGCGTTCACTACGCTGCCGGCAGCGTGTTTCATATCCCGGTCGCTGACGCTTCCTGCGATGTGCTGATAACGCTTTTTTCGCCGTACTGCGGTGAGGAGTTCCGGAGAGTTCTTCGGGATGGCGGAGTGATGATAATGGCGATACCGTCCACGGATCATCTCTGGGAACTGAAACAGAAGATCTACGATATACCGTATAAAAATGAGGTCAAGCCTTATGAGCTGGACGGCTTTTCATTCGTTGGCAGGGAGCATATAAGCTACGTTATGGAGCTCGCATCGCAGGACGATATCCAGCAGTTATTCTCGATGACTCCCTACTATTACAGAACCGGTCAGGAGCAGCAGAAGCGTCTTGAAACGCTCGGCAAGCTGGATGTGACTGCGGACTTTGAGCTGCTCATCTATAAGAATGACAGCAAAAAATGATTAGTGAAGGAATGATATTATGGCGCTCGACGGCGCGTTTCTCTACGCAATAAGATCGGAACTCCTGCCGCTCATCGGGGGCAGAGTCGAGAAGGTACACCAGCCATCGCGCGAGGAGATAATCATCTCTATACGCACAAGGCATGGCAGTAACAAGCTCTATATTTCGGCAAATGCCGGCAGTGCGCGTGTTCACATCACACAGCTTTCCGTGGACAATCCGCAGACTCCGCCGATGTTCTGTATGCTTCTCCGGAAAAGGCTCGGCAGTGGAAAACTTATCGCAGTCCGTCAGGACGGGCTCGAGCGAATACTCTTCCTCGATTTCGAGTGTGTGAACGAGCTCGGCGACGTCGTGACTGTCACGCTCGCCTGCGAGATCATGGGACGCTGCTCAAATCTCGTCATCATCGACGGTGAGGGCAGAGTCATCGACAGCATCAAGCGTGTTGACGAGGATATGTCGCGCGAGAGACTCGTTTTGCCCGGCATGAGGTACGAATTCCCGCCGCGTGACGACCGTCTGAACTTCCTGACAGCCGAGCCGGAGGAAATGGTGAACGCGCTGCGGACTGTGAACAATGCGGAGCTCTCCAAGGCTCTGATACGCGTTTTTGAGGGCATTTCGCCAATACTCGCCCGTGAGTGGACTTTCTTTGCCGGCAGGGGAGCGCATCTCGAGAGCTCGACCGTGGACGGCGATCAGCTCGACCGCCTGATTTTCGCGATAAAGCGCACAAGGGAACAGCTTCAGAACGGCGAGTGCTGCTTCTCGGCGGTCAGCGACAAGGAGGGGCAGCTCAAGGACTTCTCGTTCATTCGCCTGTCGCAGTTCGGGACTCTCATGCTCACGAAGGAGCTGCCTTCAGCGTCGGAGCTCCTCGACTATTTCTACTCCGAGCGCGACCGCACACAGCGCACAAAACAGCGTGCCAACGACCTTTTCAAGCTGCTCGTGAACCTGACAGAGAGGACTTCAAGGAGAATTGCTGCACAGCGCGAGGAACTTGCTGCGTGTGCGGAAAGGGACAGGTTCAAGCTCTGCGGTGACCTTATCTCCGCTAATATGTACCGCCTGAAAAAAGGAGACAGTCTTGCGGTGCTCGAGAATTTCTACGAGGAGGACTGCCCGGCGGTCGAGATAAAGCTGGACGTCAGAAAGACACCTTCGCAGAACGCACAGCATTATTACAATGAGTACAAAAAAGCAGTGACTGCTGAAGAAAAGCTCACTGTCCAGATAGAAAAGGGCGAGGACGAGCTCCAGTACCTCGACAGCGTTTTTGATTCGCTGACAAGAGCTTCCTCCGAGAACGACATCATTCAGCTTCGCCTTGAACTGAGTGAACAGGGCTACATCAGGTCGGGACTCGGCAAGGCTAAACCGCCGAAGGCTCTTCCGCCAATAGAGTACAAGTCCAGCGACGGCTTTACGATACTGGTCGGACGCAACAATCGTCAGAACGATCAGCTTACCCTGAAATTTGCCGAAAAATCGGATATATGGCTGCATACTCAGACCATAACCGGTTCGCACGTCCTGATACTGACAGACGGCGAGACTCCACCTGACTCCACTATCGAGGAGGCTGCAATAATAGCTGCTGTGAACAGCCGCGGCAGGGGCTCGAACCTTGTGCCGGTAGACTACTGCCTTGCGAGATACGTCAAGAAGCCAGCCGGAGCAAAGCCAGGAAAGGTCATCTTCACAAACTACAAGACGGCTTTCGTGCGCCCGGACTCCGAGCTTGAACAGAAACTGAGAGTATAACTATGAGTATTATTCTGACTGAGGAATTCTTTCACCGTGACGGCAAGGAGGTAGCTCCCGAGCTGGTCGGCAAGATAATCGTCCGGAAGCTCGACGACGGGACGATTCTCCGCGAGCGCATAGCCGAGACTGAGCTCTACCGCGGTGAGGAGGACAAGGGCTGCCATGCTTCAAAGGGCAGGACTTCGCGGACAGAGCTGCTCTACGGCGAGAGCGGTATGATCTACGTCTATCTGTGCTACGGTATGCACTGGCTGATGAACGTCATAACCGGCGAAAAAGACCAGCCGCAGGGCGTTCTGCTGAGAGCCGGCGTGACAAAGAACGGTCCTGCGAAGCTGACGAAATACCTCGGTATCGACGGCAGCTTCAACGGTCAGCCGATATGCGGCAACGAGCGCGTCTGGATAGAGGACGACGGTCTCCGCCCGAAGATCAGGACTGCGCCGCGTGTCGGCATAGATTACGCAGGCGAATTCTGGAAGAACGTTGAATGGCGATTTATAGCGGACGGGGAGTGATGATATGGATGTGAAGAGCCTTGCTTTCCGGCAGGTGCGCGACCTATGCGAGCCGCTCTGCTGCAAACCGGCGGAGGGGGCATATATGTTCATTCTCACACACAGCCGTGCGGAGTTCATTGTGAACGGCAGCCATAGGGAGTTTCCGGCTGAGACCGCGATAGTTTACGACAGCTCATGCCGCTGGGAGTGCTTTCCGGCTGACGGAGCACTCGTCTGCGATTGGATATGCTTTGAAGCCGGCGGCGATGGTGACTACCTCGAAGCGCTCGATATACCGTTAGCTCAGCCTGTTTGTTTTGCTGACACCGAGCTTATGTCAGAGCTCGTCCGGAACATCGCGTCGGAATTCTACTCGCTCGGACAGCGCCGCGGCAAGATGCTCGACACGCTTATAAAGCTGCTGCTCGTCAAGCTCAGCGACGCCTGTGTCCGCCGCGCCGAAACGGTACAGACTGCCGATCCGCATTACAGTGCCCTCGCGGAGCTGAGAGCGAAGATATACCGTAATCCGCAGCAGCGCTGGAATGTTGACTCCATGGCTGCCGAGGTGAATATGTCGCGCTCTTATTTCCAGCACATCTACCGTGAGACCTTCGGCGTCTCCTGCATCGCGGACGTCATCAACAGCAAGATCGAAAAGGCGAAGGAGATACTCTCCGAGACTGCCTGCACTGTCTCGCAGGTGGCAGCGATGTGCGGTTACGACAACGAGGAGCATTTTATGCGTCAGTTCAAGAAAGCGACAGGCGTTACGCCGACCGGTTTCAGAAAGAATTTGTGACGGTAAATATTGACAAATTGTGAATGAGGCGCTATAATAAGAAGTGATATGAACGGAGTTTTTACCGCGCAGAAAGGCTTTCTGTGCGGAATACAAAGAATGAGAGGGAAAACTATGTCTAATTTGTTCATCAAAGGCATTGCAGCGATCACAGCAGCAATAACTCTGCTGCCGTTTGCCGCATCGACAGTACCGGCTGAGAAGAACACGGTTTCCGCAGCTGCTGACGACTGCCATGACGACTGGCTCCATGTCAACGACAATGCTGAGGTAGTTGACAAGGACGGCAACCCCGTCTGGATGACCGGTGTAAACTGGTTCGGCTACAATGTAGGAAGCCAGATATTCGACGGCGCATGGTCGGCAAACGTCAATCACTGCCTCGACCTTATCGCCGACCACGGCTTTAATCTGCTCCGTGTGCCGATGTCCACACAGATACTTCTCCAGTGGAAAAATGGCGAGCCGGATCCGATAATCAAGCTCAACGAGTACAAAAACCCCGAGCTCACTGTTGAGGGAGTTGAGGGCGGCAAGCCTATGTACAGCTTCGATATCTGGAATCAGGTAGTAAAGTGGTGCAAGGAAAAGGGTATCAAGATCATGATGGATATCCACTGCGCTACCACAAATGCCGCAGGTCATAACTATGCGCTGTGGTACGACAGCAATTACAGCGAGAAGGACTGGCTCGACGCTCTTGCGTGGTTCTCTGACTATTACAAGGACGACGATACTGTTATCGCTATCGACCTCAAAAACGAGCCTCACGGCAAAAAAGATGACGGTATCTTTGCAAAGTGGGACGGCTCTTCCGATGCTAACAACTGGCGCTGTGCCGCTGAAAAGGGCGCAAAAGCCTGCCTCGACAAGAACCCCAACCTCCTCATTATGGTAGAGGGTATCGAGGTATACCCGAGATTTGAAAAGGGCTATGACTGGAATTCAAATTCCGTAGATTATGCTCACTATGACGATCCCAATTATCAGCCGTATTACGGTGCATGGTGGGGAGCAAACTTCCGCGGTGCAAAGGATTATCCCGTAGACCTCGGCAAGTATCAGAGCCAGCTCGTATATTCACCTCACGATTACGGTCCGCTGGTATGGGAACAGGATTGGTTCCATCTTGTAGGAAAGAAACCTAACTTTACAAGCTATAAGTTCGACAAGGAGTCGCTCCTTGACGAATACTGGCGCGATACATGGGCATATCTCGTTGAGGAAAATATCTCACCGCTTCTCATGGGCGAATGGGGCGGCTTTATCGACAAGAAGAACGATCCCTCCGGTGCCAATACCCAGTGGCTCACTATCCTCAGAGATTACATGAAGGAAAAGCGTATCCACCATACATTCTGGTGCTTCAACGAGAACTCCTCCGATACAGGCGGACTTATGTACGATAACTTCCAGAAATGGGACGACGAGAAGTATGAATTCGTAAAGCCGGCACTCTGGCAGACCGAGGACGGCAGGTTCATCAGTCTCGACCACAAGTATCCTATGGGCAAGGACGGTATCTCCCTCAGCGAATACTACGGCGGAGAGCCATCAACACGCCCGACTTCAACTCAGACCGACACAACTACCACATCTTCCGCAACAACTACTACAACGACAACAGCTTCCGAGACCACTACAACAGTAACTGCTACCGTTTCGGAGGATCCGTCAGAGCTCAAGCCCACTCTCAAGGGCGACGCAAACCTCGACAAGCAGGTAAACATAGCTGATGCGGTACTGGTAATGCAGGTTTCCACTAACCCCGACAAGTACGCTCAGGGCAAGTCAGATGTTAGCATCAAGCCTCAGGGCGAGGTTAATGCCGATGTTGACGGCAAGAAGGGACTCTCAAACGCAGACGCTCTTCTCATTCAGAAATTCAAGCTCGGACTGGTCAAGAGCTTATAACATTTACAAGGACGGCAGCCGCCGTCCTTTTTTACTATATATTTATGTTTGATGTCAGTCATACTTTGTATAAAAATCTTAAAATAAAATTCCTTGACAATTTGTATTATCTGTTGTATAATTAATATATAAAGCAAACTTGCTTTAAATACTATACTAAAGAGGTATATAAATGAAAGGATTACTTAAAAAGATTGTAGCAACAGCATTGGCATTTACGCTGCTGGGAACAGGAATGACAATTTCAAAGAATTCACCAAAGTCAGACAACACTATTATATCAGCACACGCTGCTGCATATTGTCCTAACCACAATGGCACATACACAAGGATCGAAAAGGTTTCTTATTATCAAGTTCCGTGGAATTGGATGGAAATACTTTTTTGGAAGAAATATAGAGTTACTTATTGTTCTGTCTGCGGCAGAGTTTTAAACAGAGAATATATTGGGGATTGTTATCCTTGGGAATGAAATGATATACAGAAGGGAGCAGTATTAACTGCTCCCGCTTTTTGTTATTAGAAAACCCACAGTTTGACTAATGTCATTAAGCTCTGCCGGGAGATGTTTATTGCGGAGAACGTTAAGTTATGGTGAAATATTGCGGTTTGCTGTTGCTATTTTCCGGAAAGTATGCTATACTTAAATGTGAATCAAAAAATGCGGAGGTATTATGATAACAGTAAGCAATGTCAGCGTTCAGTTCGGAGGAACTACGCTCTTCAAAAACGTCAATCTCAAATTCACAAACGGTAACTGCTACGGCGTTATAGGCGCTAACGGTGCAGGCAAGTCAACATTTCTCAGAGTGCTCTGCGGTGAGCTCGAACCCGCTTCCGGTGAGGTCGTTATGCCCAAGGAGGAACGTCTCAGCGTCCTCCGACAGGACCACTTCGCCTTCGATGAGTATACGGTCCTCGACACGGTGATTATGGGCAATGCCCGTCTCTACGAGATAATGCAGGAAAAGGACGCTCTCTATGCAAAGGAGGACTTTTCTGACGAGGACGGCGTTAAGGCTTCGGAGCTCGAGGGAGAGTTCGCGGAGCTCAACGGCTGGGAGGCTGAGTCCGACGCTTCCAAGCTCATTCAGGGACTCGGTCTGCCGGAGGATATACTCTACCAGCAGATGTCAGGACTTTCCGGTAATGATAAGGTCAAGGTGCTCCTTGCACAGGCTCTCTTCGGCAACCCCGACATCATTCTCCTCGACGAGCCTACCAATCACCTCGATATTGATGCTGTAAAGTGGCTCGAGGAATTCCTCTCGGAATACTTCGGAACAGTCATCGTCGTATCCCACGACAGACACTTCCTCAACAACGTCTGCACCCACATCGTTGACATTGACTACAACAAGATCAAGATGTACGTCGGCAACTACGAATTCTGGTACGAGTCCAGCCAGCTCATACAGCGTATGATAAAGCAGCAGAACAAGAAGAACGAGGAAAAGATCAAGGAGCTCAAGGACTTTATCGCGCGTTTCTCTGCAAACAAGTCAAAATCAAATCAGGCTACCTCAAGGCGTAAGCTCATCGAAAAGCTGACCGTTGAGGAGCTTCCGGCTTCGAGCAGAAGATACCCGTTCATCGGCTTTGATATGGACAGGGAGCTCGGCAAGGACGTTCTTCAGGTCGAGGGCATAAGCAAGACAGTTGACGGCGTAAAGCTGCTCGACAACGTCAGCTTCACTCTCGGACGCACCGACAAGGTAGCTTTCATCGGCGAGAGCGAACAGGCTATCACTATGCTCTTCAAGATACTCATGGAGGAGGAACAGCCTGACGAGGGCAGCTTCAAGTGGGGCGTATCGGTAACGACTTCGTATATGCCGGTTGACAACGGCGAGTATTTCAACGGCTGCGAGATGTCTATACTTGACTGGATAAGACAGTATTCCGTCAAGGACGAGACCGAGACCTATCTCCGCGGCTTCCTCGGACGTATGCTCTTCTCTGGCGACGATGTATACAAGCCGGTAAACGTTCTCTCAGGAGGCGAAAAGGTGAGATGTATGTTCTCGAGAATGATGCTTTTCGGCTCAAACGTGCTGCTTCTCGACCGTCCTACAAACCACCTCGACCTCGAGAGCATTACAGCGGTCAACAACAGCCTTATAAACTTCAAGGGCGTAGTTCTTCTCGCTTCGCACGACCACGAGATACTCCAGACTACTGCTAACCGCATTATTGAGATAACTCCCGACGGCTGCATAGACCGTCAGGGAACATACGAGGAATTCATCGAATTCAAGAAACAGCAGGCAGAAGCCTGATGATTAACGGTAAACTGTTAAGTTAAGGGAGGTAATTATATGCCATTTATCAATGTCAAGACCAACGTTTCTGTCTCTCAGGAGCAGAAGCTGAGCATCAAATCCGCTATGGGACGCGCTATCACAGCTATCCCCGGAAAGTCTGAGGGCTGGCTCATGGTGGGGATCGAGCCTGAGTACGACCTCTGGTTCAAGGGGGAGGACGCTCCTGCCGCAATGGTAGAGGTGTCGATTTTCGGCAGCGCTTCTTCAAATGCGCTCACAACTCTCACAAGTCACATAACAGGCATTCTCACGGACAGTATAGGCATACCGTCTGACAGAGTGTATGTGAAATATACAACTACGAACGACTGGGGCTGGAACGGCTCCAACTTCTGATGCGGCAGTTCCGCAAAGAGAAAAAGTGAAATAGGGAGGGTAAAAAATGCCATTCATCAACGTGAAAACAAATGTGTCCGTGACCGATGACAAGGCTGAATCGATAAAGTCTCTGTTCGGTCAGGCTATCACAGCTATCCCCGGAAAGTCGGAGGCGTGGCTCATGGTAGAGATAGAGCCCGAGCGCAAGCTGTGGTTCAAGGGAACAGCTGAGGAAGCGGCAATGGTCGAGGTGAGCCTTTTCGGAGGAGCTTCGCACAATGCCTACTCAATGCTCACAAGTCATATAACAGGTATTATCAGCGCCCAGCTCGGTATCCCGACCAGCAGGATATATGTGAAGTATTCGGAAACTTCCAACTGGGGCTGGAACGGCTCGAATTTTTGAGGTGACAGTTATGATGAAGAAAAAACTGGTATGCGGAGCTATGGCAGCAGTAATGATGTGTTCAGCAGCTCCGGCTTATATCTCGGCAGATACTTACGTCTATGCCGAGTATGACTGGGCAGGCAGCGAATGTGAGCCAGCTCACGATACTTCGCGCGACGTTCAGAAGTACGGCGTCGGCAACCCGTTCAAATACGGCGAGAGAAATACTCCCGCTGATGCTTCAACGGAGGAGATACGCGCTATAAACCACAAGATGACAGTTCAGGAGGTAAAGTACGCTCTCTATAAGGAGATCGACGAGCACTGGGACCTCATCTCAAAGCGTATCGGTCAGACCGATCGTGAAAAGGTCTATGCGCTCTTCCTCGGACTCGGTACAAGAGAGTCTACTCTCGGCGGAAACGGCGACGGTGCTGACCTCGAAACCGCTTATCTTGACGGCTTCGGAGTCAACTCAGCCCACGCTTACGGTACTATGCAGACAGCTGTTACGGCTTTTGCGGACTGCGATCCGACTTTTATGAAGGAGGACAACGTTCCGGAGATGTTCCAGTACACCTTCAACGAGTCCAACTTCTACGATGCTATAATCTCAAATCATATGGGTATCAGAAAGATACTTCACTTTGTCCAGCTCTGTATCGACGAGGAGAAAATGACCGGCTATCAGGTCATCAGAAACTCTCTCAAGGCATTCAATACCGGCTGGTGGTACATGGCTGAGGACGCAGGCGCTTATCGCACCTATGCCGATGAGATCTGTGCAATGGCTCAGTTCTACTACAACGAGGGCCACCTCTACGACAACGTTTTCACATGGACTGAGTCTCCGGCGGCAGCTCCCTATCGTACCGACGACCGCTGGTCGTGGTGGGGCGACGGCGAACCGAGCATGGAGCCTGTTGAAGTGACAAGTGAGCCTGAGTCCGAGAGTGAGACTTCTACGCCCTCAGAGACTTCAAGCGGACTTGCTCCGACTCTCAAGGGCGACGCAAACCTCGACAAGCAGGTGAATATCGCGGACGCAGTGCTTGTTATGCAGGTCTCGACAAATCCAGACAAGTACGCTCAGGGCAAGTCCGACCTCAGCATAAAGCCGCAGGGCGAGGTCAACGCTGACGTTGACGGCAAGAAGGGGCTCAGCAACCTCGTCAAGGAACTTTAAGGAGATAAAACTATGAAAAGGTTTATAGCATCAGTTTTAGCCGCCTGTATCGTCGGCGGAGCTATGCCGGTGTCTGTAAATTATGCGGCGGAGCAGACTGCTTCGGCAAACACTAAAGATCGTGACCGAATAACCGTGGGGAACTTCACCTATGATCTTTATGCTGACGATCACGCTGCAATAGTTTTTTTCACGGATAAAGAGGCGGAAACAGCTTCTGTTCCGAGAGAGATAGCCGGTTCACCGATAACGGAGATCGACGGCAGAGAGAGCATGGCTCTGTACGGCTTCGGGACATTCGGCGGCGGAAAGCTGAAAACGATCATTGTTCCGGGCTCAGTTAAGAGGATAGGCAACTATGCGTTTGCGAACTGTCCTGAACTTGAGTCGGTTACGATACTTGATCCGAAATGCGAGATCGGGGATAATGCAATAAGCAGCGGTACTGACGAAAACTTCAGCGGTACGATATACGGTTACGCCAACTCTACGGCTCAGGTGTATGCTGAGAGGAACGGCTTTGACTTTGCTGCCGTTGATGTGACGGCTTATCCACTCAAGGGCGACGCAAACCTCGACAGTCAGGTAAATATCGCAGATGCCGTGCTCGTTATGCAGGTCGCAACAAATCCAGACAAGTACGCTCAGGGCAAGTCCGACCTCAGCATAAAGCCGCAGGGCGAGGTCAACGCTGACGTTGACGGCAAGAAGGGGCTCAGCAACCAGGGCGAGGTCAACGCTGACGTTGACGGCAAGAAGGGGCTCAGCAACTCCGACGCGCTGCTCATACAGAAGTTCAAGCTCGGGCTCATTGATAAGCTCTGATATGATAATGTTTATATGGGCGGCTTAAAGCTGCCCGTATTGTTACCGTGAGCTGCTGTGGTATCATATCCGGAAAAGTTACATATACTGTTCCGGAGGTGGTATGATGAAGCGTTTTGCGGCAGCTTTGCTCGCTTTGTTTATGTTAACGTCGTGCGGCACGGCGGAGAGCTCTCTGCCGGAGCCGGAAACAGTTGCGGAGGCGACCTATTTCCAGCAGGACAGGGAACAGCTCGGCGAACTTGAAAGCGGCTATATCCCGGTGAATTTCGAGCATATGACCGGCGAATGGTTCCCGTATATGGGCTATGAGGAGTATATGCACGGCAGGAGTGAGGAGGAGTTCCGCGCGAGCGTCCGGGAGAGGTATTCCGAAGCAAAGTCCGATGGCGTGAACACGCTTTATCTGCACGTTCACCCGTGCGGCGACGCATATTACCGTTCGGAGATATTCCCGCGCGGCGTGAGTTGGGACGGCGACTACGATCCGTTCGCGGTAATGCTTGAGGAGGCGCACGAGCTGGAACTCTCCGTACACGCGTGGCTGAACCCTCTGCGCTGTCAGACGACTGAGCAGATGGACGGGCTGCCGGACAGCTTCACAGTGAAAAAGTGGACGGAAAACGGTATCGCAAAGCAGGTGAACGGCAGGTGGTATCTTGATCCGTCCCATACTGAGGTGGACGATCTTCTGCGGCAGTGTATCCGCGAGCTGATAACGAATTATAATGTGGACGGCGTACACATCGACGACTATTTCTACCCTACCGCTGAAACTGATTTCGACGCGGCGGAGTTTGCGGAGAGCGGCAGCGCTGACCTCGGAGAGTGGCGGCGTTCAAACTGCACACGAATGGTAAAAGCTATGTACAGCGAGGTGAAAAGCTGCGACAGCCGCGTTGAATTCGGGATAAGTCCGCAGGGCAGCATAAACGGCAACTACAACTCGCAGTTTGCGGACGTAAGGCTGTGGAGCGGCGAAAAGGGCTGCTGCGACTATATAGTTCCGCAGCTGTATTTCGGTTTCAGGAACGAGACCTGTCCGTTTGCGGAGACACTTGCATTGTGGGAGAGCATGACCTGTCCTGATGTACGTCTGGTAGCTGGACTCGGAGCCTACAAACTCGGCAAGGCGGACAAGTGGGCAGGAGCTGCCGGCGAGAATGAATGGATAGAGTCACCTGACATAATACAGCGGCAGATAGAGCTGGTGGAGCGCTCCTCTGCGGCAGGCTACGCGATATATAAATAAGGCTGGATTTCAAGGTCTGTTCAAGGTTAGCGTGTTACAATAATTCAGAACGGAGGTGCTGATATGATAAGGAAAGGAATTGTGCTGCTTGCAGCTGCTGTGACTGCGCTGTCTTGCTCGTGCAGTATAAAGGGAGGAAGCTCCGTCGAAGGAGCTTCCGGCAGTAACGGCGGAGGCGTTTCCCCGGAGCTGACTGTGACCTTCCTCGATATAGGAAAGGCTGACAGCATGGTGATACACAGCGCTGACAGCACAGTCGTTATCGACTGCGGCGAAAAGGGCGACGGCAAGGAGCTCGTTAAGTTCCTGAATGATAAGGATATCAGCACTGTTGACTGCCTGATAGTGACTCACTACGATAAGGACCACGTCGGCGGCGCTGCAAAGCTGATAAACAAGCTCGATGTAAAGCGTGTTATAGGACCGTATTATCAGGAATTCAGCGATGAGAACGACAGCTTCCGCGCCGCTATGAAGGAAGCTGGCATCGAGCCTGAGTATATCAGGACGGACAGGGCTTTCGAGCTTGACGGCGCTGAGTATACGGTGTATGCGCCCAAGGAGGACAGCTACGGTCCGGATAACGACAATGATTTTTCGCTTGTTACAAAGCTGCAATATCAGGACACGTCCTTTATCTTTGCCGGCGACGCTATGGACAAGCGTCTGTCTGAGGTAATGGACATAGGTGACTGTGACCTGCTGAAAGTTCCGTATCACGGCAGAAAGCTCGGAAATCTCGACGAATTTCTCGACAGCACGACTCCGGAATACGCTGTTGTCACAACATCGGAAAAGGAGTTCTCAAAGAAAACTGCGGACGCTCTCAGCAGCAGGGATATCGACTACCGAACTACCTTCGCAAACGGCACGATAACTGCTCACAGCGACGGTAAGGACATTTCGCTGACAAGTGAGCGCTGACGCTCCGGCTTGACATACATCTTCAAAAGTTGTAGAATATTGAAAGAGGAGTGTAAAAGATCATTATGCTTAAACTCAGACCAAAAATGTTCGATGAATCCGCAAAGTCCCACGCTTCAAAAGAGCTATGGCGGCTGGTATTGTACTTTATTGCCGTATTCATCGTTATAGTTGCTGCAGAATCCCTGATACCCTCGATAGTTACCTCAAAGCCTATGCATGACGCTATCAACGAGGAGCTCAGCATTTCCGGCGAGAAGAAGGTAACGTTCAGCCAGTCGATGAAGATAGCGACGGAGATCTCGAGCAGACCGAAAATAATGATAACATCGCTTCTGTGTACGGTTTTCGGTACACTGATAAGCATACTCTACTGCCGCTTCTTTGAGATGCGCCGCGTGACATCAATGGGTGTGCGCTGGAACAAGGGAAAGGCTGTCGTCCATTACGGCACGGGAGTTGGTATCGGCATCCTGATGATGAGCGCGATAACCTTGCTTTCGGTAATATGCGGAGCCAATTCCATAAAGCAGGTCAGTGATCTGAATTACGGTCTGATAGCGCTGTATTTGTTGGCGTTCCTTGTACAGGGAATGAGCGAGGAATTCATCTTCCGCGGCTATCTCATGACGACTATCGGAGCTAATCACAGTACGGTCACAGCAATAGCAGTAAGTGCGGTGACATTCGGCTGTGCTCACCTTGCAAATCCCGGTGTTACGCCGCTCGCACTCATAAACCTCATACTCTTCGGAGTTTTTGCGGCACTGTATATGATATATTTCGATGATATATGGGGCGTATGCGGCATACATTCACTGTGGAATTTCTCACAGGGGAATATTTACGGCATAAGCGTCAGCGGTACCAGTAAGTCAGAGTCGTTCTTCAGGACATATCCCAAGGCATCGAACGCTGCTCTCACAGGCGGAAAGTTCGGTATCGAGGGAAGCATATTCACAACGATAGTGCTTGCAGCTGCTATAACGGTGATGCTTGTTCTGCATGACCGCAGGGAGAAGGCCGCTGCTGAGAATGCTGCCGTTAAGGCTGAAACAGAATAAAATGCACACGGGCTGTTGAATACAGCCCGATTTTTGTTGTTTTTTTCCCAGACTATTGACAAATTATGAATAATGTGACATAATATTAGTATCGGAAAAAGTCAGGTCTCACCTGATAAAATAGCAGTGAAATCAACTTAAAGGAGTGTATCAGAGATGTTCAAGAAGATCATCAGCGGTGTTATGTCAGCAGCCTTACTGGTCACAGCAGTGTCATTCCCGGCACCTGCAGGAACAGTTACAGCTGATGCCGCATCATCAAAGCATAACTATGCGGATTTAATGGACAAATCCCTGTATTTCTACGAGATACAGCAGGCAGGTCCTCTTCCGGAATGGAACAGAGTCGAGTGGAAGAGCGATTCCACTATGGACGATCCGGTACTCGGCGGCTGGTACGACGCCGGCGACCATGTTAAGTTCAATCTGCCTATGGCTTACTCGGCTTCAATGCTCGCATGGGGCATCTATCAGTACCCCAAGGGCGTTGAGGACGCTGGTCTTATGAAGACCTATGTGAATAACCTTACCTTCGCCCTCGACTACCTCGCAGCCTGCGACCTTGGCGATGAGGTCATCTATCAGGTCGGAAGCGGTAAGGACGACCATACTTGGTGGGGACCTGTCGGTCTCCTCAAGGAGGGTATGGAGGACAACGGTCACGACTGGAAAGAGGTCCGTGCCGCACTCAAGTCCTCAAAGGGCTGTACGGCTGTATTCGGTGAAATGGCAGCTGCACTCGCTTCCGGCTGTGCCGCACTCAAGGGCAGAGTCGATGACAGCAAGCTCGCTGACTACCTCAAGCACGCAAAGAATATCTACAAGATAGCCGCTACTGATCCTAACGATTCAGTATATAACAAGAGCGATGCTCAGGGCTTCTATCAGTCACGCCACCACTACGATCAGCTCTTCTATGCAGCTAACTGGCTGTATATGGCTACCGGCGACGACACCTACCTCGATGACGCAAAGGCTTATATCCCCAAGCTTGACAAGCAGACCGGTGAGGGCGACACTATCGCTTACGGCTGGTGCCACTGCTGGGACGACAACCTCCAGGGTGCAATGCTCCTCTACGCTATAAATACAGGCGACAAGGACGCTATCGCTCACGTCAAGAAGCACCTTCAGGTATGGCTCGATGCTAAAAATCAGCCCATGCTCCTCTCCGGCGGACTCCGCTGGCTCACAGAGTGGGGCAGCCTCAGATATGCCACCACAGCTGCTTTCATCGCTGAAGTAGCAAGCGACACTATCTTCAAGGGACAGGATAATTCCGTTTACACAGATTTCGCTGAGACTCAGATAAACTACGCTATCGGCGACAACCCCGATAATTTCAGCTATGTTGTCGGCTACGGCGACAATTATCCACAGAACCCCCACCACAGAACTGCTCACGGTTCATGGAAGAACGACTTCAAGGTGCCTGAAAAGACTCGCCACATGGTTTACGGCGGTCTCGTAGGCGGACCTGACAACAAGGGATACTTCAACGACGACCGTAACGATTACGTTTACACCGAGGTAGCAACTGACTACAACGCAGGCTACACCGCAATGCTCTGCAAGATGATGGAACTCTACGGCGGCAAGGTCGATCCGAACTTCCCGCCCAAGGAGATACACGATGCTCCGGAGTTCTACGTTGAAGCATCTTCAAAGGGCGCAGATGCACAGGGTATCACTATCAGCTTCAAGCTGACAAACCATACAGCCTGGCCGGCAAGAGTTGAGGACAACGTTTCGTTCCGTTACTATATGGACCTCAGCGAAGTTATCAAGGCAGGCAAGAACCCTGAGGATCTCGTTATCCGCTGCGACCGCGATCAGGCTCAGATGTACAGCGGCGTAAAGCCTGCTGAGATCTCCAAGCCCAAGAAGTATTCCGGAGATATCTACTACATCGAAGTAAACTTCCCCGACGGAAGAGCTATCCTCCCGATCTCTGAGGGAAGCCACCAGTGCGAGGAGATCATCGCTATCGTTATGCCCGACTACGGCAGCGGCTGGGACGCTTCAAACGACTTCTCAAACAAGGACCTCCTCGGCGGCAAGACAGCTGCTTCCGCTGACGGTACAGTAAAGGGCGTCGTTTCACCCTATATCCCGGTATACATCAACGGTGAGCTCTACTACGGCTATGAGCCTGACGGTACCTATAAGGACGGTCTCGACAGCACAGGCACCATTGAAAAGCCTACTTCAGAGCCTGTTACTACAACAACTACTTCAACCGTTACAACTACCACAACCACAACAATAACTCCTACTCCTTCAGAAAAGGAGGATATACTCTGGGGGGATGCAAACTGTGACAGTCAGGTAAATATTGCGGACGCTGTACTTGTAATGCAGGTCGTAACAAATCCTGACAAATATGCTAAGGGCAAGAGCAAAGTGAGCATCACTGCTGACGGCGAGAGAAATGCTGATGTTGATACTTCTTCAAAGGGGCTGAACAACAAGGACGCTCTTATGATACAGAAATTCAAGCTGGGACTCATCAAAAAGCTACCCGTTTAAGCATTTACAGAAGGACAGTCCGAAAAGGCTGTCCTTTTCTCTTAGTAAATATTTTGCCGTGCCTGTTGCTATTTAGTGTACATATATGTTATAATAGTAGATGTATATTGGAGGCGATCCTATGAGAATGAAAAAAGGTTCGAGTATTTCCGGTTACGGTGCCGGAAAGAAAGTTATGATATGCAATGTTAAACGCGGTGAGACCAAGAGAATTATCGCTTATATGGAAAAGCTCGGCATAGAGGTCGTTACCTGCGAAGCGGAGGATAAGGATATCTATCACCGCATAGATGTTGAACAGCCGGACCTCTTCGTACTTCAGTCGGTAACAAATTATGTCTATGAGCTGCGCTTTATGAAGTACCTCAACGACGAGTATCCCGCACTGAACAAGATGTGTCTTGTGTTTGAGCGTATGAAGTGGATAAAGGACTTCTTCAGGACCGCCGGCGCAGACAGAGTCTTCAATATCTTTGATGTACACCCGGCTATAACTGCCGTTACCATAGGCGAGACTGCCGAACAGCCCAAGGGTAGTGTGAGACCGGATATTGCTCATTTTATGCGTATATTCGGCTTCCGTGAGGATACCAAGGGATTTGAGTATCTCATCGACTGCGTTGAGTTAGTTATGCAGGACGAATTCCGTATACACAGCGTGATAAAGGACGTTTACGGAGCGACTGCTGAGAAGTACGGTACGACCTCGACGAACGTTGACCGTATGATAAGGCATCTTGCAAACTGTGCCGGCGACGCGGACGTTATAAGGACGCTCACACGCGGAAGAGCCGACACCCGTATAAGAAACCGCGACCTTATCTTAGAGATCATACGAGGTATGAAAGAGGAGCGTCACACTCCCGTTATCCATAAACCAGCTTTCCTTGTTGAAGAGGAAAAAGAATTAGAACGGAGACGTAATAAGAAGTGGAAAAAATGTCAAAAATGTCCCTATGCGAAGATATTCTGAGCCAGATACGCCAGCCTCTGTGGGAAAACTGGTATATCAAGGAAAAGATAGGCTCAGGAGCTTACAGCGCAGTATATAAGGTAACTGCTCAGCGTATGAACCGCACGGACGTTTCAGCGCTGAAAATAGAGCCTATCGTCCCGGACGAGGCTACTGCCGCTGACGAGGAGAAGCGCAAGGTTTTTCTTGAAAAGCAGAAGGCGCTCGCTGAGAATGAGTCAACGATAATGTATTCGCTGAGAAACTGCCCGAATATAGTTACATATGAGGACGAGGACCTGCGTGAGCTCATAATCGACGGCAAACAGGTCGGCTACTATTTCCTGATACGAATGGAGTACCTGAGCTGCCTCAGCGACCTGCTGAAAAAGCGCAAGTATGAGCTGACTGAGGACAATATCCTCAACCTTGCCTGCGATATCGGAAAGGCTATAAAGACAGCTCATGATCAGGGTATCATACACCGCGACCTCAAGCCCGGAAACTTCTTTATCGACAAGAACGGAGTCTACAAGCTCGGTGACTTCAATATTTCCAAGCAGACCGAGGATTCGCGCGATATTGCCGGAACAAAGAGCTACTTTGCTCCGGAGGTGTATTTTGCGCGTCAGAGCGGAAATTCCTACACCTGTCAGGCTGATATCTACTCATTCGGCATATGCCTTTACCAGCTTATGAACGACCTCTATCTTCCGTTTGAGGAGGGGGCTAACGCTACAAAGGCGGTTATGCGCAGAATGACAGGGGAACAGCTCCCGCCGCCTAAAAGGGCTTCTGAGGAGCTCTCACGCATAATCCTCAAGGCGTGTGAATTCAATAAGGAAAAACGCTACTCCTCGATAGACGAGATGCTCTCAGACCTCAAGGCACTGAAAAAGAAGGACTCTGCTCCGGCAGAGGCGCCCAAGGCATACGATCCGACAGAGTATGCTGTTCCTGAGCAGGCAGCTTTTCCGAAATCAAAGGAATTCAATCCGATACCGCTCATAGCTGTCATAGCTATACTGCTTATAGCAGGTGCAACGGCACTGTTCTGTATGAAATTCCTCGGTGAAGACTCCGGGGACAATAATTCATATTCGTCGGTGCGTCACGTTCCGATAAATGAGATCTCGCTCAGTGCCGATACGATCGACATTGACGTATGGGAGGACGTTTCTATCACAAGCGTTGACTGTCCTGATACAGTAAAGGTCGATAATGTAGGTTCGATGTTCGGGTACAAGTACGACACCACTCTCCGTGCCGACAACAGCGATCTTGTTGTCAAGGTAAACGAGGATTCTACCGAGAAGCTCTGCGTGGAAGCTCCGCCTGAGCTGATAATCAAGGCAAGGCGTTCCGGAGGCGAGTACGTTGTCACGATCGACGCTGCCAAGGTTGCCGATCAGGAAAAGGACTATACTCTGACGCTCCGCAACGACGACAGCAGCATCAGCCGTAAGCTGAAGGTGAGAGTTCGCAGGATAGGACCTTTCAGGGACGAAGTCAAGCGGATTTCGAGCGATCCCGGAATAGTTGAATTCAATGACGACAGCACATTTGTCGTTCATTCGACCGGTACTGTTACAATAGACTGGGTTTACGGCGACAAGGTACTCTACACAAAAACTGTTACTATCGAAGAATAAAGGAGGCAAGCTATGTCCGACAAAAATAATCTCAACAACGGTGACATTTACGGTGCGCGGAATTCCGGGAGAGCTCCGGAGAGAAACGATAGCTTCGGGAAGGTCGCACCTGATAAGGAACCGGCTTATTACGAGGAGACACAGCTCTTTCAGCGTCCGGTAAGCCAGCAGCGACCGGCACCGGAAAAGCCTTTACATAAAAGCTACCATCAGAACGGACAGAGCCAGTATGCGCAGGGCGGCTACCCTCAGAACGGACAGAACCAGTACGCGCAGGGCGGCTACCCTCAGAACGGACAGAACCAGTACGCACAGGGCGGTTATCCGCACAACGATCCGGATCCTTACAGAAAGGGCAGCGGAAATCCCTATCTGAACGACCGGCGTGAGACGCTGCACAACGAGCCTGTGAACGATAAGAAGAGGCCGGCAAAAAAGAAAAAGGGTATGAAGGCTTCTACTGCTGTACTTATCGTGGTCACACTTGCAGTAGTTCTGTTCGGATTAGTTCCGGCAGCGATCATATTCTTATTCAAGGACAAAGATGAAAGCAGCAGCAAGTCATCGGCTGCCGTTACAACTTCCGCTTCAACGGAGGAGTCCACAGAGGACGATACCGAAGCGGAGAATACTACCGAGGAAGAAACGGAAGAGACTGAGCAGGAAACGAAAATGGAGTTCGTTGATATGCCTGACGTAGTGGGACTCGATTACCGCACAGCTGAAATGAAATTGAAGGAAGCCGGTCTGAGAGCCTACTGCAAGAACGAATACAGCAGCGATGTTGACAAGAACGAAGTCATTTCTCAGGACGTCAAGCCCGGAGTCAAGACCTCGCGCGGCAAGCTGATAACGCTGAAGGTATCTCTCGGTCCCGAGCCTACAAAGGCTACACAGGGCGAACAGCGTGAAATCCCTGATGTCAAGGGAATGAAATTGGATAAAGCGATAGAAAAGCTCGAGGCGGAAGGATTTACTTATTCTGTTGTCTATGTTCTGTATGAAGAAACTGACGGCAATGATGCTGTTGATACAGTGGCATCTCAGTCACCGTCATATGGCATCAAACGTGAAAAGGGCGCAAAGGTGAAACTGACCGTTTATAAATACGCCGACAAAACTCCGGTAGCGACCGGAAAGGTCGTGACTGAGGAAACGGAGCTTAATGTCCGCAAGGAGAATAATACGAATTCAGATGTCTTAGGAAAGCTGTCAAAGGGTTCAAATGTAGATATAATCTATGAATTGGACGGCTGGTATGCTATCTTGTATAACGGTGAGGTCGCATATGTATCAAAGGACTATGTTGAACTCCCTGAAAACGTAAATAAGATCCCTCAGATGTATCGTTCTCCTAAATTGATATCATAAACAGAACAGGACGCACAAAATGTGCGTCCTGTTTTTTGTCCGGAGAACCGGTGCTATAAATCAAAAAAGACCGTTCCCGGACGGGAACGGTCGTGACCGTCTGATCAAACGAGAGGGAAGCTGCCTGCGTTGTTATCAACAACGTAGTAAACCATATTGTCCTCAGGCTTAACGTAAACGTTAACGGTCTTGGGAGACTTTATGCCTGATGCAGCCTTAGCCTTCTTGATGAGATCCTGAGAGGTGATCTGAGCACCAAGGTATTCAACATAAACATTCTCAGAAACAGCAGCAGCCTTCTTTGTGGTTGCCTTAGCAGCAGTCTTCTTTGCAGCGGGCTTCTTAGCAGCAGCAGCCTTCTTGGGAGCAGCAGCCTTCTTAGCAGGAGCCTTCTTCTCAGCAGCAGCCTTTACCTCTGTTGCCTTGTCTGCAGCCTTAACGATTTTTTCATCAGCCATTGCAGTAACCTCCTTAGAATTACTTGTTTACAGCAGTCTTGAGAGCCTGTCCAGCCTTGAAAGCAGGAGCCTTTGAAGCGGGAGCAGTCATCATCTTTCCTGTCTGAGGATTCTTGACCTGCTTTTCCTTTCTGTCACGAACCTCGAATGTACCGAAGCCTACGAGAGAAACCTTCTCGCCGTTTGCAAGTGACTCTGTGATAGCAGAGATGATTGCGTTTACAGCGATCTCAGCATTCTTCTTTGTGAATTCGGTCTTTTCAGCAACTACGCCGATTAACTCAGTCTTTGTCATATTATTATCCTCCATATATAAGATTTATAATTGAATTATATACCCTTTAGCCCGATTTGTCAAGGAAATAGCGAAAAAATGTTAAAACGACGTATATTCGGCTGCTGACGACCTGATTTTTATGGAAAACGGCTATAAAATGCGGTATATCCGCAGAGTCAGGGAAATGCAGGCTAACATCAATGAAAGCCGGGATATCAGAATGGGCGGACATCAGGGAACTCCCCTTATCCGCCCGATATGTTATTTTATGCGTATCATTCTGTGCAGAGCTCGCCGTTTTCGTCAACGCCGATCTCGATAACGTCGCCGGAGGAGAGGTCGCTGGAGATTATCTTCTTTGCAACGAGGGTCTCGACCTTGCTCTGGATAAATCTTCTGAGCGGACGCGCACCGAAGTTAGGATCGTAGCCGCGTTCAACAATGAGCGACTTTGCTTCGTCGCTGACATTCAGGCGGAGGTGCTTGTCGGAGAGACGTCTGCGGAGGTCGTCGAGCATGAGGTCAACGATGTGGAGAATGTTTTCCTTGGTGAGCGGCTTGTAGAAGATTATCTCGTCGAGACGGTTGAGAAACTCCGGTCTGAACTGCTGTTTGAGCAGAGCGTGGACCTCGTCGCGAGCCTGCTGAGTGATGTTGCCCTCGGAGTCGATGCCGTCGAGTATGCAGTGTGAGCCGAGGTTTGAGGTAAGAATGATGATAGTGTTCTTGAAGTCGACAGTGCGTCCCTGAGAGTCTGTGATACGTCCGTCGTCGAGGACTTGCAGGAGCACATTGAAAACGTCCGGATGAGCCTTCTCGACCTCGTCAAAGAGCACGACAGAGTAGGGCTTTCTGCGGACTGCTTCCGTGAGCTGACCGCCTTCGTCGTAGCCGACATATCCGGGAGGCGCTCCGATGAGCCTGCTGACGCTGTGTTTCTCCATATATTCGCTCATATCTATACGAACGATGTTCTTCTCGTCGTCGAAGAGCGTTTCTGAGAGAGCCTTTGCGAGCTCGGTCTTGCCGACACCGGTAGGTCCGAGGAAGAGGAACGAGCCGATAGGACGGTCGGGATCCTGAATTCCTGCACGGGAGCGGAGTATGGCTTCGCTGACTCTTGTAACGGCTTCGTCCTGACCGATAACGCGCTTGTGGAGTATATTTTCGAGGTTGAGTATCTTCTCCTTTTCGCCCTCCATGAGCTTTGCAACGGGTATGCCAGTCCAGCGGCAGACGATCTTTGCGACTTCCTCCTCTGTGACCTTGTCGCGGAGCAGACGGTCGTCGCCGATATCCTGTTCAGCCTTGTGTTCGAGGTCCTCGAGCTGCTTCTTGAGAGCAGGGAGCCTGCCGTATTTGAGCTCTGCCGCCTTGTTGAGGTCGTACTCACGCTCAGCCTTGTCTATCTCGCCGCTGAGATGCTCGATCTCCTCACGGAGCTTCTGAACGGCAGTGATGTCGGTCTTTTCGTTCTCCCACTTTGCCTTCATCGCATTGAACTTGTCATGCAGCTCGGAGAGCTCATGCTGTATCTCGGCGAGGTGTTCCTGTGAGATGTTGTCGCTTTCCTTTTTGAGAGCGGCTTCTTCTATTTCGAGCTGGACTATCTTTCGTGAGATCTCGTCCATTTCGGTCGGCATAGAGTCCATTTCTGTGCGGATAGTAGCACAGGCTTCGTCGATGAGGTCGATAGCCTTGTCGGGGAGGAAACGGTCGGAGATGTATCTGTTCGAGAGGACCGCCGCTGAGATGAGTGCATTGTCCTGTATTTTTACGCCGTGGAATACCTCATAGCGCTCCTTGAGTCCTCTTAATATAGAAATAGTATCCTCAACGGTCGGCTCGTCCACCAGAACGGGCTGGAAACGTCTTTCGAGCGCTGGATCCTTTTCGATATACTGCCTGTATTCGTTGAGCGTTGTAGCGCCGATACAGTGGAGCTCACCTCTTGCGAGCATAGGCTTGAGGAGGTTACCGGCGTCCATAGCACCGTCAGTCTTGCCTGCGCCGACGATAGTGTGGAGCTCGTCTATGAAGAGGATTATCTGACCGTTGCTGTTCTTTATCTCATTGAGAACGGCTTTGAGACGCTCCTCGAATTCACCGCGGTACTTCGCACCGGCAACGAGTGCTCCGAGGTCGAGCGAGAATATCTTCCTGTCCTTGAGGCTGTCAGGAACGTCTCCTGCGACGATACGCAGAGCGAGTCCCTCAGCAATGGCAGTCTTGCCGACGCCGGGTTCACCGATGAGAACAGGGTTGTTTTTAGTCTTACGCGAGAGTATGCGGATAACGTTTCTTATCTCGCTGTCACGTCCGATGACCGGATCGAGCTTGTTGCGCTGAGCGAGTCCTACGAGCTCCTGACCGTACTTTGCGAGCACATCGTAGGTCTCCTCAGGATTTTCACTGGTTACTCTCGTGTTGCCGCGGACGCTCATCAGAGCGTTCAGGAAGGCGTCCTGAGTGATGTTGAAGGACTTCAGCAGAGAGTCAACGTCCTTGTCCTTGCAGGCGATGAGGGCGAGAAAAACGTGCTCTACGGAGACGTACTCGTCCTTCATATTTGAAGCGAGCTGCTCGGCAGTCATAAGGGCACGGTCTGCGTTTCCGGAGAGCCCGACCTGTGAGCTCCTGCCGCTGCCGGTGACCTTTGGCAGAGCGCCGATGCGCTTATCGGTCTCGGCGGAGAGCATTTCAGTATCTATATTCATTTTCTTCAGGAGCTGAGGGATAAGACCGTTCTCCTGAGCGAGCAGACCGGCGAAAATGTGTACCGGTTCAACTATCTGATTTGAGTTCATCACCGCGATGTTCTGAGCCTTTACGATAGCGGCGATAGTTTTCTGTGTGTACTTTTCAGAATTCATAATTATCCTCCTGTCTTGAAAAAACTTATCGGCTTATGGAACAGAGCGGCTACAAGATAAATTCCTCGAGCAGCTTTGTGTAGTCGCGGGCAAGCTGCGGTGCGTAATCTGCAAAGCTCTGCGGAGCTGCAAAGTAAGTCTGTATAGATGTATTAAGGTCGTTGAGGTAGCGGCTTATAGCCTGACCGGTCTCCTCCTCGCTGAGGCCGCAGTTGAGGAGCCTGCGTGAGAAGCTGCCGTTTCCAAGTGCGAAAACGTAGTTAGTACAGCCGCGGGCAGCGAGAGCCTTTGCTTCGAGCTCGGCTCGGTAGGTGAAGAAGCTGCCGAACATATCTATAAGCTGAACGCTCTGTGTTCGTATCTGCACCCTGAGAGTACCGAGAAATTCGTCCGGCGAGCGTTCGAGCTCGACTTTATAATTGATAGTTGGGCGGTACTTGAAATCGAGGGCAGTCCGCAGCGTCATCAGGGAAGCCGAGCGCTGCTGCTGGATACTGAAAGCGCTGCTGACGAGGTCTGAGAGCGAACCGAATATCTCTTGCATACGCATTTCTGGAGTAACGCAGGAGAGGTGCTGGGCGAGTATCTGGTTGATGAGGTTAGAGCGGCTCGTGCCGCGCTTGTAGGCTTCGCGGTCAACAGCTCTTATGACGTCGTCCATGAGGACGAGACTGTAAACGCTTTTCTTCATTGCAGATCACCTCCGTGTTTCTTTGAATATATTTTAGCACATCTTATAGAATTTGTCAAGCGGATTATATAATTTTATCTGCAAATTTTTCAATGTAAAAAAATTCCTTCCCGAGTCGGGAAGGATGCGGCGACTCAAACGGTAAACCGTTTAGCACTATGAGTCTGCCGCGATACAAGTTAAAAGAAGTTATTGAGAATAGAAAACATGAAAAAATTACAAATGAAAGGGGTTAGTTTTAAGTATTGACAAAAACTATTTCTGTGGCTTACAATGAATTAATATTCAGTATCAAGAACATGAGAGGGGAGGGTACTTGATACTGAATACCAATATCTTCATTGCTGTATATATTATATTGCAAAGGTCTGATATTGACAATATATATTTGCAAACAAAACTATACAAATGTATACTTTTGTGCAAAATACGCACGTTTTTATTGTCAACTTTTTGTAAATAAGTTATTGTATATTACACGTTAACAGTTTATTAATCACTACTGTTCGTATATTGCGGTCGTACATTTAATGTGACCAAAAATTGCTCCGCTGCAAGATACAGCGGAGCATTACTTTATGTTAAATTATATTATGTTATAGAGAAAAAAGGTTCTTTCCCTTATCAACTGAGAACTCACCCTTGCGGTCTGAGCCGGCGCTGATACCAAACTTGCTTCCGGCAACGAGCTCCGGTGAGAGCATGAGAACACAACGGAAGTCACTCGGAGGTGTCAGCGAAGCCGCTTCCTTGCCGTTGATCGAGAGCTTGACGGTTGTCCCGCCGGAGACAGTTCCGCCGAGGTCGGTTATAACATAGGGAGTTGTCGCGTTTGAAAGCGCTGTGACCTGATTTCCGGCTGCAAGGAGAGTGCCGTCATTATAATTAAAAGGACCTGCCGCATATATCGAGCTTTTTTCTTCCTTTTTGCCGCCGTATATGTACGAAGTACCGCCGTTGATATTGATGCTGCCCTTGGACTTGAGACCGTTTGTGCCGCCAGTGACAGTGAGTGTACCGCCGTTGATACTGATGTCGTCGTTTGCGCAGATGCCGGACTTCACAGCTTTGATGTTGCAGATGCTGTTGTCAAAGATGACGTCATCGTCGCTGGAGATACCGTGAGCGTTGCCGGCATTTATGTTGAGCGTACCGTTGCCTTTGATACGGAGAGTGTCATTGGAGAAGATAACGCCGTCGTTTTTCTTGTCCTTGGTCGTGTCGGCGAGGTTGTTAACGGAGCCCTCCTTGACCTTGACGGTACACTTCTTTGCTTCGCCGACGTATATCGCCGGACCGTAGCTGCAAGTGATATCCACGCCGTTGAGGATTATCGTTACCTTTTCCTCTGAGGCAGTGCTGACGTATATCTGACCGTCTGAGACCTTTCCTGTGAAGAGGTAGTCGCCGCCGGAGGTTATCTTGACTGTCGAGCCGTCCGCAACGGCGTTCTCGCCGGTTATGGAAGGCTTTGAGCCGAGCTTTATCTCAGCCGTGTAGGATTTTTCCTCTTCCTCGGCAGGCTGAGTGCTGTTCTGTGAGCCGCCGCCCGAAGGAGTTTGCGCTGGAGTTGTTGCCTTCTGTGGAGTCTGTGAGCCGCCGGAACTTCCCCCGGAGCTTCCTCCTGAAGTGTTCCCACCGCCCGAAGCCGGAGATTGCTGCGGAGTCTGTGGGCTTCCTGAGCTTCCGCCGGAGCTTTCACCTGAACTGCCGCTGCCGGAGTTGCTGCCTGAACCGCTTCCGCCGGAAGCTCCCGGCTCAGTTGCCTGCTGAGCTGTCTGACCGCCTGAGCTGTTTCCGCCGTTATCTGCTGTGGGGTTGCTGTTTCCGGAAGCGCTTGTAGCTTTCTGACCGTTATTGCTGCCGCTGGCTGACGTCGAAGCCTGTGATGAAGTCTGAGTGGATTTCTCATTTGAAGCGCCCGTGCCCTTTTCAGTGGACTTTTCCGATGCACTCTGAGCCGCACCGGAAGCTGCTTCCGCAGATGCAGACGAGCCTGAAACGCCTGCCGGAGATGCTGTTGAGGAGCTGCTTGCAGCGTCCCTGCCGCACGAAAAAGCAGTTGTCATCATAGTGAGAGCTGCGAGTGCAGCGGCTAACCTTTTGTACTTCATAATAATTTCTCCTGACTGTGATATCCTTTAGATACGGAATTAGCCAGACCAGAGAAACTCTGAGTCCGGCTGTCCGTTATATTAAAGAGGTGGTGTAGCTATCAGCTTTCGTAGATCTTGTCGTCGTATCTGAAGAATACGAGGTTGATAGTCATATTGCCGTTGAGAGCACGGAGCTCGTCGATAAACTTCTTCTGGTCTGTGCTGTCGTCGATCTCAACGCTGTAAATGAGTTCAAAGAGAGTACCGAAGTTTGTGGTCTTAACTCTTCTGAGCTTGTGGAATGATGTATACTTGTTGAGAACGGGATCGAAAACGCCCTGATAGTCGAGGTTTTCGGGGATAGTGATCTTGAGAGTCATATGTCTCTTGCTGCTTGCGCCGAAGTCGATGACTGAGAGGGCATACATCACGATGCCGAGTACGACGAAGAAGCATACAGCGAAGCCTACATATCCAACTCCGCAGGCAACACCAGCTGCCATAGCAAAGAAGATGTATGAGATGTCTTTCGGATCGCCCGCGACGCTTCTGAACCTTACGAGACTGAAAGCGCCTGCAACACTTAGTGCGCCTGCGAGGGAGTTGATAGTAAGGAGGATGATACATACGATAGTCGGGAGCATAGTCATTGTCATGACGTAGCTCTGAGAGTAGCCTTCCTTTCTGTGCGAAAGGATATAGACCATTGAGATGAGAAAACCTATTATAAGCGCCGCGAACATACAGATAAAGAAGTCCTTGCCTGTTATAGTATCGCTCTTAACGACGCCGTCTTCATATTTTGACAAAACATTGCCGAAAAAACCGTTTGGGAACATAATATTACACACTCCTGTTCATTATTACCGGGTTATGGATCATAGAGATACCTGAGATATAGATTTGCTTATTGTCATTCCGGAGTTTTTCCTTGACGAAATTTTCATAAGCTCTTCCGTACTTTGAGAAGCTGGTCTTGAATATGCCGAGCTCTGAGAGCTTTTTCACGAGCCATTCGGGCATAGCGTCCGAGACCTTAACTTCCATGAGTCTCTGATCTGCACCTATGATGTAGTTGCCGTAGCTCTCATAGCCGAGGCTGAGGTCGAAGCGTCTCTCGGTTATCTTGCGGTCGAAGGTGAGGCGGAAATCGCTGTTTTCCTTGCCGAAGAAGGCTTCGCGCTGATAGCTTATGTACTGCTTCGGCGCGATAGGGTAGTTGCCGAGGAATACGTCGAGTTCGCGGAATACCTGCTGTGTGATGTATTTATCCATAGCTGGCTTTGAACGGTCTGCGAAGTAGGCTTCGGACTCTTCAAGCGTCATTGCAACTCTGCGTTTTGTAACGATGCCGCCAATCTTCTTTTTGATCTCGAGAAAGACGGTGTCGTCAGGAGCAGCCGGTGAGTAATAGCTGCGGAGTCTGATCTTTTCCTTATAGTATGGTTTTGAGAGGGACTCTCTTATAAGGTAGTCGTCGGGTGTATCATAGTAGATATTGTATATGCCGTATTCTTTTCCGCCAACGCAGAATTTATCGGGTTCCATATACTGGCTGATGACTTCCATAAGAGAGTGATACTGGTGCATATCAAGAAGGAATTTGATCTCTTTGCGTGCAAAAGTATTAATAGCCATATTATTCTCCGGAGAGCCTAAATTCCGGAGATTCACGCTCCTTTCGTATCATTTGACTATATTATAGCCGTCCATTCTTAAAACAACCTTAAATCGACTGTGCAATTATTGCGGAAGAATTGTTAAAGAATGGTGAGAATTGCGGTCAAGATCCCTTTGTGTAACAATAGTATACTAAATATAATGAAATGTTATTTTTTATTATAATAGTACAGAGCGTAATATTTCTTTCTGTAATTTATAATATACCCTTTTTCAGCTTATGTCAAATAATTCTGACGGATTTCGCAATTAACGACAAGTATTCCGCAATTTAAGGGGAATTTAAGATTATTTTAAGAAAGCACTGCTATACTCATAATCACAGGTAACGATCCCTACCTCTCAGGGGAATTTATGAAGGAGAAATGCTTTATGAAAAAATCAGGAGTTAAGAAAATACTCGCAGGTCTTTCATCATTGTGCGTACTCGCAGCAGCTATGCCGGCAGCAAGCTATGCCGCTGAAACGACCGGCGCTGTAAGAAAGCTCTACGGCGACGCAAACTGCGACGGCTATGTGAATATCGCAGACGCTGTGCTCGTTATGCAGGTATCAACAAATCCTGACAAGTACGCTCAGGGCAAGAGCGAGGTCAGCATCTCTGCGGCAGGCGAAAGAAACGCAGATGTTGACGGAAAGGCTGGTCTGACAAACTCCGACGCTCTGCTTATCCAGAAGCACAAGCTCGGACTTATCGACAAGTTCCCGGTAGAGGAACAGACAGCAGCGGATTATGATGTTGAGATAAATCTCACCGGAAAAACTATCGAAGCTGCTTGTGATGCTGACAAGACAACTTATTTTACAGTAAATGAAGCGCAGAATGTGATAACGATCACACATTCTGGTTCTTACCTTATATCAGGCACTCTCGAGGATGGTCAGATATGCGTTAATATTCCCGATGAGGCAGCTGATCCCGATACAGTCAAGCTCTTCCTCAACGGCGTAAACATCACAGGCAAGTCCGCACCGGCTATCCTCGTTTCAAATGCCGAGAACACCTCTGTCAACATCGTTGATGACACTGAGAACACTATCACCGACGGCGATACTGCTTATCTCAGCGCTGACGGAACAGCTTCCGGCGACGCGGTCATCGAGGCTAAGGACGACCTTACTATAAAGGGCGGCGATAAGGGTAACGGCATACTCAATATCACAGTCAATACCCAGGACGCTGTAAACTGCAAGAACGACCTCAAGATAAACGGCGGTAATATAAACGTCAAGACTCTCAACAGTACCGACAAGACCAACGGTCTCAACGGTAAGAAGTCTCTCACAGTAAAGAGCGGTACTCTCAAAGTTGACGCTGAGGGCGACGGTATCAAGTCCTCAAAGGGCGCAGTGACAGTTTCCGGCGGAAGCACCAGCATCAAGGCTGGCAACGACGCTGTTCAGGCTGATACTACTATCGACATCTCGGGCGGTACTATCGCAGCAGGCGGAGACCGCGGCTTCACAGCAACGACAGGCATTAACATCACAGGCGGTACAGTCATCGCAACAGCTACCGACAATCAGGCAAAGAACGTTACAGCATCAGGTCAGGCAGTAATGCTCCTCAACTGTATCGACGATGCCACAAATACCAAGGACGGTACATGGAAGAAAGCCAATACACTTTTTGTAAGCTCTATGAGCGGCAAGGTGGATTTCACGAAGAAGTACAAGTACGTTCTGATGTCTGATCCTTCAATGCTCACAGGCAAGCAGGTATTCATACAAAATCTCGGCAACGGTGCGGAGGTTGCTTATGGCACAGGTGAGGCTAAGAGCGTAAGATTTGATCTCACGGACAGCGTAAATACATTCGATAACGTTGATCCCGCAGCAGAGTTCCCGGTACCAGAAACAGAGGATCATGACACAGAAGAAAATACCATAAATTTTAACGGCGTATCAGTTGAGACAAGCGCGTCAGCTGATACAGCGACCGTAAACGGAAGCGCTGTTACAATTACTAAGCCCGGAACATTCACAGTTTCCGGTGAGAGCAAGGAAGCCCAGATAATCGTCGATGTTGACAAGACTGCCTATCCCGCAGCAGTCGTTGAGCTCGACCTGTCCGGCGCTGACCTCTCAAACAGCACCACTGCTCCTATATATGTTGCCTCTGTGGGCGATGAGGTGCAGATAGTTGCCAAGAAGGGGACTGTGAATGCTATTTCCGACGGAACATCACACACTCAGAACTACACCGACAGCGACGGTAAGACCAATACCGTTGAGGGAGCGATCTTTGCCCGTGACGATATAAAGTTCAAGGGCAGCGGTACTCTTACGGTGAACGGCAACAGTGACGATGCGATAGTCGGCAAGAATGATATAAAGATCTACAACGGAAATCTTACCGTGAACGCTGTCGATGACGGTATACGCGGCA
The DNA here is from genome assembly GCA_900318825.1 of uncultured Ruminococcus sp. Lineage (GTDB taxonomy): Bacteria > Bacillota > Clostridia > Oscillospirales > Ruminococcaceae > Ruminococcus. The sequence goes on from ONMB01000012.1 coordinate 75,840, forward strand.
AGGACTCTGTTATTATCGGCGATGATGTCAAGGCAGACGGAACAGCTGCTGACAATTCAGGATTAGTTCTGAATGTCAACACCAAGTACGGCGACGGCATCAAGTCCACATCTGACGAAGTTGCTGATGGCAAGAACTACGGAAATGTCACCATCAACGGCGGCAAGATCACTATCAACTGTGAGGCTCTCAACGCTGATGTTGAGAACAGCTCAGGCGGTGACGGCATACAGGCTCAGCAGTCGTTCGTTATGAACGGCGGCGATGTTGACATCACGGTTTACAAGGGTTCCTCCTTCACCGGAACATCTTCTTCCTCTTCAACAGGCGGTCAGCAGCAGCCCGGAGGCGGCGGCTGGCAGGGCGGCGGAGGTTTCCCGGGCGGAGGCGGAGGCTTCCCCGGAGGTCCCGGCGGCTTCGGAATGGACGGCAATGCCAACCACACTCAGAATACTGCAAAGGGCATCAAGGCTTCCGGACTCTTTGAAGATGACGGAACTACATTAAAGAGCGGCGGCACTATAACCATAAACGGCGGCAGTCTTACCATAGACTCCTCCGATGACTGCCTGCACAGTGCAGGTGCTATGGATATAAACGGCGGAAATCTCGTTCTGAAGAGCGCTGATGACGGACTGCACTCCGACACCACGCTCACTATCGGAAAAACTGCTGCAAACACCTTTGACGACGTAGTGATATATATTCCCAAGTGCTACGAGGGAGTAGAAGCTGTTACTATTTATCAGAACAGCGGAACTGTCTATGTAGTTTCAGGTGATGACGGCTACAACGCTGCTGGCGGCAGCGATGGTTCAGGCGGCGGCTTCCCCGGCTGGGGCTCGAGCAATTTCTCAGGTTCCATCAACATAAAGGGTGGACTCGCTGTTGTAAACTCTGCAAACGGCGACCACGATGCCTTTGACTCAAACGGCAACATCAATATTACCGGCGGCTATTACTGTGCAAACGGTCAGGAACCCCTTGACTGCGGCGACGGCGGCGGATTTACTATCAATACCAAGGGCGGAACCGGTATCACTATGACTGCCGGTAACACAAATCTTGCAACACGCTATTCATTCGTTGACAATTCAGGAAAGATCGTTGTATCGTTCCTCTCGGCGAACGGAAATATCAGCAAGAACCTCTCAGACAGCTCGCTCAGCCTTTACACAGGCGGAACAGTCAGCGGCGGTACTGATCTTATCTCAGCTGCACCGCAGACAGTCTGCATCGGCGGTACTCTTTCAGGCGGTACTACTAAATAAGAAAGAGAAAAGAAAACATATATCATAACAGCAGCGGTGCTTCTCCGCTTGTGCCGCTGCGGGAAAGGACTGCTTGGAAGCAGTCCTTTTTCTGTCGGTGATTATCCGGAACGTACAAAAATGTTACCAATTTTTAATTGACGGGATATGGAAAATAGAGTATAATGTTCTTGACGGGAAATACCCGAAATTTATGATCGGAAATGATATTATGGGATCAGATTTTAAAAGGATCACTGCCGTTTTATCTGCGGCAGCTATGTCAGCAGCCCTGTTTTCGTGTACTTCGGTATCGCACACAAGCAGCAATACCAGTCTTTCAGGGCTCAGTTCAGGGGAAAACTCCGGCGTTATCGGCAATGAACACATCTATACAGAGCCGGTTACTACATCGGAGACAACTACAACAGCTACTCAGACCACAACCACTACTACCGTGGAAACTACCACTACTACCACGACAACTACCACCCAGCCGATAGTCAAGGGAGACCTCTATGACTGCGCCGGAAACGTTCTCGTGTACAGCGAGTATGAGGGCGATACGAGTGCAAGATACTACGACCAGAACCACAAGATCAGCTTTGCCAATATCCTCAGCAGGGAGTCCGGCGGACTTGATGCTGTTCTGAGCGAGCAGCTCCTTCAGAAGAACCCCACTCCTGTTCAGGGACACGATAATGTGGGACAGTCGGCAAGACTTACGTTCAATTCTGATGTTCAGGACAAGATATACGAATATATGCAGAACAGCAATATCGTCGGCTCAGTAGTCGTAATGAGGACGGACGGCTCCGTTATGTCAGAGGTATCCTATCCTTCGTATGATCCGGATATGTACCGCGCTGACCATTCCTATGCGGATACGCTGCCCTCAGGAGCATTCCTTAACCGTGCTTTCCAGAATGCGAGCCCGGGCTCTTGCTTCAAGATAATGTCAGCGGTAGTCGCTGCAAAGCACGGTGTGACCTCTCTTCCCGACGAGGGCAACTGGGAATATTCGGGTACCTCTATCCACAACTGGGACTGGGACTCCAACCGCGGCTCCTACCCGATGGCTGAGAGAACTCTCTCATCGGCTATCGTAAATTCGAGCAACGTATTCTTCGCAAAGGCTTTCCAGCAGATAGGTATGGAGGAGGTCCTCACCGACCTCGCTGATATTTTCCACTTCGGCAGGGACTACGACATCGACTGCGATTTCGGACCTTTTGAGAATTACATAGAGATAAACTGCGACGACGACCTGAGACGAAGCGCCTTCGGTCAGTCCTACGTCAAGACCTGTCCGCTGTATCTTGCAGCACTCGGCAGAGAAGCAGTATTCGGCGATATGGTCAGACCGTTCACGGTCAAGGAATACGCCGATACCAACGACGGAAAGACCTCCGCAGGCGAGGGAAGCAAGCCCTATGACGTCATAGGTACTATCCCTGAGAACTGCCGTCAGGTGCTGCTTGATGGTATGAAGGGCGTTGCCGATAAGCTGGGCATCGCTGTTCCGGACGGCTATACGCTGTATGCCAAGACAGGTACGGCGGAAGTCGGTGCAGGGGACTACCTCTACATAACAGGCTGCCTCAGGAACAACAGCGACAATTCCGCTGAAAAGCCGGAATACTCCGACTATTCTGACTACGGCGCAAACGGCTCCTACATCGTCGTTATGCAGATACAGAACCCCGGTGACCATAATTTCAGGTTCGCAAGCGATTCCGCAAGATTTTACGGTGATATACTCCGTATCGCAGCAGGCTATTGACATTTTTCCGAATATAGTTTATAATGACTATCAGCAGCTAATAAAGGAGGATATTGATATGGAAAAAAACACTGGCGATAAGGAGCTCGAAAAGATATACGAAGAGCTCAAGAGCCACCGTGTCAACACGGAAACTCATTATACCGGCAGAAGCACCGGCAGCAGTGATAACAGTAAAGACCTTCTCCAGTTCTTCATAGGACTGCTTATGCTCGCAGCAGGTCTTTATATGATACTCCAGAATATCAACGTTACAAGCAACTGGGGACTTTATTCCTACCATATCGGTTCGTTCCACCTCTCAAGCGGAATGGTTCTCCTTCCGGCGATAATAGGTATCGGAATGATATTCATGATGGATAAGAAGGGCTTTGGTCTGGCGGTACTTGCGGTCGGCGTGGTCATCATACTGGCGAGCGTCTTTATGACAACTCACATTTACTGGAAAACAACGAGTGCTTATGAGTTCATCTTTATGTTCGGACTCACCGCAGGCGGTGCAGGACTCGTTATCAAGCAGCTCTTCAAGGGCAGCAGATCCTGATGAAATAAGCAGCGGCAGTCTTTAACAGGCTGCCGCTTTTGTATGTCAGTTTTTGATGAGGAGTTCCTTTTCTCTTCCGATATCGCCTTCGAGCGAGTAGTTCACAGTGAGCGTCATACCCTCGGGTGTGACGTTTTTTTCGATGCTGCGGGAAAGTATTTTCGTATCCTCACCGATGAAGTTCTTTTCATATATGAATATCTTCTTGTTGAGTTCGTCCTCGAGCTGCTGCTCGGTGAGGGTAGTGCCTGTGAGAGTGGTCTCGGTGTAGCGGCGGCGTTCAAGGGAAATGGGGAGCTCTTTCCCAAAGAGCACTACCGGCGACTCTGAGGTCTCCGTGTCGAAGCTGGTGAACTTGTTTTTGCCTATGTACAGCGGAATATCCAGACTGAAAAGCCTGAGTGAACGCTCATTTTTCTCCCTGCCTGTTCGGACGGTGCGGATAGGCGTGAAAGAGCCTGTAAAGGTGACTTGTTCATCGTAGGCTCCGATGATGCTGCCCATAGAGTGGTGGAGCATTATGCCGCCGGAGGTGCTTGTGGAAACTCCGCTGACAAGGAGAGTGCCCTCTGCAACGTAGTCGCCTATCTTGTGCATAAGGAAGCCGTCCTGAACGGTGAAGGACGTGATCTTTGCTTTCTTTGTTGAGACGATATTGCACGGAACACGCATTTTCGGGGCTTCCGGCGGACGAACCACCTCTGTGACCTCAACAACGATGCGGTTGCCGGTGCGTCGGATAGAAGCCCACGATATGCCCTCGACTCTGACGCGGAGCTCGTTCTCGCACCAATGAAAGTCGAGCTTGCTGATGTCTGCGCCGCGCTTTATACCGAGTTCGTCGAGGGCGGCGATGATGTCGCTGCTGCTCACGGCGGAGTTGCCCTGTATCTCGATAGTCATGACTCTGCCGGAGAAGTAGAGCGCTGAGGCTATGACTATGACCGCCCCTATGAGAAGCCCGAAACGCCTGCGGTACCTCAGCAGGAACGACGAGAGAGTTGTGTACTCGCGGCAGTCAAGACTGATGCCGTATTCCTCGGCGAGAAGTCTCACTTCTCTGAGGTCGCGGCGGTATATGTCCGCGGAAAAAACGTCCTTGCGGCACCGCTGACTGCGGCAGCTTATCCGTTTGTGGTGTATGCTGTTTATGAAGCGGTAAAGCTCCTTACCCTCTGCGCTTATCCGGACGCAGCCCCTCAGCTGATCTTTCACTGTCGCTGCCCCCCCTTTCCTCAAATTCCACCTGCGATATCTTACCGCGTATGACGAGTCCGCCTGAACCGTAGCCGTCAGCTTCGAGACCGCAGCCCCACACACTTATACCGAGCCTTCCCGAGACGAGCCGTATGCAGACGTCGTTGTATTCTTCGATACGCCGGCAGTTTTCGATGACCATTTCCCGGTCGCAGTCGAAATATATCTGCGGCTTGAGCCACAGCGAGTCGGCTGCCATATCGGCAAGTAAACCAAACATCAGATCACCTCGTATGTATAATGTTACGTTCTAAATAATATGTATGTACAGGTGATGGATATGAAAGAGATGATAAAAAAAGCCGCTTCGGCAGCAAAGATGATCGCTGCGGTGCTGGCGGCTGTGTACTGTATCGCGGAGAGCGACAGGGTGAGCACAGCGGTTTCCGGAGCAGCAGAGCGGTGCATATATGTGGTAGTGCCGTCGCTTTTCGGAATGACTGCCGTTTCGTCGATACTTGTCCGGAGCGGTATCTGCCGCAGCTTCGGGAGATATGCCGATCTTCCTGCGCGGAAGCTGTTTGGACTGAACGGTGAGGAATTCGGGATATTCCTGCTGAGCATGATTGCCGGTTATCCCGTAGGAGCGAAAATGCTTGCGGCTATGATCGACGAGGGCAGGCTCGGCAACAGACGTGCTGAGCTGCTCGGAGGACTGTGCTTCGGTGCAGGACCTGCCTTTATAAACGGTGTTGCCGCACAGCAGCTTTACGGTTCTGCGGCAGTCGGGAGGGTGATATTCATTTCTGCGGCGGCTTCAAACCTCCTGCTTGCACTGCTGCTGTCGCCTTTTCTGCGGAGGGGGAGCACTCCGTGCGGAAGGGGCGGCGGAATACACCTGACTACTCAAATGATGACGGAGTGTACGGTTTCGGCAGGACATTCTCTCGCCGGAGTCTGCTTTATGATAATGGCGTTTTCTGTCGTGAGCTCGGCACTTGATCTTATCGGAGCTGTTCCGGCTGCCGGCAAACTGCTTTCCTGTGCAAGCGGAACTTCCGGCGATAATTCACGGCAGATAATACGCGCAATTCTTGATGTTACTGCTGTCGGCGGACTTGAGCACGGCAACTATCAACTGCTGCCGTACCTCTGTGGACTTGCGTCCTTCGGCGGAGTCTGCGTCATATTTCAGATACAGGCGATAAACGGGGGCAGACTCCGCCGTGCAGCACCTTTGGTGCTGCTCAGAGGTACGGCAGGGGCAGCGAGCTTTGCAGTCGGAAAGCTGATAACTCCGTACTTCATACAGAATGAAACGGTGACTGTTTCGAGCGTCCGGGCGGCGGTACATAAAGCACAGTCGCCGGTGCCGTCGCTGATGCTTATCATAATGGTGCTGATGCTGATAGGTGGTGCAGAAGGTTCGCGCAGCAGAGCACATAAAAACGCTTCATAGTGCAAAAAAGGGGGACACACAGCTGTGTGTCCCTTTAAAGTTAATCGTACTGTATCTTTTCTTTTTTGAAGAACTGTCCGACAGCCTCGCTCGCTGCAAGCGCAACGAAAACTGCGATCGAGCAGAGCAGAGCAACTGCGTACAGAGCTGCGATCTTTGGCATAGGACCTTCGTGCTGGGGTATCATACCGATACCGGGGAAGATCTGTATGAAGGTCAGCAGGAGATATGAGAGCGAAGCGAGAGTCTTGAAGATGTTGAGACCGCTTATAAGTCCGAGCGCACATATTCCTGAGATAGCGGCAAGGTAGAGCGAAAGCCCCTCGACCTTTGAACTGATACCGCTCATGCTGTCCTTATAGGAGAGACCGAGCTGACCGGAATAGAGCAGATAGAAGCATATAGCGCCTATCATACCGATAACTGCAATAATAATAGTAATGGTGAAGCCCTTCTTTGCGAGTTCAGCCTGACGCTCCTCCTTGAGAGCGAGCATCATGCGGAGGCTTTCCTTGGAGTCCTTCTGCTCGGAGACGAGAGAAGCGGAGACCTTGTTTCTTGCCTCGCTCTTAGCGCGTTCAGCGTCCTCGTCAACGAATTTGCGGACATATTTGGGAGCTTCTGGCTCATCGTCGAGTACGGGAGCAGTAATGGGTTCCTCTGGCTGGGCGGGAGCTTCCTTCTTCGGGGGAGGAGTGTAGTTATCCTCGTCGAGGACCGGAGCCTTTACAGCTTCCGGGGGAGCTACTGCGCCGAGCTGAGAACGTCTCATATCCACGATCTGCTTCTGCTTGTCAGCAGGGAGCGCATCGAAGCGTGCTCTGAGCTCCGGGGTGAGACCGTTTATGATATCCTCATCGGACATAACGGGCGGCTTATTTTCAGTCTGAGCTGTGTAGCCGTCATCAAGAACGGGGGCGGAAACTCCTGTGGGAGCGCCTTTTTTAGCGGAGCTGTCAGGAGTATAGCTGCTCATATCATCGAGAACAGGTGCTGAAACTCCGGTAGGACCGTCCTTCTTTGAGGTTTCCGGCACATAGGTGTCCATATCATCAAGGACAGGAGCGGAAACTCCCGTGGGACCTTCCTTCTTTGCAGAGGGAGCAACATAGTCTATGTCGTCGAGAACGGGTGCTGAAACTCCGGTCGGAGCGCCCATTTTAGGCTGATCCGGGGTGTAGTCTATGTCCTCCGGCAGACCGCCGCCGAAGCTGTTTTCGTCGTACATTCGATTCACCTCATATTCTGAAATTGCAATATGATCTTATCTTTCGAGTATCTGGCTTCTGTCGGGACCGATACCTACCATGCTTACAGGACAGCCAACGAGTTCTTCAAGACGCTTGATATAGCGCTTGCAGTTTTCGGGGAGCTCATTGAAGCTGGTGCACTTTGAGATATCCTCAGTGAAGCCGGGGAACTCCTCATAAACAGGAGTGCAGCCGTCGAGTTCCTCGAGGGTAGCGGGGAAGTTCTCGGTAACAGTACCGTCGGGCTTCTTGTAAGCTACGCACATTTTAAGAGTGGGGATATTTGCGAGTGTGTCGAGCTTGTTGATAGCAAGGCTGTCGAGACCGTTTACTCTTACTGAGTGACGGACGATAACAGCGTCGAACCAGCCTGTTCTTCTCGGACGTCCGGTAGTTGTACCGAATTCGCCTCCGACATTTCTGATCTGGTCGCCAGTTGCGTCATCGAGCTCTGTCGGGAAAGGTCCCTTGCCGACTCTTGTGGTATAAGCCTTGGCAACACCGATGATGTTTGTGATGACCTTGGGACCTACGCCTGTTCCTACACAAACGCCTGCTGAGAGGGGGTGTGAGGAAGTAACATAGGGGTAAGTACCGAAATCTATATCGAGGAGAGTAGCCTGAGCTCCCTCGAACATAATTGTCTTGCCTGCCTTGTGAGCGTCGAAGGTGAGAACGGAAACGTCGTCCATATAGGGGAGGAGGCGCTTGCCGTACTCAGTGTATTCCTTGGTGACAGCGTCGAGGTCGAATGCTTCGCCGCCGTAGACCTCAGTGATTATCTTGTTCTTGAGCTTACCTGTTGACTGTATCTTCTCTGCGAGCACCTCGGGGTGAACGAGATCGTACATACGGATGCCGCAGCGTTCATACTTATCCATATATGTAGGTCCGATACCGCGCTTGGTAGTACCGATGTCCTTGCCGCCGCGGAAAGCCTCTGAGAGACCGTCGAGAGCGATATGCCATGGCATAACGATCTGGGCGCGGGGATCGACTTTGAGATGACCTTCAGTCTTGATGCCTCTCTGAGCGAGGCTGTCGAGTTCGCCGATGAAATCCTTAGGATCGAGAACCACTCCTGCGCCGATAAGGCAGAGAGTATTGGGGTAGAGAATACCGGAAGGGATAAGGTGGAGCTTGTAGACCTCTCCGTTGTTAACGACGGTATGACCGGCGTTGTTTCCGCCCTGTGAACGTACGACTACGTCAGCACGGGAAGCGAGAATGTCGATGATCTTACCTTTACCTTCATCGCCCCATTGTGTTCCTACTACGATATTTGCAGGCATTTCAATTCCTCTTTTCATAATAATAAGTTGTGCATAAGCACGGTTACATCTTATTATATCACAGCTTGCGGCGAATTGCAAGGGGAAATTTCCGATTTTTTGCATTTTAATTATCAGTGTTTAGTGCGACGGCGATGCAATTTGCAAAAATCGGAAATTAATGCTTGCAATTTCCGGAACAGTGTGTTATAATGTTAACGATAGGGCGTTCAGCTCTGTAAATGAAATTCTCAGGAGGAATTTATCTATGTTAACTTCAGCTACCGAAATGCTCCAGAAAGCAAGAGCAGGCAAATACGCAGTAGGCCAGTTCAACATCAACAACCTTGAGTGGACTAAGGCTATCCTTCTCACAGCTCAGGAGCTCAATTCTCCCGTTATCCTCGGCGTTTCTGAGGGTGCTGGTAAGTATATGACAGGCTTTGAGACTGTTGCAGCTATGGTTGCAGCTATGGACAAGTCTCTCGGCATCACAGTTCCTGTTGCACTTCACCTCGATCACGGCTCATATGAGGGCTGCTACAAGTGCATCAAGGCTGGCTTTACATCTATCATGTTCGACGGTTCACACTTCCCGATCGACGAGAACGTTGCTAAGACAACAGAGCTCGTAAACGTTGCTCACGGTCTTGGTCTCTCTATCGAGGCTGAGGTAGGTGCTATCGGCGGTGAAGAGGACGGCGTTATCGGTAAGGGCGAGTGCGCAGATCCTGATGAGTGCAAGATGATCGCTGATCTCGGCGTAGACTTCCTCGCAGCTGGTATCGGCAACATCCACGGTGTATATCCCGCAAACTGGGAGGGACTCAGCTTTGAGACTCTCGAGGCTATCAACAAGAAGGTCGGCGATATGCCTCTCGTACTCCACGGCGGTACAGGTATCCCTGACGATATGATCACAAAGGCTATCTCACTCGGCGTTGCAAAGATCAACGTAAACACAGAGTGTCAGCTCGTATTTGCTGAGGCTACAAGAAAGTACATCGAGGCTGGCAAGGATCAGCAGGGCAAGGGCTTTGATCCCAGAAAGCTCCTCGCACCCGGCTTTGAGGCTATCAAGGCAAAGGTCAAGGAGAAGATGGAGCTCTTCGGAAGCGTAAACAAGGCATAATAAGGTCTTATAAAAGATATCCCCCACAGGCTGAGAGGTCTGCGGGGGATTTTTTTGTCAGAAAAGGAGTCGCCCTCCCCGGTGTGGCAGGGAGGGCTTTCTAAGGGGGAATGAAAAAGCATTCAAATAGCAGAAACGGCAGCGTACCGTATGTTGTTGAGAGGTATTGAACTTTTTCTTCTCTTTACATTTATTATTATAACACATAAATATTGATTTGTCAACGAAAATAATTGTTAATTTTTAATAAACTCTCTGTGAATAATTATCGTTTCGGTGTCAATAATAGTAATGGTCCGTCTGGATCATATACAAAATCAAGGAGAGATAAAAATGCAGGAACACAAGAAAAATGATCACATCAGATGCAGCGTTTCACAGTGCCAGCACAATATGGTGACCGAGAACTATTGCGGTCTCGATTGTATATCTGTCGGAACTCACGAGGATGATCCTACCGTACCCGAGTGTACAGACTGCAACTCTTTCGTGAAGAGAACAGGCTGCTGCGACTGAGCTCTGACCTGAGTCCGGAGCTTAGTCTCCGGAGTACATATTGTGCAAAGTATATAAAATCAGATAGCAAATACAGTCAAATCGGGAAAAATATCGGGCTGCTATTGAAATGTCAGGAGTTTTAGGTTATAATATATACATAGGGAATTCTCCCTTGCTTTTTTCCGGACGGATATGTCCGGAGCAGAGCAGTTTTACCCGTCAGGAGGCTGATATAATGTTTGATAAAACCATGACCTTTACCGTCAATGAGGATAAGGAAGCGGAACTTCGCCGCAATCTTACGGTAATTTACGACGCCCTCGTCCAGAAGGGCTATAACCCCATAAATCAGATAGTTGGTTATATCCTGTCAGAGGATCCGACATACATAACCACTTACAACAATGCAAGAAGTCTCATTCGCCACATCGACCGTGACGAGCTTCTTCAGGCACTTGTAAAATCTTACCTTCAGATATGAGTATAGTTCCGCGTGTGCTTCCGGACAAGGTCGAGACGCGAAATTCTGTATTTATAGCGTTCAGCGGCAGCTTTCAGGGCTGCCGTTTTCATTTAATGCCAGTAATATTACAGGCTTCCGGTGATATAATAGCCTTGCGGAGATATTCTCCGCAGATGATCGGAAGGGACTTTTAAGATGAAGATACTGATACAGTCGGTGGCAGCTCTTACTGCTCTATCTATGACCGGAACTGCTGCCGTCGCTGCTGATACCACTAAAAAAGGCTACGGACAGGGAACTGCCGTTGACGAGAAAAACCGTCCCTGCGGTGCGGTGGAGTTCAACAGCCGGTACGCCGGACTCGACGCCTACGCTCTCTCATCTGACGAGAACAGGATCATCATTACCTTCGATCAGGGCTACGAGAACGGCTACACCGCTAAGATACTCGATACCCTCAGGGATAAGGACGTTACGGCAGTCTTTTTCCTGACAGGCGACTATGCCAAAAAGGAGTCTGCCCTTGTGAAGCGTATGATAGACGAGGGACACGTCCTCGGAAACCACGGTATGACTCATGCGAGTCTGCCGGAGCTCTCCGAAGCTAAGGCTGAAGAGGAGATAATGTCGCTTCACAATTATGTGATGAACAACTACGGCTATCAGATGCAGCTTTTCAGGTGTCCGTGCGGAGAATACTCCGATGCGTCACTTGAAACAGTAAAGAGGTGCGGTTACAGGACGGTATTCTGGAGCTACGCTTATGTGGACTGGAAAACCGATGATCAGCCGTCGCCTGACGAAGCTGTGAAGAAGCTGACGGAGTCCGCGCACGGGGGAGAGATACTGCTTCTCCACTCGGTCTCTGAGACCAATGCAGCGGTGCTCGGCGATGTCATTGACAAGCTGAGAGAAAAGGGCTATACGGTTTAACGGAAAAGGTGCGGTCAAAAGACTGCACCTTTTTATATATGAGGTGTGTCAGAGCTGATGTTGCAGATGAAATAATGTGAAAAAGCGAGTAATCGAGTGAATTAGTGAGAAATACAATGATAAATTCCAAAAAATATGCTAAAACACTTCAAATCGTCCTCGGACAATGTTTGCGGTTCAAGTGAACTTGTGATATAATCATATCATCGACGAGAGGAGAGATCAGATGAACGATAGATACATACCCGGAACTACACTCGAATATGTGGAATCAGCACGAAACAATGCTTTTTCACTGATAGAACCAGTGCTGAGAGCCACAGGAGGTCTTACGCTGTCGCAGCTTTCTACGCTGACAGGTCTTGGCGGAACTACCGTCCAGAACTGGATAAAACGCGGCTGGGTATCGTCAGCTACCGGCAAGAAATACTCTGAAAAGCAGGTGCTGCGTATATTGCTCATCAATATGCTCCGGAGTTCGATGAAGCTCGACGATATTGCTCACCTTATGGCTTATGTGAACGGTGACGTCGAGGACAGTTCTGACGATATAATCGCCGATATACATCTTTACAATATGCTCTGCCGCATCATCTTCACGGCTGAGGAGAACGGCGCATTTGCTCCTGATGCTCTCAGGGCACTCATTGACAGTGAGATCTCACAGCACAGTGCTGAGATCGCCAATGAGGACAAGCTGAGAAAGGCTCTGTTCGTTATGGTTATGGGGTACCACAGCGGCAGACTGAAGTGTATCATGGACGAAGTGCTGGAAGTTGTCCTCGCTGAAGAAAGTGCAGGCAGCTACGGAAAATAGGCAATAGTCTATGGAGGAAAATGATATGGGAATAACGATCAAAAGTCTTTTGTTAACAACAGGTATTATCCTTTGCATACCGCTTGCGGCAGCTCTTACACTTGCCGTTTATGTGGTAAAGCGTATGAGAGGCATACACATTTTCGGCGGATGTCATGAGGACGTTCAGAGCAGCATTCATCAGGACGTTACTGAGATCATAGACGTTAAAAGCTATGCCGACTGACTCTTGCAGGGGGAGTAAGCTATGGAGGAGAAAAGATCAAAGCTGTCCGGAGTAATTAAGGTGCTGCTGGTATTGCTTTTCGGAGTCTTTATACTGATACTGGGTATCGTGGTGGACGAATGCTTTCTGGACGCATTTACAATACTGCCGTGGGATTCCGACAGGCACAGCAAAGACAAGCAGGACGATGTACGATAAGATACGATAATAGTTTCAATACAGGAGGAAGCAGTTATGGCAATTGATATCAGGGAGATAAATAAGAATACACATAAGTCCAATACCAAGTGGATAAAGTGGGCTGTTGCAGGAGTTGCTGCGCTGATAGTAGCAATGAACTCGTTTACGATAGTCCCGGCAGGTCACACAGGGGTAGTGCTGACTATGGGCGAAGTCTCCAAGACATCATACGATGCAGGATTTCATTTTAAGGCGCCCTTCGTTCAGAGGGTAGAGCCTGTGTCGAACAAGATACAGGTCTATGAGACTCCGGCTTCTGCCGTATCAAAGGATCTCCAGACCGTAAGCAGCAATATCGCGGTCAACTATCGTCTTGTTGCAGCAAGTACGCCCAAGATGTATGAGGAGGTCGGCACGGACTACAAGACCGTCCTCATCGCACCTGTTGTTCAGGAGTGTATGAAGTCAGCAACAGCCAAGTATACTGCCGAGCAGCTCATCACAGAGCGTCAGGCAGTCGGCGACGAGGTAAAGGCAGCTCTCGACCTCAAGCTAAACGATTACGGCATATTCATCGAGAAGTTCAATATCGTAAACTTTGACTTCTCCGAGGAATTCAACAATGCTATCGAGGCAAAGCAGGTCGCAGAACAGAACCTTCTCAAGACCGAGACCGAACAGAAGCAGGTAAGAGTTATCGCTCAGACCGACGCTGACAAGAAGGTCATCGCTGCAAAGGCTGAGGCTGAGGCTATCCTCGCTGAGGCACAGGCTCAGGCTGACGCCAACAAGCTCCTCGAGGAGTCGCTCACCGACAAGGTAATAGCCTACAACCAGATACAGAGGTGGAACGGCGTAATGCCCAAGGTCACCAGCGGCGACAGCAGCGGACTTCTCATAAACGTTCCGCTGGACGACGCTCCGGCTAATACACAGCCGACTACCGGAAGCACGGAAGGCAACTGATACTCATCTGCCGGAATTGATAGGGATAAGGAATAAGAAGATCATTAGCAGCATTTAATATGATGGACGCCCTCAGGGGTAGGGGGCGTCGGAACGTTTATTCAAAGGGGGGCATACTTATGTCAAGAAGATACCACGGCAGAAACAGCGACCTGTGGCTGTTTGATACCATTGCCGGTATTGCGAAGAGTGTCGGGGATTACGTCAGTGACGCATACCGTGAAAAGCAGGGGCTTCCGTCCGAGCACAGGCAGTATATGGGCAGCCTGACCGGCGGAGAAATGGACTTCGCTATGCACTATCAGAAAGATCTCGAAAAGGCTAAGAATATGCAGGAGACTACTGAGGAAGAGCTCCGCTCGAAGTATGTCACAGGCGGCGATGTGGCTATGGACGACGTCTTTGCCGCTGCTGAGAATGCTCCCGTGAATGAAAAGGATGAAAAGGAAAAGAACGATTATATGGACAGCATATGATCGTGAACGCCTGTCCCGGCGTTCCGCAAAATCAGCTTATGGTACGCCTATCACGGCGTTTCATTCAGAGTTCATTGGTAATAGAAAAGCTCCGGTTTATACCGGAGCTTTTGCTTTTATACACGTTTGCCGTTTATGTCCATACGAGTCCTGATAGCCCACTTGGAGAGGAATATGCCTGCGACGATGAGCGTTGCGGTGAGAATGAGGAAAAGCGGATCCTTGAACGCCAGAACAGCGGATTTGCCGATGAAGGCGAGGATCATTATCATAAAGAACTTTGCGGCGCAGAGAGTAGTGATGTACTTCTTAGGCGGATAATCCGAAACACCGAATGCGATATTCACGAAGTATATCGGAGTGAAAGGCATTATCGCAACGATGAAAAGAGCTCTTGCATCAGTGCGGTCTACCCATTTTCTTGCTTTCATGATCTTGGGGTGGCGGCAGGCGAACTTATTGACGCTGCTATTCAGGAACTTTCTGAAGAATGTGAATGCGGCAGCACTTCCGAGTGAAGCGCCTATCCAGCTGTAAAGAAAGCCGAGCACTGCACCGTGAGCGGCGACGTTCACCGCGACTATACCTATCAGCGGGAGAACAGGTACGACGGATTCCATAAATGCGAGCAGTATCGGAGCTACCGGTCCCCATGATCTGAACCGTGACAGAAGACCTGTCCAGAAACCGATATCTGATAAAGTGTGCCAGAATTCTTTCAAATGTGTCGCCCTCCCTTAGCTGAAATGATCTGAGACTTGCTCTATTATTATACCACACAGCGGTGTTTAATGCAAACATTTTGTGTTGTTAATTCCTACAAATATTGGCGTTGAAATCTGTCTATCATAATTGAAAATGAGAAATGAACGTCGGCGGACGAAAAAAGGCGTATGCCCGTGAGGACATACGCCTTTGCTGTTATGTGATATCTACTGTTCTTATTTTATTACGCCGAGGTTTGTTAATGTGCTGATAACGCCTGCCTTGGTGAAGTGCTGTTCAACGAATGAAGTGAAGCCCTGTTCGTTGCAGTAGCCCCAGCAGAGCTTCATGAGCTTTCTTAAGCTGTTTACATACTTGATATAAGTACTGTTGTTGGTATTAATGTTCTTTCCGAGATAATTCTTGAGTATCTGAGGGTAATTATGGTTATCATTTGTGATATAGCTTGCATTTGCTGCATCAGCCTTAAAGTACTGCTCGAGCTTGTCCCAGCCATATGTCTTGCCTATCTCAACGAGCTTTTTTGCATGGAAGCCGCAGGGATCACTTGTATTAGGATTCATTGCTGCGAAGATCTCGTCATACTTTTCATAGTACTCATTGATGTTGATATCCATGTTTCTGAGGTTATCACAGTTCTGGATAGCGGTAAGACCTCTTACGTTTGTAAGGTATTCGTCGTTAAAACGATAATTGTCAAAGAAGTTTGTAAGATTGCTGCTTATAGCATAACAGTGAGAGATCTCATGCATCATTGTCCATGTCATAACATCAGAATGGTTAGTTGCATAATCGAGCTCGACAGCAGATGCGGCATAATTTGTGCCTACATAGCCGTACTTGTCTCCCTTATCATTTAAGCGGTAACCGCTTGCAAGTCCCCAAGCAGGATAGTTCTCAGTATAGGGATCATCTGATAAGATGTAAACTGTACCGAGCTTAACGCCTGTTACATCGCTGAGGCTGTTTGCGTACATACAGAGCTTCTTAGCTAACTTCTCAACATTGGTGTTGTAGTTGCCGGGGTGCTTTGTGTTGATGAATACATTTTCACCGCCGGGAGTCTTAGCTTCAATGTAATAGTAGTTGCTGCTGCCGCTCTGAGAAGAGATAGATGCTGATGAGCACTTGAGATTTTTTACACCAGCAAGCTCAGATGTTGAGAATTCAAATGATTCGCCGTGTGTAATGATATCAAAATCAATATAGAAAGTGTTTGAAGAACCTGAAACTGTTCTTACCTTGGGTGAAGAATATGTTTTGCTGTTCTTCTTGTCATTGATATGATATGTTACATAGAGCTTTGCATTTTCAGCGACGTCTTTGGTCAGACGTGTACCGCTTACCTTGAATGAAATTGTGCATCTTGAGAAAACAGGAAGACTTGTGATAGACTTTGCCTGCTTGATGGTTGAACCAGAGACCTTTGTCTGTATAGCCATACCGCCGGCAGTATATCTCTTGCAGGACACGCTGATCTGGCTTTCATCAATATTTATAGCACCGTTGTAGTCTGTGTCGGAGATGAAAGGTGTAGCTGCATAAGAAGTAGCAGGTGCGGCGAATGAAGCTGCTGCCGGAATTGCCATAGAAGCGGCAAGTGATACGGCGATGAGAGTCTTTTTTAAGCTGAAATTCTTCATATTATTTTTCCCCTTTAGTTGTTTTGATAATTTTTTAGTTGAGTGGTATGACCGATCATATCGTGTGAGTTATAACTTGACTTTATGTTAGCACTTTTACCCTTAGCTGTCAATATATGTCCAATATTTCTGTTAGTGTATATAACATATACCATTATTTGTTGACTGATTTATGCTATTTGATTAAAAACTTATCACAATTCTCACACAATGCTTAAATTTCCATAAATCAATGCTTAATAAATCCTGAACGAAATCTTAATTCTTTATAAAAAGCTGTATCTGGCTGTAATTAAGGTGAAAAACGGATTGTGTTCCCGTTGGAAATGTGCTATAATCAATATGCACTTAATAGCTGCCGTCAGGTATTTTAAGCTGTTGAGCTGACACTGAAAGCTGAGAAAACACTTTATGATATAAGCCGGAAAAAATTTCTGAAAAATTTTTTGAAAATTTTTGTAACGTTTCTGTATTTCAAACGTCTAACTGACAGAAGCCAAGGAAGGAGGTGCGATGATTGGACAAAAAGACTGCCGAAAAGCTGTATGATACCTGCTATATGCAGGTGTATTCCTATGTGATGACTCTGGCAAGAGACCAGCACAAGGCACAGGAGATAACTCAGGAGACCTTCTTTAAGGCAATGACTGCAAAGCAGACCTTCCGCGGCGACTCCGAGTGTTTATCGTGGCTTTGTGCGATAGCTAAGAATACATTCATAGACTCAACAAGAAAGTCATCACGGTATCAGGACGAGCCTGACGAGACTCTTGCAGACAACGACACCGATATCGAACAGAGCATAACAGATTCTGAAACATCTTTCAGGATACATATGCTGCTGCATGATATGGAAGATCCGTATAAGGAAGTCTTTGAGCTCCGTGTGTTCGGTGAACTCTCCTTCACTCAGATCGGAGCGATATTCCGGAAAACCGAAAACTGGGCTCGAGTGACCTATCACCGTGCCAGACTCAAACTCAAGGAAAGGATGAACAGTAATGAAATATAACTGTGATATGATAGCAGATCTGCTTCCGCTGTATATAGATGATGTGTGCAGTCCTGCGAGCAGGGAAGCAATAGAAGAACACCTCAGCGAGTGCCCTCCGTGCAGGAAGCTGTGCGAGGATATGAGAAGGTGCGATACAGTGATAGACGCGGATATTGCGAAGGAACGCGACGAAGTTCTTGTGAAGCAGGCTAAGTTCTTCAAGAGACGCAGTGCCATTGCAGGAGCAGTCATCGGAGCGATATTTGCAATACCGATACTCATTTGTCTTATCGTAAATCTTGCCACAGGTGCAGGACTGACGTGGTTCTTTATAGTTCTCGCGGCGATGTTCATACCGACCTCGCTGATAGTAGTACCGCTCATGGCGCCGGACGACAAAGCCTTCTGGTCAGTCACCTCATTCACGGCAAGTCTCATAGCTCTGCTCGGAGTATGCTGTTTGTATTCCGGCGGAAGCTGGTTCCTGACCGCGGCACCTGCGGTGCTGTTCGGACTCTCAATACCGTTCATGCCGATAGTGGCGACCTCAAAGACGGTTTCAAAGCATCTCGGCTGTCACAAAGCCCTCACTGTTATCGGCACATACACTCTTACCTATGCACTGATGATGCTCAGCATAGGTATCAGACACGGTTCGGCACATTTCTTCAGAGTCGCGCTTGCATATTCGATGCCTCCGCTGATATTTATGTGGGCAATGTTCCTGCTTATCCGTCTGCCCAAGTGGAACGGACTGTTCAAGACAGCTTCGTGCATACTTGCAGCGGCACTCGTATTCTTCTTCAACGACACGATAGTTCTGATGATATACAACAGAGCATCACACATACCTAAGTTCAGATTTTCGTTCGCAACCTACGAAATGGCTAACGATACATTGTGCTGGGCAGTCCTGATAGGCGGTATCGTGGTATCAGCACTGTTTGCAGCAGCCGGTCTTATAAAGTCTGGAAGCGGCAGAAAAAAGGAGGATAAATAATGAATATAACGATAAAAGTGTTCGGAGTTATAATTGCAGCGATGATGACTGTATCTATGGCAGGCTGTGTTTCGATAAGCGAGTCATACAGCAATGCTGACAAGTATTCGGCAGGCAACACCGGCTTCAACGGCAGCGACGTCAGGTCGCTTGACATAAACTGGAGCTGCGGCAAGGTCACAGTTTCAAGGCACGATCAGGACACCGTTACAGTTACGGAGTCAAGCAAGGACGATCTCAAGGACTCGCAGAAGGTCCGCACATGGCTTGACGGAAACATTCTCCGTATACAGTTCTGCAAGTCAGGTGAAGCCTTCTTCTTCAAGCAGGTCGATAAGGAGCTTGAGGTGAAAATACCTATGGATATGGAGCTCGATGACATCGACTATGACGGCTCGGCAGGAGGACTCTTCCTTGAGGAGATAACTGCTGCTACCATAGAGGCGGACGTTTCTTCCGGAACAGTAAGTCTCACAGACTGTTCAGCAAAGGAGATAGACGCTGAAAGCTCTTCCGGCGTTATTATTATCGGGCAGAAGGGCGAGTCGGATATCATAAAGGCGGATACTTCTTCCGGCAGCGTTGAGATAAAGGCTGAAAAGGTCGGAAGGATAGAGGCTGATACTTCTTCAGGAAGGATAGAAGTGAATGCTGATGAGGCTGGCAAAGTCGAGACAGAGTCATCAAGCGGAAAAAATGTTCTACGTTTCGGAACTATGCCTTCTGAGACCGAGATAGATACATCTTCCGGAGATGTCAAGGTCTGTGTTCCTGAGAACGCCGGATTTACACTGGATATAGACACATCTTCCGGCGACTTTGATTACGACGTTCCGCTTTCAAAGGACGGCGGCAGCTATATCAGCGGAGACGGCTCAAGCAAGGTGAAAATAGACACGTCTTCCGGCGATATCTATGTAACAAACTGAATACTGGCATACAGCTGCGGAGAAATTTTCTCTGCGGCTGTTTTTTTAATGCAGGGGAACAGAAATGTGACAGTGGAGCCAGCTTTTTGTTCATTGTTTAATATAACTAAATTTAATGATAAATATTGAAATATTTGGTTGACATAGTATATTGCTGATGCTATAATAAATGTGTACTCAATAACTGACTGAGAGCGATTATTGCCCTGAAGGGCAAAACATAGTGAAAGAATAATTCTTAGCTATTATCAGTTGTTGGGCAGGCATTGACAAAAGATAAAGAAAAAGTGCTGTAAAGCATAACAGGAGGGATTACTATGCCAAAGATCAAGAGAGCACTGGCAGCAATATGCGCTTCAGCAATGGTGATAGGTCAGGCGAGCCTGTTCCCGTGCGCAGCAGTTGTAAGTGCCGGAAACGTTACGGTCTCGGAGCCGTTTGAGGATCCGGATCTGATAATGCGCTACGATTCTCAGTCGGGAACGTACAGCAAGGACAACGCTTTCGATAATTCCGAGTCCTTCTACCGGGCTCTGCCGCTTGGCAACGGACGTATAGGTGCAATGGTGTACGGAAACTGTCCGACCGAGTGGATCGACCTTAACGAGTGTACGGTTTGGAGCGCAGGTCCGGGCTCGAACGACCGCGAAGGTGCAGCAAATTACCTCAAGGAGGTGCAGGATCTCCTTGCAGCCGGAAAGTATAAAGAGGCAAACGACATAATCGGCTCGAAGATGATAGGCGGAGGTCAGGCGAAGTACCAGAAGGTCGGTATGCTCAAGATAGCTACCGGTCACGACAAGGTAGGAGACTACTCACGACAGCTCGACCTGAATACCGGCGTCACCACGACTTCCTATACCTTCAACGGCAAGCGCTACACGAGAGAGAGTTTCGTCAGCAACCCCGATCAGGTAATGGTCACAAGGATAACCTGTCAGGACTCCGGCTCGGTATCATTCTCGGCAGGCTATGACGGACTGCTCAACGGCAGCGTCTCGGTGGAAGGCGATACTGTCACCGCAACAGGTCACGGCGATGACGATTGCTGGACAAGGGGAGCGGTCTATTACTGCGCAAGGACCAAGGTCATACCGGACGGCGGAAGTCTCAGCTCCGGCGACGGAAGGATAAACGTTGAGGGCGCAAATTCGGTAATGCTCGTGACCGCGATAAGGACGAATTTCATCGACTCCCAGACCTGCAACGGCGATGAAAAGGGCGACTCCGCAAAGGACCTCAGGAAAGTTGCCGGTATGAGCTACGATGAGCTTTACAGCCGACATAAGGAGGATTTCACCAGCCTTATGGGCAGAGTCGATCTTGACCTCGGCGGAGACTCGTCCGCAGCTGCTTCAAAGACCGTCGAGACCCGCATTTCTGATTTTTCAAAAAACCACGATCCAAAAATGGTCAAGCTGCTCTATCAGTACGGACGCTACCTTATGATAAGCGGTTCGCGCGGAGCTCAGGCGATGAACCTTCAGGGAATATGGAATAAATATACCAATCCGGCGTGGGGAAGCAAGTCCACCACCAACATCAACTACGAAATGAACTACTGGCCGGCACTCACTACAAATCTTCCGGAGTGCTTCGTGCCGTTCGTTGAAAAGGCAAAGGCTCTCACCGTCAACGGCAGTAAGACTGCAAAGGTGCAGTACGGCATTGACGAGGGCTGGGTGCTCCACCACAATACTGATATATGGAACAGGACAGGCCCTATCGACGGACAGTGGGGCTTATGGCCGACCGGCGGTGCTTGGATAAGCAATATGCTCTACGATGCCTACCGCTTCAATCAGAACGACTCCTATCTCGCTGATATCTACCCGGTCATCAAGGGCAGCTCAGCCTTCCTCAACAAGCTGATGATACCGCAGAAAATAGGTGACCAGACCTATATGGTGATAAGTCCGAGCGCTTCTCCGGAGCTGCCGCTGCCGGGCTATGCGTGGGACGATAACGTCTACTGCTCATACAGCGTAACTATGGACAACGCTATCTGCCGGGAACTCTTCCAGGATACGGCGCAGGCTGCTTCACAGCTCGGTGTCGATGACAGCTTCCGCTCTGAGATAGAGGACAAGCTCGATATGATAAAACCTCCGGCTGCCGGCAAATACGGTCAGCTCATGGAGTGGGCTTACGACTGGGACAACCCCAGAGAGACTCACCGCCATATCTCACATATCTACGGTCTGTTCCCCGGAAATGAGTACAGTCCCTCTACCAACAGCGAAATATCAGCAGCTGCACGTCAGGCTCTCGTGAACCGCGGCGATGCAGGTACAGGCTGGTCAGAGGCATGGAAGCTCAACTGCTGGGCAAGGCTCGAAGACGGCGAACACGCTTACAACCTTGTTAAGCTGCTCATCTCTCCCGTTAACGGCACCGAGAGCGGCAGACTCTACGCTAACCTCTGGGACGCTCACCCGCCATTCCAGATAGACGGAAATTTCGGCTTTACTTCGGGTGTTACAGAAATGCTCCTCCAGAGCCAGAACAACGAAATATCACTTCTTCCGGCAATACCCTCAGACTGGTCAACAGGCCATGTGAGCGGTCTCTGCGCAAGAGGCAACTTCGAGATACAGGATATGAAATGGGACGGAGGCAGACTCACCGGCGTTACTATTCTTTCAAAGTCAGGCGGAGTTTGTACTGTCAGAAACGGCAGCAGACGCGTTTGCTTCCTCACCGAAAAGGGCAAGTCCTATCACCTCGACGGCAGACTCAAGGTCGCTGAAAAGGTCCAGCTCATAGGCAATGTTGCTCCCAACGGCAAGGCATCAGGCAATGCTTCCGCGGCTGTTGACGGTTCAGCTTCGACGGCGTGGGAGGAGTCAAAGGGCGCAAACATCTATGCTGTCACCGTTGATATGGGAAAGGCCACCGATATCTACAAGTGGGGCGTTCGCTTTGGCGGCGAAAACTACAACGCAAGAAATATGACCTTCTATTACAGCTCCGACGGCGAAAACTGGAAAGCTGCCGACGAGCTCTCAGGCAACACCAAGACCTGCTTCTGCCGTACTGTCCCGAAGATAAATGCGCGGTACTTCCGGCTTGAGATGCTTCTCCCCACACAGGATAACAGCGGCGGAGTCAAGCTGTGCGAATTCGAGCTCTACGGCGAGACCGAGAGCAGGATAACCGGCGTTTCTCCCTATAAAGCTCCTATCGAAGCCGAAAACAGTGATCTCCTCCTCGGCGGCATCAGGATAGAGAACAACGACACTTACAGCGATATCGGCTATATTAAGAGCGGAAGTGCTTTCGCAGTATATGACCTTGATTTCTTCCTCGGTGCAGCTGACTTTAAGATAAGAGCTTCAAGTGCAGCTGACGGCGGTACTGTCGAGATACACCTCGGCAGCGAGACCGGCCCCGTAATAGGAGAGTGCAGCATTTCCCCGACTGAGGACTGGGCTGACTACAAGGACTTTACCTGCAAACTCGACAGTTGTACAGGCTTGCAGGACGTTTTCATCGTATGTAAGGGCGATGACGGCTATCTTTTCAATGTTGACAGCATCAGCTTTACCCCTCTGTACGGCGATGTCAACAGCGACGAGGAGTTCAGCATTGCGGACGTCGTAAGTCTTCAGAAGTGGCTTATCCGTTCACCGGGCGCAAAGCTCAGGAACTGGCAGGCTGCCGACCTCAATGCAGACGAAAAACTCAACGTATTTGACCTTATCCTGCTTAAACGTGCTCTTATGCGCATCTAAGGGCAGTGCCCTGATAAAGGCAGAAATAAGCCGGATTGAATAGTTTTTTACAGGCGGACGGTATAAAGAAAGATACCCATATAGAAGTTTTGCCCCTGAGCATTTCAAAACGCTCAGGGGCATTGTATTTGTTTATGTTACTAAGATAAATCAGAATTTGTGGCTTTTCGTATAGCAAATATGACACACGCCCCAATCATAACACCGCTCGTATTTAATATTATGTCATCAATATCTGTATGCCTTTCGGGACATAGCAGTTGGGACAGCTCAATTAAGATAATAAAACAAATCCCTGCGAACACTGTTTTTTTGATATTATCAAGCTTGCGAAAACAGATAGGCCATACTATTCCTACAGGTATAAACATTGCTATGTTCCCGATAATATTGATAAGCCATCCATCATATCTGTCAAAGAGAAAAAAGAACGGGATTAAACTTATCATGTCAGACGGTGTCTCTGAAAATCCAATCGTTAGTGTACCTATTTTTCCATCAACAAAATGTAACGGGAAGTATACAAATCTTGCAATAACTACAAGGCATATGTATACAAGAAGCATCTGTAGTTCTCGTTTTACCGAAAACTTCTTGAATCTGATCGCAATTATGAATCGCACAATTATCCAAATGAGAGTTATAAAAAAAAACATCTGTAGATAGGAAATCTCAATCATTGTCACTGCCTCATCCTTTCTTTAGCAGATAGCTTTATAAATTCCGATTTATGTTAGTAACAATTATAACACTACATCATTGTAGTGTCAATAGAAAAAACGCCATAGTACTTCTGACCTGACATCAGAAATATTATGGCATAAAAATTTCTATATGAGTACTAACATTATAGACTGTCCTTTTTTCTAATTACAAAAAGCCTGTATATGTGTTGCAATTCATATACCGCTTAACGAAAAACGCGATCCAGTTTCCTGAACCGCGTTTTGTGTATGTGTTACAAAATAGATTTGCTTCCGTCAGCGAAAGCAGAGTAACATTTTCGTACAAAGTGAGCGAGTAAAAACGAGCGCCCCCGTGGAAGGG
>ONMB01000018.1 GCA_900318825.1 uncultured Ruminococcus sp.
ATAGTGATTTTCGAGAGTCTTGCAAACTTCCTGGAACTGAGCGAATGCCTCAGGGAAAGTTTCAGCCATCTGCTGGATAGGCATAGGAGTACGAACGCCGGCAACAACGTCCTCGCCCTGTGCGTTTGTGAGGAACTCACCCATGAGCTTCTTCTCACCTGTTGCAGGGTCACGAGTGAAGGCAACACCTGTACCGCAGTCGTCGCCCATGTTACCGAATGCCATTGACTGTACGTTTACAGCAGTACCCCATGAGAACGGGATATCGTTGTCACGTCTGTATACGTTAGCTCTGGGGTTGTCCCATGAACGGAATACAGCCTTGATAGCTCCCATGAGCTGCTCCTTAGGATCGTCAGGGAAGTCAACGCCGATCTTGCTCTTGTACTCAGCCTTGAACTGACCAGCAAGTGTCTTGAGGTCATCAGCTGTGAGCTCTACGTCCTGAGTTACACCCTTTTCTTCCTTCATCTTGTCGATAAGCTCTTCAAAGTACTTCTTACCAACTTCCATTACGACGTCGGAATACATCTGGATAAATCTTCTGTAGCAGTCCCAAGCCCATCTGGGGTTGTTGGACTTTTCAGCGATTGTATTTACAACTGTCTCATTGAGACCGAGGTTGAGGATTGTATCCATCATACCAGGCATTGAAGCGCGAGCGCCTGAACGTACAGAAACGAGGAGCGGATTCTCCTTATCGCCGAACTTCTTGCCGGTGATACCTTCCATCTTTGTGATATACTCGTTGATCTCAGCCTGGATCTCAGCAGAGATACCGCCGTCCTCATAGTACTGTGTACAAGCCTCAGTTGTGATCGTGAAGCCCTGCGGAACGGGGAGACCGATGTTAGTCATCTCAGCAAGGTTAGCACCCTTACCGCCGAGAAGCTCTCTCATGTTAGCATTACCTTCAGAGAAAAGGTAACAATATTTGTTTGCCATTGGTATATACCTCCAGTTTTTAGCATTACCGAGCCGGCGGCATTGCTGTCGCCACTCGAGTTACTATTATTATAACACATTACGGCAAGAATTACCATATATACATAGTGAAAATTTAAGCGTTAATTTTGTAGCATTTTATACAAAATTGTGAAAACCAATGACAAATGCCAAAAAACCTCTTGCATTTATTGTTAAAGTATGTAAAAATATAATAGGCATATATTTTAATTCTATATGCACAACATGACAGGAGTTCACAGGGGTAATGAAAAAAATCATATCAACAGCCGCCGCATTGAGCCTTCTTGCTTTTTCCGCATTTTCCTGCGGAAGCAAGGAAAGCAGTTCATCTGAAGAAGTCACCAATACGGCTGTATCTTCCGTAACGACAGCTGAAACCGAAGAAGTCACAGCTTCGGCAGTTACAACAACGGAAACAGCAACAGAATCGCCGACCGAACCAGATTATTTCAGCAAACTGGTATATCCAGATACTATGTCCGACAAAGAAAAAGCCGGAACTGCTTACCGTGAACTCTCTCTGATACAGTACGGCGGCGTTCAGAAGTACGGAGCAAATATCATAACATATAGTCTCAACCCAGATACACTCTCTTTTATGAAAGAAAACGCCGACAGTATCCGCGAGCTTGCCGTTTACGACGAAGAGCTCGATACAAAATTTCTCGTCCACATAACACTTCCGCCGGATTATGACGAAAACAAGGAATATCCCGTATTCTTCCTCACCGACTCGCAGTTCTGGATAAACGAGGCAATGATGATGAGGGAAATGATCGGCAGCGGTGAAGCTGAACCAGTTATCATCGTGACTCTCGGACTGGATTATGACAGAGACGGCGGAAGTGTCGAAGAACGCTCGCGCTTATTTATCGTACATCAGGAGGAGACACTCGATTTCGTCACCAACGATCTTATGAAGCTAATATCTGCCAACTATAAAACAGATGCTTCCCGCTCGGTATGGTCCGGTCACTCATGGGGCGGTATATTCGCACATTACGCTCTCTGCAATTCCGATAAATACGACTATCAGCCGTTCAAGAACTACATCATAGCAAGCGCACTGCTGTCTATGACCGGCAGCAAGGAATACTGGGACGTTGATATCCCGTGGAAATATAACGACCAAATGATCGAAGAACACGCCGCTTGTATGAAAGAATACGGCTATTTTGACCGCAATGCGGTTATGGATAAAAACGTGTTCATATGTGCCGGCGGCAATGAAAGCTCGCTCGAAAATTGGATGAACGGTATGTCTTTGACAGATAACGCGAAAGCGCTTTGTGACAGACTGACCGCTCACGGCGTAAACTCTGAGCTGAAAATATATGAAGGTGAAAACCACGGAACTTATCTCGAAGAAATGCTGGCAGAGTACCTGAAAAAGACTTTCCCGGCAGAAAAACAATTAAGTACAAGATAAAAAACACTTGCATTTATTGTTAAAGTATGTAAAAATAATATATGTAGATTGGAGGCATTCAGATCAAATGATAAAAGAATTCTTGACCATCATTACCTGTATCGCGGCTGCTGGTTCACTTGTTTCGTGCGGAAGCACAGATAGTTCATCAGAAGCAACAGTTACCGCCACAGAAACTGTCAGCACCCGTAAAGTTGAAATTCCGTCGGCTGCTCAGAAAGCTATTGAGAATATGAAGGAAAAGGCATCAGAAAATGCCGGCAAACTCAAAACCAGCGGCGGAGGCTTTATAGATCCCGGCAAAGAGGCAAAAGCAGTCCTGCGCGAGTGCATCAACACTATGTTTACTTCTACCGTGGAGGACACTCTTAAATATTTCTACCCTGAGCCTATTTACAGTGCCGTTATAAACGGTGATGCCAGGAACAATTTCAAGTCACAGGGCGTCCCCGGCAACGAAGTGACCGATCTCAGGTTAGACTCCAGCACCAGACTCGCTCCGGATACCGGCTACGCATTGGCTGAGATGTATTTCAATAAAAATGCAGAATCAAACGGTGTGACCGGCTATTCCGCAAAGGTTATCAACGGATTCTGCATCAGCTTCACCGCCGATCTGGTGATCAATGGTCAGAAGGATACGGATTCTGAGAAAATGATCCTCGTTGAGCTCGAAAACGACGGCTGGAAGGTCATTCCTATGAGCACAGACGACCTTATGAAAGCAGTTAAAGAGTAAATATATACGAAATGGAGCAATATACTATGAACAAAGCAATAATCTTAGCAGGCGGACAGGGCAAGCGTATGAAAGCTGATATGCCCAAGCCCCTCTTCAAAGTCCTCGGCGAACCCATGCTCGAATGGGTGATAACTGCCTGCGAAAGCGCCGGCATCTCCGATATCTGCGTCATCAAGGGCTTTAAAGGCGAAATGATAGACGAATACCTCGACGGCAGATACACTACTGCTCTCCAAGCCGAAAGACTCGGTACAGGTCACGCTGTTATGCAGGCTGTCCCCTTCCTCAAGGGCGATACTTCCGGAAATACCCTCGTTCTCTGCGGCGACGCTCCCTTCATCGACGAGGCTACTATTAAAGAAGCTCTCGCTCTCCACGAGGAACAAGGCAATGCCGTTACAGTTATAACCTCCGAGCTCGATGAACCCTTCGGCTACGGAAGAATTGTCCGCTCCGGAAACGGCGGTATCAGCGGTATCGTCGAGCAGAAGGACGCTGATGAGCAACAGAAGCTCATCAAGGAAGTCAACTCCGGCACTTACTGGTTCAGGACCGCCGACCTCGTTGAACTCCTCGGCAAGATCACTAACGACAACGCTCAGAAGGAATACTACCTCACAGATACTATTTCTATCGCTATCTCCGAGGGCAAAGGTGCAGGCGCTTACAAGTCCTCCAACCCCGACATCATCAAAGGTGCGAACGACCGCAAGGAGCTCCTCGAATTCAACGACTACGCCCGTATGAAGGTCATCGAGAAGCATATGCTCAACGGCGTTGAGTTCACCTGCCTCGACGGCGTTATCATCGAGAGAAGCGTCGAGATCGCTCAGGGTGCGGAGATCCTCCCCGGTACTATCCTCCGCGGCAAGACCGTTATCGGTGCAGGCTGCAAGATAGGTCCTAATACCATAATCGAGAATAGCGTCATCGGCGACGGTACTATCGTCAACACCGCTCAGATATATAATTCGGAAATAGAGTCAGATGTAAACGTCGGACCGTTCGTTCATATCCGTCCCGACTGCCATATCGGCAAAAACACTAAGGTCGGCGATTTCGTCGAGCTGAAAAACTCCTCCGTCGGCGAAAAGACAGCTATCGCTCACCTCGCTTACATCGGCGACAGCGACATCGGCAGAAAGGTCAATATCGGCTGCGGAACTGTTACCGTAAACTATGACGGTATCACCAAAAACCGCTGCGTTATCGGCGACAACAGCTTCATTGGCTGCAATACTAACCTCGTTGCGCCTGTCAAGCTTGGAAAAGCCGTTTATACCGCTGCCGGAACTACTGTTACAAGAGATGTTCCCGACTACGCTCTCGCTATCGAGCGCGGCGTCATGAAGATAAATGAGGGCTACACTATCAGAAAGCTCAAGACCAAACAAGGCAAGTAAACACAAATACAAAAACCGGAGCATTGCTCCGGTTTTTCTTATCATATCCTTGCGCCGGCTTTGTCGATCAGCCTATCCGGCAGCATTATGTCGTATTTGTTGATGTGATATATCAGAAAATCACACCAGCAGAACTCGCCGTCGTCATACACCACATAGTTCGAGGAAATATAATCCCCCGTAACACAGTCAATTATCTTTCTCAGACACCTCGCTGTGTACTTGCGCGATCTCAGATAATCTATCATTTTCTCTTTATCATAATTGACCTCAAATACTATGAGACTCAGAATACTTCCGGTATCACGGGAGAGGTTCAATTCAGAAAAAAAACCTATATACTCCATATTTTAACCCTCTCATTTGTCTTTAACGCTGATAGTCAGCAACTCATTTCTTTCTATATCAATTATAATATATCTCAGCCAGACTGTCAAGCATTTAACAGAATTTTTACAATTAAAATTTAAGTAAATATTGCTTAATTGTTATTTGGTTATAAATCTGCAATTAATCAGCTATATCAGTAACTTTTGACAAAAACATATTGACAAAAATCCAAAAATGTGTTAGAATTATAATGCAAAATTAAAATAAGCGGTAAGTGCGTCCGACAGGCATTACGGTTCGCGCTTTCCGTGAATGGAGGAAAAATAAAATGAACAACTTAAAAAAGGCTCTGGCAGGGCTTTTTTCGGTGTGCCTGTGCGCAGCTGCCGTTCCCTTTGCGGCTCCTGTGGATAACGGCTCTCCGCTGACCGCCAGCGCTTCAGACGGCGACATCAGATCCGATATGGAATGGGGTACCCTCAGAATGGGCGGAGCGGGCTTCGTTTCAGGTATCGTGACCGGCAAACAGGAAATGTATCTCCGTACGGACGTTGGCGGTGCGTACAGATACAGCTACGACAACAAGAGATGGGAGCAGCTCTTCGGATTTATAGGCGAAGACGACAGAGGTCTCCTCAGCTGCAAGGGTATCGCTATCGACCCGAATGACGATTTGACCGCTTACTTCCTCTGCGGCTGCGCTTACTTCTCAAACGCAAAAACTGTTATCTATAAAACTACCGACGGCGGTAAGACTTTTTCCGGAGTCGACGTTACTGACTATATCCAGGTCCACGGAAACGGCGACGGACGTGAGTGCATAGAGCCTATCGCTGTCGATCCCGACAACCCCGACACTATCTACGCCGGCGGTGACGTTACCGCAGGCAAGTCCGCTCTTATCAAGTCAACCGACGGCGGTGAGTCATGGAAGCCCGTTGAAGGCTACGATGAGCTCGGTCTTTTCTCAGGCAGCCTCGCTTACCCCTCATGGACTGACCATATGGTAAGAGGTACAGAGCCGAGTAAGGAATATAACCAGCAGAACGGTATCGGCTGCGTTTACATCGAAGGCGGCAAGGTATATGTCGGAACCTCTGTTACTGGTCAGGCTAATATCCATGTTGCAAGCGTCAAGGACGACAAGTTCGAGCCTATCAAGGCTCTCCCCAACACAAACTACCCGCTGTCTATCACTAGCGACCACAACGGAAACCTCTTCTTCACTTACATCGGCGGTCTTGATTTCAAGGGCACTGCCGGTGGTGCTTATGAGTATAATATCGCTTCCGGAAAAGTCGAGAAGCTCTCTGTTTCAGACAACGCGATCGGCATGATCGAAGTCGATAAAAATGATCCGAACAAGATGTTCGCGCGTACCTGCGGTATGTGGTCGGATCAGTGGTGCGGCACAGAATGGGTGCAGGACGATCCAAATACCCCCGAAAATGAGAGCACTATCGCTTGGGGCGACCACTTCTTCCGTTCTTCAGACGGCGGTAAGACATGGGAGGATATCACTCCCGGTCAGGGACCGACTGACTATTCAACCGGCAAAGGTGTAAAACAGTTCATCTCCCTCCCGCTCGATACCAACGGCTACGACTGGATATACGGAAAGGCTTGCCACTGGGGCAGCGGTATCCTTATAGATCCGAGAGACAAAGAGGGCGACAGACTCCTCCTCACCTCAGGAAACGGCGTTTTCGCCTGCGACAATGCATGGGCAGAAAAGGATATCCAGTTCTACTTCCAGCCCGACGGCGTCGAGGAATGTGTAAGTCTCGATTTCTTCAGCACCGCTGACGGTCTCGACCTCTCAGCTATCGGTGACTACGACGGCTTCGTTCACGTTGACAAGGATACTATCCCTCAGCAGTACAAGCCGAATATGGGTTCGACCTCCGCTATCACTGTTTGTCCCCAGAATACCGACGTTTGGGCAAGAACTGCCAACGGCGACGGCAACAATACAGGCAGCGGCTACTATACTCTCGACCGCGGCAAGACATGGAAGGCTTTCAGTGCTGCCTGCTCAGGCGGTAAGCTCGCTATCACCGAGCTCTCTGCCGGCAAGTACAGAATTATCAATACAAGCCCCAAGGGCGACTTCTCATATAGTGACGACTTCGGCGAAACATGGAATAAAAGTGCAGGTATCCAGGCTTCAAAGGGCGCTTATGCTCTCGTTGATCCCTATGATCCGAGCATCGTTTACGCTACCGGCGCTCAGTACAACGAATACTGGGCATCTGATAATACCAAGAAAGAGCCTACCTATGACGAGGCACATTACTCCTACTTCATAAGTGAGGACTACGGCGCTACCTTCACAGAAACTCGCGTTTGCCCCTATAACTGGGAGCTGACATGGAAGTTCGAGCACACCGGCGACCTCGCCTACGTCTCAAAGGGAACCGTTGCTCTCGCAGGCGCAAATCAGGGACTCTATTTCATCTCCGACAAGGGCAAAACTGTCAAAAAGCTCGACAATGTTTCGTATGTAAAGTGTATCGGCTACGGCGCTCCCGAAAAGGAAGGCAGTCCGAATACTCTGTTCATCTACGGCAAGCCTGATAAGGACGATCCCGAGGGTATCTACCGCTCAACTGATGCCGGAAAGACCTGGGTTTGCATCAACACCGACCACCTCTACGGCGGTACCGGCAACGGTAACTACCTCGTCGGCGATATGGACGAATTCGGCAAGGTATATATGTCCACTGTCGGCTGCGGTATCGTTTACGGCAAGCTCAGCAGCGGTGAGACTCCTACAAAGCCTTCTACTACTGCAAGCCAGCCCTCTAACGCTGACGCAAATACTCTCTACGGCGACGCTAACTGCGACAAGCAGGTAAACATCGCTGACGCTGTTCTCGTTATGCAGGTATCTACAAACCCTGACAAATATGCTCAGGGCAAGTCAAAGCTCAGCATCACTGAACAGGGCGAGAAAAATGCCGACGTTGACGGCAAGAAGGGACTCACAAATCAGGACGCCCTCCTTATCCAGAAACACAAGCTCGGTCTCATAAAGAGCTTCCCTGTTGAAGCATAATCAAATCAGTAAAGCCGGAAGATCATCTGATCTTCCGGCTTTTTTGCTGCCTGATCCGTCAATTGCGGAAGGTCGTGAACGCCGTCCACTACAAATTCACCTTTGTAAGCAGTAGGGGCGAATTCCGCTCGCCCGAAAATTCATAAATCAAAACAACGATCTAAATTAAAGCTCCGGGCGCTGGAACGGCGCCCCTACAACCGCATCAAAAAAGGACGCACACTGTGCGTCCTTTGCTGTTTATTCACTTTCTGCGTGTGCCGTTCTTGCGGTCGGTACTGCGCTTGAGGTCGCACATACGCTCCTCACTCGACTGCTTGAAGCGTGACATCATATCCTCAAATGTCATCTCTGACGGAGGTGTCTGCTTCTTCGGCTCCCATATATTAGGCTTCTGAGGACGGTTCTGTCCGCCTTCGCCGCGAGGTCTGCCGCCCTTCTGCTGCTGGGGCGCAGGAGAGTCCACTGCTTTTTTGATAGAGAGACTTACCTTTCCTGCCTCATTGATGCCGATGACCTTTACCTTGACGTCCTGATCTTCAGTAAGGTGGTCACGGATATTGTTCACATAAGTATTTGCGATCTCGGATATATGCACCATTCCTGTGCCGCCGCCCTCGATATCAACGAATGCGCCGTACTGGGTTATACCCTTGACCTTGCCGTTATAGATCTTTCCGATTTCCAGCTGCATATTTATAGATAACTCCTTCTTAAAGGCACTTCCTGTGCCCGATTAATCTCTTGAAGTGTCGTAGAATCTGCGTTCGTCAGGGTAAGCATATCCCCTCTCCTCGGCAGCGACCTTTTCCATATATTCTGACATATCATCACTGTCAAGAACGCGCTGAAGTTCGGAATTCTGAGCTTCATACGAATCTATCTTTGATTGTATCTCACTGAGTTCTGCTTCTTTTTCTGAACAATCCCTGTTGGTCGAAACGATTATGACCGCACAGGCGATCGCAGCGGCGACAGCGGCAAGTCTTACCAGCAGGCCGTTGAACAGGTGCTTACTGATCCTTCTCTTTCGTTTTGCCACCCTTATCCACTTTCTTTCTTATTTTATTTACTTTTTTATTATACAACAAAACGGCTGGTTTTAGCAATAGCATTTTTGCTTTTTTAAATATATGAACAATATTTTTGGAAGTTCCCACAAATTTGAACCATGCTTTTTTACATAAAGGTGCAAAAAATCGTCTGAAAGGACTGGTCACGACACGAAAAACTGTTTTCAGAGCCGTAAAAACCTTCTCCATAGTCCGGATAACAATGCTCCCGAGCGTGAAAATGTACAGCACAAATCCGGAAACATTTCCTATTATATAGTAGAAGCGGAGCTCCCCTCGCGCGGCTGCCGTTGCGAACGAGGTCAGGAACACCGCGTATATCATCAGGAATACTATGTCCTCCGCCGCCACGAGCAGCCCGTTATGCGGCAGAAGCAGCCGTGCCGTCCGGAAAATATCGTATATCACGCCGAATACAGCCCCGAACAGACACGACAGTCCGAACAGCCGCAGCTCCTCGCTGACGCTGAAAAAGGTCTCGGGTATGTTCATCGGAACAGCCTTCCGAGTGCTGATATCGGACCGCGGCGGTCCTTGTCGCCGTAGACGAGTGCCCATATATCGCCGGTTATAGTCATATTCCCGGTCTCGACACTCATCGCGTCTATGTGGAGCTCCTTTCCCTGAATGGTCAGCTCGCCAAGCTCGGTGTAGAGACTTATCTCGCGGTCATCGAAGCTGTCTACGTCCGTGATCCCCGATATACTGAGGCTTTTCCGGTTTTCGAGAATGATGTTGTGGTTCTGCTTTGGCTTTTCCTGCATAATTCTTCCTCCTGAATGGGTTGTCTTAATGCAATATATTCACGCGGAGAGATGATTATTCCTTTTGTACAATTTTCACAGCCAACAAAAGCTAAATCCTCGTCCGATTGTGCAGATATACAAAGTCAAAAATTATTTTTTTCTTATTCAACGGGTATGCGTTGAAAAATGCCTCTTTTTTGCCCCTTAGTGAACGGCGGTACCGTTCGGGACGAAAGGAGGTCTTTTCTATCAAGAAAGATAATTCATCAAAAACTCAAAGAGACTTGTTCTGCTGCTATTACGCTGTGCTGGGCAACATCGGGGAGGCTGCCGCAAAAGCCGGTTTCACCGATGATAACGCCCTCATCAAGGGTATGGAGTGCCTGCGCTCGGCGGCTTGCAGAAAAAAGATCAGCGACCTGCGTGAACTCATTGCAGGCTCGGGAGAAGTCATTGCAGGTCTGAAAAGACTGGCGTTCGGCAGCTGCAAGGACGCTGTCGTCCTCGCTTTTGCCGAGGAACTCCCGCCTGCTGAGGTCATCAGTAAGCTCGATCTGTTCAATGTCTCCGAGATCAAGCGCGTGAAGGGCGGCGGTGTGGAGGTTAAGCTCTTCGACAGGCTCAAAGCCCTCGAAAAGCTCTTTGAACTCGAAAACTCATTCTCTGACCGCGACAAGGCTGCCGGTCTTTTAAGGGCGCTCAGCTCCGCGGACGAGGAGGTCGATGAGCCTGAAGATAACTAAGCTCTCACGCAAACAGATACTCGCGGTAAAATGGTGGGATATGCCGGAATACCGCGGTATGGACGCCATCATCTGCGACGGCGCGGTAAGAAGCGGAAAGACTCTCTCTATGTCCCTCGGATTTATGTTCTGGGCATGCAGCAAATTCAGGAGCTGCTCATTCGCTCTCTGCGGAAAAACTATCACGTCACTCCGCAGAAACGTTGTGACACCCCTGATACCGGCTCTCAAGGAGTACGGCTTCACCTGCATCGAAAAGGTCAGCGCCAACTACATCGACGTTACCCTGCTCGGCAATACCAACCGCTTCTACATCTTCGGCGGCAAGGACGAGGGCTCAGCGGCTCTCATTCAGGGAATGACGCTCTCCGGCATCTTCTTCGACGAGGTCGCCCTTATGCCGCGCTCCTTCGTGGAACAGGCTCTCGCAAGATGCTCTGTATCCGGCTCGAAGATGTGGTTCAACTGCAACCCCGATACACCTGCCCACTGGTTCTACACGGAGTGGATCAAAAAGGCGGACGAAAAACACGCCCTCTACCTCCACTTCACTATGGACGACAACCCTTCACTCTCAAAAAGTATGAAGGAGCGCTACAAAAGGCTCTACACCGGAGCTTTTTACGACAGGTTCATTCTCGGAAGGTGGACTGCTTCGCACGGTGCGGTCTACCCGATGTTCAGCACAGATACCCACGTTTTCTCCGGAGACGTTGAGTGCGAACGCTTTGTCATTTCCTGTGATTACGGCACAGTCAATCCCTCCTCATTTGGTCTGTGGGGACTCCACAACGGCATATGGCACCGCATTAAGGAGTATTACTATTCCTCGAAAAAAGAGGGAGTCCAACGCACAGACGAGGAACACTATGCGGCTCTGGAAGAGCTCGCGGGCGATCGTAAGATAACCAAGGTCATCGTAGATCCGTCCGCTGCCAGCTTCATCGAGTGTATCCGCAGACACGGGAAATTCAGAGTCGTAAAGGCTGACAACGACGTCATCACTGGAATACGGCACGTCAGCACTGCTCTCCGGCAGAACAAGCTCCGCTTTCATGAATCGTGCAGGGACATCATCAGAGAATTCCAGCTCTACTGCTGGAACGAAAAAACCGGCAACGACGTTCCCGTCAAGGAGAACGATCACGCTATGGACGATATGCGCTACTTTGTCACGGATATGGTCAGCCACAGGGACGGGGACGCTTTTGCAGCGATCTCGGTAGCGCGATAACAGGACCGCCGCCGTTCACTTCATTCCCGAAGGAGGAAAAATGAAACTATTCAAACGTAAATCAGCTTCTCCGGCTGTCACGGAGATAGTCACCGCACAGCGCTGCCAGAACGCTCTCCCGGCTCTGCCCTCCACGATCGGACAGGCTGAAAAAAAGCTCTACGACAGACTGCGATTTGCAGTTCCGGTCATTGACGCCGCCATTATGAAGATGATACGTCTCACCGGCGGCTTCCGCGTGGTGTGCACTGACGAGGAATATCAGGCAGAGCTTGACCGCTTTCTCGACAACGTGCCCGTCGGTCTCACCGGCAGGTCTATCGGCTGTTTCGCGGACAACTTCCTCGACAGTCTGCTCACCTATGGCAGTGCTGTCGGCGAGATTGTCAAGGATCAGGAAAATCAGCGCATCGCCGGACTATGGCTCGGCGACGTCTCAAAGATCATCGTCTCGGCAGGCAGTGCGCCCTTCTCGCGCAACTACGC
Organism: uncultured Ruminococcus sp.; assembly: GCA_900318825.1. GTDB lineage: Bacteria > Bacillota > Clostridia > Oscillospirales > Ruminococcaceae > Ruminococcus. The sequence continues at coordinate 12,214 of ONMB01000018.1, forward strand.
CGTCCGGCTCCCTGACGGGACCTCACGCAAGGTATCACGCCCGGAAAATATCATGTACGCCTCGCTCATCGGCGGTCACTCCCTCCTCAGAGGGCTCCCCGCTCTCAGCAGCATTCTGCTCCGCATATACGAGTGTATCGGGCAGAACTACGACCGCGCCGGAAACGTCCGCTATGCAGTCACCTACAAGCCGCCTTCCGGCTCTGACGACTTCGTGTTCTCGCGCGAACGCGCTCAGCAGATAGCAAACGAATGGGCTGACGGTATGAACTCCGCCCGCTGCGGTCAGGTCAAGGACTTCGTGGCGGTCGGCGACGTCGATATCAAGGTCATCGGTGCCGACAACCAGCTATTCGACACAAATATCCCGGTAAGACAGCTCCTTGAACAGCTCATCGCAAAGCTGTCCATACCGCCGTTCCTGCTCGGTCTCAACTGGAGCAGCACGGAGCGTATGTCCTCTCAGCAGGCGGATATCCTCACCTCTGAACTGGACTATTACAGGCGCCTCATCAGCCCCGTTATATGCGAGGTCGCAGATGCATACCTCAGCTCCGTCGGTGCCGAAGCCGGCTGCCGTGTTGAATGGGAAAACATCAATCTTCAGGACGAGACCGCACTTGCCGAGGCTCGTCTCAAGAACGCTCAGGCAAGAGAGATCGAGCTGCGCATCGAACAGCAGCTCGCCGACAACTCTTAACATTATTTTTTCTGGAGGTATATTATGTATAATGACATCAGACTCGAAAAGGGACTCTACAACCTCAGCGGAAAGTCTTTCACCGCTGCCCTTGAGGAACTCGATCCCTCATCCGCTTACGCAGGAACTCCACTCGAAAAGCTCGACGCATTCGAGAGACAGCTCAAGCGCTTCAATATCCGTATCAGCGGTCAGGACTGCGACTGCGTAGAGAAGTTCTTCTCTTCCACCGAGACCGCTATACTCTTCCCCGAGTTCGTGACACGCTCTATCAGAAAGGGCTTCGATGAGACTATCCTCGGCTCTGTATGCGCTGCCAAGACCGTCACCAACTCCAGCAAGTACCTCGGCTGTGTTCTCGATGACTCCGAGGACTATACTTCAACTGCTCAGACAGTTTCTCTCCCCGAGGCAACTGTCACAGAGGGTACCGATCCTATCACCCTCGCAAAGTACGGCAGACTCATCAGCGCTTCATATGAGGCTGTCCGCCAGCAGAGACTCGACGTTTTCGGCGTTATGCTCAGAAGTATCGGCGTGAGACTTGCAGCTTCCGTTGTCAAGACAGCCGTTACAGTCCTCGCGACAGACGCAACAGAGGTCGAGACTGCCGGCACTACCCTCACATACGCTGACCTCGCTGCTCTCTACGGCAGCTTCAGCGACTTCGACATGACAACTGTCATCGCCGATCCCACAAACGCTTCTCTCATCGCGGCTATGGAACAGGTCAAGAACTGCACCACTAACGCTGAGGGCAGACTCGTTCTCCCTCTCGGCGCTGAGCTCATCAAGTGCTCTGCCGCAGACGATGACGCTGTTATCGGTATCGACCGCGATTTCGCCCTCGAATTCATCACCAGCACCGACCTCGTTATGGAGACGGATAAGCTCATCGACCGTCAGCTCGATCAGATAACTGTTTCTATCACCTGCGGCTTCAAGAAGATCACTCCCGATGCCGTAAAGGTACTCAAGATCAAGTCTGAATAACTGACTTTCCCGCATAAGGAGAACGGCGTCCTGTCTCCGGACAAGGCGCCGTGTCTCCGCATATCTTGATCTCAGGAGGTTAATATGGACTCAGCAATTCTCAGTAAAATCAATAAATTCACACGCCGTCCGCTCACTGAGGACGAGGTGTACGTTTTCTCGGTCGTGCTCTGCGACAACGAAATAGACCGCGACTGCGAACGCTTTTCCAATGAGGCTCTCGCCGAACTCAGAGAGAAATTCATCGGCAGGACGGGCATTTCCGACCACGACGCAAGCTCCGCCAACCAGACCGCCCGTATCTTCGACACGGAGCTCATCACGGACGATACAAGGGAAACTCGCTGCGGCGAGCCTTATAAGTTCCTCAAGGCAGGCGCTTATATGGTGCGGACCAGCGAAAACAGTGACCTCATCGCCGAGATAGACGGCGGCATCAAAAAGGAGGTCAGCATTTCCTGTACAGCCGAAAAGAGAACGTGCTCAGTATGCGGCTGTGACCGCAGCAAGGGCGGCTGCTCGCACATCAAGGGCAGAAAGTACGGCGGCAAGCTCTGCCACGATATCCTCAGCGGTATCACTGACGCCTATGAATGGAGCTTTGTAGCTGTTCCGGCTCAGGTCAACGCCGGCGTCACCAAGCGTTTCTCCCAGACAGATGACGTTATCTCGCAGCCCGTCGGAGAGCTCGCTGCCGCAGAGGAGGAGCTCCGCCGCGACGTCCGCAGACTCACCTATTTCGTCAACGGCACCGAAGCCGCAAAGGCTCTCTCTGTCAGCTGCCGCAGTATGAACGCCGTTCAGCTCACAGCTCTCAAAAAGTCCCTCGAAAAGCAGCTCGTCAGGGGCGGTATCACGGTGCAGCTCGCTCCGGACGAAAACGAGACCGAGGATAACTCCGGTTTTTCCATGAAATGAGGTGCAGTATGAACATAGACTCAGTTAAAACTCTCTTTGAACTATTCTCCGGCGAAAGTGCCGAAAACTTCGCGCCGCTCGTGAGACTTGCGGTTGACGAGACAGAGAAAATGCTGCTCCCGAACGCGGACGCTTCCGATGTGAGACTCGGCTTTCTTGCAGCTGCGATAGCTAACTACCGTCTCAGACAGATAATGGCTTCGCGTGACCGCTCTCAGGTAACATATGCCGGAAAAATGCTCGACTCCGGCGCTGCAACGGTCTCCGGTGCGGAAAAGCTCCTGCGCGACTATCTCGGTCTTTGCAGCGACCTCATCAAGCCCCAGACCTTCGTCTTTGCCGCTTTTTCCTGAAAGGAGGACCTATGCTCAATTCTATCATAGAAGCCGTTTCGACGGCTCTCAGAAACGCCGGCGCACAGCCGGTTTACAGCGCATTTGACGCAGTTGCTGCGGATAAAAAGAACAAGGGCATATACACCGTTGTCGGGATAGATATGTTCGAGAGCACCGCTCCGGTCTACTCGCAGTATGTGGTGTATATCCCGTTCAAGTCGGAGATAAGCATAAAAGTAACTGCTCCTCCGGCTTATCCGGCAAGCGTTCTCTGTGACTATTACAGTATGCACGTCGCTCCGGCTGTCGAGGCGCTCTCCGGACTTGAGTGCTCGCTGAAAAAGCTCTCGGTGAAGTTCGACTCGAATATCCAGCGGCTCGTTCTCACGGCTGTCCTCTCGGCAGGCGGTATCACGCGCATAGAAAGGGGCGGCTCATGAGCACTGAAACTATTCTCGGCAGCCGCAGCGCAGAAGCCGTTCTCATCGGTAATATGACCATATACTGCGAGTCTTTCAGCGTTTCAGCGGTCAGGGTGCTCTGCGAGACCTCAACCGCCGGCGGAGAAGGTACTGTCACCAACACCTACTCCAAAAACGCCCGCGTCACGATAAAAGGCAGGACTTTCTCAGAGGACGTTCCAATGTACCACACTATGCAGCTCGACGGTCTGCTCCGCGCGGGAACTGTTTTCGATACAGTCTACCGCGAAATGGTGCTGAAAAACTGCCGGCTTCAGTCCTACACAGTCGCCGACAGCGGCCGCAGTGACCTTGATATCACGTTAGTCCTTGCCGCCGAATACTTCGAGGAGGAGGAATGATATGACTGTTAAAATAGAAGTAACAAACAAGAACGGTTCAGTTTTTACGGACGATAAGGTGCTCAGCTTCAATCTTCAGAAGGACGCCTACACGCCCTACGGTCTCCTGCACATAAAGCTGACCGGCAGCACCAAGGATTACTCAAATGCCGCCGAAATAAAGTTCAGGCTGGGCGGTTATACGCCGCATTACGGTCTCATAGACTCGATAAGCACCGAATACTCCGGAAACAACACTATCGTCAACATAGTCTCAAGGAGCTTTACCTCGCTGGTATGCCAGAACCAGATCGAGCCCGGTACTATCACTAACGTTTCGATCAACAGCCTTATGACCAATTACTATACCTTCCCGCACGTCAGTTGGGAGTCAAGTTCCGCAACGAGCTATATCTACGTCAAGCCCAATTCGTCCATGTGGGACGCGCTCTCTAACCTCTCCTACAAGCTGTGCGGAACTTATCCGTACATACGCGGTCATAACGAGATAAGGATCTCTCCCGAAACTTCGCCGAGAACCTTCTCCTTCAGAAACGATCAGCTGCTCTCAACGGGTACCCGCCTCATCGGCAGACGTCTCATAAGCCATTTCCATATGGCTGACATAAACGGAAATTACGGGCAGTTTGAACTTGCGGACACCGATGTCACAGATATGAGCATCGTCCGCCATTGCTTCTTCGAGCTCGATAAGCGCTTTCTGCATGCACCTCAGGACGCCCTCGTATACCGCGATAAGTTCGCTTCAAGAGCATGGAAACAGGTATTCTGCAAGCACAGCGGCTACCGCGGCGAGGACCTATCCGATATCATCTCCTTCGGCAGCATCAACGCAGAACGCATCGCCTATGTCAATGTCTCAGGCAGCAGCAGCGGCATAACTACCGAGGTCGGCGTCTACCACGATAAGTTCCCTCACGATAACTGAGCTTACTGCATATAATAATACAGCGCTCACGTCTGTTCATTACCGCTCAGACCTGAGTGCATACACTCTTGCAGGAGGTCCGGTGAATGGAAGGATATTTCAGGCTCAGCTCGCTTGACGAGGGTGAGAAATGCCGGATAAGCCGGCTTCTCTGCCCCGGCAGGCTCAGGAGCCGTCTCAGTGATCTCGGCTTCATACCGGGCGTTCAGGTCGTATGTCTGAAAAAGAGCTTTTCCGGCGATCCGGTCGCTTACAAGCTCTGCGGAACGGTCATCGCGCTCCGGCGCAGAGATGCCGATGATATTATCGTCAATATATAAGAACAGCCCGGGGATCTTCTCTCCGGGCTTGTTTTTATTCTTGTGGATTTTCAGCGATATAGCGGTCGAGCACCTCTGCTGCCGTTCTCACAAACCTCACGCAAGGTCTCACCTTGTAGTATTCCTGTGTGCGCTTCTCCGGAACAGGTGTGCTCGTGACCTTGAGCCCTTTCAGCAGCTCGCGGCATATGATTGTGCCGTGCTGCTCCCTGAACTGCTCTGCAAGCTGCTGTATACGCTTATAGTGCTGAGCCTTTTTCGCGTCGTCCTTTTCTGTCCCCTCGCCGTAGAGTATCCCTGCGACCATGAACATTCCGGAACACGTTCCGCAGACCTCGCGCATTCTTCCCATTCCGCCGCCGAACGACGACGACAGTTTCAGTGCGAGCTTCTCGTCCATACCGGTAACGTCGGAAAAAGCAACGAATATCGACTGTGCACAGTTAAGTCCCTGCGCAAAAAGACTGGCAGCCTTTTCAGCGTGCTCCATTCAAAACATCTCCTTATGCTGTGGCACTTTCCGCGATCCTGTGCCTTTTTTTCTTTTCCTCATACATATTGTCGTCCATTTCCTTGAGGAATTTATCGGTATCTCCGCCGGGAGACATCTTGCTAGCACCCAGAGAGAAAAGCAGCTTATAGGGCTTTGCGCCGCTTTCATTGAACTTCTTCTCCTCCTCGCGGATATTATTGATGATCTCCTCAATCTCCTTGTCAGTGCCGGAAGGGACGATTATCATGAATTCGTCACCGGCATAGCGTATGGGAATGGTTTTTTCAGGAGCTGATACACTGATTATCCTTGCGGCTTCGATGAGAGCTGCGTCGCCCTCGTCGTGGCCGTAATTGTCGTTGATAGACTTGAATTTGTCCATATCCAGCATTATACCGCGCACCTCAACACGCGAATACTCGAGCAGATTTATCAGGTGGCTGAGGTAATTGCGGTTATAGAGCCTTGTGAGCGGATCAAGGTAAGACAACTCGTTCTGGAGTCCCATGTGCATACTCACGAGTCCTATCGCTACCGAGCACCAGCCCAGTGATATGCCGTAAACGCAATACTGTGCAGTCGCACACAGCAGGACCGGCATAAGGAACAGCCATACAGGTACAAATCGTGTCTTTCCATACTTTTTTCGGTGTATCCTTCTGATGACAACGCTCGACAAGAGGTAGAAGAACGTCAGGAAGAAGTAATAGGTCGCAAAAGTTTTTCTGTGGTAGTAGTTGCCGGAATCGTAGTAGTACACAAACGGCACTTTGATGTTTATAATGAGCCCGACAAGTCCAAGCGCGCCCGGCAGACACATTCGTTTCAGGGTTCTGAGCATATGGTTCCGGCTGCCGTACAGACGCAGGTCAACGTAGAGCATCCACATCATTGCAACGACAATATTAGCCGTATATGTAAAGAGGTTAGTGATTATCGCGGACAGGTACGCGCCGTCGTAGGTCTGACCGTCCACGATGAACGAGACCATATCACATACGCACGATACTGCCGTTATCACACACATAGCTGTAAATATCCTGTCACTTATCTGACGGCGCTGCCTTACAAGATAGCTGCTGAGCATAAGAACTATAAGTATCAGAACACCCATTGAATCTGTAATAATGATAGATTGAAGGTTCATACAGTACCTCCGTAATTTATATATTAACATTAAAAAAGCATAATGAATACTTTTATCCATTATACCACAATCCTTTAAGGATTTCAATAAATCAAATGTAAAATTTATGTATACTTACATATGTATATCCTATAAGTAAACAGCTCCGTTTCAGAGATAAACGGAGCTGCATATAATGTTCTGTGTTCACTTGACTTTGTGGCTCTCTAACATATTGCGGATAGAGTCGAAGAGGTAGGGCTTTAGCTGTTCGATGCCGCAGGGCTCGCCGTATAGGATAGTGGAATAGCAGGTTGAGGAGACAAGTTCAACTATCATAAACATCATAAGCTCCGGATCACGGAACTCATACGGTGCTTCATCGAGCATCTTGTAGTAGACATCAAGGAAATTGACGTCGCCCTCAGTCGCAGGAGTCGTTATCGCGGATTTGAAAATTCCCCAGCTCAGGTTCTTGGAGATGAAGGTCAGCAGCGACTTGTTCTCATTGAGCTGATTTATAATGTTGTCTATCAGCATAACTATCTTGTCCTCGAAGGTGACTCCGGGGAACTGGTCCTTGAGATCATTGATAGCTTTATTGAAGAGCTGGCTCGACTTGTGTGAGACCAGTTTATTGCGGATATCATACTTATCCTTGAAGTAGAGGTAGAAGGTTCCTTTAGCTACTCCGGCTTTTCCGACGATGTCAGATATAGAGGTCTTGCTGAAGCCCTTTGTAGTAAAGAATTCAAAAGCAGTTTTGAGGAGCGAGTTTTCTTTCTGCTGCTTGTTAAGATCAACTTTTCCCATAAGTCTTAACCTCAATTATAATATGTATCTGACGGATAGGAACTCTTGCATAATGCGGAATTAACAGTTATTGATTACAACTTAATTATAATCCATTGAAGCGGCTCTTGTCAAGGCAAATTTATGACCAACGGTCATAAATTTTATCCGTCACTTTTGTGCATTCTTACAAAATTCTCAAAAACAAGTTGATTTTAAGAAATTTAAGGTTGACTAACGGTCATTTTAGCGCTATGCTATAAATGTAAACACATTGACCAACGGTCAATTTTATGTATAAATTATGAATAACTGATAGAAAGGACTGATCTTATGCTTCGTTTCGGCGAATGGGTGGCAAAACACAGAGTTCTCATACTCCTGTTAGGCATAGTGCTCCTGATACCCTCGGCTATCGGCTACGCCAATACACGAGTAAACTACGATATCCTATCCTACCTCCCAAAAGACATTGACACTATGACAGGTCAGGATATACTTAAAGATGAATTCGGTCAAGGAGGCTTCTCCCTTGTAATGATAGAGGGCATGAGCGACAAGGACGTCGCTAAAACTGCCCATAAGTTCGAGGAGATCGACCACGTTTCCAGCGTAGTATGCTATCAGTCCCTCACCGACTGCGAGATACCTATGGAAATACTCCCCGAAAAATATATCAAAGCCTTCAACAACGGCGATACCACTATGATGGCGGTTTTCTTCGACGATACTACCTCAGCCGACGGTACTCTCGCCGCTGTCGATAAGATGCGTGACATCACCGACAAGCAGTGCTTCATCAGCGGTATGTCAGCCATAACCCTCGATATGAAGAACCTCTCCAAGAGCGAGTCTATTATCTATGCAGTCATAGCTGTTCTCCTCACAAGCCTCGTACTTGTAGTCACTATGGACTCGTTCCTGATACCCCTGTTCTTTATGCTCAGCATAGGCTTCGCTATTGCATGGAACCTCGGTACGAATATCTTCCTCGGCGAGATATCATTCCTCACAAAAGCCCTCGCAATGGTGCTCCAGCTCGGCGTCACGATGGACTACTCTATATTCCTCTGGCACAGCTACAAGGAACAGCTCGAGATATACTCCGGCAATAAGCAGGAAGCTATGGCTCACGCTATCGCTAACACAGTAGTATCAGTTGTCAGCAGCTCCTTCACAACAGTTGCAGGCTTCCTTGCAATGTGCTTCATGAGCTTCACGCTCGGACTCGACCTCGGCATAGTAATGGCAAAGGGCGTTGTCTGCGGCGTTATCGCCTGTGTAACAGTCCTCCCGGCAATGATACTCATCTTCGAGAAGGCTATCACAAAGACCTCCCACAGGGAATTCCTCCCCTCGTTCACTAAGACCTCCGGCTTTATCATAAAGCACTCATGGGTGTTCCTCGTTATCGGAGTCGTGCTTCTTATACCGGCTCTCTTCGGCAACAGCAATTACAGCGTTTACTACAAGCTCGACAGCACTCTCCCAGCAAGCCTCGAGAGCGTTTCCGCAAACACAAAGCTGTCTGAGGAATTCAATATGAACAGCACCCACATAATCCTCGCAAAGTCCGATATGCCTGCAAAGGAAGCTACAAAGATGCTGAACGATATAAAGCAGGTCGACGGTGTAAAGTTCACATTAGGCTACAACGAGCTCTTCGGACCGGCTATCCCGGACGAAGTTATCCCGGATAAATTCAGAGGCAAGCTCAAGAGCGATGAATACCAGCTTATGCTGGTCGGCTCTGAGTATGAGGTCGCTTCCGACGAAGTCAATGAGCAGATCACCAAGATAAGCGATATCGTAGGCAAATACGACGATGATGCAATGGTCATCGGTGAAGCTCCCGCTACAAAGGACCTCATCAATATCACCGACAAGGACTTCAAGGTCGTAAGCATACTCTCGATCGCAGTTATCTTCCTGATAATCGCATTCACATTCAAGTCCGTATCGCTCCCCGTGATACTCGTCTCAGTTATCGAGCTCGCAATTATGATAAATCTCGGCTTAGCCTACTACACCGGAACAAAGCTGCCGTTCATCGCTTCAGTAGTTATCGGAACGATACAGCTCGGTGCAACAGTTGACTACGCTATTCTTATGACAACAAGATACCGCACAGAAAGATTCCTCGGAAACAGCCGCAGGGACTCCGTAAGCACAGCTCTCAGGACATCTATAAAGTCCGTCATCACATCAGCCATGGGCTTCTTCGCAGCTACTATCGGCGTAGCTCTCTATTCCGATATCGGTATGATCTCGTCACTCTGTATGCTGCTCGCAAGAGGTGCTATCATCTCAATGGTAGTCGTAGTAACTGTACTGCCCTCGATGTTCCTGCTTTTCGACGGTATCATATGCAGAACGAGCTACGGTTTCGTCCAGAAGCACCACGATAACGACAACGTAAATATGAACAAGGAAGTTTATTCCGTTAAATAAAATAAACAGTAAAGGAGTAAGAGATATGAAAAACTATAAAAAAGTCATCGCCGGCGCTGTTGCGATCGCTATATCCGCAGGTGCTACAACCACTCTCGCTTTCGCCAAGACAAACGACGGCTCAGAACCCGATAACTCCGAAACTGCTGCAACGGCTGCGTCCGACAGCACTTCTTCAAGAACAGAGCTCGACAAAGCCCCCTATAAGGACGAAACAGTCTATGTTCTCTGCAAGAACGACTCGCATATAAAGAAGGTCATCGTCAGCGACTGGCTGCAAAATCCCCCCGCACTCTCCATACTCGACGATGTTACCTCGCTCAAGGATATCGAAAACGTCAAGGGCGAAGAGACCTTCACAACCGACAGCGACAATATCACATGGGCTGCCGACGGAAAGGACATCTACTACAAGGGCACTACCGAAAAGGAGCTCCCCGTAGACGTCACAATGAAGTATTTCCTCGATGGCAAGGAAGTAACTCCCGACTCTATCATCGGCAAGAGCGGTCACCTCGTTATCCGCTGGGAGTATAACAACAAGACCAGCGTCACAAGAAATGTAAACGGCAAGGACAAGGAATTCAAGGTGCCTTTCATCGTGGCAAGCGCTGCTCTGCTCAACAATGAGAAGTTCCTGAACGCTACTATCTCCAGCGGCAAGGTCATCTCCGACGGAAACCGCCTCATCGTTGTAGGTCTGGCGTTCCCCGGTCTCAATCAGTGTCTCGGACTCGACGCTATGGAGGACATCGACATCGAGCTCCCGGAGAACGTTGAATTCTCCGCAGACGTTACAGATTTTGAAATGAGCAATACAGTTACGGCTGTTTCCAATGAGCTGTTCTCACGCCTCGACTTCGAGGAGGATTTCAACATCGGCAACCTCAAGGAAAAGCTCACTGAGCTCAGCGACGGCTCAAAGAAACTCTGCGACGGCACCCTTGAACTCTACAACGGCATTAATACTCTCGCCGAAAAGTCAGGCGGTCTCACAGACGGCATCGCAAAGCTCGATGCAGGTGCGCTCGAACTCAAAAAAGGTGCGGACTCCCTCAGCAGCGGTGCAGCAGCTCTCTCAAACGGTGCCAAGACAGTTTCTGACTCAACAGCAAAGCTCAGGGACGGTATCAAGTCCGCAAAGGAAGGTTCATCAAAGCTGAACTCCGGCGCTGCACAGCTCAAGACCGGTGCTGCCGAACTCAGCAGCGGTGTTGACAAGCTCGTTGAAGGCGGCAAGGCTCTCTCAGCCGGTATAGACTCAGCCAAGAAGGGCTCCGAACAGCTCGTAGCAGGTCTCGCAGACGCTGACAAGGGCTCGGACGAACTCGTTGCAGGCGCAAAGCAGTTCGCAAACGGTGCTTCACAGCTCGCAGACGGAAGCGCAAAGCTCAAGAGCGGCTCAGCTGTTCTTGCAGACGGCGCTGCAAAGCTCAACAAGGGCGCTGAAACCCTCAGCGACTCCGCCGGTCAGCTCTCCGACGGCATAAATAGTGCAAAGAACGGTGCAGACGCACTTTCAGCAGGCATAGACTCAGTCAAGACAGGCGCAGGCTCCCTGAAGAGCGGCGCAGCTTCTGTCGCAGACGGCGCTGAAAAGCTCCACGACGGTCTCGGCACTGCAAGCACTTCCCTCAGCACAACTATCGCGGCAAATGAGCAGGCTCTCGCTGCTCTCGAAGCTCTCTACGCTCAGTCACCTTCCACAGAGCTCGCCACAACGATAGGCACTCTCCGCAAGACCATTGAAGCTCAGAAGCAGATCGCCGCTTCAATGTCCGACACAGGTGATCTCGGCAAGGGCGCTGCAACACTCGAAAAGGGCTCCGAGCATCTCAGCAACGGCGCAGGCAGCCTCAACGACGGTCTAACTGCCGCGAGCGCAGGCGCTTCACAGCTCAAGACAGGTCTCGACACACTCAATAAGGGCGGCAAGGCTCTCGCAGGCGGCTCGAAGGAGCTCGCTGCTTCGACCGGCACTCTCTCAACAGGCGCGGCTTCACTTTCAGGCGGTGCTGCTGAACTCGACGCCGGCATCATCAAGCTGAAGAGCAGCGGCGGAACATTTGTTACCGGTCTCGAAAAACTCTCTGAGGGCATCGACAAGCTCTACTCAGGTGCTAAGCAGCTCGACAGCGGTCTCGGTAAGCTCTCAACAGGTGCAGTCGACCTCAACAAGGGACTCGCTCAGCTCCAGACCGGCGCTTCTGCTCTCAGCAAGGGCGCCAATGAGCTCGGAAACGGCGCTAACGTCCTCGACAGCGGCCTCACGGAGCTCCTCGACGGCGGCAACAAGCTCGCCGAAGGTACGGCTACTCTCTACGCTTCTACCGGTCAGCTCAGTGAAGGAGCAAAGAAGGTCTCCGACGGCTCGACAGCTGTATGGAACGGCGCTAACGCTCTCAAGGACGGCAGCGGCGCTCTCGTGGACGGTATCGCAAAGCTCCGCGGCGGTGCAAAGGACCTCAACGACGGCATGACCAAGTTCAACGATGAGGGTATGTCCAAGATATCGTCTGCTGTAAATCAAAAGCTGCCTGAAATTATGAACAATTTTAAAACAACTCGCGAAATCTCCAAAGAGTACAATAGCTTTTCCGGCATTTCAGACAAAATGGACGGAAGTGTAAAGTTCATATATGTTTTTGACGGTGCTTCAAAGAAATAATTTGTCGTAATTGGTCGAAAAAATCCCTATTTTAAGCGGTTCCGCTATATATATGCGTATATATATGGGGATAAAGAATATATATTTGCAATTTGGCATAAACAGTGATATACTATTATCAAAGGACAAATGCTGCTTGTCTTTTATAATGATTTTTTCAATTCCATCCTTTAAAAACTAAGAGCAACCTTGCGGTTGCTCTTAGTTTTTACCCAATTTAAAACAATATTTTTACTGATACACAATTTGGAAAAAAATACGTCGTCATTTTGATCAAAGCATTTTCCACGCAAACTTTCACGCAATTACTTTACATAAATTTAACATTGCCTTAACAATCCCTTATCATTTCGATTTTCGCCTGTATTACGCCGTTTTAAGTGCCATATATTTGATATATATGTATTTGCATATAGCTCGATTAGTATTATATATTTGCTTTTACATATACACAGTGATATACTGTTATCAAAGGACAAATGCTGCTTGTCTTTTATAATGATTTTTTCAATTCCATCCTTTAAAAGAAAAAGAGTAGTCGAAAGACTACTCTTTTTCTTTTTTCAGTTCTTCTGCGGCTTCCTTGCCGAATTTCATAAGTGCATCAACACACGCCTTGATTATCGGATTATCCTCGTTGCTCTCACGGTAAAGCACGATGTCCATATTGGTGTTGCGCGCAAACGAGCAGTCACGCACAACAAGCGGCGTTTTCGGAGCGTATATCTCATAAACGATAGGTGTCACCCACATATACGCATTATCTATCGTGGAGATAGCACTGAGCTGTACTCCGCGGTCATAAATGAATATTCTCTTGTCGTTGGCATCACAGTTGAGATCCTGATTGATGAGGGCTCGTCTCAGCATATCCGGCTCGTCATCGCTGTGGATTATTTCCGGATATTCGTCGAGCAGCTCGATCGGCACATCGTCGTACTTTGCAAGCGGGTGATCCGCTCTCATGAGGAGCTTCATACTGTACTCAATTATCGTCTTCTTGACAACGCCGCGGTTCGAGATACGATCCTCGATCATATTGATGTAACTGGCAGGTATTCGAGTCACACCGATGTCAAATTTGCCTGTGCATATGTCCTCGACAACTCTCAGGGTATCCGTCTCTGAAAGGTGGATATTTATGTTGCCGCGGTCCTTTATGAAGTCATTGAGCGTTTTGCTTATTATAGATGTAGCGTAAGCCGAACGCGATACCTCTGCCTTTATGGAAAGCGAGCCGTCTACTCTGTCCTTGTAGTCATTCTCGAGGGAGTGTATCTCATCGACAACATTTCTCGCTCTCGCAAGAAAGACCTCACCGTCCGGAGTCAGGATCATGCCGTTCGGGGTACGGTTGAATATTTGTATACCAATACTTTCCTCAAGCTCCTTCAGTGCTATACTGATATTAGGCTGAGCCTGATAGAGCCTCTTTGCTGCCTTAGTTATGCTGCCGTCCTGAGCGATAGCGATAACATACTCAAGCTGTTGTAGTTTCATAGAATACCTCTTTCACTATTGTTCCATCCAGAATATTACAAAAAAATCCTTCAAAAGCCTTTTCTTTTACACTAAAAAATGCTATAATAGATATGTTATTTCACATCACTGCGGTATTTGGCACGAGTTCTCGAGATGCTCTCCTCGCTTCGTTTGATGAGGTTGAGCAGAGACGATGAATACTGGGCATAGTCCTTCTGAAGCGTTGCAGTTGTGACATAGAGAGTGTCGAAGTTGTCAACGCAGTCATTTCCGTCAAGGGCGATACCGCTCGAAGCCGCCTTGATATTTGCCTCGCTCATCGAAACGATAGCGTTCGCACTGTCGTTGGCAATGACCTTGGGAATACGGAACAGCTTCTGGTCGTTGTGCGGGTTAGCGTTATACACTATTCTGAACAGCTTGTACACCGACAGCATAAGGTAAGAAGATACCTCCTTGATGAGGGTGATGCTGTTCGCCTTCTGCGCAAGACTGAAGAGCAGACTGATCGAGTTGTTGATGATCCTTCGGTTGAAGTTGATTATCTCGGGCGAAGGCATTTTAAGGTTATTGTTGCCGTCGTCATCGGGGATATCCTCGATCGTGATGACCTTTCCCTCCGGCTCGGGGGTTCTGCCGAGCAGATAGTCACAGGAAACGTTGTAATAGTCGGCGATCTTCACGAGGAAGTTGAGTCCGCATTCACGGATACCCTTTTCATAGTGTGAAAGCAGTGCCTGTGATATACCAAGGTCAGTAGCAGCCTGTTTCTGGCTGATATGACGTTCTTTTCTCTGAAGTGTTATGATTCTCGCGAAATCAGAATTCATAATTGCTCCTCCTAAACGGAAATTTTACCTTACAAATAATTACGATCATTATATAATTCTATTATAATACAAACTGTATAATTTGTAAATAGAACGAAATATGGAAGAATTCATCGTTTTTTGACCATTTTTTGTGAGATTTACTAAAAGTTAAAAAACAGCACCCGCTTTTTGTGCATTTTGATTACAGATCAGGAAGTGATATTATGAAAGGCTACCGAATCAGCGTTATCCGCCACGGTATGACCGAAGCAAACGAAAAAGGTATCTACATCGGCAAGACCGACCTGCCGCTCTCGTCCAAGGGAGCCGCAGACCTCGCCGCTAAAATGGACGAGTTTGTCTACCCGACTGTCCACAGAGTCTACTCCTCGCCGCTCCAGCGCTGCACCGAAACTGCGGAAATACTCTTTCCCTACACCGAAATGTGTACCGTAGACGACTTCCGCGAACTCGATTTCGGCGAATTCGAGAACAAGAGCATCGACGAGCTCGCCAAGCGCAAGGACTACAACGAATGGCTGCGCGGCGGAAAAAGCGTCCGTCCTCCCAAGGGCGAGAGCCTTGAAGAACTCACAGCGCGTACATACAAGGGGCTCCACGAGATAATCACCGATATGATGAACGAGGGACTGACTCACTCCGCACTTATTACCCACGGCGGCGTCATCTCGAATATGCTAAGCTGCTACGGTATCCCCAAGTATCCGCCCTCGCAGATAACTGCTGAGCCCGGCGGCGGCTTCGACATAATCGTAACAGCACAGATGTGGCTCAATTCGCAGGCATTCGAGATAATCGGCTACTGTCCCTACGACAAGACCGAGGATCCCACTACCGACTACGACTACAACGACTATATGTAATCCAGCGGTCGGAGTATAGTAGGATCATCACGCAAACGTCCGCCCCGCTCCCGACAGCACAATTCATAATCAATAGAATATTTTTCCGCTTCCGGCACATAATACCTTCGGATCCAGACTACCGGAGGCGATATTTTTGAGCGTGAGGGAACTCATTCGTTATTCAAACCGCCTGCTCAAGGGCAGACGGGCTGTTACAGCACTGATATGCTTTATGCCCCTTGCCGCGGAGATATTCTTCCGCGCAGTCGAGGCTTGCTTTTACAGTATACTGCTCTATTTCGGCAACATCAGACCGCTCGGTCTGTTCACCGGCAGCGAACCGCTCCAGTCCGCCATAACGGCAGGATTTACGCTCCTGCGCTGGATAGCGGTAGCTCCGCTGAACTATGTCTCTGCACACCGTCTCTGCGAGATAGCTGCCGAAAAGAGTTCGCCGCTCACTCCGCTGACCGACGTTCTCATAGGCAGGCACTGCGTCCGGCGAAGCATCACAGCTCTTTTCTGGACGAAGCTCGTTTCGCTCATATCGCTCCTGCCAGCCGTATTCTTCGGCACTGTCGCCTACCGGCTCTTCACGGAGCGCAGCAGTACGGCTTCGGGAATGTTCCTGACGCTCCACGCGCTTACGCTGACAGTTCTGTCGGTATGCCTGTGGCTCTCGCTGCGGATAAGCCTGACCGCCGTGCCGTACCTGCTTGTACGGTCACCGGAAAAGAACGCTCTCCGCATCGTGATAAGCTCGATAAGGCTCATGCGCGGCAGGAAAAGAGTGGCGGCGAAGCTGTTCCTCGCCTATCTTCCGGCAATGCTCGGCATCGTGACGGTGCCGTATGCCGTCGCCGGTATGCGGACGGCTTTCGCCCTCAGCATCGACATTTTCATCAAGGAGGAGGAGTACCGTGAAGGAACTGAAACTGACAGTCGGCGGCGATCACCCGACAACGCTCCAGAACTTCCTGTCCGGACAGGAAGGCGTCTCGAAAAGGCTCCTGACAAGGCTTAAACGACAGGAAAACGCCGGCGACGAGATAATCCTCCGCTTTGAGGACAGCGGCGCTCTTGAGCCCAATCCCGCCCTGAATATCCCTGTTGCCTTTGAAAATGAACGGCTGGTCGTGTTCGACAAGCCTGCCGGAGTACCGGTACACCCCTCGATAAAGCACCAGGGCGACACCCTCGGTAACTTCTTCGCGAGCCTCTACCCGGACCTGACTTTCCGCCCCGTGAACCGCCTCGACAAGGACACCTCCGGGCTCTGCATAGTCGCAAAGGACGCTCACGCGGCAAGTCTCCTGCAAGGGAGCTGCCGGAAGGTCTACTGCGCGGCAGTTGAGGGAACTCCGCCGGAATACGGACAGATAGACGCTCCGATAGCAAGGGAGCGCGAGTCTATAATACTCCGCTGCGTCCGTGAGGACGGTCAGCCCTCCCTGACGTGCTACAAACGCCTTAAAACAGGCAAACGCTACTCGCTTATGGAGGTCCGTCCCGAGACCGGCCGCACTCATCAGATAAGAGTCCACTTCGCCCATATCGGTCACCCACTCGCAGGCGACGATATGTACGGCGGAAGTCTCGCAGATATACCGCGTCAGGCTCTGCACTGCGGAACTATAACGTTCCCCGAGCCCGGCAGCGGCAGGGTGATAACTGTAACTTCAGAGCTGCCGGAGGATATTGCCGCACTCTTCCAGCCGGACCTTCTGTGACACTCCGGGATTACATACCGCTTAAAGCTGCCGAAAGCCCTCGGCTTTTCACACTATTTTAACAGCAGCTCGTACTTCTATTTGTGCAAGTATACAAAATTGGGCAGTCTGATGAAAAATCGGCATAATTTTCGTTGTTTTTTCACAGGCAGCTGATATAATATTATTTTGTAACCATTTTGTAACGTCCGCTCTCCGGACACAACAGAAAGGAGCAGTATATATGGCTCAGGTATCCCCTGAGGAAAACGACTTTTTTGACCAGTCCGACAACGGCAGCTTCCTGAACCGTATAGGTGCAGGCATCTCCTCGCTGCTGCTTCGCGCAGGACTTTCAACGGTCAAATTCACAGCCGCACTTCTGCTGTGGATATACAGAACTATTATGCTCATCGCAGCCGAGCTCTTCGACCTGATAAAAGGTCTCGGACGCGTGCTGCTGTGGCTCTTCAAGGACCTTACGCACTCGCTGCGCAAGCGCCACCAGAAAAATATTGAGCTCCAGAAAGCCGTCACAAAGGCTAAGAAGGAGGACGACCGCCGCTCTTACCTGAGCGCTGTCGCACGTTTCGCTGCTTCGTACCTCTTCGGCGAGGGCGGCATATGCTACACTGCCTTCAACTACATCATGCCGATAGTCAGCTTCGCGTTCCTTCTCGGAGTCATACGCTACGGTCTCGGGCTTGAATACGGCATAAACGTCGAATTCAACGGCAAGGACGTCGGTATAATAACCGAGGAAGCAGACTTCGACCGCGCTGAGCACGAAGCCCTCCAGAGAATATACTACTCAGGCGAGAACAGCATCGAGGCCTCAGCTAACTTCTCTCTCAAAATAATCTCAGAAAACGACCGTATACTCACCTCTGAACAGCTCGCAAACAAGATGCTCGAAGCCTCCGACGAGGAGCTCGCTGAGGCTTACGGTATCTATATCGACGGCGAATTCATCGGCGCTGTCACTGATAAGGAACCCGTCGAGGAAGCTCTCGACAAGCGTCTGCTCGAGTATCACGTTGACGGAAACGTCAAGGATATCACCTACAAGAACAAGATAGAGTACGCCAAGGGCATCTATCTCGCAAGCAGTATCGTTGATACGCGCGAGACCATAAGAAAGCTGACTTCGTCCGTAAGCAAGCGCGTTATCTACGTCGCCAAGCCCGGAGATACCGCTGTTACAGTCTGCCAGAAGTACAATATGAATATCGCTGATTTCCGCAGCCTCAACCCGCTCTTCGCTGACGACGTGAAGCCCGGTCAGATACTCAACGTCAAGGAGACTGAAAGCTACCTTCCTATCCAGTATGTGTTAGAGCACGAGTCGCTCTCTCTCCTCAAATACGAGACTATCGAGGTCGAGACCTCATCTCTCAATGTCGGCAGCCGAAAGGTGCTCGTCGAGGGTTCAAACGGCGAAAAGCACACCACCTATGAGATAACCTATGTGGACGGTATCGAACGTTCAAGAAAGGTCATCTCCTCAAAGGTCACCCGCGAACCGGTCGTTGAAGAGATAGGCATCGGCATATACTCCGCTCACCCCGACAGCCCCAGCACTGTTCTCTCCGGTACAGGCGAATTCGGCTGGCCGGTAAACGGCGGTTACATCAGCGATCCCTATATGAGTGACCGAAATCACAAGGGACTCGATATAGCTGCTCCCGGCGGAACTGAGATCTATGCAGCCGCTGACGGCGTTGTAATCGCTGCCGGCTGGAACTCAGGCGGCTATGGAAATGTTGTCCAGATCGCTCACGATAACGGCTACCAGACGGTTTACGGTCATATGAGCTCCGTACTCGTCACGACCGATCAGGAGGTCCGCCGCGGTCAGCTCATAGGTCTTGTCGGAACAACAGGTAATTCCACCGGAAACCACTGCCACTTTGAGGTTAGATACCTCGGAGTCTGCAAGAACCCCGCAAACTACCTCAATACTACCGATTTCGCTGCCAGCGACAAGAAAAAAGAAGACGATGACGATAAATAAAAAAAGCTGCTGTGTATCCCACAGCAGCTTTTTTGCTTAGTTCCGATCAGTCGGGAAGTGTGATATCCTCGACATTTATGCTTATATCAGTGCTTATATCACCAAAGTCAAAATTCATGGACGGCATCTCATAAGTTGAGAATTCGCTTACCTTTACAAACTTGAGCTCTTCCTTCTGTCCTTCTTCTTCAACTACAACAACAAGGTCGCCGTCAACAAGGTCAAAGTTTACGTTCTCAAACATTTCCGAAGAGTCTCCGTCCTCGCTCTCAGTTGCCTCAGTGCTTCCCTCGGGCTTGTTGAACCTGATCGTGTCATCATCGACCTTTTCCCATGTTCCCTCTGCATCATCTGAAGAGGAAAATCCTTCAGTATCGCCAACGATACCGGTAGATATCTTGTAAGTTCCGTCACCCATGATCTCTATCTGGAAAGCTGCCGAAAGCGGAATACCAAAAAGCGGTATCTCCTTCATTGTTGTTCCGTTAACAGTCATCTCAGAGCATTCCCATTTTCCTTCAAAGCCCTCGCCGACGCTGCTTTCAGCGCTGCTTCCAGTAGTTCCTTCGACACTGCTATTACCCTTGCTGGTACTCTTGCTGCTGTCGTCGTCTTTTCCACAGCCAACTACACCAGTAAGCATAAGGGCACAAGCAGCTGCTGCACATAATAGCTTTTTCATATATGATCCATCTCCTAATTCTATTTCCGGTTCAACCGGTAAGGTGATTATATCACATTTAAGTACCGTTGTAAAGACCATAACTCATATTTTTCTTGATATTATCCCATATGTATCAACTCGCTACCGTCACTTTGTACCTTTGCTGTTGCAGGCGACAGCTTAATTTGTCTATTCTGACTATTTTTGTGCTTCACTATTGACTTCTGCTGACCGGTGTGGTATAATATCATCTGTTGAAACGCTCTGCGGGTGTAGTTCAATGGTAGAATGTCAGCCTTCCAAGCTGAACACGTGGGTTCGATTCCCATCACCCGCTCCATTAACGCAGCTTCGGCTGCTGATTTTTTCTGTGCGCCTTTAACTCAGCTGGATAGAGTAACTGCCTTCTAAGCAGTAAGCCGCTGGTTCGAATCCAGCAAGGCGCGCCATTCCGAAACTCTCCGTTATATACTCCTATTTAATGGAGAGCTTCGTTTTTATTTATACTCATGGTGGGTGTAGCTTAGCTGGTTAAAGCGTCGGATTGTGGTCCCGAAGACCGTGGGTTCGAATCCCATCTCCCACCCCAGCGCCGAGCGGGCGCACGCTTATCGCGGTTCAGTTCATCTGGACCGCGATTTTTTCGCCGCGTATGAGACTTCGTTCAGAACGTCCACAAAATATAAACATAGGCACTTTCGAGAGATCGAAGGTGCTTTTTTCGTTAGTTTTCTAAGATTTTTTCTAATATAAGAATTTTCTAATATAACTGAGTCCCCGCAATTGCGGGGACTTTCGATTTCATTCATTTTCGTATAATACGAACAGGTGCTCCTATTGCAAGAAGCACCTGCTCTTCGTTTATTCTTCATTGCTACCGCCGAACAGATCGGTGAAGCAACTTGTGATATAGTCCATTTCAGTCTTTTTATCTGAAGCATCGGTATGGCTGTACACGTTGAATGTCGTGAGGAAGTCTCCGTGACCTGCGTAGTCCTGTATCTGCTTCATTGTAAACGCCGTATTATTGGCGAGGAGGCTGATACAGGAGTGCCTGAGAGCGTGGAACTTGATGTGCGGAAGATGGTTCTTATCAAGCAGCTTAGTAAAATAATGCGATATACTATCTGGTGTTATAAGTGTTCCGACAGCGTTCACGCAAACAAAATCCTTGTAGGCGTTAGTCTACCTTATCATAACCTCCTGCTCCGCTTTCAGAGCCTTAAGGTAGCTATAAAGAGCATCGTTCATCGTGAAGCTGAAGATGAATAGTGTCATTATCTCAAATTTGAGGTTTGAGAGTAGTGTAATTTTATAGGGTAGTAACTTTATTTCAAAGAGAATAAATCTCTTCGCATCATGATCACATCAAACACATTAAGTATGCCGTCAGTGACAAGGTCGCCGTTTTCCCAGTCAGCAAGCGATGAACCGGGCCTTGCCAGCAGCCAGTTCTGCATTGAAACAAGATCTGCAATATTGAACAGGTTATCTGCGTTGACATCGCCGCGAAGTCTGCCTGTATCGTCTGGTTCTTCCTTTCCGGAATAGGCAACTGCCGGCTCATCGACTGCACTGTTGCTGAGCCGGATATAATCAACTGCGCCCTTGAATTCCTTTCCGACAACTGCCGAATCGTCCGCAGAAGCACTCAAAACACTCTGCATATCGAGTTTCAGCGGCTTGTTTGCAGCTTCCCTGCCGTTTATAAGAAGCGACCCCACACCGTCAATGATACGGACGGTAATTTTGCTCCACTCTCCTTTGATCAGAGCGTTTGAAGCTGTCAGCTTTTCAACATCATTTCCGTCTGTAATAACAAGTTCTGCTGCACCGCTTCCATTGTCCGGAGTCAGTGACAAATAAGATTTTTCATCACCGAAATGCAGTATCTCCTGTTTTGCATTTCCGCCTTTCCAGAGTACACCAAGACTGATCTGAATATCTTTTGTATTCAGGATAGATGAATCAAGCATAAGGCAGCTTTCTCCGCCGCTGAAGTTAAGAACACCTTTGGCAGATGTACGCTCCTCCGACCACTCTGCGTCTATCTGACGTGCATTTGTGCAGGTACTGGAATCCTTAGCCCAGTATCGGGACTCACTGCTGAAATCATAGCCTGCAACATAGCTTTCTGAAATCGAATGACTGCCGGAATCGTCCAGCCAGCCGAAGTTCACACCTCCGCTGACTGATTTCTCATTGGCATAATCACCGTCAAGAATAGTATTTCCGGAATATAATGGACTTCCATAGGAATAAGCCATACCTTTGGCAACTGCGTTGCCGGTCAGCTTTGCTCCGCCCTCAAGATAAGCCTTTTGCAGTACCTTTGCATTGTCTGAAACTGAACAGGCACCTGTTACAACAGCACTGCCGCTGATAACAGCGTTTCCGCTGAGTGTGATGCTGCCCTGTTTCCAGCCGTTATCATAGTACCAGCCTCCGCCGTCAACTACCGCGTGACCGCTTATGACAGCATTATCCTGCGCGGTGACACTGTTTGCAACGACTGCATAGTCCTCTACGCGGACATTTCCGGAGAGTTTCGCATATCCGAGCACCATCGCGTCCGGACCAACATAGACTGAATCTGAAACACTTGCAGTATCAGCTACCCAGCCGCCGCCATTTGAGTGAACGTGTCCTCTGCCCTTTGAGTAGCCGCCTGACTGCTGCACATCTGCGCCGCTGAGCCTGATCTCATACGGATAGCGTCTGCGTTCATCTCCGTCCTTGCAGGATGAATCCCTGTCTTTGTGAAATGCGTTGACCTTTACAAGTTTCTCCGGCATTGCTGTGATCGTCAGATATGCTGAAACTGCGTCCCTGGCTGACACACTTGCTTTCTGACCGCTGCCGAAAAGACCGGAATATGTTTCATTTCCGGATGCGTCAACAGTTACGATACACGCCTGCCAGCCTGCATTGGTGTCATCCGAGATACCGCGGAGTTCAGCCGTAATAGTATCACCGGTTATATCCAGCGGTACTATATTTATGCCGGCCTGCATCGGAGCTTCCTCCTGCGGGACTTCAAGCCAGCCCGTACCATTGTCTTTCAGCACTGTATAGAACAGATTCCAGTAGAACGGCGACTGTGCAAGTTTTTTGCTGAATTCGTCCTTATATGCTTCCTGTGCACCAAAATCAAAGGTCGCCATCCGCTTTGCATAGTGCCCGAAAACAGTCTGTGAATCCGTTCCGAAAAGCCGTGTTATGGTGTCAAACGGATATTCATTCGGTTCAGCTTCGGATATTATGCGCTTCACAGCCTTTATTCCAAGACCGGGCAGGTCATCGGGATTGTACGAAATGTACATAAGGAACGGCCATACTTCGTAATAATTCCTGCCGTGAGGAAGTGTCAGGCTCAGGTTGCGGAGATACGGTTCAAACCACGCTGTTTTAGTGTCTCCGGGATAATAATCGCTGCAAAGGTACATCTCCCTGAACCAGTTTGCGAGAGGTTCCCACCATGCGCCTGTGATATCCTGATCCACCCACGCTTTCTGCTGCATTGTAACAACGTGCCCGAATTCGTGAGCAACAGTCAGATCATCAAGCATTGCCTCAGGGCTGATGATCTCGATGCCGTATCCGTCCTCAGCGCTCATAAACGCCCATCCGTCCGGATATTTATCCAGTCCGGTGTATGTCAGATACACGTTTGTCTTGTACTTCTGACTGCTTTTTCCGTAGATGTCCACGTTCATATTCTCCATGCCGAGATACTCACCATAGCAGTTCCAGAGACGTTCATAGGCTTCCAGATTCCTTTTCAGGAATGCCTCGTTTACCTGTCCGGTGGTATCGCTGTTGCCGTAGAATATGACGAAATGCTCTGATTCAGCGTAATTCGCAGTGGTACAGTATCCCCACTTGTCACGGATAAGGTATTCCTCCGCAGCCGAGGTACCGGCTGTCGGCGAATACGGAAGCGCTGATATCATCAATGTCAATGCCGTAAGAAAAGAAGCTATCTTCTTCATTAATATTCCCCCTTGAATTTTATTATCGTCTGTTGCTGACCTTATTATAGCATTTGATCGAGCGAATATCAACAGGTACTCATGATCTCCGGAGTACCTGTTCCGCGTTTATCCATCGCTGCTGTCAGACAAGTCTGTGAAGCAGCTGACGATACATTCCTTTTCAGCTTTCATGGGCTTTACAGATTTGCCCGTTTATACAGTGTGACCTCAGAAAAAGTGATACTGCCGGTCTGTTCTCCGATCATAAACACGATTTCAGCGTTATCTGCAGGCTCGCTCAGATCAAATGTTTTCACTGTCGTTTCAGTATCTGTCTCTCCGCTTGCATAGACAGTTTTCGGATCGTTGATACTGCGGACTTCATACGGGATTTTGCCTTTCGATCCCGCTGCCTTGAAACTCAGCTCATATTTGCCAGCCGGCAGAACCAGATCAGGCATATATACAGTGATCGATTCCGGTGAATTGCCTGCTGCTGAGATATTGACGTTCATAGAGCGGTTCCACTCAGCATAGTAAGGCCAGGCATTTGCACCGCTTTCAGTATCGATCGAAGTTTCGAGTTTGCTATCCGCTGCAAGATCAATTCCGATCTTGTCGGATTCTCTGCCGAGGACTGCTGATATCTTGTCCGCCAGCAGATATGCATTTTTCTCATGTGTCTTCGGTGAGGGATGCCAGTCTGCACCGAGTTCGTTCATGTCCTGTACAGGCGATTGATAACAGGTGATCTTCGGATCGCCGACTTCTTTGACTGCCGCTTCGATATATGGATAAAGTTCGGTGCACCCCATGATGCCAAGTGTGCATATAATATTTGCATCAGGGTTGCATTTTCTTATCTGCTTCAGAAAATCTTCGTAATGATCCTGATATTCAGCACCCCTGGTCTCCAGATCCTTCGACGCATAGGAATCATCGTTTGTGCCGAGGTTA
Organism: uncultured Ruminococcus sp.; assembly: GCA_900318825.1. GTDB lineage: Bacteria > Bacillota > Clostridia > Oscillospirales > Ruminococcaceae > Ruminococcus. Next base: position 37,239 of record ONMB01000018.1, read on the forward strand.
AGCACGATAACATCGACAGGATGCTCTGAAAAATCCCATTTGGTCTGATAGTCATTCGATTTGCCGACCATCTCATAATACGGAGGAACAAGCGAATCAGTATTCTTTGTGCCGTCATTTGTATAGCCGGAAACGATTCCGTGACCGCTGTAACATACCGCGCTGTAATCAGCATCAAGAAGCTGTGCTGTCAGATAAGCATAGGACAGTGTGAAATTTTCAGTCGCTGTTGAGAAGTTTTCATACTGCGACTCAGCTTCAACACCGTATGCACAGGTGATCGAATCACCGATAAACTCGATCAACAGATCTTTTTTGGGTGTCGGCTTGACAGGGACCGCTGAGGACGACGTAACTGTGAGAGCCTTAACACCGATGCAGCCGTTATTGGCTTCTGAAAGATGTATGATCTTTACTGTGGCGGTCCGGGAGACTGCTCCGCTGAACAGCTCGACTGTCTGCTCCTTTTCTCCCATCACTACATCCTTGACGAGTTCCCCGTCAACATAAACGCCGTAGCGCGGACGGTATTTTTCTTCGGAATTGATACCGCTGTCACCGCAGATCGTCACGCTCGCTTCCGTTCCGGTAACAGTGAACTCAGCAGCCGAACCGCTGTGGACCAGCCAGGTTATGCCATCTGTTTTCTGCGTTCTTCCGAGAAGCTTTGCATTGTTTTCCGACACAGGGATCGTCTGGGTTTTTAATACACCCGGGTTTTCAGCAAATAACGCTCTCCTCATCAGGCACAGATCAAATACATTCAATCTGCCATCGTCGCAGAAATCAGCAGCCTTCCAGTTCGTAAGCTCTGTATCCGGAGCGGCTAGAAGCCATTTCTGAAGCAGCACAACATCTGCTATATCAAAACTTCCGTCAGCATTCACGTCGCCTTTGATGTTTTCATCTGAAATGCTGGAATCAGTTATAGATCCGGCATAAACTGTCTGCTGAGTCTGAGAGTTGAAATTCAGCGCTCCAAATGTCATCGAAAAGGCCATGAGCCCTGTAATGAGACAGGTTGTGCTCTTGATTTTTTTGTTTTTCATTTCGGTAACCTCCTGTTATTTTTTATTCACCGTTTTTTATTACATACAATTATAGCACACCGCCGGTAAAATGTAAACAGAAAAAAACAGCCCCTGTATTGCAGGAGCTAAGCTGTCCTTTATTTGCATTCTTCAAGAAACGCTTCAAGTGTAAGTTACGGCTTTATGTCGGGCTTAAAGAATGGCAGACCGATAATAAAAAAGAACGTCTTTTGGACGTTTGCCTGACCATGCAGGACGATATGAAGGCTATCCTTGACTATTTCAGAATAGACTATGATAAGACCGAGCTGACGTCAAGAGAACTGATAAACAAACATATATAAAGCTGTGTCCCCGCAATTGCGGGGGCTTTCTGTATTATTCTTCAAACATCTTATCAACATCAGAAAGTTGCACTGATATATTTCAGATTCTATGGTAAAATTTGAAATGAACGAAATAGATAAAAAACATTGTAAAAAGAATACAAATGCACTCAGAAACAACTTCCAGGCAACTGACCTTTTGCACTAAAATTATCAGACAAATATATTCAATGTGACAAAATTTTCTCTGCCTTGCAACGATCCGGGCATTTTTCAACACTTATTTATCAGAATAATCTTTTGAAAGGATGGTCGACATGAAAAAGATAACAGTTATGGCTTTCTCTGCTTTAATACTTCTGTCAGGTTGCGGCAGATCAGACAGTGAAGCCGAAAGCTCAGAAGCAGCCTCCAAAGTTCAGACAGCTACTTCAGAAATCAGCAATACAACCGGCTATATAGCTGATGCTCTGGATATCAGCAGTAAAAAAGATGCTGAATTTTATATCATGAGAGTTAATGATGATCATATCCAGATACCAGGTGCCTGCAACTGGATTTATCTGACCCAAGGCGGAGCTTACCCCGATCTGAAAAATGGTCAGATAGCAAAGGTTACTGCCGATGTAGAGATCTATGACGGCGGCGAGGCAGGATACATGGGGAATTACTTTATCAAGGAGCTAAAGGATTCCGCTATCTTACAATATGAAGATGTTGTAAAGGACATTGATATCCCCACAGCCACAGAAACAGAAAAAATGAACTACGGAAAACATATGCTTCAATATCGTCATAACGATGAGCTTTATTTCATAATCCTGAACAGACAATATATCGATGTCTTCCTTAATGATGAACTGTTCATGGAGTATGAATACGATGAGAGCCACAATATTCTGAGCCCTTTTTTTGAGAAGTTAAACAATTAGAAAATGAAACGATGACTCAGAATAATAAAAACAACGGCTCCTGTTTTTATATGCAGGAGCCGAAGCTTTTATCAGTATTCCGGATCAGAAATTCCTTGAAGCATAATCAATCCTTCTGCTGTCCTTTGAAAGTGATCCGCATTTGAGGAAAACAGACTTTGAATTTTTATTGTTTTTAAGGGAAAGCAGGCGCTCCCGTTATAGGAACGCCTGCTCTTTGTTTATTCTTCGCGGCTGCTGCCGGACAGACCGGCGAAGCAGCTATTTTTGTTGTTAATTATTCATCTTCCCTCTTGTTTCTGATAACCATTGCAGCACCTGCAGCTGTCATAAGAACAGCGATACTTGCGATCATGCCAAATGATACAGGGTAACCTGTTTCAGGAAGTGTAGATCCACTGGTTGATTCTGTTGTAGTTGAAGCAGAAGACTCGGTAGTTGACTCAGTGGTGGTGATTTCAGTTGTTGTCTCAGTTGTTGTTTCAACGATAGGACCATTTCCGCTGAGATCGTATTTCTTGCCGCTGAAATCCTTTACTTCGCCCTTTGCAACGAGCTTGCAGCCGTCATTTACAGTAATTACTGTGTCGGGAGCGATGATCACGTCGATGTAATCAGGGATAGTAACATCTGCTGTAACTGTAATATTGCCGAAAAGTGTAAGTTCAGTCTTTTCGCCTGTCTTGACTGCATCTTCAACAGCAACTCTTATGTCTGCATAAGTCTTGCCGTTGCTGAGCATTGCTGTTGCCTGTGAATTGATCTTGACACTGTCAACTATATCTCCGCATACGTCGCAGACCTTAACAGCGAGTCCGGACTGACCTCCCTGAGGAACGTCTATAAGTACAAATCCGCCTGTGGAGCTGCACTCGTGATCAGCGACGCTTATCAGCTTCACTTCTTCCTTTGTACCGTCGGAATAGTCAATGTGGAGAATGCCGTTTTTACCTGCTTCCTTTGAAGTCAACTTAACAACTGTTTCGCCTGTGATAGTGAGCTTTCCGTCTGCATCAGGTTCAATTCCGTCCATCTCTTCAAGCTCAAATGTATTGCTGTCTGACTGAGCTGCGAAAACTGTATTAGGAAGAGCAAAAGTTCTTCTTGTGCCGTCTACTTCCTCAACATAAACTGTTGCAGTAACATCAGGTGAGGGAGTATTTACAGTAAACAGTGATACGGGACGAATTAAGAATGCATGACCACTGCTGCGTCCAAGTGCATTGTCAAGGAAATCGCCGTAGCCTGTTGCGGCATATCTTGAAGAGTGATCCGGGCTGTATACTGTGCAGAATGGAGCTAAAATGTAGTTGTTTCTGTAATAAGTATATGTTGCGCGCGGATCGGTCTTGTCCTTGAAGAATGCCTGTCTGAGAGTAGTGAATGCTGAATTGGTGGATACAATATGTAAACCGCCTGTTGACTCTGTACCGTTTTCGATGATGTTAACTTCGTAAGGAACCGTCATATCTGAGCCTGCAAAATTAACAGTTACAGATTTGAGGATATGCTCCACAGGAAGTTCTCCAAGTGCTTCTTCATAAAGACGGTTGAACCAGTAGTAGCCAAAGAGCTCAGGTCTTCTTGAAGATGCTAAAAGGGTATTATACAGATGTGCATTTCTGATCTCGCTGCCGATATACTGCTCATATACCGATTTCCAAAGATCCTTTACTTTCAGTTCGATAACTGCTGATTCACCCGGAGCCAGCTCGTCTACACTGATCCTTGCAACATCGTTTTTGCTGAAAATGTCCATATGCTTGTCAGCTACCGGCTTGAGCTCACCGTTGCCGCGTGAACGGTAAAGTGTAGCGTCTGAGCCCTGCTCAAGTCTTGTGATAACGTTTTCGAGATCATAGATAGGCTTGTCAGAAACGTTTTCGAGCTTGATCTTCATCGTATAAAGCTCATTGTAATATGAATATCTCGGGAGTTCAACTATCATCTTCAGTGCTGAAGCTGAATAAACGTGGAGAGTATCCTTTGACTTGAAAGTATAATCAAACTGCTCTCCTCCGTTGAGACCGCTGAAAACTGCTGAAAGGTCATAGTCGCCTTCCTTGTCGCCGCGGAGATACCAGTCAGCTGTCTTAACTTCATTGGGGTTAAGATCGCCGAAATCCTGTGTTTTGTCACCCTTGCAGAGTGTAAGACCATCGGGGATATCAAGTGTAGCTGTACAGTCTTTAAGTGCCTTGGTGTCATTGTTTACGACAATGAGCTGAACATCATAGAATTCCTTGAGCCACTTGCTCTTGCCGTAGATTATCATGTACATTTCTTCTTCAACTGTCTCAGTACGAACCACATAAGCACCGAGTCCCGGAACGTATGTAGGTGTGTTTGTGCCGATAACAACTCCTGTGTTGCCTGCAACATTTATCACTACATGATTGTGGACAGGAGCACCTGTTGTTGTATCAAATGAAACTATCTTGTCGATAACAACGCCTGCTGCATCGAAATCAGCTTCGATAGTGTACTGGAAGCTGTTGAAGTTATCATCGCCTGAAATGTCTATGCCTGCGTCGATCACCTGCTGCTTTGTCATAGGAGTAACCTTGAGCTCGCCGTTGATGTTAAGACGAGTCGGCTCTGAGCTGTCAAGATCAGCAGGCTTGTCGGAAACGTTCTCCCACTCGCAGATGAACCACATAGAGTTTCCACCCGGAAGGTCATTCCACTCACCGCTGGCGTATGTGTGAATAAAGTTTTCACGTCCGCCAAGGTTATTCGGTTCACCTTTTGCCCAGTTGGAAAATCTGATAGGTTCGCCGTTGAGCCAGCAGAAGTTTCCTTCTTCATCGCGGGTTCCGCCTATCCAGCAGTTACCTGCGTCTGCATTTGCAATTACATTTTTGATCTGGAGCTGTTCTTCGGGAGAAGTAATTACAGCCAGATGTCCGTTGATGCTCTTGCAGTAAGCCGCAGCATCTTCCCATGACATTGATTGTTTGATAACCTCATACTTTCTGATGTCAGGAAGAGTAGGAGCGGTGGTGGTAGTTGTTGTGGTTGTTGTTTCTGTTGTAGTAGTTGTTGTTTCTGTTGTAGTCTCAGTTGTAGTCTCAGTTGTGGTCTCAGTAGTTGTCTCAGTTGTTGTTTCTGTTGTTGTTTCTGTTGTTGTTTCTGTTGTAGTCTCAGTTGTAGTAGTTTCAGTAGTTGTTACGGCTGTATCATCTTCAGTCAGCTTGATATAGCCCTGCTGAATGCCTTTAGTAAATACCCATGCTTCCATGAGCTTACCTTCGTTGTTGTTAGCGGAATTCCTGAACATACACTTGCTGCCATTATCAGCAGAATATGCTATCTCTATCGGGAACACATCGTTTACTCCTGCATCAGAAGGAATTCTAACTTCAAATGAAAGAAAGGTACCGTCTTTTCCGGAATTCTTACTGCTCGCAGTAGAAATATAGTAGCTGCTTCCGTCTATATTTCTGATTTCTGTTGCCATTCTATTGCAAGCATCGCCGAATTCAAAACTTTTTGTTTTGTTTTTGACCAGTGTAAGTCTTGAATCCAACTTAATAATGAAACCCGTAGTTGAATACTTTTCATCAGCGCCCGAAACCTTGAGCTCGATCTTCTGAACAGGATTCTTTATAGCTTCACTGACAGGTACGCTTATTGTATTCAGTGAAAGTGTCGGCTTAACAGTTGCCGCTGAGAGATCAAGTCCTTCGGTATCGTATGCATCACCTGCCGCAGGACCTGCTGCTGAGTTAACGATCTTGCCGTCTTTTTCGAGGACAAAGCCGAAGTTCTCAGTTCCGAAGAATGTGTCTCCGGGGCTCTCGGCACTTTCGTTTATATCGTCCCATTTTCCTATCTGTCCACCGAATGATTTGAATTCATTACCATAAATAAAAACTGTATTCTGGTTTCCGTTAGAATTGTTGGGAGTATTGGGGTTCCAGTTGGTATAGTCTGCTTTTTCACCTGTTATCCAGCCGAACTCACCGTCTTCGTTCTTTTTAAAGCCGATCCAGTAATTATTCTTGATCTCTGACTGAGCTCTGATGAGACTCTGGATCTGAGCCTGCTCATAAGCAGAGGTGATAACAGCAAGGTGACCGCCCTTGCTCTCACAGTAAGCCTCAGCCTCCTGCCATGTCATGCCTTTATTGATCATCTCATAATTGGCAGGATCGGGATAATAATTCCACTCAACATCTCCCGAATATGGCAGATCGTATTTACCGGCATTTCCTGTTGCTGATGCTGCAAAATAGTTTAAAACTATTTCGGCGTCACGAAGAGTTACCTTTCCGTCTCCGTCAACATCTGCTGCTGCAAGGTCGATAGATGTATCATCGCCTGTTGTTACATATTTTTCGATAATACTCGCGTCAACAGAGTTGATGGCACCGCTGCCGTCCACGTCACCGTAGTTTACTTCTGATGCGCTTACGGTATCTGTTGATACAGTCTGTGCGAGTCTGATCTGATCATCAGCTTCTGCTGCAACTGCGTTGATCGGCATTGCAGCAATAATCTGACTACCTGCTACGGCAGAAGCAGCAAGTGCAGACAAAACTCTTGTTTTGATTTTTCTGTGTGTCCACATTTCAAAGACCTCCTTTGATATACTTGTTCTTATTAAAAAGAACGCGTTATGATCCTGCCAAGATAATTATAACAACACAACAGACGGAAGTCAATAAAATCACAGTTTTCAATATATTTTTTGTTGAATTGCACCAATCGCACTGCTTCTATGCATAGGCATATCTAAATATATTACAATATTAATTTTTAATTAGTATTTGAAGCTGTATTTACATTCAGAAGTGTATTTCGATCGCAATATATATCCAAGGGCAATTCCGAGAGAGCAAAGGTGCATTTTTCGTTGATTTCCTACATCACACCTTCTTGCTTGACTAATCATAGCTGAATTGATATAATAAGGAAAAAACGTCTTTTTGACATTTTCCTCTATTACAAGTTTCAGTGCAAGCTCTCAAACGTCGATACAGCTTTCCGGTATATTCAAAAAAAGACAGAATGGCAGTGGTGCCGGAATTGCCTGTAAATAGCCAATGCAACGGTGGTTAACACGATTGTTAACGCCCGTTGACGGATTTCCAGCGTTAGTTGGTAGACCTTTTCCGGCAAAAATGATACTATGAATTCATCAAGAAAAACTATCGCCAGTCGATAGAAGGAGGAATCATTTATGAATAAAAGTATCATTCACAAGCTGAGTCCATTCAACAACTATTCGGATATGCCGGCTGCTCTTTTAGCAGTGAAAAAGCTGCTTGCGTTTTTTATATGTTATGTTCTCGGCATGATCGCAGGCAACATACTCATTATGGGTGTCGTATTCGCGGGCGGAAAAGATCCGACACAGGGCGGAGCTTTCAGCGACAGTGTTATGGAGCTGCTCGGACTCTACGGTACGGCAGCGATCATTGCTGTTAGTATCCTTTACTGGAAGCTGACCGAAAAAAGAAAGCTCTCCGAAATGGGTGTTACCCGACACATTGGCGATTGGTTCATAGGCGCTCTCATAGGGATAGGACTGCTGTTTGTCTGCATCGCTGCCATAATGCTCACAGGCAGTATCAAATTTAACGGTATATCAAAGACTCCGGATATCACGATGCTTGTACTGCTGCTCGGCGGATATGCTGTTCAGGGCGCTGCTGAGGAATTCCTTTGCAGAGGTGCCGTTTTTAACTCTCTCAAGGACAAAGTTTCTCTTCCTGCCGCTATTGCAGTGAATACGGTTGCTTTCACTGTTCCGCACATGGATATGCTTAGCAGCTCAGAGCCAATGTACATACTCTCCGGTACGCTTTGTTTAGTCGTTATCTCATGCGTATTCTCATTCCTGACGCTCCGCACAGAGAGCATATGGGCTGCCTGCGGACTTCACACGATATGGAATTTCTGCCTGAGCAGTGTCCTCGGACTTGATCTCAGCGGAAGCGAGGGTGCTTCAACAGCAGTTCTGAAAATGAGCTCCGTCGGAGAAAACCTGCTCAACGGCGGCAAATACGGCATAGAAGCAAGTATCATTGCTGATCTGGTGATCGCAGCTGCCGCTTTAATGCTGTGGCATATGTATAAAAGAAATAACACAGAAAGGAAGGCTTGAATTATGGAGTTCAATAATAAACTTTACGATCTTCGCAAAAAGAAGGGCTTATCTCAGGAGGAGCTCGCTAACCGGCTCAACGTTTCAAGACAGACCGTTTCCAAGTGGGAGGTAGGCGACTCCACACCCGATATGGAAAAGCTCATCGCTATCAGCGATCTGTTTGAGATATCGCTCGATGAGCTGGTAATGGACAAAGCTCCCGAGCCTGCTGCTGCTCAGCCCGCAAAGTCGGAGCTCTACACCGATATCAAGGAGAAGATCCTCACGGAAGAAAATAAGAAAAAAGCTAAAAAAGGTCTGAAAACAGCCGCAATAATACTGGGGGCTTTCGTTCTGATCGACCTGATAACATTTATAGTCTATGTCGCTCTCAACGGTTTTCCCAAATAAGCCGTCCAGTAAACTGAGGCGCGCTTTTTTATCATGGACGATATCGTTCTGAATGTCAGCAGAATAGCCTTTTTTGTGCAGCCGTCATAATTATTGGCAAAAAAACTAAAAATTCATTATTTGTTCATTGATTTTTATCCTAATATGTTATATAATAATATAACAAAAGATAATATGATCGTGGGAATATATTCAATTCTGCAATGACAGCAAGATATGAAAGGTCGTGGATTTATGTATAATATAGTTGTTCTTAGTGATAATGACGCTCGCCTGAAAGCAGCTCTTCCCGTAACAAAGGATATTTCGTTCACCTTTACCGCATCGCCCGACGTTCATCCCGACATCGACTGCGTTCTTGTATCGCAGGATTATTACGGTGAAGATATCGGCGAGATCATGAGCTCGTTCAAAAAGCACGGCATACCATGCGCTGCTGTGACATTTGACGGCTCCGACGAAAACAGGGCAAAGCTCCAGAGAAAAGAAATAACAGATACGATAGTATTCCCTACGAATGAAGAACTCTTCTTAAAACACATCACCTCTGTCATCTCCTCTCAGAGATTAGGCTCAGACGTTGAATTTGAAACGTTTGCCAAGGCTGTTGCTCTTGACGATCAGAAGGGCGCTTTTGTTGTGCACGAGTCAAACTTCACCAATCTCTACCGTTTCGTAAAGCGTCTGCTCGACCGTATGGAAAAACCTGCTTACCTTGTGAAATTCTCATTCAACAGTCCCTATAACGGCAAGCTCGAGCCGGGAGCTCTTGAGGAAGCATTCCTCATCGTTAAGACCTGTCTCCGCCGCGGCGATATAGTTTCCATATACGGCAACTGTCTCCTCGCTATACTCATCGGTGCTGATGCCGAAGGCGCAGAGACTGCTGCAAAACGTATCGTCGATACCTATCAGGGCTTCTGCTGCAACAGTATTTACGATATGGGCTACGAGACTCAGGAGATCAAGTGATAGTACGATACCTGATCTGATACCAATTAAAACAGCCGCTTCCTTCATCAGGAAGCGGCTTCATTTACTTTTTGAGGTTTATGAGCACAGCATAGTAATAATCGCTGTGACCGGGACCGGTGCCGTTAGTTGCCTTTGCGACCGCGAAAACCGGATAATCATTGCTTCTGAGAGCACTTCCGAATGTGTCAGCCGTCCACAGATTATCAAAGGTCTCAGCGTTATCGAGCTCGAATTTGCTCATAAGCGCTACCGGGCTGTAAGTCCAGCTCTTGTAATAGGTGGACTTGTTCAGGAAAATGCCGTCGATAAAGCTCTTGACCGTTGTTTCGTCAGGTCTGAGCTCGTCGTTCCAGAGCTTGAGCATATCCTTTGCACGGACGCTGGCAACGTTTTCGAGGACGTCCTGCCGTGTGGTTATCTTCTTCAGACCAACGGAAGTTCTCTTGTCGTTTATAGCCTTGAGGATAGCGATGTTGAACTGCCATTCCGCAGTACCGTCCTTTGTGCCGAGCTTGTCACCGACTTTTATGCCGGCTTTTGTACACTGTCCCTTGAACTCGGTGCTGAAAAGGAAGCCGTTTGCAACGAATTCGCGTGTGTTGGTATAGTCCAGCTTTGAAGTCCATGAAGCAGCGCCCGTCTTATCGGGAGCTCTGCCGAGGATAGTACGGTAGAGCATATCGACAAAGTCGTAATTCGTAACGTGCTTGCCCTTGTACTCCTTGCTGAAGATGAAACCCTGAGCGATGCCTGCGCCGGTCTTGCCGCTCCTGAGACTCTTGCACCAGTTTTCGAGACCTGTTGCATCGGGAGTTCTGCCGAGGCAGTTCTTATAGAGACGGTAAACGAAATACGTCCTCTCGAAGTTTTCATCGCGCGCGTACATAAGATTGATATTTCCGGGCTTGATGCCGTAGGCTTTGCAGAGCGACTTGAACTCGTTACTGCCGACTACGCCCTTGCAGACAGCCTGTATGCTCATGCCTATCTCAAAGCGCTTTCCCCAGTTCTGTGTACCGGCAGCGTCAGGATATCTGTCGAGCATAGCCTTGTAGCAGTCTCTCAGCATATCGGTATTGCTCTTTTTCTTGCCCTTATACTCGTCCGAGAAGAAGAAACCGGTAATGATATCCGAAGCGGAAGCTGTATGGTTATTGAGCTTTGTCGTCCATGTTTTGAGTCCCTTTTCGTCAGGCTCACGGTCGAGCACGATGTTGTACATTCTTGTGACGAAACCCTTTGTGTTCTTTGGATATTTCACATTGTCGTACTTGCCGGCACCGACGTTCACAGCGGAAGTTATACCGCTTGCAGCCGGCTCATAGCTCACTGCCGACGCACCGGTGCTGCTGAATGCTGACAGCCAGCTTACTGCAAGCACTGCCGACGACAACAGACTTATTACTCTTGCTTTCTTCATTTAAAGTCCTCCAGTCCAGGAACAAAAAGCGCCTTATCCGGCTCTTATCCCATACTTTCTGTTAATTCACACTACTTAATATAACACTTTTTTCGCTCTGTGTCAACTTTCCGGCACAGAGTCCTGTATCTACCATAATTACGCCTGTTTTGTAATAAATGTATAGTAATCACTTCCGTCTTTGTAATATCAGCCAAATAGCTTTCTTTTTCGTTGACTTTACACAAAGCAGGTGCTATAATAATAGTGCAATTTTATATCATATGGGAGGGTTTACCATGAAAAAACTTTTATCAGTGATAACATCACTGGCTCTGTTATTCTCAGCTGCCCCCTATACAGGTCTTTACAGGACCTCAGACAGCTTTGAAGCAGCGGCAGTCGATTACGAAGAGGGGGAGGAAGTTCTCATCGCAGTCGCCGATCCCGAAACTATGGACTATATTCCCGGTGTTACCGTCAATATAGAACTCGACAACGGCGGTCACTTTGTCATAACTACTGAGGACACACCCGTTGTTTTCCGCCACGGCGGCCACAGCGGTCTCATTTCAATAGCAGCTATGCCCGAGGGCTATGCCTACGCTGAGGGCTTCACTAAGGAGCGCGCTTTTATGGAGGACTCCGAGTCCGCTGTGCTCTGGCTCGAGCGCATCGAAGGCTTTGAGCCGTCAACAGGAACTGTCGAAACAACTGTCTCAGCTATAACTACAACTGCTGTTGAGGAAACTGTTTCTGCTATCGAAACCGCTACTCCGTCACCGGAAGAGCTCTTTGCTACCTGCACGGCAGTAAACCGCGAATACGGCGATTTTGATGTATACTTTGAAGCAAAGCCCGCTTGTGCAATGATCGCACATTATTTATCTGATGCGGAAAAAGACGTTGTTATCCCGGAAACAGTCTACAACTTCAAGGTTGAAAGTATCTGGTATAACGCTTTCAAGGGCAAGAATATCAAATCAGTTTCTTTCCCAAAATATTTATGTACAATAGGCAACAGCACATTTGCTGAATGTAAAAACCTCACTTCTGTGACACTTCCTGAGACTATAAAATATGTTATGGAAGGCGCTTTCAGTAACTGTGCAAACCTCAAGAGCGTTACTATCCTCAATCCGGAGTGCGAGCTTAACGGTCTCATCTTCACAAACGGCAAGGATTTCTCCGGCACTATCTACGGCTACAAGAATTCCACAGCCCGCACCTATGCAGAAAAATACGGCTGTAAATTCGTCGCTCTTGACGATGAGAGCTTCGTGCTGACTACAACTACCTCCGCTGTTACTACCACAGCAGAGACTACTGAAGAATTTGTGACTACTACTTCTCCCGAGGAGAACATCTTCGCAACAGGTACAGCCGTTGTAACAGACTACGGCAAATTCACCGTTGAATTAGAGGCAAAGCCTAAGTATGCTGGCATTGAAAAGTATAACTCCGATACCAAGGACGACGTTGTTATCCCTGTATCAGTGTACGGAATAAACGTCTACGCTATCTTTATCGAGGCATTCAAGGGAACAAACATCACATCAGTTACTCTTCCCTGCTACCTCAAGCAGATCGGTCCGGAAGCATTCGCTCAGTGCAATAACCTCACAACAGTTTCCATACCTCCGTCTGTTGTCGCTATCGAAGAAGGCGCATTCAAGGACTGCACAAATCTCAAGAGTATTATTATACTCAACCCCGACTGCGAGATCAATGACAGCCCCTACACTATCTGCAACGAGAGACTCGACGGCACACCCGGAAAGCCCGACGGTCACTTCTCAGGTATAATCTACGGTTACAAGAACTCCACAGCTCAGGCTTATGCTGAAAAGAACTACTGCAAATTCGTCGCTCTTGACGGCGATGACGCCTGCAAGGCTGATGTTTATGTTACTATCTCAGACGACAAGCATAAAGTACAGATCGCTCACGAGCCCGTAATTGCTTATGACATAAACGCTGACGGTCTTGTAACAGTTGACGAAGCTCTTTACGCTGCACACGAAAAGTTCTATGAGGGCGGCGCAGCAGCAGGTTACAGCTCTGCTGTCTCCACATACGGCAATGCTCTCCAGAAGCTCTGGGGTATCGAAAACGGCGGTACCTTCGGCTATACAGTAAACAGCGTATTCTCAAATTCACTCGACGACACCATCAAGGACGGCGACAGCGTTTACGCTTATGTCTACACCGACCTTTCCGGTTTCAGCGACTCTTATTCAAGATTTGAAAGCTACACCGTTAAATCAGATGCCGGCGAGCCCATAGCTCTCAAGCTCACCAGAAGCTATTTTGATAAGTCATATAATCAGGCTTGGGAAGCTGTCGATAATGCTGTCATCACCGTTGACGGCAAGGCTACTGAGTATGTCACCGACGAAAAGGGACAGGTGAGCATTATCATCAATGAACCCGGCAGACACGTTATCAGTGCTTCATCTGAAAATTACAACCTCATTCCGCCAGTATGTATCGCAGAGGTAAAGGGTACAGCTACCGAAAGACCTGAACCCACTCTCAAGGGCGATGCAAACCTCGACGGTCAGGTAAATATCGCTGACGCAGTTCTCGTTATGCAGGTCTCCACCAACCCCGACAAGTACGGAAGAGACAAGTCAGAATTCAGCATAAAGCTCCAGGGCGAGGTAAATGCTGATGTTGACGGCAGCGCAGGTCTCACAAATAAGGACGCTCTCCTTATTCAGAAGTTCAAGCTCGGTCTTATCAAGGAGTTCTGATATATCCTCATTCTTAATTTAAGGGAGGAGTAAAATTGAAAAAAATCGACAACAGAATGAAGTGTTTCCGGTATGCCGCAGTAATGATCCTATGTATCTTCATCAACTGCGTCGGCAGACAGACGGCGAGCCATTTTTCACTCCCCGGCTGGCTTGACTCCTACGGTACCTTCATAGCAGCATATACGCTCGGACCTGTTCCCGGAGCTGTCTCCGGTATGCTGAGCAATATCCTTTTCGGCTGCAGGGATATCAAATCGGCAGCTTACCTGATAGTCAGTCTCTATATCGGACTCGAAGTGGGCAGGCTATCTAAAAAGGACTACTTTGAGACTCTTTTCCACACTATGACAGTCGCAGGTATAATCGCTTCCGGCTGCGTGGTGCTCTCATCTGCCCTCAATATCTTCCTTTACAACGGAACGACCAACAACGTCTGGGGTGACGGCGTTATGGACTACCTCCGCGAAAACGGCGTCCCCAAGCCTGTTGCTGGTATCATAGGCGAATTCTATATAGAATTTCCGGATAAACTTGTAACGTCTCTTGCACTTTTCATACTTATACATTTGTCGCGCAACTGCGGCGGAGATACGAAAAAGAAGCTCGCAAAGGATACGGCTGCGCTCTCAGCGTGCCTGATAGTATTCGCACAGCTCGCTCCCTTGACCTTCCGCTCGGACGCTGCCGACAAAGATAACAACAAGAACGTTACGCACATCTCGTATATCCAGAATGTCTACGACAGCGGCAACGGTCTGCTCTGCGGTCACGCAAACGCCGTTGCAGAAACAAAAAACGGTATCATCTGGATAGGCACATACGCCGGTCTATACCGCTATAACGGCAGTGAATTCCTGCATATGTCCTATCTTGAAGGCGTAAAGAACGTCATCTGCCTGTTCGTGGACGACCTCGACCGCGTCTGGATAGGTACGAACGACAACGGCGTTGCGGTCATGAAAGACGAGAATATCATCGACATAATCAACTCCGAGGACGGTCTGCCGTCAGATACTATAAAATCTATAACTCAGACCTCCGACGGTCTGTACTACATAGGTACTGCCAACGGCATCGTTTCCCTGAAGCACGGTGAGAATACGACTGTCAATTCCGATATGGAGGAGATAGACTACACCAGCAAGCTCTCCGCCGATAAGCTCGGCAATGCCGCTGCGATAGATTCGGAAGGCAAGCTCTATATCCTCAGGGACGGAAAGATACTCACAACGCTCGAAAAGAGCTTTAACCGCTCAAAAATGTCCTGCTGCAACTTCGCCGAGGACAATACTCTCTTCGTAGGTACTACTGACGGTCTCGTCAGCGAGTACACCCTCGAAAACGACAAACTGAAAAATATCCGCAACATCAATTGCAGTGAAGTCACTAAGATAAACAATATCTACCCTGACGAGGAAGATGATATGATATGGCTCTGTTCCGATGACGGCATAGGCTACATATCACCCTCGCACGAATTCACTATGCAGGAGACGGGCGATTTCAACCGCTCGATTGAGAATATGATAACCGACTATCAGGGTAATCTCTGGTTTGCTTCATCAAGACTCGGTCTCCTCAATCTCTCACGCTCCTCCGTTACCGATATCTACTCCGACGCCGGTATCAAGCCCGATGTCGTGAACACTACCGCTATATTCAACGGTCTGCTCTACGTCGGCACAGACGACGGTCTCAAGATAATCGACATGGCTGCCCACAGGCAGATAGAAAATAATCTCACCTCCGAACACTTCAAAGGCAATCGTATAAGATGCCTTATGACCGACTCCAAGGGCTTGCTCTGGGTGTGCAGCTACGGCTCCGGACTCGCTTCTGTCGACAAGGACGGCAGCGTCAATTCATACTCCACCAGCTTCGGTCAGATAGGAAACCGCGTAAGAGTCTGCATCGAACTGTCAGACGGCACGATAGTTTCTACCTGTACCAACGGCATCATCTTCCTGAAAGACGGCAGACCTGTTTCAAGTATTGATTACGGCGACAAGTTCGGCCACGCACAGGTCGTTTGTCTGCTCGAAGCTGCCGACGGTACTCTCTATGCAGGTACTGACGGAAACGGCATTGCCGTTATAAAGGACGGAGAGGTCACCGGAAGATTGACCCGCAAGGACGGCCTCTCATCGGATACAATTCTCAGACTGGTCAAGGACCCCGAGGACGGCAGCATCTTCATCGTAACTTCCAACAGCATATGCTATATGAAGGACGGCAGTATAAGATGCCTCGAAAATTTCCCATATTCCAACAACTACGACATAATACTCGACGATGACGGCGAAATGTTCATCACCGGAAGCGCCGGTATCTATGTAGTGAATAAGAAGGATCTCCTCAACAACAGCGAGCCCGAATATAACCTCCTCAACAAGGGTATCGGTCTCGACTGCTCCCCTACGGTACACGCAAGAAACGCTATCACCGCTGACAAGGACCTCTATCTTTCAACCCCGAAGGGCGTTTTCAAATTCAATCTCGATCACTATCTCCTCAGTCATGATAACTTCAACATATTGCTGAACACCGTCAAGCTCGACGACAACTATCAGCAGCTCAAGCAGAATTCAGAGCTGGTCGTTGAACGTGATACCGCAAAGATAGAATTTATCCCCGAAATAATCAACTACACCCACTACGATCCGACGATCGCCTACTGTCTCGAAGGCTTTGAGTCAAACTGGACAAAGACTACTCTCAAGGACCTCCGCTCCATAACCTACACCAACCTCAAACCCGGTGATTACGTTCTCAGGCTGGCGGTCCTCGATGAGAACGGCAGCAAGATCAAGGAGATATCCTACGCATTTGAAAAGAAAATTGCGATATATGACCATTTCTGGTTCAGATACTATATGATAGGCGTTGCAGCAGTATTCGTAGGCTGGCTGACATGGTACATCACAAGGACGCAGATACAGCGTACCCTCCAGTTCCAGCAGACAAAGCTCGCTCTCGCACTCCAGCAGGTCCAGATGGGCAACGAGACCATTCTCGCTATTGCCAAGACCGTTGACGCAAAGGACCTCCGCACAAGTAAACACTCGCAGAGAGTTTCGGAGTATTCCGCACTCATCGCCAAGGAGTACGGCTTTTCCAAGGAGGAGCAGGAGAATATCCGCAACGCAGCTCTGCTCCACGATATCGGCAAGATAGGTATCCCAGACTCCGTCCTCAACAAGCCCGGAAGGCTTACCGATGAGGAATACACCATTATGAAGACTCACGTCACACGCGGCGCGGAGATACTCAAGGACTTCACCCTCATCGAGGACCGCGGCGTCGTGGAAGTGGGGCTGTGGAACAACTACCTCATCTTCGCGTCGCTGTACGGCATCGCCGACCAGGTGAAGAAGGACTTCCAGAAAGTCTGCCCCGAGTATTTCGAGCTCAGCAAGACGGCCGGACAGCTGGCCGACAGCCGCTCCGTCGTCGTGTGGGACATGATCAACACGACGTCCCGGAACATGCACATCACGGCCCAGAACTACGCGAATCGTTCCACCGGATCCGGCCATACATCCTGGCACGGCGGTGGCGGCAGCACCTCCTGGGGCGGAGGCGGTGGATTCTCCGGCGGCGGATTCGGCGGCGGAGGCCGCTGATCCCCTACTTCGTCCGCTTGACGCGGGTCACCTTCCCGTCCTTCCAGCGGATGTCCACGGTCTCTCCGCCACGGGTGCGGAGTCCCTTGACACAACCCTCTTTCTTCCAGGCCTCCGGAAGCGCGGGCAGGACGTCGAACGTCCCGTCCGGACGGGACTGCAGCAACATTTCGGCCACGCCGGCGCTGCCACCGAAGTTCCCGTCGATCTGGAACGGAGAATGCGCATCCAGCAGGTTGGGGTAAGTGCCCCCGCCACGGCGTGCATCGTCGCCGCGGTAGCCGTCAGGGCTCACGTAGCGGAGCAGGCGGCGGTACATCTTGTAAGCCTTTTCGCCGTCACCCAGGCGGGCATAAAGGTTGATCCGCCAGCCACAGCTCCAGCCCGTTGTCTCGAATCCCTTGATTTCCAAGGTCTTCAATGCAGCCTGCGCCAGTGGTCCGTCGGTGATCTGATGGCCGGGATACACCCCGATCAAGTGGCTTTGGTGACGGTGCCGCGGATCGGCGTCCGCCCAGTCGTAGTACCACTCCTGCAGGTTTCCCTTCGCCCCGATATGGTAAGGACGCAGCCGGGC
>ONMB01000005.1 GCA_900318825.1 uncultured Ruminococcus sp.
CATACTCATCTTGTCAGCCTTGAGAAGTATATCCCCTGCCATCCAGAGGTGACGGTCAAGGTACTGCATCTTTGTGACGTCGTCCTTATTCTTGACACGCTCAAAATACGGTTTTGTGATCTCGGTCGGATCAGGAGCAGAGGTCTCAATGCAGAGAAGCTCCTTACGCTGCTCAGGTGTGAACATATAGGCGTTGCCGATAAATCTCTCCTCAACATCCTTGCCCTTGCGGACGAAGAAGTTGACTCCCCTCTTGGCAGGGAGCTTTGAAGCTGCGGCACCGATACCGCGGCGGATAACACGGGGCAGTTTATCGTAGATCGTTCCGTTGGGATCGCTGTAAACATTATAGCCGCCGAATATCTCGTCAGCACCCTCGCCTGAGAGAACTACCTTGAGCTTCTCAGAGGCGATATTGCAGACGAAATAGAGTGCAACAGCCGACGGATCTGCAAGAGGTTCGTCCATATGATACTGTATCTTTGAAAGGCTTCCCCAGTATTCCTCTGGAGTGATGACCTTGCTGGTGTTCTCCTTGCCGATAGCCTTGGAGAAATTCTTAGCCCAGCCTATCTCGTTGTACTTCTCATCGTTTCCGAATCCAACAGTAAAGGTCTTGTCTACGTCAGCGATAGCCGCAACATAGCTCGAGTCAACACCGCTCGAAAGGAACGAGCCGACTTCAACATCTGCTATCTTGTGTGCTTCGACTGAATTATGGAAGGTATCTGAGATCCTGTTCACCCATTCGTCAAGCTCCGGCTTGCCGTCGGCACGGAAGTGAACATCCCAGTAGCGCTTTATAATGAGCTTGCCGTCCTTGAGCTTGAAGTAGTGCGCAGGCGGCAGCTTGTATACGTTTTTGAAAAATGTCTCATTAGTCGGTGAATACTGAAAGGTCAGGTAGTTTTCAAGAGCGGAAGTATTGAGCTCCTTTTCAAAAGAAGGATGTGACAAAAAGCTCTTGATCTCGGAACCGAACATAAATGTTCCGTTCATCTTAGCATAGTACATCGGCTTGATGCCGAAGAAGTCGCGGGCTCCGAAAAGCTCCTTTGTATTCTTGTTCCAGATCACAAACGAAAACATACCGCGCAGCATTGCAAGCAGCTTCTCGCCATACTCCTCATAGCCGTGTATGAGTACTTCTGTATCGGTATTTGTCCGGAAAGTATGTCCGGCAGCCTCGAGCTTTTCCCTGATACTGCGGTAGTTGTAGATCTCGCCGTTGAACACGATGACAAGAGAGCTGTCCTCATTGAATATAGGCTGATCTCCCTGTGAGCTAACGTCAATTATACTGAGACGGCGGTGTCCGAGAGCTATGTCCGCATCGACATATTTCCCCTCAGCGTCAGGACCGCGGTGACGTATCCTGTCCATCATCTCGCCTATAACAGCTCCGGCGTTGTCTATATCATTTGTGAATCCTACGATTCCGCACATAAAAAATACCTCCGTTTCCCTAATAGAATATTATACTACATCTTACAGTTTTTTGCAACACCAACAGGAT
The DNA here is from genome assembly GCA_900318825.1 of uncultured Ruminococcus sp. GTDB lineage: Bacteria > Bacillota > Clostridia > Oscillospirales > Ruminococcaceae > Ruminococcus. Next base: position 1,517 of record ONMB01000005.1, read on the forward strand.
AATTTCTAAATATTATTTTCTTTAATTAATTTGTACACCATTGAAATAAAAACACTCCGGTGGTATAATATTTATAGAATAATGTAAGGAATGTGATATTTTGGACAGGATTGATTTTTTCAGGGATCTTTCGATCATAATCGTTTCGGCAAAACTCTGCGGTCTTATTGCGCAGAAGCTAAAGGTTCCGCAGGTAGTAGGTGAGATAATCGCCGGTCTGCTGATCGGTCCCTGCTGCTTCGGTATAGTCGGCAATTCAGATTACCTCTCACTCATTGCTGAGATAGGTGTTGTTATGCTGATGTTCGGAGCAGGTCTCGAGACCAACCTCAAGGAGCTCCTCAAAACCGGACCAAAGGCGTTCATAATTGCCTGCGTCGGAGTATTTACACCGCTTGCAGGCGGTACGCTGCTGTACAGTTCGTTCTATGGCTTTTCGTCCGTCGGCAGCGAGAGCTTTTACCGGGCAGTATTCATCGGTACCATTATGACCGCGACCTCAGTCGGCATAACAGTCCAGACTCTCAAAGAGCTCGGACATCTGAAGGAGTCCATCGGTACCCTGATAATGAGTGCCGCTATCATAGACGATGTTATCGGCATCATCGTTCTGACATTCGTTATCGGCTTCAAAAATCCGGATTCACAGCCGCTCGACGTTGTGATACACACGGTTCTGTTTGTAGTGCTCAGCTTTGTGGTCGGCGTTATTATGTACTACGTTTTCAAGTTTATTGACAAGCGCCACCCTCACCAGAGAAGAATACCTATACTCGGACTCGCTCTCTGTATGTTCATGGCTTTCGCTGCTGAGGAATTCTTCGGTATTGCTGACATTACCGGCGCTTACGTTGCAGGACTTATCCTTTGCAGTCTTAACGATTCGGACTACATCGCACGAAAAATAGACATAAATTCCTATATGCTGTTCGGACCGGTATTCTTTGCAAGCATCGGTCTGAAAACCACACTCAGCGGATTTGACCGCGAAATGCTTCTCTTCTCGCTCGGCTTTGTAGCAGTTGCGCTTATCACAAAAGTCATCGGCTGCGGTCTCACAGCAAAGATAATGCGCTACAACCTCAATGACAGCCTTAAAGTCGGCGTCGGTATGATGACCAGAGGCGAAGTTGCGCTTATCGTAGCTCAGAAGGGACTCTCCGTTGATATGCTCGACAAGAAGTATTTTGCTTCAGTTATCCTGCTGATAATCGTTTCTTCTATATCGACTCCGATAATACTGAAATTACTGTACTCAAAAAGCGAGAAAGCAGCGGCAGCTGTTGCCGATAAGTAACGATCTGAAAGGCGGCATTTCAAATGAACAAGGCGTGGTCTGAGCTCAACAAAACAATGCAGTCACAAATAAAGAAAAAAGATACCTTCAATGACGGTATCCGGACTCTGTTTCTGCTCAGGAACGAGCTTATGGACACGCTGACCTCTGTCAGAACGACCACTGACAGAGCCGACTTCAACGCTATGCCATTCATCAGCGCAAACGGCTATCATAGCAAAAGTATCGCCTACTCTATATGGCACATATTCCGCATTGAAGATATCGTCGCACATACACTTATAAACAGTGACGAGCAGGTGTTTTTCAAGGAGAATTATCAGAAGCGTATCGGCTCCCCTATCATAACGACCGGAAATGAACTTGTCAAGTCTGAAATAGCCGTTTTTTCGCAGCAGCTTGATATTGACGAGCTATATTCATATATTTCATAAGTCAAGACAAGCACAGAAAACATTATCCGTTCACTTACTTTCAGCGATATGAAGTCATCAGTCCCAGACGCAAGAAAAGAACAACTGAAAGCACTTAACGTTGTCAGCAGTGATGAAAGTGCAAACTGGCTTATAGATTACTGGTGCAGAAAGGATATCCGCGGACTGATACAGATGCCGTTTTCGAGACACTGGATAATGCACATCGAAGCAAGCTGCCGGATATTGAACAAGCTCATATCCAAACGCTCAACAACGTAAATAAGCCCCCGAACAGTCACAAAGCTGTCCGGGGGCAATTTTTCATTTATTCAGAGTATAACAATTCTTTATATGTCTCGATATAGAGGTCAGCAGACGCCTTCCAGCTATAATCGCACTTCATATCACGCCTGATGAGTTCTTCCCAGACAGGCTTGTTCTCATAGTTAGCCTTAGCACGGCGAACAGCATCAAGCATATCGTTTGCATTGTAGGTCTTGAATGTGAAGCCGTTGCCATTATCACCGCCGTTGTCCCTGACAGTATCACGAAGGCCGCCGGTCTCGCGGACGATAGGTGCAGTTCCGTATCTCATTGCGATGAGCTGTGCAAGACCGCACGGCTCGCTCTGTGACGGCATAAGAAACATATCCGAACCTGCATAGATCTTTCTTGAGAGCTCCGGCAGGAAACCAAGAGTCACAGATACCTTTCCGGGATAACGTGCAGCCATTTCGCTGAAGAAATCCTCATAGATCTTCTCGCCGCTTCCGAGAACCGCAAACTTCATACCCATTTTGACAATATCTTCAAGTACGCAGCGGATAAGATCAATGCCCTTGTGGTTCACAAAACGAGTAACTATGCCGATTATAGGCTCTTCACCGTACTCGAGACCAAGCTCCTCGCAGAGAGCCTTCTTGCAGGCTGCCTTGCCGGAGATATCCGCAGCCGAATAGTGACCTGTAATTGCCGGATCCTTTTCAGGATCGTACAGATCGGTATCTATGCCGTTGAGTATACCGCTTAGCTTATACTGCTTTGTAACAAGTATGCGGTCAAGACCATGAGCGTACCACGGATCGAGTATCTCCCAAGCATAGCTCGGACTGACTGTCGTAATCTTGTCAGCAGCCTCTATCGCACCCTTCATCATATTTATGTATCCATCGTATTCAAGTATGTTGGAATTGTACATAGGGATACCCATTACTTCGTTGAGTATTTCCCTGCCGTACTTTCCCTGATACTCGATATTATGGATAGTAAATACGTTCTTGATGCCGTCGTAGCCCTGCTGATACTTGTAGTAAATGTTGTAGTAGACCGGTATCAGTGCCGTCTGCCAGTCGTTGCAGTGAATGATATTCGGAGTAAAATCTATAAATCTTATCATTTCAAGGACGGCTCTGTCGAAGAATACAAATCTCTCACAGTCGTCATAGAAACCGTAAAGTCCGTCTCTTGAAAAATAATACTCGTTATCTATGAAGTAGTAGGTAATACCGTCCCACTCTGCTTCAAATATACCGCAATACTGCTTGCGCCATGACACATCAACAGTTATGTTTTTGACAAACGTCATCTTCTCGCGTAATTCAGGAGAAATGCTCTTGTAAAGCGGGATCACCACACAGCATTCGTGTCCCGCAGCGCTTATCGCCTTTGGAAGCGAACCAACAACGTCAGCCAATCCGCCTGAGGCTGCATATGGTACAGCCTCGCTTGCAGCGAATAATATTTTCATTTTCAGATCACCGCCATTAAATCTTTCCTTCCTTGCCGATATACAGCGGATAGGTCTCCGAACCAGTCAGCACCTTCTCACTGCTTATCTCTACATTCTTATCTGTGATGACCGATGTTATATTGCACTTGCTTCCGACCTTTGTTCCCTGGAAGAGAACAGAGTCCTTGATCACAGTTCCCTTTGCGACCTTAACTCCACGGAAGAGAATGGAATTCTCAACAGTTCCCTCGATAACGCAGCCGTCAGCAATAAGGGAGTTCTTAACATTTGCCTCTATACCGTACTTAACAGGACCGTTATCTCCGATCTTTGTATAAACAGGAAGATTATGCTTGAAGAGAGCGTTTCTCTTTACTGAATCGAGAAGCAGTCTGTTTGCTTTGTAATAACTGTGGATACTGTCTATTCTTGTGAAGAAGTCCTTATGCTCGTAGCCCATGATCTTGAACTCTGACTTCTTGCCCTGAAGTATCTCGCGTGTGAAGCTGTACTGATTGCGGCTCGCTGCATCGAAAACTATCTTCTTGAGGAAATCCTTTGAGATGATGAACATCTCAAGCCACATATTGCACTCGCCAGAGATCTGGGGATTTACAAGAACGTCCTTGAGACGGTTCTCAGAATCAAATTCAAGTATAGTGGCATTGGAATTCTGCTCGCAGTCATACTTGCCCTTGCTGTAAACAAGTGTTATATCTGCTCCCTCAGCCATATGCTGCTTGAGCACAGGGTTAAAATCAATAGTTGTAATAACATCGCAGTTTGACATGATAACGTACTTTGCTGAAGAGTGTTCAACGAAGCTCCATACGTTATTCAGCGCATCAAGTCTGCCCTTGTAGATACCGCCTGTCTGACTGTAAGGCGGCAGAAGATGAAGTCCGCCCTTTTTACGGGACAGATCCCAGTCACGTCCTGATCCGAGGTGATCGAGGAGTGAACCGTAATTAGATTTAGTGATTACGCCGACCTCGGCAACGCTGGAATTCACCATATTCGACAGCGGGAAATCTATCAGACGATAACGTCCCCCGAAAGGTATGGATCCCATAGTCCTCTGCTTTGTAAGCTCGCTGACAAAGGAATCGTGCATACTTGCAAATATCAATCCTAAAACATTATAATTTACACTCATAATTAAACTCCTCCGATTAGATGTTTTCTCCGATTATCTGCTTTGGTTCAACTACATTGTTTTCGGAAACAGTTACATTATGACCGACTACTGCAATGCCCCAGTCGTCACGGTTTTCGATGGTTTCCGGACTTGTGCCGATCCTCGAACCGCCTTCAACTACACAGTCCTCACCGACAATAGCATACTCAACAACTGCTCCGGACTTGATAACAGTTCCGGGCATTATGATACTGTAATTTACAGTAGCTCCCTCCTCGATTGTAACTCCTGAGAAGACTACTGAGAAATCAACGGTTCCGTCGATCGTACTTCCCTCTGAGATCATAGAGTTCTCAATATTGGAGTTATCACCGATGTACTGAGGCGGCATATTGTTATTGCGGGAATAGATCTTCCAGTTGGGATCATAGAGGTCAAGCGGAACGCTCGGACTTAGGAGGTCCATATTCGCCTCCCAGAGGGAATCAAGAGTTCCGACGTCCTTCCAGTAGCCCTCGAACTCATAAGCAAACAGTCTCTGCTTGTCGCGGAGCATAGAGGTTATGATATCCTTGCCGAAATCCTTCGACCACGGCTCGCCTTTTTCACGTTTAGCGTTTGCATCGTTCTCATTCTCGATGAGGTACTTACGCAGTTTATCCCAGCTGAATACATAAATTCCCATTGAAGCAAGAGTTGACTTAGGCTCCTTGGGCTTCTCAACGAAGTCAGTGACCTGATTCTGCTCATCGCAGATCATTATACCAAATCTTGAAGCCTCAGCCTTAGGAACATCAATGACCGAGATAGTACAGTCAGCGTTGTTGGCAACGTGGAAGTCTACCATTTTGGAGTAGTCCATTTTGTAGATATGGTCACCGCCGAGCACAACAACGTACTCCGGATTATATCTCTCGATAAAGCGCATATTCTGATAGATAGCATTAGCCGTGCCCTCATACCACGAAGCGCCTGCCTGAGTCTCATAAGGCGGCAGCACATGAACACCGCCGTTCATCTTATCAAGGTCCCACGGCTGACCGTTTCCGATATACTCATTCAGAACAAGAGGCTGGTACTGCGTGAGCACGCCAACTGTATCTATACCGGAATTGGTGCAGTTTGAGAGAGGGAAATCTATAAGCCGGTATTTGCCACCATAAGGCACTGCCGGTTTTGCGACATTTTTAGTCAATGCGTAAAGTCTGCTTCCCTGACCGCCTGCCAGGAGCATAGCAACGACTCTTTTCTTTGTGTACATAGTATTCCTCCTAAGTTGCAGATGTATTGCTATTATTCGGCTTTGGCAGAGCTCTTGGACTTTGCCGAAGTTCTTGTCTTTTTAGCAGCCGGAGTTTTTGTCTCCGACTTGGGTTCTCTCTTCTTGACAGGAGAGAATTTCAGGTAGATGACTGAAAGCGGTGCAAGCGTCATGGAAATGCTGTCATCGAAGCCGTGCATAGGTACGCTGTCTGACTTGAATGACTTTTCAGTGATACCGCTGCCTCCGAAGTCAGAGGAATCTGTATTGAATACGACTTTATACCTTCCCTTTGCAGGAACGCCTATCCTGTAATCACGGCGCTCAACGGGTACGAAGTTGCATACCGCGATGAGCTCCTCACCGTCGTCGTCGATACGTCTGAAAGCGATAACGCTCTGCTTGTAGTCATCATTCGATATCCAGCTGAAACCGCTCCATGAGTCGTCATTCTGCCAGAGAGGAGAATTCTCCATATAGAACTTGTTCAGCTTTTCTGAGAACTTGAGAAGATTCCTGTGCGAATCAAACTCCATAAGGTTCCAGTCGAGCTGAGACTTGTAGTCCCACTCATTCATCTGACCGAACTCCTGTCCCATAAACAGCAGCTTCTTGCCGGGATGTGCCATCATATAAGCCAGAAAAGCACGATAGGAGGCGAACTTCTGATCGTACTCGCCGGGCATTTTATTTATCATGGAACACTTTCCGTAAACAACTTCATCGTGCGATATCGGAAGGATGTAGTTTTCCGAGAATGCGTAGAAGAAGGAGAAAGTGAGCTTATCGTGATTGAAAGCGCGGTATATGGGATCGAGCGACATATAGCTCAGCATATCGTTCATCCAGCCCATATTCCACTTGAAATTGAAGCCGAGACCGCCGATGTCAGTGGGCTTGGTAACAAGCGGCCACGCAGTCGACTCTTCAGCTATCATAAGAGCGTCGGGGTGCTTGAGGAAAACAGCTTCGTTGAGACGCTTGAGGAACTCAACAGCTTCGAGGTTCTCGTTACCGCCGTAAACATTTGCAGTCCACTCACCGTCGCGTCTGTCATAGTCGAGGTAGAGCATTGATGCAACTGCGTCCACACGGAGACCGTCGATATGGAACTCATCGAACCAGTAATTCGCACTTGAAATGAGGAAGGAGCAGACCTCAGCCTTGCCGTAGTCAAAGACTCTTGTTCCCCACGCCTTATGTTCCTTTTTGCGGTCGTCTGTGTATTCATAGCAGCAGGTGCCGTCAAATTCGTAAAGACCGGCTTCGTCCTTCGGGAAGTGAGCCGGTACCCAATCAAGGATAACACCGATGCCGGCCTTGTGGAACATATCGATCATTTTTCTGAAATCGTCCGGTGTACCGTAACGTGAAGTAGGAGCAAAGTAGCCTGTGACCTGATAGCCCCACGAGCCGTCGAAGGGATACTCTGTGAGCGGCATAAACTCAACGTGTGTATAGGACATTTTTTTGAGATAAGGTATTATCTCCTTTGCGAACGTCACATAATCAAGGAAAACATCATTTCCGTAATTCTTCCATGAGCTGAGGTGAACTTCATAGATGTTCACAGGGCTTTTGTAGATACTCGTGTTTCTCTTGACCTCGTACCAGTCATTATCCGACCATTTGAAGCTGCTCTGAAAGATCTTGGAAGCAGTTCCCGGTCTTGTTTCAAAGTGAGAGGCATAGGGATCAGCTTTCATAATAAACCTGCCGTCCTTTGTCTCTATGCTGTATTTATAAGCATCGAACTGTGAGAGTCCAGCGATCTCTGCCTCCCACACACCGTCGGCAATAAGAGCCATAGGGGCTGCATTTCTGTTCCAATCATTGAAATCACCAACTACTGAAACGCTTACAGCATTCGGTGCCCATACACGAAAAACAAAAATGCTATTCCTACCTTTCTTGTAGGAATGTACTCCGAAGAATTTATATGCTTCATAGTTTTTACCCTGATAAAACAGATAGAGCGGAAAATCATTGGGGTTTGTTATATTATTAACTGCCATAATTTAGCCTCCTTTGTTACTTACATTTTAACAGAATTCACTCAATTATTCAAGCCTTTTCGGGAAAAGGGTAAAAATTTCAGACAATACGCTAATTTTGAAGGCATTATTTAGTGCAGTTTGACATATTTTTTCTGAATGTCCCCTGAGAGCCTTTGTTGATTTTCACATATTAACAAATTGTGAACGACACATTCTGACACCTATTACAGTAACATCGTCAGAACGCGGCGAAGTGTTAAAAATCTCCGATTTTACGCAGATCTCGTCCACTATCTTTTTCAGGTCATTCTCCTCTGAAAGCAGTTCCTTGATATACAGATACTCATTTTCGCTGACGCCGTCCGAAAACATTATCAGCACATCACCTTCGTCAAATTGACAGTCCCTGTAATATATCTCAGACTGTGCATATATACCGATCGGAAAGTTCGGTGCGGCAACTCTGATTACCCCGTCGCGTTTCTTAATGATCGTCGAAGCTGCACCGGATTTTATCACTGTAAGCTGACCGCTGTCAAGATCAATTCGTACTGCATCAAGCGTCGCAAAGCTCTCATCCTGGGACTTCGTCACCATTATGGAATTTATCATTTTTATCGCCGAATCATATTTAACTCCGCTGCTTATCAGCTTGCGGAACAGCCGTACTACCAGCTTTGATTGAACAGCAGCTTTTCTGCCGCTTCCCATGCCGTCAGAGAGTATGACATAGCTGACTCCGGTCCCGTCGCCGAACACCATAGACGTGTCACCGTTGACTTTATTTCCTCCTGCACACATCGAAGCTCCATACACCTCAAGCGAATATTCAGGCTTCTCAAAAAGTCTTACACGAACTTCCTTTCCGGAACTGACAGGCTCCGAGCTGCTGAGCGGCACCCTGAGTTCATCGGATATGAGATCACATATGCGTGAGAAGCTCCGCGGACAATCTCCGTAAGCAAAGTACAGCTCTACAAGCAGTCGGTTTCTGTTATTGTAGTAAGCGATCACGTTCCTGTGAACGATACCGAATTTCTTTAGCTTATCCCTGACCTGCGAACTTATCGACGACGAATACCTGACATCAAGGCGCTCCCCTGCCGCACTTATCATTTCCTCCATTATCTTGATCTGCTCGAACATAAGCTGGCGGCTCTCCGAAAAGCGCATCTCAAGGAGCTTGGCTGTTACCTTCTGTTTTGAGCGTTCCTCATAGAGTTCAAGAAGCTCGTCGGTATGGAGACAGTCGCTCAGTTCATACGGAAAGGTCTCCGCGGAAAACTCCGTGAGCTCACCGAGTTTTCTGAAGCCTCTCTTGGTTGTTCCGTAGTTGTTCTTCCAGCAGAAAAGCCTCTTGAAACAATGTGTGCAGACTTGCTCGCTTATCTCTTCCTCGTCGCTTTTCCCGTCTGCCTTATCAAGCAGCACTTCCGCTATCCTGCCAGACTCGCTGCGGACATTACCTATTGAGTCAGATAGAAAGCTCATTCGCGCGTTCATCAGCTCGGGCAGCGCAGAAGTCTCACCGGCGGCAGTTATAAGCCATTTGTCAGAATAGTTAGGAGCAAGAACAGTGAACAGGAAGGCTCCGCAGATGATATTTATTATTCCCATAAACTCGCCCTGAGATATACCGGTAAACACTGTCAGCATCAGATCAATAAGAACAAAAACTACCGCCGCAACTGAATATCTGCGTTTCTTCAGATAGCCTGTCAGCAGTCCGGCTACCGGCAGCAGTACGATGCTCATGCCGGTCTCAGGAGAAGCAAGAAAAGCTCCGCATACAGTAAGAGCTCCGCATACGACTCCTCCTGTATGCCTGTAAAAGTATAGCCCTCCGAGCGTAACAGCCGTGCCTGCAACTATACCAGGATCTATCAGCGAAACTTTTGCCGTACACAAAACAGATATCACTATTGCATACACAACAGAGTAAGCACAGCCGCCTGCTGATGTCAGATCTATCACTGAGCGCCTTTTCAGTCCCGATACTATTATTGCCGCAGAATAGGCTGTATAACCAGCTATCACACCATAAACTATGTAAAAAAACAGCTTGTACCACATCTCGCCGATAAGAACAGAGACCGACGCTCCTGAAAGCACTACACTCAGCGCAGTACCTATGCCGCAGAACTTAGGCTCCTCCCTGTCATCAAAAAACAGCTTGATTATGAGTATCATTATCATTGCAGCTATTTTTACGATATTGCGTCCGACACTTCCGCCTATTATGCTGCGTAAAAGACTGCCCGTGAGCACTGCCGCAGATGTCGGCAGGCTCAGAGCTCCTGCAAGTGAAATATCCGCAAACGAAGCTACTCCGGCAAGCTGTGTATCAGAGAGCATATAGCCTGCCGACAGTGCCAGCACAAAACCTCCAGCCAATTCAGCAGCAGTGCCGCCTATCTTTTTTGTTATCCCGAGCATTGTATCTACCTCATCTCTTTAGTTTTACTAAACTATTATAGCACTACTCCATGAGGAATATTGTCGTAACAAACAAGCCGCGCATAAGTAAATTCTGAGCACTTATTGACACTTCATCAGCTTAGTGATATAATTTTCATAAATAACAACACAAGGTGGAGCATATATGTTCAGATTTTGTAAACTTTTCGGCGATCAGTATCTCGGGTTCTGGTTTGTTGGACTGCTGCTTTTTGCAGTTCAGGAGATACCGTATATGATAATGCCGTTTATTAAAATGGGAAATGATCCCTTAATGCATATGAAGGAGTCCTCCGCAGCGCTGAACATCGCTGAGAAAATCCTCGGTTCGCTCTGCATAGCGCTTATGAGTTTCATAGTCTGCGGAGACTCACAGCTGTTTTCAGTATCTCCCGGCAGGGAACGATTATTCTTTGTACTTGCAGCCGCTGCTCTGCTTCTGAATTTTGCAGGCTGGGCACTCTACTTTTCAGGTCGTCAGGACATATTCATAATCATGTTCTTTTTAGTTCTGATGCCGCCGCTTTACTATATTTTCGTCGGAGCTTGGCGGTACAATATCCCGCTTGTTATTACCGGCATTGCCTTTCTTGCGGTTCATTTCACACACGTTCTCAGCAATCTTCTTTCAGACAGATAACACAAAAGCCGGCAGTAAAACTGCTGGCTTTTTAATATGCGACTCTCATTTTGTCTGAGCTGATATCGCTCTCAATTTACAGGAAAACTCCATGAGCTGCTCAAGCTCAAGCTGCTCAAGGCGCGCAGTCTCAGACAGCCCGGCAGCTTTAAGTGCCTCATAAACAACTTCTTTAGGAAGTCCCATCTGCGACGACACAGCATTTGCGGCAGTCTTTCTGCGCTGCGAAAAACCGCTCTTTACGACCTTGAAAAAGAATTTTTCTTCCTCCTCCGGCAGACGCGGTTCAGCCGAAGGATCTATCCTTATAACGGCAGAGTCAACGTTTGGCGACGGCATGAAACTGCCGCGTGATACGCCGAAAAGCTGCCTTGCAGTTCCGTAGTAATTCACAGCAACTGTTATCGCACCTGCGTCCCTTGAACCTACCTTCGCACAAAGTCTCTGCGCAGCTTCTTTTTGAACCATTACCGTTATAGACTCGACCGGCAGTCTGCTCTCAAGCAGCAGCATTATGACAGGCGAGGTTATGTAGTAAGGCAGATTTGCACACACAGCAGCTCTAAGGCCTGCGAATTCCTGACTGATTATCCTGTGCAGGTCGCATTTCATAACGTCCTCGTTGAATATTTTCACGTTGCTGAATTCTGAGAGAGTCTCCTCCAGTATAGGCAGCAGACGTGTGTCTATCTCGACAGCCGCTACCTTGTCAGCACGCTTTGCAAGCTCGGCAGTCAGAACGCCGATGCCGGTGCCTATCTCAAGCACTCCGAAGCCCTCGGCTGCATTGCCCATTTCAGCTATCTTAGGGCAGATATCCGGATTGATTATAAAATTCTGTCCGAGCCCCTTTGAAAAACTGAAACCGTGTCGGGACAGTATTTCTTTAACCGTCCCTATGTTAGTAAGAACCATATTTCACTCCTGTACCTTATGACGTTCTTTCTGCGAAAATTCGCTCTGTTTAGCATCGTTCAGCTTCTCCATACTGTTCACCAGATAGTCCGCAGAACGGTATGCCCGCTGAAAGTTCATATCGGCAAAATGACATTTCAGATCAATATATTCACCGTCGATAATAATATCTATCTCGTTGATCTGACGTCCGGTATACTTATTCGCCGCATATTTTATATACTCATCTATCTCTGCTCTTTCCATTTCTCCGCCAATGACATTGATCTTCATAATTGCCTCCTTTACGATGTTCGATCATAATAAATTGTTTATAACGGCTTCGGCGCACTTCATTCCGTCAACTGCCGCCGAAACTATTCCGCCTGCATAGCCTGCGCCCTCTCCGCAGGGATATAGTCCTCTGAGAGATACTGACTGGAGATCATCTCCCCTGTCGATGCGTACCGGTGAACTACTTCTGCTCTCAACACCTGTCAGTACCGCATCAGGCGAGTCAAAGCCATTGATGCGCTTACCCATTTCCGGTATACCGAGCTTTAAGGTCTCGCACACAAATCCCGGAAGATATTCCTCAGGCGAAGAAATTTTCACTCCCGGATGATAGGAAGGAGTTACGCTTCCGAACTTCCCGGTAATATTACCGCTGAGGAAATCACCAACACTGATGCACGGCGCACTGTAATCACTGCCGCCTGCTTTGAAAGCCTTTTCCTCTATATCACGCTGAATGTACATACCGGCAAGCGGATGATCGCTGCCCATATCCTCAGTAAAGATATTCACAAGCAGGGCACTGTTGGAATTCTCAGCGTCACGAGCGAAGCAGCTCATACCGTTGACAGCAAGCCTGCCCTCCTCAGACGAAGCAGCCATAACATAGCCGCCGGGACACATACAGAATGTGTAGAGAGATCTGCCGTTCGGCAGATGAACAGCCAGCTTGTAGTCAGCGGCTTTGAGTGCAGGGTGACCGGCAGAATTGCCATACATAGCCCTGTCTATATCTTCGCGCCTGTGCTCGATACGAACGCCGACCGAAAAGGTCTTCTGCGAAAGGCTGATGTTATTGTCGTAGAGCATCTCAAAAATATCTCGTGCGCTGTGACCTGTGGCAAGTATAACGTTATGCGTTTCAATAGTGTGCTTAGAACCGTTCTCAACGTACTCGACCGATGATACAGCACTGCTGCTCGTTCCGAGACATGTCACCTTCGAGCCGAAATGCACCTCACCGCCAAGAGAGATCACGCGCTCCCTGAGAGCTTTAACAGCTTCGCGGAGCTTATCGGTGCCGATATGGGGTTTGGCAAGATAGAGTATCTCCCCTGGAGCACCGAACTCGACAAAACGTTCAAGTATCCAACCTATCCTTCCGTCCCTGATACCGGTATTCAGCTTGCCGTCAGAAAAAGTGCCTGCACCTCCCTCACCGAACTGAACATTGCATTCTGTATCGAGCCTGCCGGTATTCCTGAACTCATCGACCTTTTCACAGCGTCGGTCAACATCAAGTCCTCTCTCAAGAACTATTGGGCGAGCTCCGGACATAGCAAGTACAAGTGCTGCAAACATTCCCGCAGGACCAAAACCTACTATCACCGGACGCTCAGAGTTTTCCGGTACAGCTTCTGTCTTATATTCATTATACGTCACTTCAGAGGCATTTTTCAGCCTCCTGAGCAGCCTTTCTCCGTTTGCGGCCTCGATATCAAGTGAAATAACGAAGTGAACGTCATTCTTTTTTCGTGCATCTACTGATTTTCTGAACAACTTCACACTGTTTATCTGGCTGCTGTCAATTTTCAGCTTTTTGCAGCAAAAGCTCCTGAGGTCGCTGAGATCATCGTCAAGAGAAGCCCTTATGCCTGTAACTCTGATTATCATTTCAGCTCCCCTTTCAGCGATAAAGCGCAGTTTCTGCCGGCAGTCATTCCGGATGACCACGCCCATTGCAGATTATATCCGCCGCAGTCTCCGACGGTATCAAGTATCTCACCGCAGAGGTAAGCACCTTTCATACGTTCAAGCTCAAGCTCATCAGTGATCTCCTCAGCACTGACACCGCCGAGCGTTGCCTGTGCATTCTGCCACGGAGAAGCTCCGGTAACAGAAAAAGTGCACTTCTTTATTCTCTTTGCAAGAGACTTTATATCACTTGCAGTCACGCCGGAAACAGACTCCGTCATAGGTCTTTTCAGGGTTGTTTTGACGAAATACACAGCAAGATTTTTGCAGAATATTCCTGTAAGCAGCTCATTCAGTTCGCTGTCAGAACGAAGCTTTACGATCGAATCTATGTAAGTCTCGATCTCACCTAATGACATATCCGGTGCAAGGTCAAACTCAAGCCGCAGCCTGTCATCGTATTCACCGAACAGATACGCCATATTGAACACGCATATGCCCGAAAGAGAATTCTCCGTGAACTGCACCTCGCCTTTCTCCTCACGCAGGACTTTTCCATCTGCGCAGGCTCTGACAACGCACTTTGCTCTAACGCCTTTCAGTCCCTTCACACTTTCGCTGTCAACACGAAGAGGTGCAACTGCCGGAACTATCTTCTCTGTTCTGATACCCTTGCCGCGAAGCAGCCTTAAAACAGAACCGTCAGTTCCCATATTCGGCGCAGCATAGCCGCCGGAAGCTATTATCAACCTCCTGCATTCAATGCTTCTGCCGTCCGCAGAAACAACAGAAAAGCTATTCTTTGCCCGAGCGATGTCCTTGACTTCAAAGCCGCACAACTCAGTAACACCAAGAGCCTTTATCCTCAGCCGAAGTGCATTCAGCACAGAAGCTGCACTTCCGCTGTAAGGGTACATTCTACCCTGCTCGTCGGCTGTACACAGGATACCCGACTCTGCAAAGAACACATCAGCAGAGGGAGTATCACCGATATACCTCAGAGCATCTACCGAGCCATGATAGTTTTCAGGAGAGAGTCCCTTATTGCTGAGATTGCACTTGCCGTTGCCTGTCGCAAGGAGCTTCTTTCCGATCCTGTCAAGCCTTTCGCATATAACAACATCAGCGCGGGGACAGGTCTTTTTTGCTTCACAGGCAGCTGTTATGCCGGAAGCCCCTCCGCCGATGACCAAAATATCTGTACGCATCATATACCTGCCTGTTTTTCCGGCTTGATATCTATTATTACAACTTCCGGACGATTATTGAACCTTATCGGCAGCGGTGAGACTCCGATGCCGGAAGTGATATACATAGTTCCGCCTTTATAATCAAATGCTCCCTTATCGTAGACGTCCATATCCTTGAACTGCGGGAACCATTCTCCGGCATCTGAATAGAAAACCGGTCCCATATCAAATGGCAGCTGTACCATACAGCCATGAGTATCAGCACATAGTGTAAGGTCTGCTCCGAATTCTGCAAACTTCTTGTAGTTCGGGATATGTGCAAGGAGCATGTTGTAACAGTTTTCGTCGGGATCAAACTCATTGTGAAGATCAAAGGTATCGCTGTAATATACATTATCAATACCGTATATGCAGACAGGATTACCCTTAATGTTTATCTTCTCTGACTTGTAGTCCATAACGTGAGCACCGGCTTTGCGCTGAGACTCAATGTATTTGAGATCGGTATCATGCTCGCCACTTACAAAGTATACCCGGTAGCCTGCATCGACTATATCAGCAGTGAGATCGACCGGTATCTGCCTGAGCTCCTGCGAGCTGTCCGTGGTATACATATCACCAAGTATCATTACAGCATCGGGATCGTTCTTTTCGATCCGTCTCAGTATCGTCTTATTGCTGATACCGTGCTTTGTTGCGTGAAGATCGCTGATAACAGCTATCCTCATAGGCGACTTTACCTTTGAGGAATAAAGCGTTACCTTAGTTGTCTTTAAGGTATAGTTATTGAACCACCATATCAGCATCAGCACCAACAGCGCAGCAGCTACTCTTGACCATTTGAATATCTCTTTCTTTCTTTTTGTCCCTTTTCCCGCAGACTGCGGTTTATCTTCTCTTTCTTTTATTTCATTCATTTTATTGTTCCTTTATGTGTACATCAAGCTGATTGAATGGTATCTCAATGCCATTCTCGTCAAAGCTCGATTTCACAGTTTCTATCAGATCGTACCTTACATTGAAGTAATCATTATTGTTTACCCACACGAGAACATCTATCGAAACAGAATGATCGTTGTGCGATGACATACGGACAATCGGTTCCGGAGCCTTTAGTATCAGCTTATCAGCAGCAGCGGCAGCAAGTATGAGTTCACGCGCCTTCTGATAATCGGCAGCATAGCTTATGTCAAATTTCAGGTCAATTCGTCTTGTAGGACTCTCAGTATAATTGACTATCTTCCCCTCAGAGACCTTACCGTTCGGAATAAAGACAGTCTTGTTGTCAAAGGTGATTAATTTTGTGTAGAGAATGCTTATCGTATCGACCTTACCCACAGAACCGTCTATCTCAAGAATGTCTCCGGCAACGAAAGGCTTGGAGAAAAGTATTATAAAACCGCCGGCAAGATTTGAAAGACAGTTTTGAAGCGCAAGTGAGACTGCGAGTCCTGCCGCACCGAATATCGTTATGATCGACGACATCGGAACTTTCAAAGCAGACAGCACCATTATCACAATATTGATATAGAGCATTATCTTGATAAACGATATGAGAAAATTCTTCGCAGCGTTGTCGATATTGGATTTTCTCATGGCACGGCGTATGATCCTGATTATGATCTTTGCCGCAATAACGCCGAACACAAATATCAGTAGTGCTATCATCAATGACGGTATAGCATCTTTGAATTTATCAAGACCTTTTTCAAAAATACCTGCTGTTTTTGTTACCTGTTCATGCATTGAAGAATTAGTAGTCGTCTCGGTAACTCCAGACGCATCTTCAAGAAGTGTAGTAGTGATCTCTTCCTGCATTTCTATCTCCCTCTGTATATACTTATAATTATTATAGCAGATTTAGTCAGAAAGGTCAATATATTTTGGCAGCCGGCGCCTAAAGTTAAATCAATAAAATTATTCAGCAAGTGTTGATTTTAGGAAAGTGATATGGTATAATATTTATGTTAATGTCCCAATAGCTCAGTAGGATAGAGCGACTGCCTCCTAAGCAGTAGGCCGGAGGTTCGACTCCTCTTTGGGACGCCACCGGCGAGCTGCCGGGCGCTTCCACGAAGCCGCTCGCAAGCTCGCTTATTTTTTACGGAAATGTTACTCTCCTTTCGCTAATTGCACTGTCACCAATATTTTTACAGTTTGCACAATACAGCGACTGCGCCCCCTTCCACGGGGGCGCTCGTTTTTACTCGCTTATTTTTTACAAAAGGTTTACTCTGCTTTCGCTATTAGGAATATCATCAATTATGCGCACTTACTCAATGACGAACTGCCGAGCGCTTCCACGAAGGCGCTCGCAAGCTCGTTTATTCTTAATAAATGGCTTATTTTCATTTATAAAAACAAAAAGGACGCCCCGACAGGAGCGTCCGTATTTTTTTGCTTTCGATCAAGCCATACCAGCTGTGATGATAGCCATTTTGTAAACTTCATCAGCTGTGCAGCCTCTTGAGAGGTCGTTGATAGGAGCATTGAGTCCCTGGAGAATAGGACCATAAGCCTCAAATCCACCAAGTCTCTGAGCGATCTTGTAGCCGATGTTACCAGCTTCGATGAGTGGGAAGATAAATGTATTAGCCTGTCCTGCAACCTTTGAGTCAGGGCACTTTGTCTTTGCAACTTCAGCAGAAACAGCTGCATCGAACTGGAACTCACCGTCGATAACGAGGTTGGGATCGAGCTGACGAGCTTCGATAACAGCGTCGTGGCTGAGCTGAACTGTGCCGCCCTTACCGGAGCCGTATGTTGAGAAGCTGAGTACAGCTACCTTAGGATCAATGCCAAAGAAATCAGCTGTTCTTGCAGTCTCAACAGCAACCTCTGCGAGCTGTCTTGCAGCTGAGATAACAACGTTGCCGTCCTTGTCGAGTCTGTCGGAGTAGCTGAGGTTGATAGCGCAGTCGCCCATAGCTATCTTCTCTTCCTTGCCGTCCTTTTCTCTGAAGAGGATAAATGAAGAGCTTACGAGGTTAGAGCCCTTCTTGGTCTTGATTATCTGAAGTGCAGGTCTTACTGTATCAGCTGTTGAATATGTAGCGCCTCCGAGAAGAGCATCAGCCTTGCCTGCCTTAACGAGCATAGTTCCGAAATAGTTGGATTTCTGAAGGAATGTGCGGCACTCGTCCTCTGTCATCTTGCCCTTGCGGAGCTCAGCCATCTGTGTAACGAGAGCGTCCATTTCGGGATAAGTAACAGGATCGAGGATCTCAGCTCCGTCGATATTGAATCCGCCTGCCTTAGCTGCTGACTTTACTTCGTCAACGTTTCCGCAGAGTATAACTCCCATAAGACCTTCCTTGAGGAGTCTGTCAGCTGCTGAGAGGATACGGTTGTCGTTACCCTCGGTAAAAACGATAGTTTTCTTGCTGGACTTTAAGTTTGCGATAAGTTTATCAAACATACCCATTTCTGTTTTACCTCCAAAGTAAAATTTCTTTTAATATTATATCACACCTATGAAAATTTTTCAATACCTATTTTCATTTTTAATGACTAAAAACGGTACCGCGCAAAGCAGTACCGTCATATTATTATTCGAGAGTGACCTTCTTCATTACCTGGGGCTCAAGAGTCTTGTCATTGTAATCAGTAGCTGTTTCAGCTATCTCGTCAACAACGTCCATACCCTCAATGACCTTGCCGAAAGCAGCATAGTTGCCGTCAAGATGAGGAGCGTCCTCGTGCATGATGAAGAACTGTGAGCCTGCAGAATTAGGCATCATGGAACGTGCCATAGAGAGAACTCCCCTTCTGTGCTTGAGGTCATTCTTTACGCCGTTAGACGCAAACTCTCCCTTGATCTGCCAGCCGGGACCGCCTGTGCCTGTACCGTTGGGACAGCCGCCCTGGATCATAAATCCGGGAATTACTCTGTGGAAAGTAAGACCATCATAGAAACCGTTCTTAACGAGCTTTTCAAAATTCTCGCATGAGATAGGAGCGATCTCGGGATAGAGTTCGATCTTGATCTTTTTGCCATTTGCCATTTCAATTACAACCATTGATTTTTCCTCCGTTAACCAATTTGTATGTGTATAGTCGACGAAGGTTTTTCTGAACCCTTATCGGAATCACTGCCTTCAGTCGTCTTGTAATACTCAGGGTGCTTTTCGCGGTATTCATCAAGCGGATTTAAACCTGATGAAAGCTGAGTAGTTACTTCTTGTCCGTTCTCATCAACGTATTTCGTAGAGACCACCCTGCCCAGAATATCAGTAGTATATTCAATACGGGGCTGACCAGCCGGTTCAGCTGCGGTGACGATAACTTCCTTTTCTTCTATTACTCTTCCGAGAATATCAGTGGAATATTCCTTTGAAACATCTGTGAGAGCCTCATTATTTCCTGTCTCCTGAGCAACGGTAACTGTCTCGATGACTCTGCCGAGGATATCCGTAACATACTCCACTCCGGCAGAAGCTGAAGTTGTATATTCCGGATTTTCCTTGCTCTCATGGATATCGCTGCCGGTACTGTTTCCGGGAACAACAGAGTTTGATGTAAAGCTGTTATACGAAGCCTTGCTTGATTTAGCACCCTTTTTGTTGGTATTGTCAATACTGGTCGCGCAGGATCTTCCCGCAAGTATAACGAGCATCGCAGCTATTACAGCGATAAATATAGCCACAATTCTCTGATTTTCCAAATCAGCTCCACCTCCTGATATCACACGGATAAAACTATCATATACATATTATACTTGCTTTTACAGAATATGTCAAGCATGAGCAAAAGAAAACCGGTACTCAGCTGAGTACCGGTTCAATTGTATTATCAGAACTTGTCGATGAGACCGAGCTTGAATTGCTGTATAAGAAGTGCGTCGTGGTTTGAGAGTCCCTTCTTTCCATCAACATCAGCGTTGATATAACCCTGCTGGCTTATACCGGTCTTGCGATTGTCAGGACCGTATTTATCGGGATTTGTAGCTACCTGCATTACAAGAACTGCATCTGCTATATTTACCTGATCGTCAAGGTTTGCATCACCCATGAGAGTTGTCTTGGTATGCCTCAGCTTGAGAGTTATAGTGTAGGAGCCGTTAGAGTTTTTCATTACATCGCCTGCATTTGTCAGGCAGGTATAGCCTGCCGGAAGCGCATCATTGTCTATGTTAACAGCCGTAAGCTCACAGCCAGAGCTGATGTCAAATTCTTTGCAGATGAAATGATTTGAAATTATCTGCGGACCTGCCTGATCAACATAATCACCATATTCGCCGGTATCCGGGTCGACAGTTCGTATCTCCACCGGCAGTCTGTAATCGAATTTATCTGTGAGTTCAAGAGACTTTTCGGTATCATAATCGAGGAGCTTGACTTCGACCTGACCAGGCTGGAGATATCCACCTGCAACAGGTACAGCTCTTATAACTATGTCCATAGAATCCGGGAAATCGCAGTCAAATGTTTCATTAGTGTAATGATTGATAACTACATCGTCCTTAGTAGTTATTGCAAAACGATCTGCCTTAGCATAGTGCTCAGGAAGAGCATCCTCAAAGACATATGAATTTGACGGCACATTGTAGAACGGACCTGTGAGGATCCAGCCTCCGGGAACATCATCTTTTTTGTAGCCGATATCAGTTCCGAAAGTATAGTTATGCTCTTTAATGTAACTGTCCGGGATAAGCTCGCCAGTATAGTAATCAATTAGCGTAACTCTTACACTGCCGTCCGGAACATTCATAGGGATAAAAGTAATTCCGGCTTCTTCCGCTGTCTGCTGAGTTGCGGAACCGGAGCGACCGAAGATAACACCGCTGTATCTGCCGTCATAGCGCTCATTGTGCGTATTATATATATCATGCTGGCCTAATACAACATTCGGGTTTATTACTGTTACAGCCTTTAAATTCGGGCAGTCAGCGAATACAGCAGAATATGTACTGTCGCCCAGATGCTCTACTGATCCCGGCAAAGTCACAGTTTCAAGACCTGTTTCCGCAAAAGCAACAGGACCTATATTGCTGACGTAATTCGGAATAGTTATCTGCTTGAGATTTTTACAGCCGCTGAAAGTTCCCTCCTCGATCCTTCCGAGCTGCTTAGGGAGCTTCACTTCACTCAGTCTGTCACAATCAGAAAAAGCGTACTCGCCGATCTCTTCAACAGTATCCGGTATGATTACCTTTTCAAGTGAACGGCACTTCCTGAAAGCTGAATCGTCGATTTTTGTAACTGTATCAGGAACATCGAATGTTTTGAGCGAAGTTCCCCTGAATGCTGATGCGGGAATAGTTGTTATAGATGCAGGAAGATTTATTTCTTCTATCCTTGAATCCCAAAATGCACCAACACTTATTTCTTCAAGTGTATCCGGCAGTTTGACTTTTTCAACATATGTATCGCAAAAAGCGTAAGGACCTATTTTTTTGACAGTATCCGGAACTTCATACTCCATTACGCTCTTATACTCTTCCTTATCAGAGTAAAAGACAGGATACCTCAGGAGCTCTGTTTTGTCCTTGTTGAAAAGAACTCCATTTTCTGACGAATAAAGTTCATTGTTTTCATCTACTGTAATCGACTCGAAGGATATCTGTGTTTTAGCATGCTCATCAAAAGAAAACGCCATAAGCCCTATCTCGCTTACTGAAGCCGGAATTGATAAATTCTTTATGCCGTCACAACCGTTCAGTGCCAATTCATCAATCTTGCGAACATCATAGCCTTCGATCTTATCAGGGATAACAAGATCTCCTTCAAAATCAGTGTCACACCCGATAACCTCAGCACAGCCATCATTTAAAAACAAGCGGTAAGTCAGAGGCCCCTCTTTAACCTCTTTAGTGCTTGGATCATCTTCTGCGTTAGCTGTGATAAAGATGTCGTTTGAGTTTTTCTGTACCGTGGGAATTGCTCCTCCGACGATACACAGTGCTAAGACTGCTGCGATTAATTTTTTCATAGTTTTCCCCTCCAGAAAACATAAATTATATTTATATAATAACAATTATTTCAAGATTTGTCAACAGTATTAAGACAACTTTAATAAAGATTTAAGAATTATTTAAGAATGTATACAGGTCGCATTGCTGACACTGTATCATCCCCCCTTTCGTATTGACAAAATGTGCGTTCTGTGTTACAATATAATGTATTATGTATTACTATAAAAAAGGTGTGTTATTATGGACTATATCAGACTTGCAGATATTCTTTTTCCAGATGTGACTGCTTCTCCTGAGGACATGGAGCAGAAGTTCCCTCCGCGTTCTCTTCCGGAAGGCGCCTGCGTTACCAGAATAGGTCCCAGCCCCACAGGCTTCGTACATCTCGGAAATCTCTATAACGCTCTTATAGGCGAGCGTATCGCCCACCAGTCCGGCGGTGTATTCTACCTCCGTATCGAGGATACAGACAACAAGCGTGAGGTCGAAGGTGCTGTCGAGACCGTTATCAACGCAATGAACTACTTCGGCGTCCACTTCGACGAGGGTGCTGTTTCAGACGGCGACAACGGCAGCTACGGTCCCTACCGACAGAGACAGCGTAAGGACATTTACCACGTTTTTGCAAAGCACCTCGTACAAAGAGGTCTCGCTTATCCCTGCTTCCTCACAGCTGAGGAGATCGACACTCTCCGTGAACAGCAGACCGCTGCCAAGGAGAACCCCGGTATCTACGGAAAGTACGCAAAGTACCGCGACACTTCGATCGAGGAAGTACAGCAGCTCATCGCTTCCGGCAAGGAGTGGGTGCTCCGTTACCGCGGCACAGAAACTGACGAGTACATCTCAGTAAACGACGCTATCCGCGGCAAGGTTGAAATGCCGCGAAACAATATGGATTTCGTCCTCCTCAAGAGCGACGGTATCCCGACATATCACTTTGCTCACGTCGTCGACGATCACCTTATGCGTTCAACTCACGTTATCCGCGGCGAGGAATGGCTCTCCTCACTTCCCATGCACGTCGAACTCTTCAACGCTCTCGGCTGGCAGCAGCCTGTCTACTGTCACACAGCTACTCTCATGAAGCTCGAAGGCACTGGCAAGCGCAAGCTCTCCAAGCGTAAGGATCCCGAACTCGCACTTTCCTACTATCAGCAAGAGGGTATCAGTCCTGACGCTATCTGGGAATTTCTCCTCACAGTCCTCAACTCCAACTTTGAGGAATGGAGGCTCGCAGATCCTGATGCAGACTATAAGGATTTCCCCTACTCGCTCTCAAAGATGTCCATTTCAGGAGCGCTCGTTGACCTCGACAAGCTCCGCAATATCTCCAAGGACGTTATCGGCAGGATGCCGGCTGAAAAGATCAGGGAAAGCTGGCTCGAATGGTGTGACGAGTACAACAAGGATTTCGCAGAGCTCATAAGAAAGTATCCCGAGCGCACTCTCGCTGCTCTCAATGTCGGCAGAAACGCTGCAAAGCCCCGTAAGGACCTTGAAACATGGAAGCAGGCTTGTGACTTCATGAGCTTCTACTACGATGAGACCTTCAAGGTAACAGATGAAATGCCCGCTGAATGTGACGAAGCTACACGCAAGCAGTTCTTTGCTGAATACCTCGCTTCATACGACCACAGCGACGATTCCGCAGCATGGTTCGACAAGGTAAAAGCTCTCACAGACAAGCTCGGCTTCGCTGTAAAGCCCAAGGATTACAAAAAGAACCCCGATCAGTTCAAGGGAAGTATAGTTCACATCACCAATATGCTCCGTATAGCTCTCACAGGTCATGCAAACGCTCCTGACATTCACGAGGTAAGCCACGTTCTCGGCGAGGACATCGTAAGAGCAAGACTCGCTAAGTGGTGCTGAGTCCGATAGAAATATAACATCAAGGAAGGTTTTACTTATGGCTAAGAATAAAGATAACAACGGCAAGCCATTCGAGATACCGCGCCCGGTCTTCCCGAAAAGAGCCGTCATAACAGGCGGTATGCCTTATGGCAACAAGGAGCTCCACTTCGGTCACGTCGGCGGTATGTTCGTTTTCGCTGACACCTTCGCAAGGTTTATGCGCGACCGTATCGGCAAGGAAAACGTTATCTTCGTCGGCGGTACAGACTGCTACGGCTCCCCTATCGCTGAGGGCTGGAGAGTCAAGGTCGAGAAGGGCGAATTTGAAGGCTCTCTCGAGGACTTCGTTCAGCGCAACCACGACAAACAGCAGGAAACTCTCGACGCTTACGGCATCTCCCCCAACCTCTTTGCAGCTTCCGGTCTCGGACGCTCCAAGGAGATTCACGCTGAGGTGACTGACTGGTTCATCAGCTCCCTTTACAAGAAAGGTCAGCTCAACAAGATCTCAACCATGCAGTTCTTCGATGAAAAGGCTGGCGTTTTCCTCAACGGCAGACAGGTAGTCGGCAAATGCCCTGTTGAAGGCTGTACATCTGAAAAGGGCTACGCAGACGAGTGCGATCTCGGTCACCAGTATATGCCCGAAAACCTCATAAATCCTGTCAGCACTCTCACCGGCGAGACTCCTACAATGAAGCCCGTTACCAACTGGTACTTCAAGCTCCGTGACTACGAGGAGCTCATGAAGGAATGGGTCGAGGAACTCAAAAAGCGCAAGGATATCCGTCCCGTAGTATGGAAAACTATCGACGAATTCCTCAAGCCGCCGGTCATCTATGTAAAACGCGAGTTCGAGGAGAAATACTTCTCTCTCAAGGACTCTATGCCCGCACACGAATACCTCGAAGAGCCCAAGAAGCCTTCGTTCACGATACAGTTCAGCAAGCTCTCTGACTGCGATGAAGCCTGCCGTGTACTCACACAGAACGGTATCCGCTACCGTACAGGAAAGACTCTCGTTCCCTTCCGTCTCACCGGAAACATCGAATGGGGTGTTCCCGCACCTGTTATGGACGGCGAAGAAGGTCTTACAGTATGGGTTTGGCCTGAGTCACTCTGGGCTCCTATCTCATTCACACAGACCTACCTTGAAAAGATCGGCAAGGACCGCGAGCTCTGGAAGGACTACTGGTGCAGCAAGGACTCGACCGTTTATCAGTTCATCGGTCAGGACAACATCTATTTCTACGGCATTGCTGAACCCGCTATGTGGATGGCTCAGCAGGCTTCCGAAACAAAGGTCTCAGATCCGCCGGAGGGTGAGCTCCAGATGCCGGTAATTGTTGCAAACCACCACATTCTCTTCCTCGACAAGAAGGCTTCGAGCTCCGGTGCAGTAAAGCCGCCTATGGCTGAAGATCTCCTCAGTCACTACACTCCCGAGCAGCTCCGTATGCACTGGCTCGGACTCGGTCTCGGTCAGCGCTCGGTCAGCTTTATGCCCAAGCCCTACAATCCTGATGCAAAGCCCGATGATGCCGATCCCGTTGTTAAGGACGGTCTCCTTCTCTCAAACGTTTACAACCGCATGATAAGAACTGCTTTCTACACAACTCAGAAGGAACTCGACGGCGTTATGCCTGATAACGCTCCTGAGGAGCAGTTCATTGCAGATGCAAAGAAGGCTGTCCTCGACTATGAGAGACATATGTCGAAGTTTGCTTTCCACCAGTGTACCTACGTTCTTGACAGCTATATCAGAAACGGCAGCAAGTATATGTCAAAGGCTCTTACCGGTGAATACCCCGACAAGGAGCAGCTAAGGCAGGCACTTGCCAACCTCTTCTATATGATACGTATCGCAGGCGTCCTGCTTCATCCTATGGCTCCTTTCGGAACTGAAAAGCTCCGCGAGTATTTACAGGTAGATGAAAGAATATGGTCCTGGGATACTATCCTCGAACCGCTCACCTACTTCACTGGCAGCGAACACAAGCTCAAGTTCCTGCCTCCGAGAACCGACTTCTTCACACGTCATGAAAGCCAGTTCACAGCAGATACAAACGAATAAAATCAAGCCCGGAAGCATCATACTTCCGGGCTTTTCTTATACGATATCCAGCTCAGTCACATGAGTATGATCTCAGAAACCGAATGGGTTCGTGTTATTCTTCTTAGAAGATTTCTTTGTCGGCTCTTCATATTCAAAGCCGTAATCTTCAGATGTTGACTCTACCTTTTCTTTTTTAGGCTTGCGGACAGGTTCTATACCGTGCTCCTTGAGATAATCGTCAGCGAGGTCGGAAGCTCCGCCCATATCCATCTGGAATACAGAATCGTATACTGCATCAGCTGATGACTGTGAATAATCTCCGGAACTGCACTTGCTGTTTACCTGCTTGATGTAGCGCTCAGTAAGGAATGAAAGATACTTCTTCTGAATGCCCGAATCGCTTACGCTTCCGTCATAGAGACGCTCAGCGGAAACGAGCTCCTGATCGCGCAGCTGCATGAATACAGTTGTTGCAGCAGAACGGTATATAGTCACAACACTGATAGTTATAAGCGTACAGATACCCATTGCAACGAGCTTGGCTGTTATGACCGTAGGAGACTGCTTTTCACGTTTTTCAGTTTCCGGCAGCCAGAGCGGTACTCTGTGTACTTCTTCTCCGCATACACGGCAGAAACGTGTGTCCTTTCCGACTGCGCCGCCGCACTTAGAGCATATCTTGTTTCTCTTGCTTCTTCTGTAAGCGAAAACACACTCAAGAATAACCAGTACTGTGAGAAGTATGCCAAAGACGATAGCGGCAACTGTCTTTGCGACCTTGCCCTTGACCTTACCCTTGCCGTTCTTGCCGGCAGTGTAGGATTCATCGAACTTACCGTCGCCGTCGCTGTCCACATCAAGGACAGTCTTAGCGGAAGCCTTTGTATTGGTGCTGATGATAGTACCCTTGCTTATCGGAACATCGTTGAACGTTCTGACATCAGAGTATTCACCGTCCTCATCGGCAAAACTGATAGAGTAGTCCATCTTGCCCTCGCCGGTACCGTTGATACATATTTCGTAATTGGTATCGTTATCGAGTCTGAGGACCTTTATCTCGTTGTTCTCGCCCTCAAAGCCAAGCGAACCGAATGAAGCTCTTGTGCTGAGATCTTCGGGATCAGAGCAGAGCACCTCTCCGCTGCACTTAACTGTTACGTCAACAGGGCAGGCTATCCTTACGACAATGCTGTACTTTCCGCCTACGTTATCAGCAAGGTCATTGAAAGCATAAGCCATATCCTCACTTGTCTTAACATTGTAGGAATAACCGGGCGAAGCGATATCGTTCATGAGCTTCTGAGCCTGCTGGAGCTGTGAACCATCCAGCTTGTGGAAGAAGCCGAGCGAATACATAATAACGCCCTTGTCCTTGACCTCAGATGCACGCTTCCTGATCGCAGAATCATATTGTCCGTCTTCACCGACAGGTCCTGATTCAGGGTAGCCGTCGCTCATTACAAACATCAGCTTCCTGTCGCTGTCGCTTTCATCAAGTATCTCATAAGCCTTGTCGATACCGTCGTACATATTCGTACCGCCGTCCGCATTCAGCTTATTGATAGCACCAACGAGCTCAGTTTTGTCGCTGCTGGAAACTACTGCTGTATTTGCGTAATCCGAATAAGGAACGATACTGATGTCAACACTGGGATTTTCTGAAAGAACATAATCAATGAACTTTTCAGCAGCGAGTCTGGTCTCGTTTATCGGAGTACCTCTCATACTGCCGGAAACATCGAGTACAAGCGCAACAGAACGCTTTACCGAACCGAATTTTGTCTTGAGGTTTTCAGACTTTTTGTACTCTCCTGCCTTATTTGCAGAAGACTCCTTATTTACGATAAAGGCGTGCATCTCATAAGTTACACTGCCATTCCGGTCAGAAAGAACGAGATCATAGATGCCGGGTTTAAGTCCGCCAAAACTGAATACAGGATCGCTGATATCCTCGTCGATAACCTTTTCGCCGTCTGATGAACGCATAACAGTCAGGTGGCATTCACCGTACTTCTCAGAGGCAGCGTTATATACAGTAAATTCAGCATCGTCGGAATATGCAGCTTCAAACGAACGTGCATAACCGGAACGGCTTATACCTACCGTATCGAATGCATTGATGATGTTCATTATCTGACTGTCGTTAAGAGCATATATGTCAGGAACGTCCTTGTTGTCCCTCAGCTGCATAGCGATAGTCGTTATAAGATCACGGAACTGCTCATAGCTCATATCTGTTACGATAAAAGGTATCGCTGTATAGTAGAGATATGCGAGCTGTTCTGGTGTAATGGCTTCCTGATCGTTGTTCTTCTGCGTCATAAGGTAAGCAGAATGAGAAATGATTGTGCTGTCATGGAGAAGTTCCTCGTGTGTGAGACCTGTGGTCTTTCCGCAGGTATCCTCGATAGTTACAGCATTTCCGGACGCAGAGGGATTTTTCATAGAACGATACCCCTTGCTGTTGGGCTCACCTGTCTCCCAGTTGCAGGAGTTGCTGTGGTCACCGAAACCGCCGTCATCAAAGTCCTCGATAAGCTCAGCAAAAATATCTGCAAGTCCCTGCATATAAACGCTGTTATCAGCTATATCATAAGGCAGGATAGCCTTGACATACTCTCTTGCAATGTCATTTGCATCAGAACTGTCAATAAAAGCTAAAGCAGCTCTTCCGGGCTTGCTCTCGTCCTCAGATACAGATTCCTGATATCTTACTGTAAGTTCTTCCTCGGAAGGTTCAGCTCTGAGATAAGTGCGCTGGTGTTCAGAAGCCTTATCGACCAGAATGTAGCAGTTCTCAAGGGAGGCTGCTCCAAGAATATTTCCAAAGAAACTCTCAACGCTTTCGATCTCGGACAGCAGCTCAACAGCTTTAGCATTGCTCTCCTTAGCTGACTGGAAGCCGTCATTTTCGTCAAATCCGGCATAAACATAGATGTTTTTTTCCTCGTCAAAAACGTCGCTTTCCTTTTCAGCTTTTTTCTTCTTTGGCTGTGCTTTTGTTGTAGTCTTTGTCTCAGTTTCGGTATCGCTCTCAGAAGCAGTCTCTGTCTGAGTTTCGGTCACAGTTTCAGACTGTGTTTCCGTTGAAGTTTCAGAGAGAGTCTCATCATCTGAGCTTGTTTCAGTTTCAGAGTCAGACTGTGTTTCAGACTCTTCGTCGGTCTCAGTCTCAGTTTCCTCTTCTGTCTCTTCCTCAGTTTCTTCTTCAACCTGTTCATACTTTCTGAACTGATAAGTTGAAAAATTACTGCTCTGCTTGCCGATACAGTTGAGCTTGTAAAGCACCTCACCGGTGTCAGCATCGGCTATGATATTCTGCACCGCATTGTCAGTGACCTTATCATACACAGTAAATGAATAGCTCATATGCGGCTTTTCATCTTTGTCGATAACTATCCATGAGCCGTTGTTGCGGATAGAGTATTCTTTGTCGTTATTCACCTGATACTCAGTTTTCAGGTACTTAGCAACATCATCTCTGACATCAGATTCGCTCTTCCCTGCCTGAGGGATATATTCCTCCGCAAACTTGAAATAGCTTCCGGCAATGGCGATGAGGTGACCGCTCTTGTCGGCAATGACCTTCATATCATGGCCAAAAACGGGATAGCCGTTCTTCATCTGACGCAAAGCGTATGTGTCGAAGATTTTTCCCTCATTGAGGAACCTGAACTTGAACTCATTCTCAGGATCAAGTATACCAAAATCGCCCTTTAGCGCACCAAGTGCTGCAACAGCACTGCTCGCATCGGTTATGACAATATCTGATTTGCCGCTGATACCAGCCGCTCTATAAGAAATGATACCTTTGCTCTCAGCTTCGGACTGAGCCTTCTTTTCGGCAGCAGCCTCCTCCTGAATAAGCAGCTGCTCCTCGGATATCTCCTCAGCAGCCATAGTATCCTTCGGACCTTTTCCGAATATGTTATAAATACAGAATGCGTCGATAATTGATGTTACGGCAATAACTACGATCATAAGCCATGTGAGCATTCTGAGTCCGCCGTGCTTCTTCTGCTTTTCAGCTGAAGCCGTGCTCTTTTCATTCTCTTTCATATTCACACCCACCAGTCATACTTAAAAGGACGACTCTGCTGATAGAGCCGAGCCGTCCTCAATTTTTCTAATGAACAGTGATCCAGATCACTTGTTGAAGCTGAAGCTGTTAGCAGGTGTCTTGGAGTCGTCGTCCTTGAGAGAAGAAGCAACAACATAAGAACCTACGATAAAGATGATAAGGAAGAGCATCCAGAAGATAAGTGTCCAAGTAGGACCGCCCTTTACCTTTACATCGTCCATCTCATCTTTGATCTTGCCCTTGAGGTAGAACGCCTCGCTAAAGAGGAAGAGTCTGCCAAAGAGAAGGAAGACAGCAGATGCACCAAGTGAAAGCACTGCAAGATTGTACTTCTTTGAAATGTACATGAATGCCCAGCCAGCTAAACCTGCAACTGCGCCGATAGTTGCAACGATCTCGATGAACTTAACGAATGAAGTAAAGCCGTTATCAGCGATGCTGTCATCTTCATCAGACTCATCACAAACTGTTGAGAATGAAGTTCTGCTCCAGTCGCTCCACTTCTTATACTTGTACTTAGACTTCATAAATTCTGTATGATAAGTACCGAAAATACCCATGATGATGTAGAATACCATTAATACAGGAATGAGCTTCTTGAGATCAAACTTAATGGTAGACTTGTTGAGAGCGCCGAGAGCACTCTTGCCGGCATTGCTGAACGGATTGGGAGCTGCTGCCGGTGCGGGAGCGGGTGAAGGAGCTGCTGCCTGTGCAGGAGCCTGAGCTACTGCGTCATTTGCTGCTCCGCAGTTGGGACAATGTGCTGCATTGTCAGGGATCTGTTTGCCACAATTCTTACAAAACATAATTTTTTCCTCACTTTTCTTTTATAATGTTTATACGTATGATTCCGGCTAAAGCCTGCCGGAGCCGGCTATATAACAGCCGAAAGCGGCTGAAATATCCTTAAAACTTAACAGCGACCATCAGGCTGTCTTTTCAAGTCTCAGATCGTAAAGGGTAACACTGCTGTAATCGACACCACCGATACAAATCGTTATCTCGGCATTTTCGACATCGGCAGGAGCAGTGAACTCTGCTTCAAACGGCGTTCTGTCGCCGCTGTTAACAAAGCTGCCTGTGTAGTATACATTGTCTCCATCTCTGACAACCACACTGTTTCCTTCAACCGAATTCTGCGAAGATGTACACTTGAAGCTAAGCCTGTACTTACCGTCTTTTTTCAGTGCAAAGCCGGAAATAACTGCCTGAATATCAGTATCTGAACTGCCGCCGCCGACAATGTTTACCCAGAATGATCTGTCATAATCAGAGAAGTAAGTTGCAGCACTTGCACCGTTCTCCTCATTGCACCTTACGCTGTATTCAGCTTCGGCAGCAACGTCAAGACCGACCTGATCTGATTCTATTCCAAGCACCTGGCATATCCTGTCAGCAAGCAGATAAGCATTTTTCTGCTGAGTTACCGCAGACGGGTGCCAGTCAGCACCGAAGCCGTCAGCCTGAGTCTGTACAGGCGCCTGATAACTCATAATGCGTTTGTCGCCGGTCTTTTGCTGATAGCGGGAAATAGCCTCCTCGATCATGGGGTACATATCAGTGCAGCCCATGATACCGATCGTACATATCACATAAGATTGAGGATTGTTCCGGCGCACCGTTTCAAGGAAACTCTCATAGCCATCAATGAATTCAACACCGCGATCCTCAGGCGATTTCGCCACATATGTCGCATCGTTTGTGCCGAGGTTTATGACGATAACGTCATTCTGAGTCCTGCTGAAATCCCATGGAACTGCATAATTCCTGGACTGTCCGACATTTTCATAAAGAGGCGGAACGAGACTGCTCGCATTCTTATCTCCGCTGGCAGTATAGCCCGAAACTATTCCAAATCCGCTGTAACTCACGGCGCTGTAATCAGCATTGAGCTTCTCAGCCGTAAGGTAGGCATAAGACTTCATGAAGTTCTCAGTAGTTGTCCTGAACGGTTCGTTCTGATCGGCAGCTTCAACACCGTATGCACAGGTTATCGAATCACCGATGAATTCAATATTCAGTTTCTTTTTCTCAGTGGGTATAACAGGATGAGCAACTTCTGAAAGTGCTTTTATACCGGAAATTCCCACCGCACCGTTAGTAGCTTCGGACAGATGTATCACCTTGACATCAGCGATACGGTTCTCATCACCGCTGAAAAGCGTGATCTCCTTGGATTTTTCACTCAGTGTAGTGTCAACAATGATCTCTCCGTCAACAATAACAGCGTATCTTGGCTGGTGTTCTGAAGCGTTGTAGATACTGCTGTCACCGCAAAGAGTGACTGAAGCAGTTTTTGCATTGACTTTGAACTCTGCTGCTGAACCGCTCTGAACGAGCCACATAACATCTTTTTCATAAAAATTTCTGCCTATGTACCTGACGTTCTCCTCAGAGGCAGGACAGACTGACTCTCTGAAATCACCGGAACCAACATAAGCCCGACGCATATGGATCATATCAAAAACATCGACATGACCGTTTCCGTCAACGTTCTGACCATCTTTGACCGGCTGAACTCCCAGAAGCGAGCTTCTCAGGTCTTTGAGGTCTTCTATGCTGAACTGTTTGTCAGCAGCATTTACAGACGAAGTCAAGGAAGTCGAGACGGCAGCTGCAGTTATGGCAGCAAATAACTTCTTCCTCAAGAACAAGCCCACCTTTCTGTTCAATGTACATATCATTATTATATATTATTTCTTTACCGCTGTCAAGCGATATTTAACAAAAATCTTTATCAAATATTGCGATTTCGCACAAAAATCAAAAAGAGTGTGCTCAAGGCACACTCTTTAAGAATTCTACGGCTTTATTGTACGGTCAATGTGCTCGCAGCAGCGAACAAGCATATTCCATGTTCCGCTGTCCACCTTTCCGGTAACGGGAAGTCCGACACGCTTCTGGAAGAGCTTTACAGCATCGGCAGTTGCTGTGTTATACTTTCCGCATATGTCTATACACGGCGCATTTTCATAATGCTCGCCTATATCGTTGAGCATCGCCTGAAGTATATAGACGAGCTGACCATCATCTCCGCTGCCTGCAACATATCTCGCTGACGGAAATACATCGTAGGGCTCGGGAGCGGAGTCGATATTGCTCCTGTACACGCGGACGATCTTGTTCCATGTAGCCGGATCGGTATTTCCGGTCTCAGGAAGCCCGTACTCCCTCTGAAATGCCCTGACTGCTATCGCTGTATCTGCACCGTATACGCCGTCAGGAATGACCTGCGGTATCTTGCTGTTGAAAAGCGAGATAGCGTAAAGATAGCGCTGGAGCTCATATATGTGCTGACGTCTCTGCTGACTGGTATATGCCATATTCTTCCCCCCTCACTCATTCAGCCTCTATCGTATAGCCCGGTGACTGATATGGTCTCTTGTCGAAGCCGTATTTCAGGTCTGAGTAAACTCCTGCTATCCTGTCCCAAGTCACAGCTCCTACGACACCTGTCGGGTTTATACCGAACTGACGCTGAAAAGCCGTTACCGACTGCCTTGTTACCGGTCCGAAGTAGCCGGTATTGTTCACAGCAGGTATATCCTGATAGGTTGCACTTATAAGCGTGAGGTACTCCTGTATCAGCTTGACATATTCACTCTGGTCGCCTTCACGCAGAACAGTTCCCGGATAAAGAGCGACTGCCGTGTATTTCGGCGGCACTGACTCAGCTATTCCCTGATATGCTCTGTAAAGATCATTGCGAGTCGCTCTGTCAACTTCACCTGTCTGCGGAAGTCCGAAAACGCGCTGGAACGACTTCACCGAGCGCTCAGTCTTTTCCCCGAAATATCCGGTTATCTCCACAGGTTCGACCGCTGCGTAATATGCTCCGATGACTGCAAGATAGTATTGCAGCATACTGACCTCTATGCTCTGCATACCTATCTTCAGATCCTCGGTATAGCGTTTCTCGATCTCCTCATAACGGACGCCCTCGGAATCGAGCTCGGCAATACGTTTCACACTCGTGTAGATGTAGGTTATCCTGTACCACGTTGACTCATTCACTATGCCGGTGACCGCGAGCCCGAAGATCTCCTGAAACTTCCTTACTGCGGCTTCTGTTGCAGCGTCAAAAATGCCGTCAGCAGCCGGTATTTTCGGTATTGCCGGATAGTTTCCGGATATTCTGTTCAGATATATCTGAAGCGAACGCACATCGTTGCCTGCCGAACCGAATTTCAGCTCTATACCGGGATAAGACGGCATAGTTGTCCTGACAGGCGCATTTTTAACAATGTCAATGTCATCTCCGTAGTAATACTGCAAGATCTCATACGGGGTGAGTCCGCGGTTCGCAAGATCGACCGTTCCCCACTGTGAGAGTCCCTCACAGGTAACGGTCGTACCGTTGCAGAAAGCTGTGAACAGCGGCTCGACTTTCCCCTGCCTCCTTACATAATCGTTGAAAAGCTCATCTACAAGATAGCTTATATTCTGGAAATACTCCCTGCCGTTGATAAACTTCTGATCGTACTGCGTGGTAGCTGTTATATCAAAATCATACCCCCTCGACCTGTACCACTCCGTGTAAATGCGGTTCAGTGCAAACGAGGTTATCGCATAAATATTTGCACGAAGCGCATTTTCAGGCCACGTCGGGAATATCTCGCTCGAAGCAACGTTCTTGACGTACGACGAGAACGGTACCGTGACATTAGGTGCGTCAGAATCCGGCGTCCCGAGGTGTACGGTTATAGTCTCAGGGATATATGGTGTTCCGCTAAGCATCTCTCGACCTCCTCAGGACGGAAGCCGGAGATCCGGTTCCTGATTGAAATAGGTCATAGTCTCGTCGGAAGGCTCCATAAACATCGGAACAGGTATCATACTGAAATTCTGCACGGAAGTTATCCCCGAAAAAACCGGAACATCTACGCTCCTTGCATTGAAATAGCCTTTTGCAGTAACGCTCACATCAAACAGGTTGTATGGTCTGCTGTCAGGCGAAGGAGACTGTGAAAGTCCAAGTGCAGGAACAGGCAGCTCAAACTTAGGCGATGTCCCGTTCTGATCGGTAACACCGGAAGCAAGTATCATACGGTTACCGCCGACTATCGCTGTGACAAGAACTGTCGCCCCCTCTATCGCCTCAGACTCCTCACCGGCACGGACGTTCACGAGGATATAACCCTTTGAACTGCCGAGGCTCTCCTCCGAAACGTACTCCGGCGGTTCGCTGTCTATTTCCTCAGTCACGTCCTCATCATCACCGAGATCACTCAGGTCAGGCTCAGGATAGCGCGAATTGTAGTCCTCCTCAACGTCATCGGGATTGTCTTCATCTTCGTGCGGTCCGAAAGCCGAGTCGTCCGGTACATCAGGATCCACTTCGTCTATATCCTCAGATATGCCGCTGTATGTGTCCTCGTCATTCCCGGTAACGGCAGGTGCTTCAGTCTGATTTTCGCTGCCATGCGCTGTACTTCTGCCGTACATCGCCATCATTTCCTTTTTATATCGCTCAAGATCATTGCTGTTCATAACATACGCCTCCTTTTTTCTGATTATATTCATGACGTTCGCCGGATATTACTCAGAATACGCTTTCCTTCGCAGCATCGCTATTGACATATCACGCAATATGTTGTATAATCATTATGCGTAATTCGATGATAAGAAAGAATGATAAATATGAAAAGGATCGTTACTATACAGGACATCTCCTGCTTCGGCAAGTGCTCACTGACTGTTGCACTTCCCATAATATCAGTAATGGGTATCGAGACAGCAGTCATACCCACAGCCGTTCTATCAACTCACACCGGCAAGGGCTTTTCCGGATATACCTTCCGCGAGCTGACCAACGATATCCCGGATATCTCAAAGCACTGGCAGTCAATGCACCTCGCATTCGACGCTATCTATACCGGATATCTCGGCTCTGTGGAACAAGTCCAGATCGTCTCGGATTTCTTTGACAGCTTCGGCAGAGAGGATAATTTCATCGTCGTTGATCCAGTTCTCGGAGACGGTGGCTCTCTCTATGCAGGTATGACGCAGGAATTCGTCACCGAAATGAAAAAGCTCTGCCGCAAAGCAGACTATATACTTCCAAATATGACCGAGGCTGCTTTTCTGCTCGGTATCCCTTACGCTCCGGAACACGATCAGAGCTCGGTTGAAGATATCCTCAGAAAGCTCGCCGGACTTGGCTGTGCTACGCCTATCATAACCGGAGTCCACTTCGACAGCGAGTCTCAGGGAGCTGCTGCTTACGACTCAGCAAACGATAAGTTCTACTATTCATTCAGCAAAAGCGTTGACAAGACTGTTCACGGAACAGGAGATATTTTCGCAAGCGTTTTCACAGGCGCAGTCACTCTCGGCAAAAGCCTTGAGCAGTCACTTGATATAGCTGTTAAATTCACATATGACTGTATCGAAGCCACTCTCCCCTGTTTTGAAGAAATGTGGTACGGTACCTGCTTTGAATCCTGTCTCAACAACCTTATAGGCTATATAGATGATAGCAAAAAGTGAACAATTGTGACTTGTGACAAGTATTTTCACTTTTTTTCGCAAATTTCCGCCATTTGAGCTAAAACTCCGCCAGAGTATTGACAAATATGCTCCAATGGTGTAATATAATAAAGTAGCAATTGAATATCAATGAAACAATGGCGTTTCGGTTGTACAAATTTCAGTTTTTTACAGTCGGAATGCCTTTATTTTTTTCAAGGAGGATATATTTATATGTCAGAAACACCGGTTTCTAAGAACGTTGCCGATTTCTTCGGCTGTAACGTCTTCAACGATAAGGTAATGAGAGAAAGACTGCCCAAGGACGTGTACAGAGCAGTCCGCAATACCAAGAAGCTCGGCTGTCCGCTCGCTCCCGAGATCGCAGGAGCAGTAGCTCACGCAATGAAGGAATGGGCTATCGAAAAGGGTGCAACCCATTATACACACTGGTTCCAGCCAATGACCGGCGTTACTGCTGAAAAGCACGATGCTTTCCTCAATCCGGCTGAAAGAGGCGGTATCCTTCTCGAATTCTCCGGAAAAGAGCTCGTAAAGGGCGAAGCAGACGCTTCTTCTTTCCCATCAGGCGGTCTCCGCTCTACTTTTGAGGCAAGAGGCTATACAGCTTGGGATCCGACCTCCAATGCCTTTGTCAAGGACGGTTCGCTCTACATCCCCACTGCTTTCACCTCATACACTGGCGAAACTCTCGACAAGAAAACTCCTCTTCTCCGCTCAATGGAGGTCCTCAGCGAACAGGCACTCCGTATCCTCCGTCTGTTCGGAAATACAACTGCAACAAGAGTCATCACTACTGTCGGTCCCGAACAGGAATACTTTCTCGTTGACAAGAAGTATTACGAAGCCCGTGAGGATCTTATCATAACCGGACGCACACTCTTCGGCGCTAAGCCTCCCAAGGGACAGGAGCTCGAGGATCACTACTACGGAAACATCAATCAGAGAGTTTCCGACTATATGAAGGATCTCGACGATGAGCTCTGGAAACTCGGCATCTATGCCAAGACCAAGCACAATGAAGTTGCACCGGCTCAGCATGAGCTCGCACCGGTTTTCACAAACACAAACTTAGCTGCTGACCACAATCAGCTCACTATGGAAATAATGAAGAAGGTCGCTGCAAAGCACGGTCTTTACTGTCTGCTGCATGAAAAACCCTTTGCAGGCGTGAACGGCTCCGGTAAGCACAACAACTGGTCCATGTCCTCAAATGACGGTCAGAACCTCCTCAACCCCGGCTCTGATCCTCAGAACAATCTCCAGTTCCTGACCTTCCTCTGCGCTATCATCAAGGGCGTACACGAATACGCTCCGCTGCTCAGACTCTCCGCTGCATCTGCCGGAAACGACCACAGACTCGGCGCTAATGAAGCTCCTCCCGCTATCGTATCTATGTTCATCGGCACTGAGCTCCAGGGGGTTATCGACGCACTTGAAGTCGGAGAAAAGTACCGCTCAACAGACGACAAGACATTTGAGATCGGCGTTGACGTTCTCCCCGATTTCCCGAAGGACACCACCGACCGTAACCGTACATCTCCCTTTGCTTTCACCGGAAACAAATTCGAGTTCCGTATGCTCGGTTCTGCAGATTCTATTTCCTGCACAAATACGATCATCAACACCATAGTTGCAGAGGAGCTCTGCCAGATCGCAGACGAGCTTGAAGGCTCAAAGGATTTCACCAGCGACCTCAAGAAGCTGCTCGCTAAGATAATAAAGGAGCACAAGGCTATCATCTACAACGGCAACGGCTATTCCGACGAGTGGCTCAAGGAAGCTGTTGAAGTAAGAAAGCTCCCCAACCTTGTCTCAACTCCCGACGCTCTCCCCGAGTACATCACTCCCAAGAGCATCGCACTCTTTGAGAAGTTCAAGGTCTATACCGAAGCTGAGCTGAGAGCGCGTACAGAAGTCCTCCTTGAGAATTACAGCAAGGTGCTCAACATCGAAGCTCTCACTATGCTCGAACTCGTAAAGAAGAACATTCTCCCCGCTTGCATCAGATTTACCAAGGATCTCTGCGACACAGGCAACGCAAAGAAAGCTATGGGTATTGATCCCGAGGTTGAAAAGGAACTTGCAGGCAAGATCTCCGATCTCACCAAGGGTATCTACAAGGAAGCTGCTGCTCTTGAAGAAAAGGTCATCGCTGCTCAGGACAAGGAGGAAGGTCTCCAGATGGCTCGTTACTACCGCGACGAGGTATTTGCTCAGATGCAGACTCTCCGCGCTATCGTTGACGAGACTGAGACCAATGTCAGTGAAGAATACTGGCCGCTCCCCTCTTATTCAAAGCTGCTCTTTACAGTCTGATAAGGCATATAAAAAATATAACTCCCGGAACAGTTACAAGCTGTTCACGGGAGTTTTTTGTCAGTATTCTATTTCTTCTTTTTCGGTGCCGGCAGTTCATCGTACATCACGTTGAAAAGTTCGCTCAGGAATTCTCTGTTATCTATGTTTTCGACCAGCAGCATTTCCTTTGCTCCTTCATAGGGGAGTTCAAAAGGAGCGTCCGGCATCATTTTCCTCGCTGACTCAGTCGGCTTGACAAGCAGCCTGTCATCGTAGATGCCGCCGACTATTCTGCCCTGATAGTATAAGATGTATTCCCCCATCATCGCCCTGTAAGATATACCGGTAAGACCGGAGAGCTGTTCCAGTACAAATTCAAGATATTCTTTGCTTGAAGCCATATTCTCTCTCCTCTCAGATAAGTCCGAAGTGCCTGAGTGCATTCGCAATGCCGTCCTCCTCGATGGGAGTAGTTATATAGGACACATACGGGTACAGTTTCTCAGCACCGCCCATTGCTATACTGTTCGGCACAGCCTGAAGCATGGGCAGATCGTTCATGCTGTCGCCGATAGCATAGGCATTCTCATAGGGAATACCGAGCTTTTTCAGTATAAGATCCATCGCTGTTGCTTTGGTAAATCCAAGCGGGACATTCTCGTAAAAGCCGTTTCCTCTGTCAATTATCGAGAAATGCTTTCCGACTTCTCTTTTGAAGAGTTCAAAATCACAGCCTTCATTCACCCATATGACGAATTTATCGAATATGAAGCTGTCGTCCTCAACTCGTCCGGTGATGTCAATTCCGCTCTCAACAAAGTTCTCGAGAAAATCTCTCAGATCATCTGTGACCGGAGCTTTATCGTCAAAGTAATAACCGTCAGTGTACTCATACACCGGAGTAACCCCGCAGCGGCGCATCAGTTCCGCTGTCTCACGGCAGAAGCTCTGTTCAAGTTTATTATGAAGAAGAACTTCACCGCCGTACTCAATGTAAGTTCCGCAGCCGCAGATACAGCCGTCGAAGCCGAGTCCACGGACTTTTTCGCTTATATTGAAAGCGGTCCTGCCGGAATTGATAAAGGTGAGATTGCCTTTTTTGCGCGTCTCACTTATAGCATACCGTGTGCTTTCAGGTATAAGCATACGCGCATCTTCTGTCACAACAGTACCGTCTATATCAAAAAATATGATAGATGACATTTTTTCACTCCTACTATTTTTCTCACATATAACATTATAATACTTTGTCAGTCTATTGTCAATGACCGGCTATTGCTTTTTCAGCTAAGGTGTGTTATAATCTGTCTGTAAGGAAGTGATACTATGCTGCACGTTTATACAGGAAACGGCAAGGGAAAAACTACCGCCGCTGTCGGGCTTGCCGTAAGAGCTTACGGCGCCGGACTCAGAGTCGCTTTTTTCCAGTTTCTGAAAAACGGAAGCTCATCAGAGATCGGGGTACTTCGCAGTCTGCCGGGAATGATCGTTGAAGCCTGCGAATGCTGTGACAAATTCGTATTCAGAATGAATGATGACGAAAAAGCTGCTGTCAGAGCGAGGCACGACAAGGAGCTCTCAGCTGCGATAGAACTGGTACGTTCCGGCAAAGTCGATATGCTGATAATGGATGAGCTCATCGGCGCTCTCAATATGAAACTCATTGACGAGGAAAAAGCTCTTCTGCTGAACAAACTTGCAAAGAACTGTGAGATAGTTCTGACCGGCAGAGATCCCGATGAACGCTTCAAAACAGCAGCTGACTATATAAGCGAGATCAACTCGGTCCGCCACCCGTACGAAAAAGGCATTTCAGCCCGAAAGGGCATCGAATACTGAAAAAGCTCCCACACCGGGAGCTTTTTTCATTCAGCCTTAGCTTTCTTTATCTCGTCGATTATCCTGAGATCATCAGCTGTCAGCTTTATATTTGCAACTATCTTCTTGCCCTCTGACGTTGTAACGGTCATCTCAACGACAGTATCAACATCGGCAATAGTACCGGCTGCCTTTATGAATTGCGGCAGTTTCGGATGATTAGCCTTAAATCTGTTAAGCAGATTGAGGTATTTTATAGCAGCTACGGGATTCATATTTTTCACCTCCCGATCATACTGAAAAGGCTGCCGCAGATGCAGCAGCCTTTTATCATATCTTACTTTCTGAGAAGTGACTTACCTGTCATTTCAGCAGGCTGTGGAACTTCCATAATATCGAGCATAGTAGGTGCAAGATCTGCAAGTACACCGCCTTCGATAAGTTCACCCTTGACACCGACAGCAATGAGCGGTACCTGATTTGTTGTGTGAGCTGTGAACGGACTTCCGTCAGCTTCCATCATCTTGTCAGCGTTGCCGTGGTCAGCTGTGATAAGTGCTGCACCACCCTTTGCAAGGATAGCGTCAACCATTCTGCCAACGCACTCGTCAGTAGCCTCAACAGCCTTTACAGCTGCATCGAAGATGCCTGTGTGACCGACCATATCGCAGTTAGCGTAGTTGAGAATGATAACATCGTACTTATCAGAGTTGATAGCGTCAACAACCGCGTCACAAACCTCATAAGCACTCATCTCAGGCTTGAGATCGAATGTAGGAACATCAGGTGACTTGATGAGTATACGGTCCTCACCTTCGAACTGCTTCTCTTCACCGCCGTTGAAGAAGAATGTAACGTGAGCGTACTTCTGAGTCTCAGCGATACGGAGCTGAGTCTTGCCGAGCTTAGCAAGATACTCGCCCATAGTCATTGTGAGCTGCTCAGTCGGATATGCTACGGAAACATTCGGCATAGTAGCGTCGTACTGAGCCATGCATACGAAGTTTACGGGGAAGAAGCCGTTCTTTCTCTCGAAACCGCTAAACTCAGGATCAACAAATGAACGTGTGATCTGTCTTGCACGGTCAGGACGGAAGTTGAAGAAGATAACACTGTCGTCAGCCTTTATCTTAGCGCCGCCCTCGATAACTGTCGGGAGCATAAACTCGTCAGTAACCTCGTTTGCATATGAATTCTTTATTGCCTGAACAGGATCAGTCTCCTTAACGCCTTCGCCGTAAACGAGAGCTGCATAAGCCTTTTCAACTCTGTCCCATGCATTGTCTCTGTCCATTGCGTAGAAACGTCCGGAAATAGTAGCGATCTTGCCGAGACCGATCTTCTTGAGCTCTGCAACTGTCTCTTCCATATACTCAGCAGCTGATGACGGAGGAACGTCACGTCCGTCAAGGAATGCGTGAATGTATACCTTGTCGAGACCGTTCTTCTTAGCCATTTCAACTATACCGAAGAGATGCTCCATATGGCTGTGAACACCGCCGGGAGAAAGAAGTCCCATAAGGTGAAGAGCGCTGCCCTTAGCCTTGCAGTTGTCCATTGCAGCCTTGATAGCCTTGTTATTGAAGAATGTGCCATCCTTGATGTCCTTGGAGATCTTGACGAGCATCTGGTAAACGATGCGTCCTGCACCGATATTTGTGTGACCAACCTCAGAGTTGCCCATCTGTCCGTCCGGCAGACCTACATCGAGTCCGCTTGCGCCGATAAGAGTATGCG
This sequence comes from uncultured Ruminococcus sp., assembly GCA_900318825.1. Lineage (GTDB taxonomy): Bacteria > Bacillota > Clostridia > Oscillospirales > Ruminococcaceae > Ruminococcus. The sequence goes on from ONMB01000005.1 coordinate 43,720, forward strand.
GGCACTCAGCCATATACTTGTCAAGGTTAGGCTTCTTTGCAGCAGCGATAGCGTTGCCGTAACTGTCGGGGTTATAGCCGAAGCCGTCCATAATAATAAGTGCTACGGGTTTCTTTGACATTTGAATTTTCCTTTCATTCAAACTCAGGGGCGGATATTATCCGCCCGCGAGAAATTTATAATAAGTAAGATCAGCCGTTTACAGCTGCCTGAACGATAACGTTGAAGTCCTCAGCCTTGAGTGAAGCTCCGCCGATAAGACCGCCGTCGATGTTGGGCTTAGCAAGAAGCTCAGCACAGTTCTTAGCATTCATAGAACCGCCGTACTGGATAGTTACAGCGTCAGCAGTTGCCTGATCGAAGAGCTTAGCGAGCTGTGCACGGATAAATCCGCAAACTTCCTCAGCCTGATCGGGTGTAGCTGTAAGACCTGTACCGATAGCCCATACAGGCTCGTAAGCGATAACAACGTTCTTGACCTGTTCAGCTGTGAGTGACCAGAGGTCGAGCTTGATCTGACGAGCGATAACTTCCTCAGTAATGTTGCACTCGCGCTCCCACTTGAGCTCGCCTACGCAAACGATGGGCTTGAGACCAGCCTCGAGAGCAGCGATAGTTCTCTTGTTTACAGTCTCGTCTGTCTCACCGAAGTACTGACGACGCTCGCTGTGGCCGATAACAACGTACTCAACTCCGAGCTCTGTGAGCATATCAGCGGAAATCTCTCCTGTGAAAGCGCCGCTCTTCTCGAAGTGAACGTTCTCAGCACCGATCTTTACGTTGCTGCCAGCTGTTGTGTTGATAGCAGTCTCGAGGTTTGTGAAAGGTACGCAAGCGATGACCTCGATCTTGCCCTCAGCGTTAGCTACGAGGGGCTTGATAGCTTCGAGGAGAGCCTTTGCCTCGGGACGAGTCTTGTTCATTTTCCAGTTTCCGGCAATGATTGCCTTTCTAAGATTTTTGTTCATGGGTGATTTCTCCTTATAACAATTATAAATATAGATCCGAACAGCAGCAGCAAAGCCGCCAGACCTGTCAGGATACCAATAAAAACATGATAAAACATCTGCCAGCGAGTAAGCCTTGAAACATTTCTGTCATTTTGCAGCCAGGCTTTTAATGTCAGGAAAACATCTCTGAGAAACAGTACCGATATAAATCCTGAAAACAGAGCCAGCAACGCTGCAAACAGATATATGATAAGGTCACTCATCATTATTCATGATCTTTACAGCACTTATGTTTTTTACCTTTACGGTTAACGTTGTTCGAGTTCTCGAACTCATTGTACGAACCGTTATAGCTGCCGACCGCAATACCGTTTTTAAACGGAGAGAGCAGTAAGCCTAATGCAAGTCCGGCTAAAAAACCGATGAGCATATACAGCAGCGTTTCTGAGTCTTTTTCATTCAGATAGCTCTTGATCTTTTCCATTACAGTCAGCTCCTTAATCAAAAATATTTATAGCTTCATAGCTCTGCTAATCAGTTGGAACTTGATGTTCACACGCATAGTTAAATAACGTCAAGATACCTAATAGCTGCATCCAACCCAAAAAGAAAAATAGACACGCAATAATAAGCGGTTTTCTTATCAATTTTATGTGAATTGATCTATTCACAATGGTTACATAACTGCTGTTAGGAGAGATGAAAACGACCTTCAATACTTCTTCCTTCAAATCGTCTTCAGTTATTAACAAGTCGAATTCTCTCTGATACTGCTTTCCGTCATATTCAAAAGAAATCAAAGTTCTCTCATCTTCCGGAACAGAAAGCAATACTGTCGCGTCTGCGATCCAATACCGTCTGTCTTGTATATTTCTTCTAACTTCACGATATAGCTTTATACACTTTATAGCTTTTACAAAGTAAACAATCGCAACGATCTGTGAAACGCCAAAAACTAAGAACGACAAGATCATCAAGGTAGGATCAACACTTAAAGCTGCTGAGTTCATCATAAATACTGTCTCCGTATTCAAGATCTTTACAGCACTATGCAATTTAGGCACAGTCATTTCCTTTGTTATAACTCATATACCTGTCAAGCATACCAAGAAACTGTTCTTTCTGCCACTTGAACTTGAATTCGTTATAGTTACTGATATATTCCCTTGCTTTGGCAGCAGCTTCCTCAGCCATACTGTCATTTCCCATTACTTTCAGCATATGAACGTTTGTAAGCATAGGATAAACGCCGGTCTTGTCGTACTTATCAGCTACTTCCTGCTCGAACTTGTAATACTGTCCGGCTGCCTGAAGCCTGCCGTTCATTGCAAGGATAACTGCCGCTGTGTCATAATAAGAGATACCGGCTCTGCGGTAAGCGGGAGCAGAATAGAAAATATCAAGGAATTTCTGTTCCTTGATAAAGAGATCAAGGGCTTCCTCTCCTTTTTCCTGACCGAGCAGAAGATTGAGTTTTGAAAGCAGATACACTCCCTTTATCGTATCATCGGTCATAATACCAACCTTGACGTGGCTGAGCATTTCCTCGGCTTCGTCATATTTTTCAAGAGTTGTATAAAGATCAGCGAGAGTAGTATAGTCCATGGGCTTCATTTTTTTGCTGTGAAGATCCTTATAGCCTTCTGCATACTCCTCGCATGGACCTTTTTCTTCATACAGGTTGTACAGCTCTTCGTTTATTCCCGCGAGCTTGTACATCATCTTTTTCATCAATCCCATACCAATTACCTCATCAATCACAATAAGGGCGAATATCTCTATCCGCCCTATTGCTCATATAATTACTTTTCAGCGATAGCTGCAACGCCGGGGAGTACCTTGCCCTCGAGGTATTCGAGAGAAGCACCGCCGCCTGTTGAGATGTGGCTCATCTTGTCAGCGAAACCGAGCTGGATAGCAGCTGTTGCGGAGTCACCGCCGCCGATGATAGTTGTAGCGTCAGCCTCAGCAAGAGCCTCGCAAACTGCAACTGTACCCTTCTTGAGAGTGGGGTTCTCAAATACGCCCATAGGTCCGTTCCAAACAACAGTCTTTGCAGACTTAGCAGCCTCAGCGAAGATAGCAGCTGTCTTAGGTCCGATATCGAGTCCCATCTTATCAGCGGGGATCTTGTCGGAGTCAACGAACTCTACGTCGATAGGAGCGTCGATCGGATCAGGGAATGATGCTGCGATAGCTGTATCAACAGGGAGAAGGATCTTCTTACCGAGCTTCTCAGCCTTTGCGAGCATTTCCTTGCAGTAGTCGAGCTTCTCTTCGTCAACGAGAGACTGTCCGATAGAACCGCCCTGAGCCTTTATGAAAGTATAAGCCATACCGCCGCCGATGATAAGTGTGTCGCACTTCTCGAGGAGGTTTGAGATAACGTTGAGCTTATCAGCTACCTTAGCGCCGCCGAGGATAGCAACGAAAGGATGCTCAGGAACCTCAACTGCGTTTCCGAGATACTGGATCTCCTTCTGCATAAGGTAACCAACAGCTGTTTCCTTGACGAACTTTGTAACGCCTGCTGTGGAAGCGTGAGCACGGTGAGCAGAACCGAAAGCGTCCATTACGAAAACTTCGCCGTCAACGAGGTCTGCGAGCTCCTTGGAGAACTCTTCGCCGTTCTTTGTCTCTTCGTTTCCGCGGAAACGAGTGTTCTCGAGAACAACGATCTCGCCGTCGTTCATAGCAGCAACAGCCTTCTTAGCATTGTCGCCGACTACTGTATCGTCAGCAGCGAATGTGACCTTTGTGTTTACGAGCTCGCCGAGTCTTGCAGCAGCGGGAGCGAGTGAGAACTTAGCCTCAGGACCGTTCTTCGGCTTACCGAGGTGTGAGCAGAGAACAACCTTTGCACCGTTCTCTACGAGCTTGTTTATAGTGGGGAGAGCAGCCTGGATACGGTTATCGTTAGTGATAACGCCGTCCTTCATAGGAACGTTGAAATCTACTCTTACGAGTACCTTTCTGCCCTTAACGTTAATGTCTTCAACTGTGACCTTGTTTAATCCTGCCATTGGTATGACATCCTTTCGTTATAAGATACTTTTTCGGATAGTTGTTAAACTCGTAACAACTCATACTACTATTTTACACTATTTCAAAAGATTTTTCAAGTACCTTGGCAATTTTTTTCAATAAAATTTGGCGGATTTTTATTGTTTGCAGTTTTTGAACGGTAATAAGCGGCTTTTTTCTTGACTTTGCCTGCACGTTATGGTAAAATTAATTAAGGCATTATTACTATTTAAGGAGGAATTAATCATGAAAAAACGTACTAAACTCATTTTTTTAGCAATTGAAGCGATTCTCTTAGTAGGAACTATTATTTTCACAAATGACTGGGTAAGAGAACATACTTCCAGCAAGATAGCCCCCGTACTTGTTATAATAATGTTCATTATGTCGAGCCTGACACTCCTGCTGACAAAAGCCAAGGACTAAAGGCATAGCGATGGATAAAAATGATGATGCAACGAAAGCGATAATAGAAAACTGCCGCCACAGAAGCAATGTATGGCTGTTGACTCTGCCGCTCAACTTCACAAGCATCGCAGCTCTAACAGCTGCCATTCTGCTTCAGATAAGCATAAGGAGCTACGGTGCTACCTATAGTGATGAAGGAGAAACATATGATGTGACACGCAGCTGGCTGGTATTTAACAGCGTAGTTTTTTTGATGCTTACAGCTTTGGCTGTTTTTCTGTTTATCCTCTGGGTAAAAAATCTCAGGAAATGCCGCAACAAGCTATCAACCTTTCTCGTATCCTTTACATTGTCTGTCATTTTAACACCGATCAATATCTGGCTGATATTCGCTATACTGGAGTAATATCGCAAACAAAGGACTGATACTATGAATATCATACTCGCTTCGGCTTCACCAAGAAGACGTGAGCTTATGAAAATGATAACCGATGACTTCACCGCCGTCTCCACTGACGCTGACGAGACTCTCCCTGCCGGCATAGAGCCCGCAAAAGCCTCGGAGTATCTCTCGCAGATAAAGGCTGACTCAGCTGCTGCAAAGTACCCGGACGCTGTTGTCATCGGCTGCGACACTACCGTCATCTGCGACAATTACATACTCGGCAAGCCAAAGGATAACGCACAGTGCCGCGCATTTATGGAGCTGCTCTCCGGCCGCACTCACCAGGTCATAACCGGCTGCACTCTGATGTACAAGGCAAAGATGGCGACCTTTTCCGTTGTAACTGATGTTAAGTTCCGCGAGCTGACTGACGAGGATATTTCCCTTTATGCAGCCTCGGACGAGCCTTACGACAAAGCCGGCGGCTACGGTATACAGGGCAAAGGAGCTCTACTCATCGAAAAGATCGACGGCGACTTCTTCAATGTCGTAGGTCTGCCGGTATCACGGCTCAACATAGAACTGAAAAAATTTATTAAATCGATAAAAGGAGAATAAATATGAACTCAACCGCTTTCCGCAACGCTGATATCCTTATCCCCAACAGCTCTGTTGATATGAGCAAATGGTCCGTTATTGCCTGCGACCAGTACACCAGCGAGCCCGAATACTGGGAACAGGTCTCTGCCAACGTAGGCTCCGCTCCCTCAACGCTCAATCTCATTCTTCCCGAGCTCTACCTCGAACAGGACGGAGTTTCCGAGCGTATCGACGCTATCCACGGAGCTATGGACAAATACCTCGCTGACGGCATTTTTGACGAATACAAGAACGCAATGGTATACGTTGAGCGTATCCAGAGCAACGGCATACTCCGTCAGGGTATCGTCGGCGCTATCGACCTCGAAAAGTACGATTTCTCAAAGGGCAGCTCCTCCGAGGTTCGTGCGACCGAGGCAACAGTCATCGAGCGTATCCCTCCTCGCATCAAGGTTCGTCAGGGCGCACCGCTCGAACTCCCCCACATTATGATACTCATAGATGATCCGGACAACACAGTCATCGAACCTCTTGCTGCACAGTCCGGAAGTATGAAAAAACTCTACGATACCGACCTCATGCAGAACGGCGGCAGCATAAAGGGCTGGCTCATTGATGAAAAGCTCCAGCAGAAAGTCGATGAAGCTCTCACTGCTCTTGCTGATCCCGACACATTCAATAAGAAGTACAGCCTGAACAACTCCCCCGTTCTCCTCTATGCTATGGGCGACGGAAACCACTCGCTCGCAACCGCAAAGGAGTTCTACGAGCAGCTCAAGAAAGCTAATCCCGGTAAGGATCTCTCAGACCACCCTGCACGCTATGCACTCGCTGAGATCGTTAACCTTCACAGCGATGCACTCAAGTTTGAGGCTATCCACCGTCTTGTATACGATGTTGACTGTGATGATCTGCTTTATAAGCTCTCAAACGCTCTGGATCTTAATGATGCTGAGAGCAGTCAGTATGTTATCACATACTGCGAAGGAACAGAGGTAAAGGAATATATTCACAAGCAGACCTCGAACCTGTCAGTAGGCTCTCTCCAGAACTTCCTTGACAGCTACATCAAAACCAACGGCGGTAAAATAGACTATATCCACGGTGCCGAGACAGTCAAGTCCCTCGCAGATAAGCACAACGGAATAGCGTTTATCCTGCCTGATATGGACAAATCGCAGCTCTTCCCCACTGTCATCAAGGACGGTGCTCTTCCGCGCAAGACCTTCTCAATGGGACACGCTGAGGACAAGCGCTTCTACATTGAGGCAAGAAAGATCACTGAATAAAACGAAAAGCTCCCGATCGGGAGCTTTTTTATTACTTGTTTACGCCGGTCAGATCCTTTATGACTTCGCCGGCAATTATCAGTCCTACGACAGACGGCACGAAAGCGTTTGAGCCCGGCACGAAGCGTTTTGGCTTGCCGCTGCGCTGATCTGATGTTTCTTCCGTATCCTGTTCGCCGAGGCTCTTCATCGGAAGCTCCTCAGAATAGACCACCTTGAGCTTTTTCACGCCGCGCTTCTTCATCTCACGGCGTATCACCTTAGCAAGCGGACAGACGGAAGTCTTATATATGTCCGCAACTCTGAATGCGGTAGGATCGAGCTTGTTTCCGGCACCCATTGAGCTTATCACCGGAACACCGGCTGCTTTTGCCTGCATGATGATCTCGATCTTGCCTGTAACAGTATCAATGGCATCAATAACGTAGTCATACTGCGAAAAATCGAACTGACCGGCAGTCTCAGGCATAAAAAATGTCCTGTATACCGTGACCTTGCAGTCAGGATTAATGTCCAGCACACGTTCCCTTGCAGCATCGACCTTGTACCTGCCGACGGTGCTGTTCAGTGCGATTATCTGCCGATTGATGTTAGAAACACTTACCTTGTCGTCATCTATCAGGTCAAGCGCACCTACTCCGGAGCGAGCAAGGGCTTCAACTGTATAACCGCCGACTCCGCCGACTCCGAAAACCGCTACTCTCGAACCGGCGAGCTTAGCAATGCCGTCAGCTCCGAACATAAGCTGAGTTCTTGAAAATTGTTCAAGCATATCCTACCTCAGTATTTCAGTTATATTTGGGTATTCTCTTTATAACTGCCTCGTATACTATCACTGAAGTAACGACACCGGCAATGCCCTGTACACAGTTCGGGAGAATACCGAGTGCAGCCATTGCGACTGACTTATACAGAACCGACTCGTATATAAAGTAGCCGGCTACCATAACTGCCTCAGCTGCAACAGCTCCGGCTGCCCTGCCAACGACCGAGTTTGACTTTCCGCCTATAACACGGAAAACTCCGAATGAAACAGCTGCCATAAGTCCCTTTATCACAAATGTTGCAGGAGCGTAGACCGCGTAGCCTGCAAATATATCGGCAAACGCTGAACCTATACCGGCAGCAGCAGCTCCGTAGACAGGTCCGAGCAGCCAGCCGGCAATATTAACGATACAATCACCTAAATTGACATAGCCCTTTGTCGGGGTAGGTATCCTTATAAGGATAGTAGCAACACAGGCAAATGCAGCGAGCATAGCTGTCAGCGTCACCAGTCGTGTTTTGTTGTTTTTCATATTTATCCACTCCATTCATCTGACGGTCTGCAAATCTCAATTGACCATACCTGTACATTATAGCACATTATAGCAGAAATAGCAACAGCCGCGGAGAAATAAATCCGTTACATTTATTTACGCCGCGAACAAGGCTGCGCGGACTCCGCGCTTATAGCACATTATACCAGAAATAGCAACAGCCGCGGCAAAAAAGTTGCAGTTCCAAAAGCAGTACGTCTATCAGCGAATTCAGACGTCAAATACAATATATTTCCTATATGTTATATAGGATATTATCATTATAGCACTTGCTTTCGCTCTTGTCAACCGAATTTTTAGTTTAATAAATAAAAAATATTGCTGCTATTGATTTCTTTGTAAAAATATGATATAATTATCCTTGCATTGTCTGGGGCATAGCCAAGCGGTAAGGCAACAGACTTTGACTCTGTCATCTCGTGGGTTCAAATCCCGCTGCCCCAACCAGCGCAAGGAGTGCGCATAAAGTTTCGCGGTTTAGTTTTACTAAACCGCGATATTTTTTGCAAAAGATCCATAATTTAAAGAAAACGCCCTTGCTTCCGTTGCAGGGCGTCTTCCATTATAACAGTCCACAGGACCTATTTTAATTTCATCACTTGCAGTGCAGTAAGATATCAGCGCAGATGAGCTTGTCCGGAGCTCTGACGATCCAGTTCCTGCATCATACTCATCGCTCTGAATTCTACAAGTATCATAAGTACCGCCACTATTGACGACAGTATATCAGCTATCGGACCAGTATAGAGTATTCCGTTTATGCCGTAGAACTTCGGAAGTATCAGAAGTATCGGGATAAAGAATATGATCTGTCTTGTAAGCGAAAGGAACACGCCCTTTATTGATTTACCGATAGACGTGAAGAATGTAGAGCTGATCGGCTGTATACAGTTGAGCCATGTGAAGAACATAGTGATACGGAAGAATTTCGCACCGAATTCATAGTAACCGTCACTCGCATTCTTGTTTGCGAAGAGTGCAAGTATCTGTCGCGGCATGGTCTGGAACATAATAAATGCAAGTATCGAGATACCTCCGCCGACTATGATCGCAAGTCTGTACGCCTTCTTGACACGGCTGAAATTACGCGCACCGTAGTTGAAGCTCTCGATAGGCTGAGTTCCCTGAGCAAGGCCGATAACTATCGAAAATACGATCATATTCACCTTCATTACGATACCAGCACACGCTATTGGATCAGCAGCTCCGTACTCAGAACGCGCGCCGTAATACTTGAGCGAGTTGTTGAGAACTATCTGAACGACTCCGATTGCTATCTGATTGAAGAATGAAGCCATTCCTACCATAGCAACTCTCTTTGTATGTTCAAAAACCGGCTTGAAGTGCTTTCGTTCAAGTTCTGTGGTCTTGAAACGTCTCATATACCATATAACTATGAGAGTTGAAACTATCTGTCCGATAACAGTAGCCCATGCAGCCCCCTTCATTCCCCAGTCTAAGCCGAGAACGAATACTGCGTCAAGAACTATATTTAACACCGCACCGGTTATATTGCACAGCATCGTTATCTTCGGACTGCCGTCAGCTCTTATCAGATGACCGCCGCCGGTAGTCAGGATAAGAAATGGGAAACCGATAGCCGTTACACCGACATAGTCCTTCGCATATGGCATTACTTCCTTAGTAGCCGCAAACAGTGTGAGAAGCGGTTCGAGGAAAATGATCGTTATAAGACTGAGTATAATGCCAAGCCCTGTTAACATTGTTATCGCATTTCCGACATAGTATCCGGAACGCTTTTTGTCACCCATTCCCATTGCAAGGTTATAGCATGACGCGCCGCCGATACCGAAAAGAAGTGCGATCGACATACAGGCTGTCGTTAACGGGAACGCTATCGACGTAGCCGTATTTCCGAGTGTACCGACCTTCTGTCCGATGAACAGCTGGTCAACCATGTTGTACAGAGCGCTTACAAGCATACCGATAATACTCGGTATAGCAAACCGCACCATAAGTTTTCCGACACGTTCTGTACCAAGAGGATTGCCCTGTTTAGATATTTCTTCCATAATGCTCCTTCTTCTACTTTTTTAATACAACCCTATAATTATACTACATATTCCTGCAAATTTCAAGTATTATTTTTCATTCCTGCGCCTGTAATCAAAATTTAATATCAAAGCATTAAGAAAAAATATGAAAAAGTCCTCTTGACAAATACTGAAAAACGTGTTATAGTAATTATGTAATGTACAGTTGTTCGCCGGTGACGGACGATTTTCAACTGATTTTTACATTCAAGGTGGTTCAGTATGGAAAAAAAGTCACAGCTTATCGTTGCAGACGCAAGAATTCTGCCGGACGTTTTCACCAAGGTGCTCGAGGTCAAGAAACTGATGGCTCAGAAGGGCGAAAAGAGCTTTGCTTCTGCCTGCAAACGTATCGGTATCTCACGAAGCGCTTACTACAAGTATAAGGATTACATTTTCTCATACGAAGAGCTGTTCACACGCAGGATCGTAAATATGTACCTCCTGCTAAGCGACAGTCCGGGAGTTCTCTCAAGCGCTCTCGCCTTTCTTCACGAGCTCAATGCAAATATACTTACGGTCAATCAGAGTATCCCCGTTGACGGCGCAGCTGCCGTGAACATTTCCCTGCGTCTTACAGGTGAATCCGAGGAGGAGCTGCTAAGACTCAATTCAATTACTGAACTCAACGGCGTTTTAGAGGTCAAGATTCTCTCAGCCGAATAGTTTTCCGGAGGTTTCTTTATGTCAGTCAAATTTGCAGTTTTAGGTCATGGTGTTGTAGGTTCAGGCGTTGTGGAGCTCTTCTACAAGAACAAAAAGAGCATTGAAAAGCGCGCAGGAACAGAAATGGATATCAAGTATATCCTTGATCTCAGAGATTTTCCGGAATCGCCTTATAAGGATAAATTCACCAAGGATTTCAATGATATCCTCAATGATGACGAAGTCACAGCCGTTGCCGAGTGCATGGGCGGTGTTGAACCCGCTTTCACTTTTGTAAAGTCCTGCCTCGAAAAGGGCAAGAGCGTTTCAACTTCCAACAAGGAGCTCGTTGCTGAAAAAGGAGATATTCTCCTTAAAACAGCCAAGGAGCATAACTGCAACTTCTTCTTTGAGGCAAGCGTCGGCGGTGCTATCCCGATAATCCGTCCTCTCCACAAATGCCTCGCAGCAAACGATATAGACAAGGTTGCTGGTATCCTCAACGGTACAACAAACTTCATACTTACAAAGATGTACAACGACAATATGCCGTTCGATAAGGCTCTCAAGCTCGCTCAGGACCTTGGATACGCAGAAAAGGATCCCACAGCTGATATCGAAGGTCACGATGCCTGCCGCAAGATCTGCATCATCTCATCACTCGTTTTCGGCAAGCACGTTTACCCCAGAAGCGTTTATACAAAGGGCATCTCGCAGATGGAGCTCAGCGACGTTGCAGCGGCTGACGTTCTCGGTCACGCCGTAAAGCTCATTGCTTCCGTAAGAAAGACTTCTGACGGAAAAATACTTCCCGCTGTAATGCCTATGCTCGTTTCATACGACAGCATAATCGCAGGCGTTAACGATGTTTTCAACGCTGTTATGGTATACGCTGACGGTATAGATCAGGCTATGTTCTACGGCCGCGGTGCCGGTAAGCTCCCGACAGCAAGTGCTGTTATGGGCGACGTTATCGAAACAGTAAAGATGAACGGAACAGAGTCCTCTCAGACATGGGAGTCCGCAAGCGACGATTCATTCGTTGACAGCATCAACAACCTCTCCGCCCGCTGGTACTACCGCGTACCTGCCGGAACTGATGCTCCGGAGGGTTCATATGAGCACGAAGACGGCATTTCCTTTATCACTGAGAATGAACTCTCATTCAAGGAAGCTGCCGACAAGGCTGCTGAGATTGGCGCACTCGCTTATATCCCTGTTTTTGAATAACAATACATCTTACATAAAGAAAGACCGGATACCTAAGTATCCGGTCTTTTTGTCATTATTCAAATGAATCAAGATCAATGCCGCCGAGAAGCTCCTTGAGCTCAGCAAGCTCATCAGCAGTAAGAGTAACACCCTTGCCCATTCTTGAATGATCCGGCGACCACTCTCTGATGTCATACTTAGGCTCGTGCTCATTCCAGCTAACCAGATTAAGCTCCTTTGTCCATCCTTTGGCATTCTCAGAAAGAACTCCTATCTTTTCCGTGATCTCATACTTTAACTCTGCCATATTCCTTCTCCTTTCAATTGCAGTTAAACCTGCGGTCAATTAAATATTGTACCACAAAAAAAGAGTTTTGTCTATACCAGAATGAAAAAAATATTCAAATCGAAACACACAGGTAATTCAGAGCCCTTGAGTATATCTGACGCGGACACACCCTGCCGTTTATAAGCATTTCTGCAAAATCGACTGCGTCCTCTATATTACGGGAAAAATCCTGTATAACTTCCTTTTCTCCGGTTCGCCTGTCCTCAGCTTCTATCCCGTATGTACAAACTTCATCACCGTAAGAATTGATCTTTCCGACAACAACACGATACATGACCTTATTGTCGCCGTAAACCTCCATATATACAGTTCTGTCCCTGACTTCTTTCTTGTTTCTCCTGACTATGCCGAACATACTGCGCCCTCCTTTTGTTTTTCTTATACCAGTATACCACCTTATACACCGTTTGTGAACGGGGATAATATAGAATGTTTACCGGCAAAATGACGCATTATGTCGAATAATCATATCATTCAAGGCCCTGAATCTCCATATAGATACGCTGCATCTGCATATCGGTCTCAGCTATGCGGTCAGCACACTCCTTCAGTTCCGCAGATATTTCGGGAGTTATTGCCGCTGATGGCTTATATTTCAGCTGATGTTCGAGACTTGCCCAGAAATCCATAGCGATCGTCCTTATCTGTATCTCGACAGGCGCAAACTGCTTTGTAGTCGAAAGATACACCGGAACGTTGACTATGAGATGATAGCTGCGATATCCGCTTGCTTTTGGCTTTTTTATATAGTCCTTTTTCTTGATGATGGTGAAATCGTCTCGTCTGCCGAGCATTTCCACTATCGCATAAATATCGCTTATATAACAGCAGGTCACTCTTATGCCAGCCATATCGAGAAGATTTTTACGAGCCGATTCCGTAGTGAGAGGAAGCCCCTTTTTCTGGAGTTTTCCGATTATAGACTGAGGTGATTTCAGACGGCTCTCAATGTTATGTATCGGATTACGCTGAAACTTCACGCTGAATTCGCTGTCAAGTATATTCAGGTAGGTCTTCACGACCTCGATAGCCGAGTCATAGAGGTGCTGGAGCTGCAAAAACTCGTAAATAGTCTGCGCAAACTGCTCCTTCATCGACTCGTTCACATTACCGGCTATCGCCGGCAGATTATCTATCACATCTACATAAAAATCCTTTTCGCTCATATTGTCCTCCTCACTTGAAAGTATTTATCTAAGTTTCATTTGTTCAAAAGTAAGCTCATTATGCGGCTGGAAGAGTTCAGAATTCATATAGTCAAGAACACTGCGGAAAAACGCAGCTGTTTCAGGACGTTCCCACTCAGGTCTGCAAGTGCAGACCATAAGTCTCCCCTCACCTACACGCGCTTCAAAGAGAACTCCCAGTTTATGACAGCGCTCAGAGTTGTCTATCATCTGAACTATCGGACGGTATTCCTCCGGAGCTCCGTCAAGAACAGCACATTCCGCGCCGTTTATAAGGCTGTACCACTGCGGCGTTGAATAGAACTCACAGTCAAAACCTCTGAGTGCAGGGTGTTCAGCATTGATAAGAAGCCCCTGCGTACCGGCAGGCAGCTCACAGCCCTTATCCTCCGAAATAAAACGGAACATAGTATAGCTCCAGAAATCCGTGCAGTATGTTCCGCGAACGCTTTCTTTGAGTTCCTCAGGAAGGCAGAGGACTCTTTCACCTGCTGCAAGGAGCAGCTCCGCCTGTGAAATGTCACGCGTTATGTAAACTCTTGTGCCGCTCTGCTCGGAAACCTCCGGCAGTACAAACGGCTCTTCCTGAGCCGGATACGCCCATAGATCATAGGTGTTTTCTGCAAGTTTATCACCAAGTGGGCTGTAAAGCTCAAAATCAGCCACGAAGTGTCCGCTATGCGCAGCAGAAAGCTCTATTTGGGCGGCATAGTACAATCCGGAAGGACAGTCCGGTACAACAACAGAACCGCTCATATCGCCGGAATTCCAGCGGAGTACAACACCGTTCAAAGACTTTCCTGACATATTCCTTATCCACACAGGTACGCGCAAGGTCTCACCGCTCCTGATAACAAAGCTGTCAAACCCGGCAAGTATCACAATATCCGAGCAGAAGCAGTTCCACTTCCGGCGCAGGTCATACTTGCGGACAAAGGATTTTTCCTCCATGAACGGGTCAAGCATTCCGACAAGCGCAACGCACTGTCCCGGAAAATCCTGAAGATCAAGCAGCTGAAATCCGGCTATATTCCGCGAACGCAGCAGTGCTTCTATCTCCAGCTTATAGCAGTTGAATGCAAGCATTCCCGACGCTTCGTGGAGCTCGTCAGCATAAGCAAGCATTTCGCTTTTTCGCAGTCTTTCCTCATATATATCCATATACCGTGCCTTCAGCGGACCGGTATACTTCTCGCGCTCACTGATATCAGGAAAGATGCTGTACTGGCCGATTTCGTGAACAACTACCGGTATATCAGGCAGAAGTGCCGCTTCACTCTGCGGCTGAACAAAAGCCTTTCTATCGTAGGAATATGAAGTGTTCGGCTTCTCAGCCTGAATAAAACCGTAAGGCTTATCACAGGCTGCAAACGATCCCCTGAGCAGTCTTTCCCTGTCAAAGCGGACTCCGCTGAAAAAGTCATCATATGGCAGTACCTCTGGTAAAAACTGAAAATTATTGCTTCCCTGCACAAATAAATGCCGATAATCATACTCTTTCAGCCTGCGGAGCAAATCGTTCAGCATTTTGCGGTCTACCCACAGTTCATTACCGAGTGACATCATTACGAACGAGGGGTGATCCCCGAATTCATCGAGGATACGTCTGCCCTCATCAAGCAGGTAACCGAGCTCCTCATTCTCCACGTCAGGTATATCCCCCCAGAATGGCAGCTCCGGCTGCATATAGATCCCTGCAATATCCGCGGCTGCAAAGGCTGCATCCGGCGGACAGCAGGTATGGAAGCGATAATGGTTTATGCCCCAGCTTTTAGCTGTCATAAAAACACGGCACCATTCTTCAACTGTTGTCGGTGCAGCACCGGTCAGAGGAAACACCATTGCATCATGTTTCCCTCTCAGGAAAACCGGTTCACTGTTTATCAGGAAACGTCTGCCCTCTGCTGTGAATTCCCTGAGACCGGTACTCAGCGTATAGATGTCAGAACTGCCGCATATAGCTGCTTTCAGCGTGTATATCACGGGTTCTGAGGCACTCCAGCGTGAAGCTCCGCTGCCAAGATCAAGAGTTGCAAAGGGCTCCTGCGCAGTCACACTAAATGTCTGAACATCTACTGCTTTTCCGTCAGAAGAAGCTCCCCACACATTTATCTCAGCGCGGTCAGTGCCCTCAAGCTGCACTTCGAGCTTCAGCAAGCAGCTTCTTATATCCGGGAAAGCCCTCATTCGGCTGATACGCTGAGCATCGTAAATACACAGCGAAAGCTCACCTGTTATGCCGTTCCAGTTTGTCTGTGTATCCGGCGAGGTCATATGGCCGCCCTTTGTCGGATATCCGACGTTGCTGACTCTTATGCAGAGTTCAGCCCTGCCGTCCGAAATATAAGAGGTTATGTCATAAACGTGAGGCGTACAGAGACTGCGGCAGCTTCCGGCGTATACTCCGTTTACCCACAGATCAGTCAAGTGCGTACGTTCGAGAAAGAGACGAACCCGCCTTTCATCAGGGATTTCATCGAGCTCAACAGTCTTACAGTACCACGCATAGCCCTCATAGCTGTGAGTGGCCGTCAGGTGATATTCCTCACAGCTATCATTTGATCTGCCCTTGCCGGAGAGCGATACCGTTGACGGAAGGATAATAGTATCGTCCGGCTTATCGGGTAACTCTTCAGGAGAGCTCCACATCATCGCTTCATCAGCTATGAAACGCCACTCGCCTGATATGTCGATCTTTGTTATCATATCTCAGGCTCAACCCTTGAGAGCATCGATCACTGTTCCTGCTGCACCTGCATGATCGCCTTTTGCTGCAAGAGCATTGGCGTTTTTCAGAACTGTCTCTATATCTGCCGGGAGCGGTTTTCCGGAGTGGACACTGAGCGATTTTGACTCGGTATCGAGCAGTATCATATAGCCGCTGCCGTCCTGATAACGGCGGCTGTAATACTCAGTAAGTATCTCCGTGTTAGGCTTTCCGGTAGTGTTTGCAGTAGCCAGCAGAGAAAGATCATTAGCGCCGGAAGTCAGCTTTGCTTCAAGGTCAGCCGCGGTGTCAGTATCAAACACGCCGGCATTATCAAAGACGTGCTGCGGACACTTTTCTCCGAGTGCGAGCATACGGCTGGCAGCTGCCTTGTAATCACCGCTTACTATTTCCTTTGTAGCCCAGTACATAGCTTCATTTTCCATATCCTCAGTAACGTATGTACGGCAGCTTCCGGTCAGACACAGAATGTCCCTGCCGGTATCATTATTGATGAGATAGAGCAGACCGCTTCCGCGTCCAGCATATATATCGTTATAAGCCTCCTGTGCATAAGTGAGCGGATCCTGTCCGCCGATATTTGAAACAGTTATCACAGTAGCATTTATAAGACGGTTCTTGTAGAGCTCTTCAGCCTTTGCCGAGATCTCCTGCAAAGCAGATGCGTCAAGTATCTTTGCCTCGTCGTACACGCATTTTCCGGCTTCCGGCTTGAGAACGTGCTCAAGCGGTTTTGAAGCCGGCTCGGTCACGGCAGCAGCAGTCGTTGTCTCCATTGAAGCAGGTTCCTTCACAGTCTCGAAGGTCGTCACGACCGTCTGAGTCGTGGCAGCGTCGTTCTTAACACTGCTGCTTTCCTTTGAATTGCAGGCTGTGCATACGGCTGCAACAGCAAGCGCTGCTGTAAC
This sequence comes from uncultured Ruminococcus sp., assembly GCA_900318825.1. Classification (GTDB taxonomy): domain Bacteria; phylum Bacillota; class Clostridia; order Oscillospirales; family Ruminococcaceae; genus Ruminococcus. The sequence continues at coordinate 60,778 of ONMB01000005.1, forward strand.
TATGAAAAATTTTTTCAAAAAAATCATTCCTAACTCTTGTAATATACATTATATTTTAGTATAATTTAATTGAAAAATCAAGTGCATCGCTGCATTTTACAAGAAAAATTTTTTTACAGGAGCAATTATGGATTACAGTATAAAGAACAAAAACATTATCCTTTCAGAACCGGATCTCGATCTCGACGAGACTCTCGACTGCGGACAGGCTTTCAGGTGGAAGAAAATAAGCTCCGACTATGAGTGTACATATACAGGCAGATTTCTCAACGACAGCCTTACCGTCTCACAGACAAGCCGCGGGTGCTTTATTCTCCACGACGTGACCGAGGAGGAATTTCTCGGCAAATGGGTGGATTACTTCGACCTCGGCACCGATTACACTGAACTGAAAAGACAGTTCTCAGAGGACGAAACTCTCTCAAAAGCCTGCAATTTCGCCGGCGGTATCAGGCTTCTCCGTCAGAACAGCTGGGAGTGTCTTATTTCCTTCATTATTTCCCAGAACAACAACATACCGCGTATCAAAGGCATCATAGACCGACTTTGTGAACACTACGATGACCGTTTCCCTGAAGCTGAAGAGCTCGCCGCTGAGACTCCGGACTCACTCACATACCTCAGGAGCGGTTTCCGGGCAAAGTATCTCTGCGACGCAGCTTCGCGCACGGCACAAGGTCTCACTGACCTGAATGCCATTGCCGCAATGCCTATCGACGAAGCAAGAAGTGCTCTCAAGGCAATAAAAGGCGTAGGTCCCAAAGTCGCTGAATGTGTGCTTCTCTTCGGTATGCACAGGACCGAAGCATTTCCCGTAGATGTGTGGATAAAACGCGTACTTGCTGAGTATTACCCGAACGGTTTCCCGGCATTTGCTGCACAGAACGCCGGTATCGCTCAGCAGTACCTGTTCCACTACATACGCAGTATTTCAGGCAGAACTGAATAAACGCCCATGATCCGTCCATAATCATTGTAAAACGATAATGGAGGATATTATGCTAAAAGGTGTGAACAAAACTATAATCGAAGTCAATAATCCCGACAGTATCTACTTTGAAAAGGCGGTATTCTACCTCAGACCTCACGTCAGAACTCTTCCCGAAGAGATAACGGCTGACGAGATCTCTCAATACATCTCACAGATCGGTCCTTCCTGCGGCAGAGGAAGAAAACGAAAGTTCTTTATCCTGCTCGCTGCCTTAGCTTTGACCGCAGCCGCAGTCATACTCTTCCTGATACTGCACTGAGTACGAAGTATTGCTATTTCTGTGATACTGTGATATAATTGTTTCAAAAGCTGACCTGCTCAACTATCATATGAGCCAGAGCGTTCCATTTATTCAGATTTTTTCAAGGAGCCACTATTATGGACCAGCACGACGACAAGTCTTTCAGAGACGATCTCTCAAAGCGTATCATAAATACCCCAGGTCCTGCCGCTAAAAATGCCTTCTTCTACGTTCAGGAAACAGGCTGCGTCAAAGCCGGAGGAGCTTCCTCTGCCCAGCGTCAGGATCTTGATTCCTTCCTCATAGTTGCAGTTGCTGACGGCAGCGGTACCCTCAATTACAAGGGCGATACCTACCCGCTCTCAAAAGGCGACTGCTTCTTCATCGACTGCCGCGAAGCCCACTTCTATAAAAGCTCTGACAAGGAGCCATGGGAGCTTCTGTGGGTTCATTTCAACGGAAGCACCTCACAGCAGTATTACGACTTCTTCCTATCGCAGTCAAAGAACGTTTTTCACCCGGCGTTCTTCGACAAGGCAGTCTCAATACTGTCCGAGATCATAAGCATCAACGAGGCAAGAGATCAGAACTCCGAGATAATTTCATCAATGCTCATAGTTGAACTGCTCACTCTCGCCCTTACCTCAAACAACTACGATCAGATGTACGACTCTGCCCTTAAACAAAAGCTCGCCTCGGTACACGAATACATCGACTCACATTTCAGCGACGATCTTTCCCTCGAAAAGCTCGCCTCGGAATTCTACATAAGCAAGTTCTACCTCACGCGGGAATACAAGAAAATATACGGTATGACTATCTTCCAGCATATCATAACCGCAAGGATTAATTACGGAAAATCCCTCCTGCGCTTCTCAGAAAAATCAGTTGAGGAGATAGCACACCTCTGTGGCTTCAACGATCAGAGCTACTTTGCAAGGCAGTTCAAGAAATCTGAAAACCTTACCTGCTTCGCCTACCGCAAGATGTGGAGGGGCTGAAATATAACAAAAACCCACAGCATAGCTGTGGGTTTTGTTCTTATTGCTCTGCAATAAAGTGACCAGACCGATAAGCCGGGTTCTGTCGTGTGCGGTAATTTATCTACGCTTACCGTCGCCGGCAAGCTCAAGCCGTCATTACTGTACGTCCGCCGAGCAGACGTTAAGACGCACAATACCAATAGACGTTGCATCGGATAGGGTTTACATAGCAGCACAGTCTCCTGTACTCTGGTGAGCTCTTACCTCGCCTTTCCACCATCACCGCCCCGGAGGACGGCAGTATATCTCTGTTGCACTTGCCCTAAGGTCGCCCTCGGCTGCCGTTAGCAGCTACCCTGCTCTATGATGCCCGGACTTTCCTCATAAACTAAAACGTTTCCGCTACCGCATAGTCTGCTCACATAAGATATTAACATATTCTCGCAAATTTGTCAAGCGTTGATATAACCGACGAGTTCTATGTCAAGGAGCTGGGATATCGTCTGTATATCCTTTATGGAAAGAGCACGGACCTTATGGCGGCGCTTGACCTCGCCCTCAAACCAGAAGCTCAGGCTTCCTCTCCTGCCAATTTTCTGAAAAATCGTCTGTTCGAGCTCGACCTTTACCAGCTTTCTGCGGTCTGCAATGACCGTATGGTAGGTCGTGAAATGACTGTACCGGAGCTTTATTCGGTCGTCGTATATCGAAACGCCGCTCGTAAAGAACGACACTGTTTTGACAGCTATAAGCCATACCGCCGGTACCTCAGCCATTATCGCAACGAAAATGGTGAGGGTGTCAAAAAACGGCAGTGCCGTCGGAACTATCATATACACCGGTACAAGTGAAGCGCTGATGATGACCGGTATCCACACATACTGCCAGAAGCCGGTCCATACAGGCTTGAAGCGGTCGTTATCACCACGGTTTATGCCAATCTTGGACAGTTCATCGTGTATGCCGCTCTCACGTCTTACCGGGAGCAGTACAGGCAGGCTCTTACGACTGTTACCGTAGCCCGCACAGCTGACGTGCAGAGCTATCGCCCGGAAACTCTTCATGATAAGGTTCTGCCTGATGTCGATGTAGTTTATATGCTCCTTTACGAGTCCGTATTCCTTGCGGTTAAAGACACCGTAGTTCAGCTTTACGCACTTATCGGCAGTCGTAAGTGAAAAATCATAGTACCTCGTTATATTTATGAAAAATGATATGAGCCACGCTCCGATAAAGAGTATGCCAAGACCAATAGCTGCGTCCGGTATCCTCTGGAGAAGTTTGCCGGTGAAACGCTCTGTGCTCTCGGTTATCCTGTCGAGATAGGAGCCTATCATATCACGTGCAATGTTTCCGCCCTTGAAGAAAAACGTCGCAATGTATACCGTTCCGGTAAAACCGCTCGAGAAGAATATCGAAAAGAGCACTACTGAAAGTACCGGCGTCTTAGGAAAAACGTAGGTCTCCTCTCCCTCTTTTATACCCGGGAGCTTGGCTTTGAGCTCTGGTATTATCCTCTCCCTCACCATCAGCTTCATATCAGAGGCTTTGAAGATACCGGCTCTGGTGTCACAGCGCAGTCTTACGGCACCAAACGGGCTGAGATACATCGGACGCTCATAGGAAGTGCTGCTTATATTGCAGAACGGTATCGTGGTATTTACTCTGAACACGATGCCGTATCTGTGAGTTATTGAAGCAGAGGTCATGATTATTCTTGAAAAGTACCACTGACACAGTCCGAACAAAAGGATAAGCCCGAGTATCGCTATATCGAACCACGCGCCCTGAAGCCATTCATAAAACCATGAACGGTTCAGCTTTATCGTGCGTATTCCGCGAAGCAGCGGAAAAATAAGCAGCCAGATGTTCTTTATCGAATACCTCAGTATCCTGAGAGGGTGCTCGTGATAGGACTTTACAGTTACCATTCGCTGCCTCCCGACTCACTGAAGAGCCTCAGTATCTCCATCATATCCTCATAGCTCAGAAACATCAGGTTTATCTGTCCCCCGAGCGCAAAGAAGAGGAGGAAATTCATTCCGGTAAACTTTGAAAAAGGCGTTGTTATCACCATAGAATGCTGAACGAGCGGCAGTTTTATCGACTGGTGGAACTTTACCAGAACTCCGCTGCTGCGTATTATCTCATTGGAAGTCACAAGGTAGCTTACCGATGAAAAGTACATCGGCAGATATATGAACATCAGACCGAGTGAAATGGCGGCTAATGAAATGTCCGCAATGAGCGACACTTTCCTGACAGGTACAAAATAGTTTACCGCGAGTATCAGTCCGGCAGTGACAGCAAGTATCAGTATCCTTAGAGTCACAAGACCTTTCCGGTCAGGTTTGTACTTTTTCATTTTCCGCCTCCTTCCCATCAATTTCAGCCGGTTCTTACCGCTGAACGTATATTTTAATTATATCACAAATAATCTGTAATGTACACCTTTTTTGAAAAGTTCGGAGGCTGATATGGAAATTTTTCTCGACAAAGTAAATTCTTTTATCTGGAGCGGCGGTCTTGTGACACTTCTTCTCGTCACAGGGGCACTATATACGATAAAGCTGAAAGGCATTCAGTTCAGACTCCCGTCGTTCCTTTCCGATCGCAGCTCAACTAATTCCGGAAACTCCGGGCTTTCACAGCGGAAAACGGTCTGCCTGTCGCTCGGAGCCGCTATGGGTACAGGCAACATCACCGGCGTCGCTGCTGCACTTGCCTGCGGCGGTCCCGGAGCTGTATTCTGGATGTGGCTATCAGCTTTTCTCGGTATGGCACTCGTCTACGCCGAAAACTCACTCTCAGCAATATACTCCGACGATGAAGTCAAAGGTCCTATGGCATACATATCGAAAGGACTCGATTCGCGGAAGCTCGCAGCATTTTTCGCTCTGATGTGCACCGGAGCAGCTCTCGGCATGGGCGGAATGGTTCAGGTGAACGCCTTTTCCTCATCGCTCACCACCTGCGTTTCAGTACGACCATTATTTCTTGCAGCAGTCATATTTATCCTTATCCTTGCTGTTATCACAGGCGGCGCTCAGCGCATAGGCTCAGCGGCAGAGGTGCTCCTTCCGGCAGCCGCAGCAGCATACACAGTTGTATGTATAGCCGTGCTCATAAGAAATCGAAGCAGCGTTCCAACGGCTGTTTCAGGCGTTTTCAGCTCGGCATTCGGAACAAGACAGGCTGCCGGCGGCATATCAGGCTACACACTCTCAAGAGTGATATCAACAGGTCTCAGGCGCGGCATATTCTCAAACGAAGCCGGTCTCGGAAGCTCTCCGATACTCCACAGTGCAGCCGGTAACAACGATTTGTCTTCGCAGGGTATGTGGAGTATGTTCGAGGTCTTTTTTGACACGTTCTTCTGCTGTACACTCACAGCTGCCGTGATACTATGTGCCGCTCCGGATATGTCAGTCGGAACGGCTCTCGGCTCTGTTCTCGGTAAGCTGACATCGCCGTTCCTTAGCGCGGAACTGTGCGTGTTCGCTTTCTGCACGATAATAGGCTGGTACTACTGCGGCGAAACAGCTTTCCGCTACCTCACCCGCGGAAGGTATACTGCTGTATTCTGCATCATCTACGCCGCAGCTGCTTCCAGCGGGGCTCTTGTCAGCGCACATTCGGTATGGACTCTTTCCGATATCTTCAATGGACTTATGGCATTTCCCAATCTGCTCGCGCTCATTCTCCTCATTGGCAGAGTTAAGCCGTATAAACCGCGCTGAACCGTCAAGAATATTCCATATAACTGCCATTAAGGAGGAACTATGGACTATTCAGGTGAAAACGAGATGTTCAGATTTTCAGAGGGCTGCTGCGAGTCTCTGCCCAAAAGGGAGATATCTTCCCACGATGCCGCCCGGCTCGGTTCACAGCTTGCCGTCCATTTCAGGCGAATAAGCGCAGGCTGCGACAGCTTCAGCCATATGAACCTGCTATACGCTGTTTGCAGCGGTATTTCTTCTGCCGGAAAAGATGTTTATGTCTACGAAAACACTGACCTGCCATCTTTCAGATTTAGCTACCCGCTTCTCTCATCGGACTGTGGCATTTTCATCAGCGGCTGCGGCTGCGTGAAACTCACGATATACGACGCAGAACGCCTGCCTCTGAGCGGCGAAGAAACCGCGCGTATACTTTCCGGAAAGCCGTCTGATGCTGCTGAGAAGTGCGGCAGGATAATATCAGTGAGCTCGTTCAGGGACATTTACATCTGCAACCTCACTGATACGCTCGGCGGCTGTGAACTGCCCATACCTGCCGCTGTAAGCTGCGGTTCACGCTCCGTCAGAACGCTGTGGGAGTCATTTTTCACCGGCAGCGATGACAGACTTGTATTTCAGGTCTCCGCTGACGGTCAGAAAGTCAACGCCTACTCCCCGGAACTCGGCTTTATATCAGGAGAAAAGCTCCAGCTCGCCTACGCTGCAAATTCAGACGAAAAATCGGTCGTACTGCCTGACAGCTTCCATATTGATGCAGAACTCGCAGGTATTCAGGTGAAGCGCGTACCCGGCTTCGGCTGCACTCAGGAAAAACCGCCTCGTTTCCTCGTTGATCCGCTATATATGTGCATACAGCTCGCGTCAGACCGCAGAAAAATGCTTGATACTATCAGAGAGCTGCCAGAGCTCGCATCTGTAAGGCGCGAGATAACAGTGGATTTCAGCGGACTTCTCCCTTTTTACCGGATAATTGCCGGAAACGGTCACAGGATCATACTCTCAAGATCAGGCAGAAACCGCCTCGCGCTCGCTGTACAGGCACATTCAGCCGAAACTGCTCTTGAGATCTGCGGTGAGTGGTGCGATAGGATCAGGAGAGAGTCAGCCGGCAGATCAGTAGTCCTATATGCCGTGAATTTTATTTATTGTGCATAATGTTGGAAGCTGGAGCCCCCTTTTCTATTGACACGATAAGTGGTTTGGAGTATAATTGTATTTGTATATTTATGCTTTCACGCAGTTTTATTATAGGCTTTATTGGCTATACGCCATTAAGATATGAAGGTACTATCCGTCCTTCCGATATAACAGCGGCTTTATTCAGCCTGACTGAACGCCCTGCGTTTTCAGTCCCAGCATTGTGTTCGTGATCTTTAATACTCTGCATAATTTTCTGCTGCGGCTGACACTTTGCCCTGTTCTAAGCAATTATTATTGATCTGAGCTCGTCTGTACCCACTAATACCGGCGATGCTCCCTATTCACAGAAAGTGAGGAAATTTAGTGAACGAAAAAGAGAAAAAACCCAAAGCACGCAAGAAAACCGATACAGCTGCAGCTCCAAAGAGATACTATAAAAAGAAGTCAGCAGCTGAAAAACAGGTCAAGGCAGAAGCACCAGCTGCTGCTCCTGCACCTGCAAAGCGCACAAGACAGCCCAAAGAGGTCAAGCGCACTCCGGTAAGGATAATACCGCTCGGCGGTCTCAATGAGATCGGTAAGAATATGACTGTTTTCGAGTGCTCGAACGATATGTTCATACTCGACTGCGGTCTTGCTTTCCCGGACGCTGATATGCCCGGTGTTGACATCGTTATCCCCGATTTTACTTATGTTGAACGCAACAGAGACAAGCTCCGCGGAATCGTTATCACCCACGGTCATGAGGACCACATCGGCGGTCTCGCTTATCTTCTTAAAAAAGTCAACGTTCCCGTATACGCTACGAGACTCACTATCGGTCTCATCGAGGGCAAGCTCAAAGAGCAGGGACTCTACGGCAAGGTAACTCTCAACGTTGTTGAGCCCAAAAAGACTGTAAAGCTCGGCTGTATGGCTGTTGAATTCATCAAGGTAAATCACTCTATCCCCGACTCTGTCGGTATGGCTATCCATACTCCTGCCGGCATCATCGTACACACAGGCGACTTCAAGGTCGACTACACTCCTATTGACGGCAAGATCATCGACCTTGCACGCTTCGGTGAACTCGGAAACAGAGGCGTTCTCGCACTTATGGCTGACTCCACGAATGCTGAGCGTCCCGGCTATACTCACTCCGAAAAGACCGTAGGAGCTTCTTTCGACAGCCTCTTCAAAAAGGGCGAGGGCAAGCGTATCATCATCGCTACCTTCTCTTCAAATATACACAGAGTCCAGCAGATAATCAACTGCGCTGTCCGCTACGGCAGAAAAGTCGCCGTATTCGGCAGAAGCATGATAAATGTTATCAATACCGCCATCGAACTCGGCTACCTCGACGTCCCGGACGGCATACTCATTGATATCGAAATGATGAACCGCTATGAAAGCGAGCGCATCGTCCTCATCACTACCGGAAGTCAGGGCGAACCTATGTCTGCTCTCACAAGAATGGCTATGAATGACCACAAGAAGGTCAACATCACACCCATGGACTTCATCATCATTTCGGCTACTCCTATCCCCGGAAACGAAAAATTCGTCACAAGAGTCGTTAATGAGCTTATGAAATCCGGTGCAGAAGTCGTTTACGAGGCTATGTATGAGGTACACGTTTCTGGTCACGCCTGTCAGGAGGAGCTCAAGCTCATGCTCACACTCACAAAGCCGAAGTTCTTCATACCAGTACACGGCGAATACAAGCACCTCAAGAAACACGCAGGTCTTGCTTCACAGCTCGGTATCCCAGATGAGAACATCATCATCGCTGAGATAGGCAACGTTATCGAGACTGACGGCAACCGTATGGGCATCGTTTCACAGGTCCCCTCCGGAAGAGTTCTCGTTGACGGACTCGGCGTCGGCGATGTCGGCTCTATCGTTCTCAGGGACAGAAAGCACCTCGCTCAGGACGGTCTCATCATCATCGTTATAGGCATCGAAAGAGCCTCAAACGAAATAGTTGCCGGACCTGACATCATTTCAAGAGGCTTCGTATATGTAAGAGAGTCGGAAGAGCTTATGGAAGAAGCACGTCTTCTCCTCACCGACACCCTCTCAGCCTGTTCAGCAGCAGAGCTCCGCGAATGGAACACCCTCAAGGGCAAGATGCGTGATGCTCTCTCCGATTACATCTACCAGAAAACAAAGCGCAGTCCTATGATTCTGCCTATCATTATGGAGACCTGATAACTCAGCTCTCATTCTCTGTACAGCGTACAAGATCATCGTGAAAGGAGCTTAGAAGTGAAGAATAAATTCCCGGCAGTCCTGCTGATTTTACACCTTATTCTGCTTGCAGATGTTGGTACAGCCGCTCTGCTCCTGAACACCGACTATGATGACAAAGCCATATTCTGTATCATACCTGCTGTTCTGCTGATATGTATAAGCCTTATCGTATTCATCGTGTATTCGCGGAATTCAATACGCCACATATCCAAGATGAATTCTCATCTCGAAAGCTCCGCAGCTGAATTTATGAACTCGCTGCCGGCTCCTGTGGCGGTTATCGACGAGCAGAGGACCTTCGTATGGTACAACCAGCTTTTTGCTGAAAAAATAGGTCTCGGACAAGACGTTTACGGTCTTGATTTCGAGGGCTTCGTAAAGATAGATATGGATTCCCTGTTCAGGAACGGCACTGCGTACTGCTCTATAAACGGCTGCATATACAATGTTACTGCCGAACGCTTTGACAAGAAAGATATGGCTTTTCTGCTTCTCTACTTCCACGATGACAGCGAATATTTCGCACTCAGAAAGGAATCCGAGGACACTCATCCCAACGTTGTCATTATGACAATCGACAACTACGACGATGTTATGCAGAACGCAAAGGAGTCCGAAAAGGCTCAGACTTCTGTCGAGATCGAAAAGCTCATAGAAAACTTTATGAGTGACACTAATGGTTTCATCAAGAAGACCTCCTCAAATACCTTCTACGCTGTTCTCGAAAACAGACATCTCGAAAAGATCATAAGCGGCAAGTTCAAGATCCTTGACGAAGCAAGAAATATCAAGATCTCAGGCAAATATCCGCTCACCTTCTCAATCGGAGTCGGTCAGGGTGCTGAGTCGCTTGCAGAAAGCGAAAAGATCGCCCGTCAGTGTCTCGATATGGCACTCGGCCGCGGCGGAGATCAGGCGGTTATCAAGACAGATAACGGCTATCGCTTCTTCGGAGGAGTTTCACAGGGAGTCGAAAAGCGTTCACACGCCAAGACAAGAGTCATCGCAAACGCGCTTCAGGATCTCATAGTTTCCTGCGACAGAGTATTCATTATGGGACACCGCTTCGGTGACCTTGATTCGATCGGCGCAGCCTGCGGTATTGCAGGTGCAGTCAAGCTGCTCGGCAAGGAGACTTATATCGCTGCCGACCGCTCAAAAACTCTCGCTGCTCACCTCATCGACGCTGTTGAGGCTCAGACCGAGGACAAACACCTGTTCATCTCCCCTGTCACCGCTGAATCCTACATCGACGAGGACGACCTCCTCATTATAGTGGATACCCACAACAAGGACTTCCTCGAGAGCCGTCAGTTATATGAACGTGCCAAGTCCGTAGTTGTCATCGACCACCACCGCAAAACTGTCAACTTTATCGACAACGCTGTCATCTTCTACCATGAACCCTATGCTTCGTCGGCTTCAGAAATGGTAACGGAACTCATACAGTACTTCCGCTTTGACAACGAAAACCGCTATAACAGCTGTTATGCTGAGGCTCTGCTCTCAGGCATAATGCTTGATACCAAGAACTTCGTCATGAGGACCGGCGTCCGTACCTTTGAAGCTGCCGCTTACCTCAAGAAGCTCGGTGCGGACACAGTCGCTGTAAAACTGCTCTTCTCAAATTCTATCGAGGCTTACAAGAACAGAGCAAAGATAGTTTCATCAGCAAGGATACATCACAAATGTGCTATCGCAGCCGCCGAATTTGACTCAGATGACATCAGGATAACTGCTCCTCAGGCTGCTGATGAGCTTCTCAGCATAAAGGACGTTGACGCTTCGTTCGTGCTGTATAAGACCGGTTCGACCGTTAATATCTCCGCCCGTTCGCTCGGCGCGATGAACGTTCAGGTCATTATGGAACAGCTCGGCGGAGGCGGTCACCAGACTATGGCTGCTGCTCAGCTCGAAAATATCACTATGTCAGAAGCTGCCAACGCACTTACTAAAGTTATCGACGCTCATCTCGAAACAGAAAGCGATACATAATCAATACTGATAACAGAAAGGATAATCACTATGAAGGTTATATTTTTAAAAGACGTAAAGGGCTCCGGTAAAAAGGGCGAAATAAAGAACGTTGCCGACGGCTATGCAAGAAATATGCTCCTCCCCAAGGAACTCGCAGTTGAAGCTACTCCCGAAAACCTCAACAAGCTCCAGGGACAGCAGGCTTCCGCACAGCACAAGGTTGACGTTGACATTCAGAACGCTAAAGAAACTGCCGCAAAGCTCAAGGAACAGAAGGTCATCATAACAGCAAAGGCTGGTTCAAACGGCAAGCTCTTCGGCTCCGTAACAGCCGGAAACGTTGCAGATGCCATTGAAAAGCAGTTTGGCGTAAAGATCGACAAGAAAAAGATCGTTCTCAGCACAGATATCAAGAACTTCGGCTCTTATACAGCTAATATCAAGCTCTACAACGGCATCTCCGAGAAGATCGACGTAGAGGTAACTGAAGGCTGATCCGGTGACTGGTATGGACGATAATAATTTCATCGCCTCCGCCCGAGAGCTGCCGCACAGCATCGAGGCGGAGCAGTCAGTTATAGGAGCTGTTCTCGCTGATCCCTCTGCACTCCCGGTAGTCATTGAGAAGATCAAGCCCGAATACTTCTACAATGAACAGCACAAGGCTATATACTCGATAATTCTGCGTATGTTCACGAGCGGTCAGCCTGTTGATATCATCACTGTTCTCAATGAAGCAGAAAAGCTCCATATCTTCGATTCAAGCGCTGAGGGCAGACGCTATCTCGCTGAGATAGGCGATACTCTCCCCTCGACCTCCAATATCGAAAGCTACTGCAAGATCGTTGCGGACAAATACTTCATAAGAAGTCTCGGTCTCGCTGCAAGAATGATCCTCGACGATATACAGTCCGGCGAACAGGACTCACAGCTTCTCCTTGACGCCGCCGAGCAGAAGATCTACGATATCCGTCAGGGACGCGACGTTCAGGGACTTATCCCGATTAAAGCTGCCATTACGGAAGCCTATGACAGGCTCGGTAAGATATCAGGTCCGGATAAGGATAAATATGTCGGCGCAAGGACCGGTTTTACGCTCCTCGACAGCATTACCTCAGGACTGAACAAATCCGACCTGATAATCATTGCTGCCCGTCCCGGTATGGGTAAGACCTCATTCGCCATGAACATAGCTACAAACGTCGCAAGGCGCTCCGAAAAGGAAGTCGTAACATTCAACCTCGAAATGTCCAAGGAGCAGCTCGCTACCCGTATCCTCTCGACCGAGGCTCTCGTTGATTCCAACAGCCTCCGCAACGGCAGGATATCCAGCGAGGACTGGGTAAAGCTCGCTACAAGCGCCGGCTATCTCAGTACGCTGCCCCTTTTCATAGACGATACCGCAAGTATGACGGTCCAGCAGATGAAGGCTAAGCTCCGCCGTACTAAAAACCTCGGTCTCGTCATTATAGACTACCTCCAGCTCATGGAGTCCACTTCACGCTCTGACAACAGAGTCGTGGTAATTTCAGAGATAACCCGTCAGCTCAAGGTAATGGCTAAGGAACTCAATGTCCCGGTCATTCTCCTCTCACAGCTCTCACGTGCTGTTGAGAGCCGTACTGACAAGAGACCTATGCTCTCGGACCTCCGTGAATCCGGTTCTATCGAGCAGGACGCGGATATAGTTCTCTTCCTCTACCGCGAAGCCTATTACAATAAAGAGAGCCAGCGACAGAATATCTCTGAGTGTATAGTTGCTAAAAACCGTCACGGTGAGACCGGTACAGTCGAGCTCATCTGGGACGGTCAGTATACAAGATTTTCAAATCCGGAGTACAATGCTCCTCCCGAAAACTGATATGATAACAGATAATATCCTTGGCTTTATCAAAAAAGAGAATATGCTCAGTCCCGGCGACACCGTCGTCTGCGGGCTCTCAGGCGGTGCGGACAGCGTTTGTCTGCTGCTCACTATGAAGCAGCTCAGCAAACACCTCGGCATCAGTGTTGAAGCCCTCCACGTCAACCACTGCCTCAGAGGCGAAGAAAGCGACCGCGACGAGGCTTTCTGCCGGAAGCTCTGTGCAGATAACGATATACCGTTCAGAGCATTTTCCTGTAATGTCAGGGCTTATGCTGCTGAACACTCCCTCTCCGACGAGGAGGCTGCCCGAAAGCTGAGATACGGCATTTTCACTGATAATTCCGCCGGTAAGCTATTAGCTACTGCCCACAACGCTGACGACAATCTCGAAACGATGATACTAAATCTCACAAGGGGTTCAGCGCTTAAAGGCATCTGCGGCATACCGCCTGTGCGCGGAAACATTATCCGACCGCTGCTCTGTGTTTCAAGGGCTGAGATAGAAGCGTTCCTCGCTGAAAGAGGTCAGGATTTCGTTACCGACAGCACTAATCTCTCCGACGACTACACGCGCAATAAGATAAGGCACAGGATAGTCCCCCTGCTTAAAGAGATCAATCCTTCCGTGATAGCCACGTCCGTCCGTTCGGCAGCTGCCCTGCGTGATGAAAATGCGCTCATCGAAGCTCAGACTGATGCAGCAGAAGCAGACTGTCTCAGAGATAATGCTCTCACAGGTCTTGCCGGATACGACAAGGTGATAAGGAAAAGGTGCATCGCACGGCTCCTCACAAGGAATTCTCTGCCCTATTCGTCCGACAGGCTCGACACCACAGACAGCATTGCTGTTAACTCAGGCAAACTCAATATTTCAGGCGATGTTTACTTCGTCTCCGACGGCAATTCTGCCGGCTTGCAGAAAATCCCGGATATACCACAGAATGAGGACATTTCAGCAGAGCTCAGGATCGGCACAAACTCGATCTTTCCCGGAAAGGAACTGCACTGCGAGATAGTTTTATGTGATAATTTGAAGAAAAATGAAGTTGTTAACAATTCGTTAACATCTTTATACCTTGATTATGATAAAATAATAGGAAGAGCTTTCATCAGAAACAGGCGCTTCGGCGACAGAATAAAGCTCTGCGGAAGGGATTTCACCTCCTCCGTAAAAAAACTCATCAACGAAAAAATACCGGCTGAGGAACGTCCCTTCCTCCACTTCATTGAGGACGATGAAGGAACTGTCTACGCCGAGAAAATAGGGATCGCCGACCGCGTCAGACCGGACGGAAATTCCCGCAGACTCCTGAAGCTGACCGTCAGGAATTATAATTGATTGGAGTGGATAAATTGACACCAAGAAAAAACAAAGGCGTTATGACTTATCTCCTCATTATTCTTATTGCTATCGGCTGCATCTACTTTGTCAGCACAAGGCTCGCAAAGAATTCCGATAAAACAAGCTATAATGAGATCATGGAAGAATTCGACAACTACAACGTTTGTTACTATGAACTCGACCTCGGTACAGGAGAACTCACATATAAGCTCCGCAATGATGACTCAAAGAAAAAGTATGAGGTGCCGAATGTATCTATATTCCTCGAAGATACCAAGGACTACCGTAAGGAGTACAACGAAAAGTACGCCGATAAAAACCAGACCGTTGAACAGAACTTCATCAAGATAACCGACAGAACCTGGCTCTATTCGCTTATACCTGTCGTTATTACGGTACTGCTCGGCTGCGCTATCCTCTACTTTATGATGAAGCAGAGCGGCGGCGGCGGAAAATACACCTCCTTCGGCAAGGCTAATCTCAAAAATCAGGCTAACGCCCGCAAAGCTACCTTCAAGGACGTTGCCGGTGCTGATGAAGAAAAACAGGAACTTGAGGAGATCGTTGACTTTCTCAAACGCCCCAATAAATATAAGGAGATCGGTGCTAAGGTGCCTAAAGGAGTCCTTCTTCTCGGACCTCCCGGTACAGGTAAAACTCTCCTTGCAAGAGCTGTTGCAGGCGAGGCAGGCTGCCCGTTCTTCCCGATATCCGGTTCAGATTTCGTGGAAATGTTCGTCGGTGTCGGTGCTTCGCGTGTAAGAGACCTCTTCGATCAGGCTAAAAAACACGCTCCGGCTATCATATTCATCGACGAGATCGACGCAGTCGGTCGTCACAGAGGCGCAGGTCTCGGCGGCGGACACGATGAGCGTGAACAGACTCTCAACCAACTTCTCGTTGAAATGGACGGCTTTACCGGCAACGAAAGTGTTATCGTTATCGCTGCTACCAACCGCCGTGATATCCTCGATCCCGCGCTTCTCAGACCGGGACGCTTCGACAGACAGATCGTTGTCGGCTACCCCGACGTCAAGGGACGTGAGGAAATACTCCGCGTTCACGCTAAAAACAAGCCCCTTGGCCCCGATGTTGACCTCAAGATAATCGCTCAGACCACTCAGGGCTTCACCGGCGCAGACCTCGAAAACCTCCTCAATGAAGCAGCTCTCCTCGCTGCAAGAGCCAACAGAATGGCTATCACTGAAAAGGATATCGAAGAGGCTACTATGAAGGTCATTGCCGGTCCTGAAAAGAAGTCAAGGATAGTTACCGAGCACGACAGACGTGTTACTGCTTATCATGAGTCAGGTCACGCTGTTGCTGCTTACTTCCTCCCCACACAGGATAAGGTACACCAGGTTACTATCATACAGCGCGGTATGGCTGCCGGACTGACTGTTACACGTCCGGATACAGATGACCAGCACGTTTCAAGAAACCAGATGCGCGAAAGTATCATCATGCTTCTCGGCGGACGTGTCGCTGAGGAACTCTTCCTCGACGATATCTGCACCGGCGCTTCCAACGACATCGAACGTGCAACTTCTACCGCACGAAATATGGTAACAAGATACGGCTTCTCAAAGAAACTCGGTACTGTTGTTTACGGCTCCGACAACGACGAGGTATTCCTCGGTAAGGACTACGGTCACACAAGGAATTACAGCGAGGCTGTTGCCGCTCAGATCGACGAGGAAGTCAAGAACATAATCGAAAGAGCTTACAGTGACTGTGCCGATATTCTCCGCCAGAACGCTGATAAGATACACTTCCTCACAAAATATCTGCTCAAGTTTGAAAAGATCGACGGCGCTGACTTTGAAAAGATCATGCGCGGCGAGATCACAGAGGAGGTACTCCTCACAGAGCCTGAGGAAACATCAGAAAACACTGATACCGATACTCAGTCAGGAGCTCCCGAAGATAATTCTTCCGCTCAGCTCTCAGAATGATCAATAATTGCTGCCGCTTGCTTTGCGGCAGCTTTTTTTGCGTTTTGACTCAATAAATTCCTCTTTCTTATTGAAAAAAACACGGCGCTGTGATATAATTAATAAGTACGCGCGCGGCTTTTCGCCGTAATTCTTACCACGGAGGTAATTATGGGTTCTACTGAACTTATCCTTTGTGCTGTCACTGTGGCGGCACTCGATATATGCGCTATGGTACTGCTCCTGTGTGCCTATACTGACAAAAGCGCAAGCAAAAAATACTGGAAACATTTCACCGGTGATATGGAGCTCGCCGAACAGGGATGTGCCTACCCTCTCGGCTGCGACGAGGTCATCATCGGCAGACACGCTTCTGCTGATATCAGGATACCAGACCTGTCTGTTTCTCGTTATCACGCTCTCATGACCGTCAACGGCGGTGCATGGACTATAACCGATATCGGTTCTAAATCCGGCATCTACATCAACGGCAACCTCACAAAGGAAGCTATACTGCGTGAGAATGACATTATAAATATTGGTTCACACCGGCTTGTATTCAGGAAAAGGAGGGATAAGAAATAATGTATAATCCCCTGTCCTACGTTTTATCATGCCTGTTCGTCCTCATAGCTCACGCTGCTATGCTCGCGAACGTTTTCATCAACGGCAATTATGAGTCTGTTACAGATCCCGCTATTCTTGCCGGAGCCGTTCTGCTGCTCGATGTTGCCTACTTCACAGCTCTGCTCTTCTTCAAGCAGACATCTTACACTATCGACTTTTTGCTGGTACTCGTTCTGAATATGAGTGTTATCTTCCAATCGAGCTTCGGTCAGGTCAAGTTTGACGGCGATGCTATCAAGCACTACATAACTGCGATAACCGCTCTTATTGCCTGCCGTATAGGCTTTTTCGCCTGCCGCAACTACAAATCTCTCCAGAACAAGCGCAAGTTCATATACATTGCTATCGGAGTCTGCATCGTACTCATTCTGACTCTTACAGGCTCAAGAAGTATGTGGATACAGATAGGTCCTATCTCGCTCCAGCCGTCTGAGTTCATCAAGCCGCTGTTCATACTCGCCTGTGCAACATCAGTCGCAGAGCAGCAGAAAAAGCACAAGGTGCTCCTATTCAATGTTGTCTACGAGAATATCGCTCTGTTCGGTCTTATGGCAGTCATCTGCCTGCTTCAGTGGTGGTGCGCTGACCTCGGAAGTCTCCCGACATTTATGGCAATATATATATCCGGCTTTCTGCTCAGGATATGCTACCCAAAGGCAAAGCTCTCAAAAAAGACCTACATCACAGCTGCAGTATCTCTCCTTGTCGTTGCTGTAATAGCCTTCAAATTCGCTCCCGCCTACGTTCAGGAGCGTCTCCACGCTGATATCTGGAGCGATACCAACGGCAGCGGTTATCAGCAGTCTCAGGCGCTCATCGCTATCGCTGACGGCGGCTGGACAGGCAAAGGTCCCGGAAACGGTTTCCTCTGCAACGTTGCCGCACACGAAAACGATATCGTTTTTGCAACTGTCTGCGAGGAATGGGGACTTCTCTACGCACTTATGATGATATTCGTTATCCTCATCATGCTCGCTGTACCCCTCATCAATCCCCCTCGCTCCTACTACCATGCTACTATGTCAGCAGGTGTGTGTGCAGCGTTCACCGTACAGATGGCGCTGAATATCTTCGGTTCCTGCAATATGATACCTTTCACCGGTGTTACTATACCGTTTATATCAGCCGGCGGAAGCTCAATGATGGTCAGCGGTTTTATGATAGGTATGCTCGCCGCAGCTCAGTCCCCCATTCTCGATAATACCGGCGGACAACCGCGGACTGCACAGCGTCCTCCCGTAAAACAACCTAACAAACGTCCGGTAAGGAGGAAGGCTGTATGAAGAGTATCAGAAGATGTCAGCATATTATGAGCCTGTTCCTTGTAATGTTCATCGCAGGAATGGTCACTCTTGTAGTAAAAATACAGCGCGAATCCGCATTCTATATGATGAATTCCGATAAGCACGTTCTCGGTATGGTCTACGACCGCAACGGCGATGTGCTCTTTGACGGATCACTCAAGGAGGGCGATACCTCAAAGTACGGCGATAACTACTTCATTGACGTCGGCAACCTCATCGGCGACGACAACGGTCAGATGACCAATACTCTCGTCGCCAAAAACGTCGAAAAGCTCAATAATTACAGCTTTTCCGAGGGAATCGTAGATGAAGGCGGCAAGGCTGCTATCTATACGACTCTCGATCACAAGGCTAACAGAAAAGTTTACGACGCTTTTTCAGGCAATGACGGCTGCGCAGTCGCTTACAACTACAAGACCGGCGAGATACTTGTCTGCACGAGCCTCCCCTCCCTCGACGTAACTAAGGGCTATTCCGAACTCAAAAGTTTCAGGAACGGTACACTCATGTCCAAGAATATGTACGGAACTGTTCCCGGTTCTACGCAGAAAGTTTCAACGGTAGTCTCTGCTCTCGAAATAATGGGACCGGAGCTCCTCCTCTCCAAGACCTTCAACTGCACAGGAAAGTACAACAACAAAAGCGGCAAGGATATCGACTGCCATGAGCTCTACGGTCACGGCGACCTCACGCTCCAGCAGGCTGTCGAGAAAAGCTGCAACCCCTACTTCGCACAGCTCGTTGAAGATCCCGACCTCGATTTTGAGGAACTCAAAAAAATGTACACCAAACTCGGTTACGCTGTCAACGACGCAAAATCTGACTATATCAACATTGACGGCATCGAGTGCGAGAAGGCTTCTACTACACTCACCGATCCCTACGACTTCCAGACACAGTGGGGCTGTATCGGTCAGGGTGACACGCTCGTCAGTCCGGTCCAGCTCATGATGTGGCAGAGCGCTATCGCTAACGGCACAGGCAAAATGACTATGCCGCACCTTATCCAGGAGGTCACCAACGTCAAGGGCAAAGTCACTGAAAAGGCTTCGACCTCCTATTCAAAGGAGCTCTTCTCAGAAAAAACTGCCGATTCAATGAAGCAAATACTCCTGACAAACGGCGCAAATAACTACTCCAACATCATCAGGAACCATACTGTCGGCGTAAAGAGCGGTACTGCACAGGTAGAAAACGGTCAGAAGGAAAACTCCCTGCTGGTCGGTTTTGTGACCGATCCCGAGCTTCCGGTAGCCTTCTGCGTTGTCGTTGAGGACAGAAATAACACCTATCTTACCGCAGAATATATCACTCAGGTAATGCTCGACGCTCTTACTCCTCCAGCAAATTAAGTTAGCAAGATTACTGATTTTTGAAAAATTCTTTGTGTATTATCTACAAAATTTACAAAAAACACTTGTATGTTCCGAGCTATTATGTTATAATATAACTACAAAGTAAAGCTGTGGTTTTTCCATAGCTCTCAAAGGAGGACTTCTATGAAAACAACTATCACCGCTAAGAAAATGCAGATACCGCAGAACTTCACAGAATATGCAGAAAAGAGGATCGATGCCCGCCTTGGTAAATTCTTCGGCGAAGAAGCAGACGCTAAGATCGTTATATCAGAGCTCAGGACTCAGATCGAGCTTGAGCTTACAGTTAAATACAACAGCATGATTTTCCGTGCAGAGCGTTCTGCCGAGGACAAGTATGTTGCCCTTGATGACGCTATCGATAAGATAATCAGACAGATCAGAAAGAATAAGACTAAGGTCGAGAAGAAGCTCAAGGATACAGCTTTCAAGGAAGCATTCGCTTACCCTGTTCCCGAGACCGTTGACTACGAGGTCATCAAGCACAAGAAGTTCAAGATGCGCCCGATGAACGTTGACGAGGCTATTCTCCAGATGAATATGCTCGACCACGAGTTCTTTATGTTCACAAATGCCGATACAGGCATGATAAATGTCGTTTATAAGCGTGATGACGGAAATTATTCCGTTCTCGAACCCGATAACGGCTGATAAATTAATGTAAACTGCGTATGCCGGACATATGTCCGGCATACTATTATTTAGGAGGTATTCCAGATGGACAACAATAAAAAAACTGCTATAAAAAACCGTATTATGCAGGTCGGCGAGAACCTCAAAAAGAACAATATGGAGTTCTACTACGCTGAGACTGCCGCTGAGGTAAAAGGCATCGTCGAGTCTCTTATGCCAGTGGGCTGCTCCGTAACTCACGGCGGCTCCGAAAGCATGAAGGAGTGCGGTATCCCTGAACTGCTCAACTCCGGCAAGTACAACTATATCGACCGCTCAAAGGCTCAGACTCCCGAGGAGGCTAAAGAGATCTACCGTAAGGCTTTTTCAGCTGACGTTTACATCTCGAGCGCCAACGCTATAACTGACTCCGGCGTTCTCTACAACGTTGACGGCAACAGCAACCGTATCGCTGCTATCGCATATGGTCCGGACTCCGTTATCATCATTGCCGGCTGCAACAAGATAGTTCACGACCTCGCTGAGGCTGAACTGAGAGTCAAAACAGAGGCAGCTCCCCCGAACTGCGTCCGCCTCAACTGTGATACATACTGCGGTTCAAAGGGCGAATGTGTTTCGCTCTCTAAAGCTGACCACCAGATGTCAGACGGCTGCGGCTCTGACAGCCGTATCTGCTGCAACTATCTCATTTCGGCTCAGCAGCGCCACAAGGGACGCATAAAGGTCATCATCGTCGGCGAAGAACTCGGCTATTGATACGAAAGGAGCTTTCTTTTGCCTGATATATACAGCGGTCTGCTGTTTTTTATGATATACGCCTTTTTCGGGTGGTGTCTCGAGGTAGTTTACCAGGCTCTTGAACACGGCAGGTTCATCAACAGAGGCTTTCTGAACGGTCCGTACTGCCCGATATACGGCTTCGGTGTGATACTCGTGACCGGCGCTCTCGAACCGCTCAAAGGCAACCTTATTATACTGTTCGCAGGTTCAGTCATACTCACAAGTGCTCTCGAACTGGTCACCGGCTTTATCCTCGAGAAGATATTCAATATGCACTGGTGGGACTATTCAAAAGAGCATTTCAACCTCGGTGGCTATATCTGCCTGAAATTCTCGCTTCTGTGGGGTGTCGCGTGTATCGTTACAGTCCGGCTGATACACCCGGCTGTGGAGTCGTTTGTTGCTGCACTGCCGCATTTTGTCGGTATGACAGCAATAGTTGTTTTCCTTATCGGCTTCACAAGCGATATGATCGTTTCAGTTACCGCTATCATTCACATCAAACAGCGCATTACCCTGCTGAACGACATTTCATCAGAAATGCGCAAGATATCCGATAAGACCGGCGAACGTATCTTTGATGCCGTCGAGACTGCTAAGTCTCACAAGGACGATCTCGACGAACTCTCTGCCTCTCAGAAAGCCAGATTTAACGAACTCAAAGCTAAGTATAAAGCTGCATATGAGAAAAAGGGCTACTATATGAAGCGTATCGAAAAGGCGTTCCCAAAGCTGCATTTCGATGCGGATAATTCCTTCCGCCGGCAATTATCAAAGCTGAAAGAAGAATTGAACTACCATATAAACAATAAGCACTGACCTTAATGGTCAGTGCTTATTGTTATCCCCAAAACAACAGGGCGCTCGGAAAATCCCCCTACAATCGCTGTCATATCATAGTCTTGTAGGAACGAGTTCCGCTCGCCCGCTATTTCTATATAGGATTTGTTTTTACCTCTTAACAAAGTATTCCTCATACCAAACGAGGAAGGTATATATCGTCCAGACCTTGCGCCAGTTATCGGAATTTCCGCCGACGTATTCGTCGTAGATAGCCTTTATTTCGTCGAGGTCAAAGAACTCAGCTGCCATATCACTGCTGAACTTCGCTCTCACATCGGCGTTGTAGCGCTCGTCTGCAAGCCATATGCGTATCGGAACAATAAAGCCGAGCTTCTTTCTGAACGCTATCTCCTCCGGAAGGACCTTTGCAGCCGCAGTTCTGAATGCGACCTTGTTCTGCTCCTCATTCACCTTGAACTCTGAAGGCATTCTCGAAGCTATATCGAATATCCTGCGGTCTGTAAGCGGCATTCTTATCTCAAGACCGGCTGCGGTACTCATTTTGTCAACATTGAGGTAAATGTCGCCCTCAAGCCATATCTGGATATCAACGTCCGACATCTTTGTGAGAGGATCAAGTCCCTCAGTCTCGTCATATATATACTTTACAAGATTGATCGGAAGCACATCCGGATCATAATGCTTGAGAATACGCTGCTTTTCATCTTCCTTCATTATATTGGTATTGCCGACATAGAAGTTCTTCAGCTCGTCACCGTAACGCTCAGCGTTGCGGTACATATTGTAGCCGCCGAAGAATTCGTCCGCACCCTCGCCGGAATAACAGAGCTTGGTATGCTTGGCAGTTGCGAGACAGCCAAGTGTGAACACGATCGCGGAAGCGTCGCCGAGAGGCTGCTCCATATTGTACATAACGTAAGGAACGATGTCAAAGTAATCCTTGGGCTGGATATTTGCAACAGAGTGCTCGACCTTGAGGAGCTCAGCAGTCTTTGCTGCAACTCTTGACTCATCGAAGCGCTCCTCGTCATAGCCGCAGGAATCAGCTCTCTTTGCGTCACTCATCGCAAGCACATATGAAGAATCAACTCCGCCGGAAAGGAAGGATTCAGCAACTTCACCGTCCTCCTTGACCTCGGTCATGATGTGAGTGAGAGTTGAGTGTATCTCGTCAGCAAAATCTGCAAGACTCTTACTGTTATCAGGTCTGAACTCTGGCTTCCAATAGCGATTTATTGTGAGCTTTCCGTCCTTAAAGCTGAGCCAGTGTCCCGGCATCAGCTTTTTGAGCCCCTTGAAGAAGGTGTCCTCGCCAGCAACATAGGTCAGGCTCATATATATCTGGAGCATATCGCGGTTTATCTCCTTGACGAAGCCTTCCTGCGCGATGATGCTCCTTATGGAGAGACTGCAAAGCAGCTTACCGTCTGCGGTCTGATAATAGTAGAAAGGCTTTGTGCCGAACTGGTCACGGACGCAGAAAAGCTCTTCATTCTCATCGTCATAGAGTGCAAATGCAAACATTCCGTAGATATGGTCAGCTATATCGTGCCCAAACTTCTTGTAGCCTGCCTCAATGAGTGCGAGCTCGCGCTTATCCCTCGGAAGTCTGCTGTCAACTGAGAGCTCGCTGCAAAGAGCCTTCCAATTGCGAATATGACCTCTGTATTCTCTTATCGTTATCATTGTTACACCTCATATCTCCTCGTAAATCTGAGGACGGTTCATAAGCACTGTGAGAGCTTCCCTGACGTCTCCGCCATTGAAGAGAACATCATTGAGCTGATTTGTTATCGGCATCTCGACTCCAAGGCGCTTTGCTAAATCATATGCAGCCTTGCAGCAGAAATATCCCTCAACTGTTCCGACTCTCTCGACAGCTTCCTGAGGTGAAACGCCCTGACCGATGAGTATACCGGCTCTGCGGTTTCGGCTGTGCATACTTGTGCAGGTAACTATGAGGTCACCTATACCTGTAAGTCCGCTGAATGTGGTTACATTAGCGCCGTAAGCCTTGCCAAGACGTGCTATCTCGTGGATACCGCGTGTCATCAGCGCAGCCTTTGTATTGTCGCCGTAGCCCATTCCGTCGCAGATACCTACACAGAGAGCGATTATATTCTTGAGAGCTCCGCCTATCTCGCAGCCCTTGACATCATCATTGAGGTAGATCCTCATAAAGCTGCTCGCAAGCTGTGTCTGAACATATTCAGCTGCGTCCTTGTTTTCTGAAGCAGCAACGATAGTTGTGGGTATGCAGCGTGCAACTTCCTCAGCGTGAGAAGGTCCGTAAAGAACTACCAGTTTATCTGAATGTATCTCCTCGCCGATGACCTGACTGAGAGTTTTAAGGCTTCCCTCTTCGAGTCCCTTTCCGGTATTGACAACGATCATATTCTGATCCACATAGGGTGCTGCGAGTTTCGCAACATCGCGCACGAACGACGAGGGAATTCCGAAAATCAGCATATCACAGCCCTTGATACAGGAAATGTCACTGGTGAGCGCAATGCTTTCTGAAACAGGCACTCCCGGCAGCTTCTGGATATGCTCGCCGTGCTTTCTGATCTCATCTATCTCAGACTGGAATTTTGACCAGACTGTTACCTTGTGTTTTCCGCTGTGCTCAGCCATTATTGCAAGGCTGAGACCAAAGCCTCCCGAACCGAGTATAACAATATTTGCCATAGCTTGATACCTTCCCTTCGTCACATTTTTGTGTGGAACGTGAAAACATTCTCGTTGCCGTTGCGGAGACGCTCGATGTTTGAGCGGTGCATCCATACGACCATCGCAGCCATAGGCAGCGACATCAATGCATAAAGCAGGCTTCTCTTGAAGCCGTCACCGTCCACTATCCACGACATAAGCAGCGTCGCAAGCGGACAGTAAGTCGCACTGATTATAGATGCAAGTGATACATACTTGGATATAGCAAGAATTACTATGAATATGGCAAGCAGCGCGATGAATACCTTGAAGTCAACTACAAGGAATGTCGAAACGCCGACAAGCACACCCTTGCCGCCCTTGAATTCGTAGTATATCGGGAAAATATGTCCGATAACTGCAAAAAATCCGGCAATATAGCCTATATAGTGGGTATCGTTTCCGGGTGAAAGTCCGGCGTCAAGGAGCCAGCAGAAGAGTCTCGCAAGACCTACCGCAACAACGCCCTTCATAAGATCGCCTATCAGCGTCAGGAGTGCACAGGTCTTTCCGGCACACCTGAATGTATTGGTAAGACCGGCATTGCGGCTTCCCATGTCGCGTATGTCCTTGCCCTTGATCCACCTTACTACTATTATCGAAAAATTGCAGCTGCCAAGAAAGTACCCGAATGAAGCCGCAAGAAGCAGCGATACTATTACTCTCATCACTTATCATTCCCTCCGCGCTCACGCACTATAAAGCGGACCGGTGTTCCTTCAAGTCCGAACGTCGAACGTATCTGGTTTTCAATGTATCTCCTGTATGAGAAGTGGAACAGATCCGCACGGTTGACGAATGTTACGAACGTCGGCGGTTTTGTTGAAGGCTGAGTCATGTAGTATATCTTCAGTCTCCTGCCCTTATCCGAAGGCGGCTGCACACGAGTTGTTGCATACGCGAGAACGTCGTTTAGCATACCTGTGGATATTCTCATACTGTTCTGTCCATAGGTGTATTTTATGAGCTCATAGAGCTTGTTTATGCGCTGACCGGTCTTGGCTGAGATAAACACAAAGGGTACATATGACATAAAGCTGAAGTCGTTCTCGAGCTTTGTGCGGTACTCCTGCATGGTCTTGTCGTCCTTTTCTACAAGATCCCACTTGTTTACTGCTACGACACAGGCTTTTCCCTGTTCGTGAGCGTAACCTGCGACCTTTGAGTCCTGATCCGTAAAGCCCTCAGCGGCGTCAAGCATAATTACACACACGTCTGCACGGTCAACTGCCATATAAGCTCTGAGGACGCTGTAATGCTCGATCTTTTCGGTTATCTTGGACTTCTTGCGGATACCTGCGGTATCTATGAACACAAACTTGCCGTATTCGTTCTCGATGACAGTATCCGTTGAATCACGGGTAGTTCCGGCTATATCGGAAACGATAACGCGATCCTCACCGGCTATCTTGTTGATAAGTGAGGATTTTCCGGCGTTAGGCTTACCGATAACGGCTACCTTTATAACATCGTCACCATACTCCTCTTCATTTCCGTCAGGGAGGTAGTCGTATATCTTGTCGAGCATATCTCCTGTACCGTGTCCGTGCACAGAGGAGATCGGGTAAGGATCGCCGAGTCCGAGATTATAGAACTCATAGAGCTCCATAGGCGGCTCGCCGAGGCTATCACACTTATTTACTGCAAGAATTACCGGCTTTCCGCTCTTGAGGAGCATCTGTGCAACTGCATAGTCGTCAGCTGTAACACCGCAGCGTATGTCCGTAACAAACACGATAACGTCAGCCTTTTCGATAGCAAGCTCTGACTGTCTTCTCATCTGAGACAGGATAACATCAGTGCTGTCGGGTTCAATACCGCCTGTGTCAACTACCATGAATTCCTTGCCTCTCCACTCACACTTTGAGTAGATACGGTCGCGGGTAACGCCGGGAGTGTCCTCAACAATAGAGAGCCTCTGACCTATCAGCTTGTTGAACAGAGTCGATTTTCCTACGTTCGGACGTCCGACAACAGCAACTATCGGTATCGACATATTCTCACATCCCCTTTCTTTAAGTTCATTATTAGTATTCTATTCCCATGATCGCGTCGAGCAGCTCAAAACCGTCGCTGTCTGAGGTGCGTATCGACACGTTGAGTTCACGTTCAACATCCGGTATCGTAAGATCGTCGAGGAAAACATCGCTTCCGCGGCGTATCATAGCCGAAGAAAGCAGCAGCTGGTCTCCTAGGTCCCTGCCCTTGAGCTGAGCAATGAGATCCTGAGCTGTTATGAGTCCCGTGACGGTTATAGTAGCGCCGAAGAAGTCATTCCGGATATAGCAAACATCGCATTTCAGCTGCGGAAAACGTTCCTCCGCCCGCCTTGCAAGCTGACAGATTATCGGATAGGGACTGTAACCGGTAGCGATAGTCACATGACGGTCGCCGCCCTCCCATTCAGCCATATCAAGTGCCTGCGAAAACTCGTCCATAAACGAGCGCAGCATACCAACACCGTTCTCATACTGAGGGTAATCCTCATAGACCTCCGTCGGCGGTATATCCCTCTTTGCTATCAGATAGAACTCATCAGAGGGGAAAACCGTCCTCGTGCCGAATTCTTCGAGAAATTGCTTCTGAAACGACTCGATTATATCTATCGTTTCGGCAGCGCCCTCAGGAGTAAAGGTTTTCAGCGGGTAAAGTCCCTCCCTGAACTTCGTCACTCCGACAGGTACTACTGCCATACTGCTGATATTCGGCATAAGACTTCCGAGGTCGCGCAGGGAGCGTTTCAGCTCCTCACCGTCGTTGAGTCCGGGACAGCACACTATCTGACAATTCAGCTTGATACCGCTTTCGGCAAGCTGCCAGATGAATTTCAGCTTCTCTCCGGCAAAACGATTGTGCATCATTTTCACACGGAGCTCCGGATTGGTCGTGTGGACTGAAACGTTTATGTTCAGCTTCATCTGTATGATACGGTCGATGTCTTCCTGTTTAAGATTTGTCAGCGTGACGTAATTGCCCTGGAGGAACGAAAGGCGCGCATCGTCGTCCTTGAAATAGAGCGTTTCTCTCATTCCGGGAGGCATCTGGTCAATAAAGCAGAACACACACTTATTGCTGCATGACTGCTTGCTGTCCATAAGAAAGGTATCAAATTCGAGACCGAGGTCGTCGTACTCGTCCTTATCTATGTGAAATTCCAGTTTTTCGCCGTCTCTGACAATATCAAGATCAACTTCAGTCTCCGCGGCATAGTACATATAGTCAAGGACGTCCTTGACGGTGTGACCGTTGATGCTTTCAAGCAGATCGCCGGGTGCCACACCTGCCTTTGCCGCCGGAGATCCGGTTATTAAACTTTTGATCCTGACCATAAAATCTTCTCCAGCCGTTGTTTATTATCACAAAAAGGAGAGAAGGATCTCTCCTCCTCTCCTTCTTCAGTCATCGTACTCTGACGATTATTCAGCGTCCTGTTTAAGAACCTCTACGCCCTTATAGAAACCGCAGTTCTTGCAAACCTTGTGCGGAGCCTTGTATGCGCCGCAGTTGTCACACTTGGACATTGCAGGTGTCTCCAGCTTCCATACTGCAGAACGTCTCTTATCACGTCTTGCTTTGGAAGTTTTTCTCTTCGGTACAGCCATTGTGGCACCTCCTTACAAACGAGCTTCACAGCTCAATTATTTAGACAATTGCACTCGGATTCGTTCAGATCGCAGCCGCACACCATACAGAGTCCCTTGCAGTCTTCACGACAGAGGATCTTTGTAGGCAGCTGAAGAAGCATATCCGTTACGGCAATATCATTCAATTCAATGCTCTCGCTCTCAGCGACGATATATTCATCGTTATCACTGCTGACGGAAGGAACTACTATATGACTGAAATCAAAGTGATAGCTTCTTTCAAATTCCCTGAGACATCTGTCGCAGGTATTCAGCAGGGTGAGATCAACGGAATAGTCAAGATAGACCACATCAGCCTTATTGTATATACGTCCCTTTATCTCCACGGGTGAAGCGAAGCTGTAACCGCGGATATCAGAAAGGTCACTTTCCGGGATAGTATAGCTGATATCCTTTGATTCTCCTGTGATATTGAAAAGCTGTTTTAGATTGAACTTCATACGATTTTCCTTCAGAGCACCATAAATTATATTATACACCAAATGACGGGATATGTCAATACTTCGGTGTAAAAAAGCATAAATTTTTCCTGATTACTTGATGAACTGCTTTACGCTTGCAGGAAGCTCGGAGTCATCAGCAGAAACTGTGAATACAACAGTAGCCTCGTCACCTGTGAGCTTGTCCAGCTTCTCGAAGAGGTTTCCGAGAGCGTCGTAGTCTCTGCCGCCGATCTTGAGGATACCGTCAACAAATACGTCCTTGATGTCGTAGTTGCCAGCGAGCATACCAGCTACAAAGCCGTAGAATGCGTCATAGCCCTCAACAGCGAACTTCTCAACGTCACACCATCTTACTCTGAAGCTGATAGAACGTCTGATGTTATCGCCCTTTTCGATGCAAACGAGGTTGCCGTTTGTGGACTTTACAGCGTCGTTGATCTGGTCGATGAGGATCTTTGTCTTACCTGTGCCCTTTTTACCTGTAATAAGTTTAATCATAATTTACTCCTTCCATTGCCTTGCGGCAGTGTGAATTATTTTGTGTTATTTATTGCAGAAGCCGGCGCAATCAGCCCAGCTTAGCCTCAAGAGCAGCCTTTGCGCCTTCGTAACCGGGCTTACCGAGAAGTGCAAACATATTTGACTTGTAGCTTTCAACACCAGGCTGGTTGAAGGGATTTACGCCGAGAACATAACCTGAAATAGCGCAAGCCTTCTCGAAGAAATAGATCATATAGCCGACATTTTCTTCTGTTGTGTCGTCAAGCTCGAGAATGATGTTGGGAACTCCGCCCTCTGTATGAGCGAGAACTGTACCCTCGAATGCCTTTCTGTTAACAACGGACATATTCTGGTTTGTGAGGAAGTTAAGTCCGTCGAGGTTCTCAGCGTCGGGCTCGAGGAAGAGATCAGTCTTGGGCTTCTTGATATCAACGACAGTCTCGAAGAGGAGTCTGGAACCGTCCTGAATGTACTGGCCCATAGAGTGAAGGTCTGTTGAGAAAACAGCAGATGAAGGGAAGATACCCTTGTTGTCCTTGCCTTCGCTCTCGCCGAAGAGCTGCTTGTACCACTCAGACATCATTACAAAGCTCGGATCATAAGAAACGAGCATTTCAACAGACTTACCCTTTCTGTAAAGGATATTTCTGAGAGCAGCGTACTTGTAGCAGTCGTTGTTATCGAAATCAGCGCAGAAATCAGCCTGTGCCTTAGCAGCACCCTTCATGAGAGCGTCGATGTCGCAGCCTGCAACAGCGATAGGAAGCAGACCAACTGCTGTGAGAACTGAGAAACGTCCTCCTACATCGTCCGGGATAACGAATGTTTCGTAGCCCTCTGTATCGGAAAGGCTCTTGAGAGTTCCTCTTGCCTTGTCAGTTGTAGCAAAAATTCTCTCCTTAGCGCCGTCCTTGCCGTACTTGTCCTCAACCATCTTCTTGAAGATGCGGAAAGCAAGAGCAGGCTCGGTAGTTGTACCTGACTTAGAGATAACGTTTACAGAGAAATCCTTACCCTCACAGAGAGCGATGATCTCGTTGAGGTAAGCAGGATTTATAGAATTTCCGACATAGTAGATGTCAGGAGTATCCTTCTTGATATTGTTGTAAAGGGGCGACTTGAGGAGCTCGATAGCAGCTCTTGCGCCGAGATATGAACCACCGATACCTATAACGATGAGTATATCAGAATTCTTCTTTATCTTTTCTGCAGCAGCCTTTATGCGTGCAAACTCTTCCTTATCATAGTTTGTAGGAAGCTCTACCCAGCCGAGGAAGTCATTTCCGAGACCGTTCTTCTTGTGAAGAGAATCAGCAGCAGCCTCTACCTGAGACTTGATACCTGCAAGCTCATCTGCATTTATGTAGTCCTTCAGGTATTTTGTGTTAAGTTTTAATGACATTGAAAAATTACCTCCAGTATGCACAGCAATGCCGTACAAATATAATTTACCATCTTTATGATACTATATTTTTAAGATTTTTTCAAGTCCCTTTAGGGCATAATTTGCACTTTTGTGTAATCTGACCAAATATAACCTGATTTACCCCACTATATTCAACAGCATTTCCTTAAAAATGTAAGGGTAATCAAGCTGTCTGACTGAATCTGCCGCAATTATGTCCGACTCATAGACAAGCGTTTTGCCATTGAAGAAGGCAGCAGTCCCGATCACCTGACCGTTTTTTACCGGAGCAGTCACATATTTAGGCAGCACAGTGCATGTTCGTAGCTCCCCTGCCCCCTTGGGTATAACGACCGCACTCTGCGATCTGAGCTTTATCGGGACCGCAATATCCCTGCCGTTTCTCACTTTAATAGGTATGAGCATCTCGTCCGGGAACATAGTTGCCGTGACCTTGTACTCGCTGAAGCCCTTCTTACAGAGCTCCTTTGCCTTGCCCTGAGCAGTTTCGGCGTCCGGAGCCCCGAGAACTACTGAAATATATTTCGTTCCGCCCTCAGAACAGCCGCACTCTGCCGCACAATAGCCGGAAAGTTCCGTATGCGAAGCCTTGAAGCCGATATGCTGCTTATAAGTTCTGGTAAGCTGGTTTTCGCTGACAAGCTCGACAGTACCGTTCCTGACGTGATCACGCCAAGTGGAGAAATACGCCCGCAGGATATCATATCGCGCGAGTTTTGCACATATTACTGCCATATCAGCGGCAGTCGTAATCTCGCGCTCGTCATCGAAGCCATAGGGCGAATAGAAGGAGGTATCCCTGAGTCCGAGATCAAAAGCCTCAGTGTTCATTCGCATAACGAACCTTTCCACTGACTGTTCAGAGCTCTCAGCAAGTACGGTCACAGCGTCATTTGCGTTGCCTATGATAACGCTTTTGAGCAGTTCTTCGACCGTCATTTTGTCTCCCGGTTCAAGCCAGACCACAGAACCCTTTGTTCCGCGGACACTTTCAGAGGCGGTCAGTTCATCAGTAAGCCTGAATTTTCCTGTCTCAATGTCCTCTGCGATCAGCAGAAGAGTCATCAGCTTGTTCAGATATCCGGCAGAACGAAGCTGGTGGTCGTTATTCCTGCACAAAACGGCTCCTGTCTCACCTTCAACAAGGACGTAGGAATAATCCGGACTCTCCTCCTCAGACTTTTTGCCGGCTGAAATGGCAGAAAAAAATGCAGCCAAAGCGGCTGCACACAGTAAAACTCTCAGTATACCGCGTTTCACAGCTATCACCTCAGCACAATATATGCCCCAAAACGCTGGTTTATGCTGAATACAAAAAGGAGCAGCTGCGCATGCTGCTCCTGAATATTCGTAAGTTAAGCCGTTAAACCATCAGTGCTTAACAGCAGTAATTATGTACCTGTCCGAATTATTTCCGGAAATTGTATAATCACCGGAAACCGGTACTCTCACCGGCGTAGAATCGCCCTGCGAAGCTACGCTGTAAATCTCATAATTAACCCCGTTTAAGTTGTAGGTAAAGGCATTGTCAAATGAATAACTCTTCAAAAAGTCAAGGTATTCCTCCAGACAGAGCCCTTTTTCTGCCATTACAGCAGCGTGGACATTGCCGACATAGCGCAGATGCCACGGGCAGTATTCATGGGAGGTCTTTGCCTCTTTACCCTGAGGATATCTGACTATAAATCCGTATTTTGCACAATTCTGCAATACCCATCCTTCTGTGTCCGCTCCGTCATAGCTTATTACTGAACCATAACCGTTGAGCGCAACATCTACGCAGTTTCCCATTGCAGACTCAGGGAAAGCCTGCGGACATAAGGAACCGTCTCCTGTATATGTATTATTTGTTCCGTAAACGATGAAATCAGTAAGGTCAGTTGCCTTTGTATAGTCCTCCATGAGCTTGTTCCAGGCTTCTGCAGCGTCCTGATCAAGCATTATCTCAGTGGACATCAGAGTATAATTCTCATTCTTTACGTCATTAAGGCTGACCATACCTGACATACTTACCTCACCGGCAGGGTGATGCTCGTCTACTATTGTGAGCGCACCTGCTGAAAGGCGTGATGACGGAATACTCAGTTCTGAGTATCCAAGATTCTGCACTCCTGTGAAAGCAGTTGCAGTCTGGAGCTCATTTCCGAGTTCCTGGCGGCTCTCCGTAGGTCCTTCGACATACTGAGCCGAGCCGGATTTAAAATTACCGCTTACGACCAGTTTGGAATTCGGCTTGAACAGGTCACGTCTGGCACTGTCAAGAACAAAGCCCATTCCGACTATCATACCCATAGCGAGTACGACTCTTCCCGGTCTGAGGCGTTTCTTAGCCATTATTTATATCCTCCGATTTTTTGTTTACACATTTACGGGCTGAACCCGTTTTTATATCTTTTTATTGTTAAACAGGCATAGTATGCCCCTTATACGCATAGTCAAGGCTGCGGCGGCTCATATTTAGAACCTCCCGCGCAATAAATGCTGTATGCACTTAATGTATCGTATATGTTGTTCCAATTTGTTTTTCCCCCGCATAGTACGAGGATATATGTCTTTTTGTTGATCTCCGCATAGGTCTCTATGCAATTGCCTGCCTCATCTGTATAGCCAGTCTTGCCGCCGCGTATCTTTACGCCTGGCATTTCATCACCGAACATCCTGCTGAAGAGGGTACTGGTAAACACAAGCCCTTCCGGGTGCGTCTCTGTCGGGTGTGCAGTATACTCAACTTTCTCAAGAAACTGCCTGCACCTTTTGTCCTGAACGGCATATTCAAGGATCAGTGCCATTTCTTCGGCAGTTGAGTAGTTCTCCTTGTGATGGAGTCCGACTACATTAGTAAAGTGAGTATCTTTCAGTCCGAGCTCGGAGACTTTCCGATTCATAAGCTCAACGAAGGCTTCTTCAGATCCTGCTATATGCTTAGCTGCTGCCAACGCAGCGTCAGCACCGGAATTCAGGATCATACCGTAGAGCACATCCTCCAGCGCGAACGTATCTCCGGGCTGAAATCCTGCCATTGAAGCATCAAGCTCTAACATCGGGTCTACCATATCTTCCGTGATAGTAACGGTTTCTGAAAGGTCGCTGCAATTTTCCACTGCAACGATCAGCGTCATGACTTTTGTGAGTGACGCAGGGTACATTCTTTCTTTTTCTTTTCTGCCTGCTATGACCTTGTGATCGTCACAGCATATCAGAATAGCGTTTTGTGCGTCAAATTCATCACTGAACTTGACAGTTTCTTTTGTTCTTTCTGGATAAACGACAAAAGACGCCGCCGATCCTCTTTTGGTCTCAGATGCGTTTGTGGTATCAGTCTGTGCTTCCGCTGATGTCTGTGCAAGAGTGATTGCCTCAGACGGTGCGGCAGATTCATCGTTCTCTTTATTCTTACACGATGAAAATGCAAGCAAAATACCAAAAACTATAAGAACTAAAAGGAGTACAGCTGCGCCGAACATAAAACAGCGTGTTGTAACTGCTTGTTTCCTTCCTTTTTTGTTCATTCTACACCTCAATTTATATCTCTATTTAACATTATAATACAAACATCTATCAAAGTCAACATAAAATTCAAATTCTGCGAATTGCACAAACGGGTTCATAATATTTAGCTATTTCATACAATTAACAGAAAAACCGACTGCTTTCTGATAAAGCCGCCGGTTTTAACTGTTATAGTCTGCCATTCGACAGAACAGAGAGTTATAATGTTTGTCCTGTATGTCATAGTGACATAGACGGAACTTTTCTTTACCGCGCCTCGCGGCATTTGTCCGAATCGGTCATCCACACCGTTCCGACTTGCTGCTTGAATACCTGTCCGCAAGCGCACGATACAGCCGCCCAAAAGCTGCATCATTGCAGACAATGTATTTATGATCTTTCCACTTTCCATACACCGGGGCCTATTCCGGTCGAACCCTTGGTTCTATTAAATTATACATTATTAAAGTAGTCTTTACAATCAATAATAATGTCTATTTTTGAAGTATTAATGAACAGCTTATGCCTTGTATATTCAAAATAGTGTACACCTATTCCCTTTATCGACCACTCTGCTCTTTAGTACATATGCACTATTGTGTTCGATGTATAAAATTATCGCCTGCACTTTCCGTACAGGCGATAGTGAGTTATTACTTGAATACTGCAAGCAGGAATCCTGCTGCGATAGCTGAGCCGATAACTCCAGCAACATTCGGTCCCATAGCGTGCATGAGAAGGAAGTTCTTAGGATTAGCCTTCTGACCTTCCATCTGTGATACACGGGCTGCCATAGGTACTGCCGATACGCCGGCTGAACCGATGAGCGGATTTACCTTTCCGCCAGTCAGCTTATACATCAGCTTGCCTACGAGAAGTCCGCCGATAGTTGAGAAGCAGAAAGCTGCAAGTCCGAGACCTACTATTTTGATAGTCTCAAGTGAAAGGAATCTCGAAGCAGCTGTTGTTGCACCAACTGAAATTCCAAGGAATACTGTTACGATGTTCATCAGAGCATTCTGTACTGTATCAGAAAGTCTTTCTGTAACGCCGCACTCTCTCCAGAGGTTGCCGAGCATAAGGCAGCCTACGAGCGGTGCTGTTGAGGGAAGAAGGAGGATTACGAACATTGCAACGATGATCGGGAAGATGATCTTCTCTGTCTTGGAAACTGTTCTTGACTGCTCCATCTTTACCTGACGCTCCTTCTCAGTTGTGAGAGCTCTCATGATCGGAGGCTGTATCATAGGGATAAGTGCCATGTATGAGTAAGCTGCGATAGCGATCGCTCCGAGGAGATGAGGTGCAAGTCTTGTTGTGAGGAAGATAGCGGTAGGACCGTCCGCACCGCCGATAATTCCGATAGAAGCTGCTTCCTGTCCGGTAAATCCGAGACAGATAGCTCCGAAGAATGCAAGGAATACGCCCATCTGTGCAGCCGCACCAAGAAGCAGGCTCTTAGGATTGGAGATAAGCGGTCCGAAATCTGTCATCGCACCTACGCCCATAAAGATGAGTGAAGGATAGATACCAGCCTTTACGCCGATGTAAAGGATATCGAGAAGTCCGCCGTGACGCATTATTGCGCCGTAGCTGTGATAATCCGCGTGCTCAGGATCGAGGAAGTTGTCCCACAGATCAAGATGATAGAGCGCGTCGCTTGAACCCGCACCAAAATATGAAAGGTTTACAAGCAGACAGCCGAATGCTATTCCCACAAGGAGAAGCGGTTCAAATTTCTTGACGATTCCGAGATAAAGAAGCAGACATGATACACATATCATTATCAGATTCTTCCAGCCGCCGTCTACAAAGAAGCTCTGAAATCCCGAATCGTTCCATAAGGTCTTTAAGGTCTCAATAACATCCATACCGCAGCCTCCTTATGCAATAACTACGAGAGGTGCGCCTGTATCTACTACTGAGCCCTTGCTCGTTACGACCTGAGCGACTGTGCCGTCCTTGGGTGCAACGATCTCATTTTCCATTTTCATTGCTTCGAGAATTATGAGGATCTGTCCAGCCTTGACTGTGTCTCCCTGCTTTACGTCAACACGGATAATGTTTCCGGGCATAGGAGCTTCAACT